>CAVIHT010000001.1:0-151692 GCA_963642795.1 Bacteroidaceae bacterium
CCTAATAAAAAAAGAATCAACGCTCTCTTTTTTCGTTCTCGGTACTTGTTGTACTTCCTTCAGTCTTTTCAATGAACTTGTCTGTTGTTTTCAGGTTGAACTCAAAGTTCCGTTCCTGAAAGCGGGTGCAAAGGTAGTACTTTTTTCTTTCCCTCCAAACTTTTTTCGACATTTTTTCGATAATAGTTTTCAATAGTCCTTTGTTGAAACCGAGTCTAAACCGATGTAAGTTCCGATCGTTTTGGAGGATTATCCTAAATTAAAAAAATCGGCCTCAAGACAAGCCTGAAGCCGACATATTCAAAATTCTGATCAAAAAACTACATTCCCGCGGCCACGATCATTCCAAGGCCGACAAGGAAGAAACAGAACATTGCTCCGAGAAGGCTGTAAACGGTCCTGTTTGATCCCTTGAATTCTTTCCACACAAAGACTCCCCAGATGGCGGCGACCATAGGAGCGCCCTGGCCAAGAGCGTAGGAAACGGAAGCTCCGGCCTTTCCCGCGGCGATATAGCTGAGCGCGGTACCAAGGCACCAGATGCAGCCGCCAAGCATTCCCACGAGGTGCGTCTTGGAATTGCCTTTGAAATATTCACCCAGCTTGACAGGCGCGCCCTGGAAAGGCCATTTCATGAATATAGGTCCGAACACGAAGTGGCTGACAAGAACAGCGAGACTGAACACAACGATGGCGGTGTAAGGTCCGACCTTGCCAGGTTCCATATTAGCGAAATCCTTGAGATCCATCGCCTTCATCACGAATGAGGAGAAGAACGACATCACAACACCGGCGACAACGGCAAGAATGATTCCCTTGCGCTGATCCGCCTTGCTGATCTCTGCGTTGCCTGCCTTCTTGCCTGAAGCGACACCGTTAAGGATGACAGCCACAACCACGAGAGCCACACCGATCGCAAGAAGGGTCAAGTTGCTCTTGAGGGCGCCCTGGGACATCTCCACCCTAAGGTTGTTGATGACACCGAGGACAAGCGCGAGGCCGCAGCCGACAGGGAAAGCAACGGACATTCCGGCGATAGAGGTGGACGCGCTGAGGCATATATTCGAAAGATTGAATATCACACCGCCAATGATGATGCTGAGGATGGCGGAGGAATCAGCTTGCGCGATGTCCTGAAAGAAAGGACGGCCTTCGGGGCCGAATGTGCCGAGAGTGAGCGCAAGGAGCAGAGAGAATATGACCATTCCGATCACATAATCCCAGTAGAAGAGCTCATACCTCCAACTTTTGGCGGCGAGTTTCTGGGTGTTTCCCCATGAGCCCCAGCAGAGCATGATGATGAAGCAGAAGAACACTGCCAGACCATAACTGTTTACGATGAACATAATTAATTGTGTTATTTAAGATTAGACATTTTGTGCCATGAAGGCTTCGGCCTCGTCCCTTGTAGGGATGGCAGTCTGCGCTCCCATCTTGGTCACGGAAAGGGCTGACACGGCGGAAGCGAACTCCGCAGCCTCCTTGAGAGTCTTGCCTTCGGACAAAGCCACGCAGATGGAGCCGCAATAGGTATCCCCCGCTCCGGTAGTATCGACAGCCTGAACCTTGCGCGCCCGGACGGACTGTGGGTCGCTTCCGTCAAGGATAAGGGAACCCTTGCTTCCCATTGTCACGATCATATTCCCAACACCCTTATCGAACAGGACCTTGGCGGCTGCGGCGGCGGATTCCTTGTCAGTAACAGGCATTCCAGAGAATGAGGCAAGCTCAGTCTCATTAGGGATGAACAATGAGATGTATTGGAATATTTCCTCAGGGAGCTCGGCGTACGGCGCCGGATTCAGAACCACAAAAGCACCGGCCTCGTGGGCGATCTTCGCCGCCTTCAACACCGCCGGCACAGGGATTTCCAATTGCATCAGAAGGATGTCGCAGGATTTGAGAGCCGGCTCGGAAGCGGTGATGTCCTCATCCGTGAAATCCAGATTCGCACCGGAAGCCACCACGATGCAGTTCTCCGCATCCTTGTCAACGGTGATCAAAGCGACTCCGGACGGTTTTTCGGAACGGATGATTCCGCTGACATCTATACCTTCTTCCTTGTAATGCTTGATTGAATTGTCACCGAACACGTCTTTCCCGACTTTGCAAATAAAGGAGACGTTCCCCCCTACCCTCTTCGCCGCGACTGCCTGATTGGCACCTTTCCCACCGGCGCTCATGGTAAACACTCCTCCTAAAACAGTTTCTCCGGGAGCCGGCAATGTCGGTGTTTTAACCGTCATGTCCGTGTTGCTGCTCCCTAAAATCAGTATTTTTTTCATATTCTTTGATAAATAATTATTCAATGGTTAAAAATCCAGTGCTAAAACGTTAGCGCATAATTTTATCAAAAGTCAAAGATAGCTAAAAAACGTCACAAATCTAATAAGTATGCGTTAAAAAATAATAAGAAGCCGTTTAAAAATGGTTCCCGCATTTTATTATGTGGGATTTTCGAGACAGTTTCGGCTTTGGAAAAGGGAGCGTAGCCGTAGCTACGTGACCGATGACAAAGATGAAAATGGCCGGAAAGGCCGCGTAAGAAAAAAGAGGAATTATTTTTAAACAGCTTCTAAACTTTGTTAAAGGGAAGGTGCCTCTACAAGCCCGACAAACGAAAAACGGGAGTCACCCGAAAGTGATTCCCGTTTCTCAGATATGAAATGTAAGCCTCGATTACATCATTCCGCCGGCAGGCATGGCCGGAGCGGCTGGCTCCTTCTCCGGAATGTCAACGATACCACACTCAGTGGTAAGGAACATTCCGGCAACGGAAGCGGCGTTCTCAAGCGCCACACGAGCGACCTTGGTAGGATCGATGACACCAGCCTCAAGCATGTTCACATACTCATCGGTACGTGCGTTGTAGCCGAAATCACCGTCATTCTCGCGGATCTTCTGGATGATGACACTGCCGTCAACACCGGCGTTCTGGGCTATCTGACGAAGAGGCTCCTCGATCGCACGCGCGATGATGTGGATACCGGTGGTCTCGTCCTCATTCTCACCCTTAAGATCCTTAAGAACCTCAGCGGCACGGATGTAGGACACTCCACCTCCAGGAAGATAACCTTCCTCGACAGCGGCGCGGGTGGCGTTCAGAGCATCCTCAACCCTGTCTTTCTTCTCCTTCATCTCGATCTCGGAACCAGCGCCGACATAGAGCACAGCGACTCCACCGGCCAGTTTGCCGAGCCTTTCCTGAAGCTTCTCCTTGTCGTAGTCAGAAGTGGTGTTTTCAATCTGCTTACGGATTTGGGCGACCCTGTCTGCGATGGCATCCTTGGCGCCGGCTCCACCTACGATGGTAGTGTTGTCCTTGGTGATGGTGACCTTCTCCGCCTTGCCAAGCATGTCAGGAGTCGTGTTCTCAAGAGTGAAGCCTCTTTCCTCGGACACTACGATGGCGCCGGTAAGGGTGGCTATGTCCTGAAGCATCTCCTTGCGACGGTCTCCGAAACCAGGAGCCTTTACCGCAGCGACCTTGAGCGTACCACGTAGTTTGTTGACAACCAATGTCGTCAGAGCCTCACCGTCAACATCCTCCGCAATGATCAGCAGAGCCCTGCCGTCACGGGCGATCGGCTCAAGAATTGGCATGAAGTCTTTCATGGAAGAGATCTTCTTGTCGGTGATGAGGATAGAAGCGTCATCCAGGACAGCCTCCATCTTGTCAGAGTTGGTCATGAAATAAGGAGAGATGTAACCTCTGTCAAACTGCATGCCCTCGACCACCTTAACCTCTGTGTCAGTGCCCTTGGCCTCCTCGACAGTGATCACGCCGTCACCATTGACCTTTGACATGGCGTCTGCAATGAGTTTGCCGATGGCCGCGTCATTGTTGGCGGAGATCGTGCCGACCTGCTCTACTTTAGAGTAGTCTGTACCTACCGTCTTGCTGTTCTTCTTAAGTTCGGCGACAACAGCGGCGACAGCCTTGTCTATGCCTCTCTTGAGATCCATAGGATTGGCTCCGGCGGTAACATTTTTCAGACCTACGTTGATGATGGCCTGCGCAAGAACGGTAGCGGTTGTGGTACCGTCACCGGCCTGCTCGTTGGTCTTGGAAGCGACTTCCTTTACCATCTGGGCGCCCATGTTGGCGTACCTGTCAGCGAGTTCAACCTCCTTTGCGACAGTCACGCCGTCCTTGGTGACCTGAGGCGCACCGAATTTCTTGTCAATCACAACATTACGTCCCTTAGGACCGAGAGTGACCTTTACAGCGTCCGCAAGAGCGTCTGCTCCTTCCTTCATCTTTGAGCGGACATCAACATCGAATTTTATTTCTTTAGCCATAATGTTTTCCTCCTTATTTAATTACAGAATAGCCAGGATGTCTGACTGTTTCACGATAAGATACTTCTTTCCCTCAACGGTAACCTCCGTGCCGGCGTACTTGCCGTAGATGACCTCGTCACCAACCTTGACCTCCATAGGTTCGTCCTTCTTGCCAGGACCTGCGGCGATCACCTTGCCTTCCTGAGGTTTCTCTTTTGCTGTGTCAGGAATATAAAGACCTGAAGCTGTCTTTGTCTCAGCCTCTTTGGGCTCAACCAAGACTCTGTCTGCCAATGGTTTGATCATGATATAAATTTTTTAAATGTTTTTAAATCTTCGCTCCGGCTCACTCCGGAGACACCCGGATAAAATCAAAGGATGTGCCAGCAGCCATCGGCTGACATTTTGTCACACCCGGCATATTCATGACCGGCCTTTGATTATACGGAAAAGAATTCCTAAATTTGAGGTCAAGAAAATTCTTATATAATATAAGGTATAAAATGAAATCATCGGTTAGAAACTTCATCGTCATCCTGACAGTGATACTGCTGGCCACGACATATTCATCATGCAGTCGTTTTGGCAAAAGCAAAGGACAAAGTACGGAATTCGCCACTTTCATAAAGGCCTACACCGGTGGGATAGTCTCAGACAAGTCCACGATACGTGTCGAACTTGCATCCGACATCCCTGACGCCGAACCAGGGAGCGACCTCAAAGATGGCATTCTGACGTTCACCCCACCTGTGAAAGGCACAGCCAGATGGCTGTCCCATAGCATGATTGAATTCATACCGAATTCAGGAGCGCTCAAGCCAGGGCAGTCCTACACAGGGAAACTCCGTCTGGACAAGATTCAAAAGGTCGGATCCGGGAAGTTCCGGAAGTTCTCATTCAAGTTCCTTGTCGCAATCAAGGAAGCGGTGCTCTCGATGAACGAGATCACAATCACCGGAGCCTCCCCGGACAAGGCAAGCATAGAAGGCACCATCTCCCTGACGGAATGGCTGCCGCTTGAGAAAGTTCAGAAAATGCTTGAATATGACTACATTGAGCACAGTGCGGAAGTCAACGTAACTGCCGGCACAGACCCAAGGAACTTTCATTTCGAAATCCTGAATCTGCAAAGAGGGACAACCGACAGACTCCTCGAGATCCGCTTGAAGCCATCCGACACAGGATTCGTCACCGACTCGAAACTTAAGATCACCATCCCCGCCATGAATGATTTCAAGGTCTTGAGCGCCGAAAGGGTTGACTCTGACACTCCTTACATCGATGTCTTCTTCACCGAGGCCATAGCCGACATAGATGACAACTCGGGACTTTTTTCCGTTGAAGGAGCAGGACGCAGTTACGCCCAAGTGGAGAACGCCCATGTCAAAGTGTTCTACGAAAGCCCTGCGGACGGTCCGGTGACTCTACGGATTTCAGAAGCCGTGAAAAGCCATGACGGCACGAGGCTCGCGGGAGAATATTCAAAAAAATTCTCTTCGACTGAAGTCAAGCCGGCTGTCGAGATCCCGATCACCGGGAATGTCCTGCCAAACCCAAAGGAACTTATACTTCCATTCAAGGCGGTGAACCTCAACGCTGTGGACATTCAGGTAATACAGATTTACGAGGAAAATGCGCTGATGTTCCTACAGGAGAATGACCTTTCCGGCGAGTTCTCGCTCCGCAGGTGTGGACGTCTTGTCTACAAACGTTGTCTGCGTCTGGACTCCGACCCGTCAAAAAATCTGCACAAATGGCAGGACTATTCGGTGGATCTTTCGGGTCTGTTCAGGCAGGAGCCGGGGGCAATCTACCGCATACGCATCTCCTTCAAGCAGGAATATTCAGTCTATGGCAAAAACGATTCGTTCAAGAGCGGAACCCCGTCCGACAAAATGGTTGACATCTCGGCCGAGGGAATCACCGAGGAGGACAACGCATCCTGGGACAATCCCATACCACACTATTACGATGACAGGTTTTACGACTGGGACGTGTACAACTGGGACGACCGGGACAACCCTCTCAAGCCTACATACTACATGGAAATCAGCAGATTCCCCGCGATCAATCTGCTCACTTCCAATCTTGGCGTGATAGCCAAATATTCTGGAAGCGACCGTATCTGGGTCAGTGTGAGCGACATAATCTCGGCAGACCCAGTGTTCAACGCAGAACTGTACGTCTACAACTACCAGCTCAAGGAAATCGGCTATGCCAAAACCGGCACTGACGGAATGGCAGAGATCACCCTTCCCGGGAAGCCTTTTGTGGTGGTCGCCAAAAGAGGCGGAGCCACCAGTTACCTCAAGGTCACGGAAGGAGACCAGAAATCCCTGAGCCGATTCGATGTAGGAGGGAAATCGCTCGAAAAAGGACTCAAGGCATTCATCTACGGAGAGAGAGGAGTCTGGAGGCCGGGAGACACTCTCCACGTCACCATGATTCTGGAAGACAAGGAGAACAAAATCCCGGACAAGCATCCGACGATCATGGAACTCTACACGCCGGAAGGTCAGTTCTACACGAAACAGATCAACAGCGAGGGGAAAAACGGATTCTACTCGTTCGCGATTCCTACCAAGAGCGAAGACCCGACAGGAACATACCACGCCTACTTCAAGATCGGAGGGGCATCTTTCCACAAACCGTTGAAAATAGAAAGCATCAAACCTAACAGATTGAAAATAAACATTGATTTTGGTTGTGATGTGATTGAGGGTGGGCAGACAGTGCCTGTCAGCCTGTCCTCCAACTGGCTGACAGGCCCGGCCGCCTCCGGACTTGCGGCCAAAGCCAGCATGACCCTCCGACGGGGAGGCTTGACATTCAACGGGTATGAAGGGTACAAATTCTCATGTCCCCTGACGGATTTCACCGCAAGCGAGCATCAGATCATCGACACAAAGCTCAACACTAACGGTCAAGCCAAGGTCAAAGTGGTGATGCCGTCGGCCAACGACTCGCCGGGGATGCTCAAGGCGGACATCGTGACGACTGTCGAGGAGCCTGGCGGAGATGTCAGCTTCAGCACCATAACGTTGCCATACTCACCATACTCGGCCTATGTCGGAGTCAAGGTTCCGAAAGAGGGCGGAAGCGAGTGTCTGGAAACAGACAAGGATTACCGGATCGACATCACCGTGGTGGACAAGAACGGCAAGAATGTCTCCGGACACGAACTGAAGTACACCGTTTACAAGATGAAATGGAGCTGGTGGTGGGAAAGCAGGAACGAGAGCCTCGACTCCTATGTCAACAGTTCTTCGGCCAATGTCATCGCGTCAGGCTCATTCAAGTCCGGACGGAACGGGGACACTATCCCGTTCAAGGTTGACTACCCTGATTGGGGACGCTATCTGGTTCTGGTGACCGACACGGAAAGCGGACACGTCAGCGGAGACATCGTCTATGTTGACTGGCCGGCCTACAGGGGAAGATCCGCTAAGACAGACCCTGACGCCCTCACCATGCTGTCCTTCTCCACAGACAAGGATTCCTACGAGGTAGGCGAGAAAGTGACTCTGTACATCCCGGCCGCATCAAAGGGACAGGCACTTGTCTCCCTTGAGAACTCCAGAAAGGTCCTTTCCAGAACCTGGGTGAAGGCCACGGGAGAAGAAAATGTGGCATATTCCTTCAAGGTGACACCCGAGATGGCTCCGAACTTCTACATTCACGTCACTCTGCTCCAGCCACACGAGAGAGCGGACAACGATCTGCCTATCAGGCTCTATGGAGTCCGTCCAATCATGGTCAGCGACAAGGCGTCACACCTTGAGCCGATCATCAGGATGCCTGACGTTCTACGGCCTGAGGAGGAGTTCACAATCAAGATAAAGGAGAAGAACGGCAAGCCTATGACATACACGTTGGCGATTGTGGACGAGGGGCTGCTTGACCTTACTTCGTTCAAGACCCCTGACCCATGGAACGCAATGTACGCCAGGGAGGCCCTCGGAGTAAGCACCTGGGACATTTACGACAATGTCATCGGAGCCTACAGCGGCAGATTCTCCCCTATGTTCAGCATAGGCGGAGACGAGAATCTCATCGTCTCGGCGAAGAAAGACAACCGCTTCAACGCCATCGTCAAATACCTCGGCCCATTCACCCTCCAAAGCGGTTCTGCCACTCACAAGCTAAGACTCCCGATGTACGTCGGAAGCGTAAGGGTCATGCTGGTGGCCGGAAAAGACGGTACCTATGGCAATGCCGAAAAGACAGTTCCTGTCAAATCGCCGCTCATGATTCTTCCGACTCTGCCAAGAGTGATAGGGACCGGAGAAAAAGTGGTCATGCCGGTCAATGTGTTCGCCCTTGAGGATGGTGTCAGAAACGCAGAGGTCAACGTCAGGATCGAGGGTCCTCTGAAAGTGAACGGAGATTCCAAGACACCTGTCTCTTTCGACAAGCCTGGAGACAAACTTATCAAGTTCAACCTCGAAGCCACCGGAAACGGAACCGCGACAATATATGTCACGGCGAGCGGAGACGGCCACAAGGCCAGCGAAAAGATCAGCATCAATGTCCGCACACCGAACCCTAACGTCACCTCCGTCTCAAGGGCGCTGATAGCCAAGGGAGGAACCAAGCGCTTTGACTTCAATCCGTTCACTTCAGACGCCGACCAGTGGGCCACACTTGAACTCACAGGTTTCCCGTCAATCGACTGCGGAGGGATCTTCACATTCCTCACAGACTACGGTTACACCTGCACCGAACAAATCTCGTCCAAGGGGATAAGCCTTCTGGCAATCAGAAAGATGCTTTCAGAAGACAAGCAGAAGCGAATCGACGAGGAAATCCCTGACCTTCTCCGACAACTCTACCAGAGACAGCTTGGGAGCGGAGGATTCACCTATTGGCCAGGCGATAACGACGCCAACGGGTGGGTAAGCTCGATGGCGGGACAGTTCATGATCTCGGCCGCACAGAACGGGTTCAGTGTGAGCAAAGGTGTTCTCGCAAGCTGGTCAAGGTACCAGAAGAGGAATGTTCAGGACTACCGGAATTCCGACAACGGAGACCTCGTCCAGGCCTACAGGCTGTACACTCTGGCGTTGAACGGCGAGGCCGAGAGCGGTGCTATGAACAGACTGAAAGAAAGCGAGACCCTCTCCGCCCAGGCGGCATGGATGCTGGCATCCACCTACGCCCTGACCGGAAAGAAGAATGTGGCGAATGAGATAATCTCGGGATTGAGGACAGGCTTCTCCGACCGCCATGAGACGGACATGACATTCGGGTCCGCGGCAAGGGACAAGGCGATCGCCCTGGACGCACTGGTCCTCACCGATGCGCTGCCGGCCGCGATGGATGTCGCCCTTGAACTGGCCGAAATTTTCGCAAAAGGCTCGTACACTACCCAAGAAGTGGCCTTCACCACTTGCGCGATGAGAGACCTTGCATTGAAGGCAGGCACAGGCACAATCTCGGCGGGCGTAAGACAAGGAGAGAACATCGTCCATGTAAAAAGCGCCAAATCAATAGCCAGAGCCGATGTTGACACCGAGAACGGCTGCATCGAGATCAGCAACACGATGGACGGAAGTCTCTATGCGACGTTGGTGACATCCGTTTCCCCTGAAAAGGCGGACAAGATTGAGGCAAGGTCGAGCGGAGTGAGCCTTAATGTAAGTTACAGCACATCGGACGGGAGTGCGGTCAACCCTCACGACATCCCACAAGGCACAGATTTCACAGTGACCATCAAGGTAGTCAACGTCAGCAAAGTGAAAGACTACACCAATCTTGCTCTGACAGAGATGATCCCTTCCGGGTGGGAAATCGTGAACGACAGGCTGCTTGGCGGAGGAAGCGAGGGCAACACGTTCCGCTACCGGGACATCCGCGATGACCGCGTCAACTGGTTCTTCGACCTTCCTAAGGGAGCCGGCAAGACATTCAAGATCAAGATGCATGCCTCCTATCAGGGGGAATTCATCCTGCCGACCGTCAAGTGTGAAGCCATGTACGACCCTCACGTCAGCGCCAACACGGCCTCCGGCACTGCAAAAGTCACCGGATAGGCCATGCCTGGAAAATTGATTCCGAGGGTCAAGAAGAAACTTAAAAGTCTCACCAGGAAGGATGCGGTCATTCTGTCATGTTCGCTCCTCCTTGGCGGGTACTTATTCTGTCTTCCAAAAGATCTTTTCAAGGGGACATGCTATTCCACCGTTGTCACAGACCGGAACGGGGAACTGCTGGGGGCAAGGATCGCAAGTGACGGACAATGGAGATTCCCCCCGTCCGACACTGTTCCGGAAAAGTTCCGCACAGCCTTGATCGGGTTTGAGGACAGATGGTTCCCCTACCACCCAGGAGTCAATCCTGTCGCGATTGTCCGCGCCGCCTGCGGCAACCTGAAAGCCGGACGGGTCACCAGCGGGGGAAGTACAATCACCATGCAGGTCATCCGGATGTCACGAGGGAAAGAAAGGACTATCTGGCAGAAAATGGTCGAAGCCGTTCTTGCCACACGGTTGGAACTCCGTTGCAGCAAACAGGAAATCCTCGGATTGTACGCATCACACGCCCCGTTCGGAGGCAATGTAGTCGGACTTGAGGCCGCCGCCTGGCGCTATTTCGGCAGACCGCCCGTCGAACTGACATGGGGTGAGGCCGCCACACTTGCGGTTCTTCCCAACGCCCCGGCGGAGATCCATCCAGGAAAAAACCGGATGAGACTGTTGGAGAAACGCAACAGACTGTTGGGCACGCTCTACAAACGAGGAGACATCGACTCCCTGGACTTCGTCCTGGCCTGCGACGAGCCGCTGCCAACCGAGCCTGTGCCTCTACCGCAGGAGGCTCACCACCTTACGGAATATTACTGGAAAACGACACCCGGCAAGCGGATCCGCACCACAATAGACATAGGTCTGCAAAGGCAGGTGCAAGCCATAGCGGACCAATGGAATCAAGAGTTGTCGGGAGAAGGAATCTCAGACCTGGCCGCCATTGTCGAGGATGTCCTCACCGGAGAGACACTAGCCTATGTAGGCAATGCCAACCCACAAAGGAAACGTCCCGGCAGCGAAGTTGACATCATCCGTTCCCCAAGAAGCACAGGCAGCATCCTGAAACCTTTACTTTACTGCTCAATGCTTCAGGATGGGGAAATCCTGCCGAACACCCTCCTTCCTGACATCCCTGTCAATCTCAATGGATTCTCCCCGCAGAACTTCAACAGAAGATTCAACGGAGCCGTCCCAGCTTCTGAGGCATTGGCCCGCTCGCTGAATGTCCCGTCCGTCCACATGCTGCGCAGGTACGGAGTCCCGAGATTTCTGGACATCCTCAAGAAATGCGGCATGACATCTCTGGACAAAAGCGCCTCACACTACGGTCTCTCTCTGATCCTCGGAGGAGCCGAGGGAACACTTCTGGATGTCACGACGGCGTACTCAAAGTTATCCGCCTCCTACCAAAGCGCGGACACCTCGCATGTCGGCAGAGACGATCGCCTGCATGGCTTCCCTCTCAAAGACAAAAGTGCGCTGTGGTGGACATTCGATGCGTTGAAGGAAGTCAACAGGCCTGATGAGATGGACTGGCGCCTGATCGGTTCCATAAGGAAAGTCGCATGGAAGACCGGGACAAGCTACGGATTCAGAGACGCATGGGCAGTGGGAGTGACTCCGGACTATGCCGTCGGAGTGTGGGCGGGAAATGCCCAAGGACAGGGCGTACCGGGGCTGACCGGGGCGAGGAGCGCCGGCCCGGTGATGTTCGATATCTTCAACCTTCTGCCGTCCAAGGAATATGACCGGGAATATTCCCGGAACGGCTGGTTCAAGGAACCCGTGTACGGTGATTATGCCCTTTTTGAGGTGTGCCGCGAGACAGGCTACCTTAAAGGCGTGGACTGCGAGCGCTGCGACACTCTCGCATTGCCAAGGAAAGCGGTCAGGAGCGTTCCATGTCCCTACCATAAAACCATAGAGGGCGACAAGGTGTTTGTCCTTCCTCCATCCATGGAGTGGTACTACAGGCAGCACCACCCCGAATATGTCATCCATGCCGACACCGGCGGCAACGGTTCCAACGATTCCCCGATGGAGTTCATCTACCCCGAGAACGGAGCCGCAATCTACATTCCGCGCCAGCTGGACGGCTCGATTCAAGGCATCACATTCAACCTTGCGCACAGAATCCCCTCGGCGACAGTCTATTGGCATCTTGACAATGAATATGTCGGACAGACAGAAATGATTCACCGGATGACCCTCTGCCCGGACATCGGCAAACACTCTGTCACCGCCGTGGACGGGACAGGGAACACGATTTCAGTAGTTTTTACGATAGAAGCGAACGAGCCTGGACTACTTTGACGGTCTCTTGTAACCATCTTTGGTGGCTCTTTGAGCCATGCGTGAGATTCTGTCGGCAGTAGCCGGATGAGTTGAGAACAGTTGTCCTACAGAACCCGAAGCGGCCTGGGTCCCGGAAGCCGTGCTTCCACTGGAAAGTTTCTGGAGTTCCTCAAAAGCCATCGCCATGGCCCAAGGATTCTTTCCGGCACCTTTCAGAAAATCATAGCCAAAGTCATCAGCCTCGGTCTCCTGCTTCCTTGAGAAACCAGCGCTCATCAAGGCTTCGCCAAGATCTCCCAACTGCGATGCGGTAAGGACGGCGACAGTACCACCGGTCGAGACCACGGCATCCCTGAGAGCAGAAGTGAGGAGAGCTTGTTTGAACTGCCTCTTTGAGTGCTTCAGGGCCACATGGCCGATCTCATGACCGACAACTCCGAGAGCCTCGTCATCCGTCATCGCATCCAAAAGACCGGAATAGATTCTCACGCTACCGTCAGCGCAGGCGAAAGCGTTCACCTCGTTCGTCTTGTAAACCTTGAAGTTCAGAGGAGTACCGTTGGCGGATGTGATGCCCGCCGTCATTTTTCTGACTCTCTGCACGTACGGGCTGCTTTCCGGAAGCACAGTGTTCTCGGCATCCAGTTTCTGCACATACTGACTGACGTAAGATTGGATCTGTGCGTCGCCCAAAGCCGCAGCCTGCGCCACCTTCGCCCCTCCCGAGAGCAGATACGCGGCATTGAACTGTTCGGAACACGACACACAAAGCATGACAACTGACATCAAAAGAATAAGGATCTTACGCATGGCGACAGAATTTTATGAATAAATATATAGGAACTTATTGTTAGTTTGTAAGAAGCTGTTTAAAAATAATTCCTCTTTTTTCTTAAGCGTCCTTTCCGGCCATTTTCATCTTTCTCATCGGTCACGTAGCTAAGGCTACGCTCCCCCTTCCAAAGCCGAAACTGTCTCGAAAATCCCACATGATAAAATACGGGAACCATTTTTAAACGGCTTCTAAATCTACACCAAGTTATTTTTTTCACAAAAAGACCCCTTCAGGAATCCTGAAGGGGTCTTTTTGGTGGGAGCTGAGGGAGTCGAACCCCCGACCCTCTGCTTGTAAGGCAGACGCTCTGAACCAACTGAGCTAAGCTCCCGAAGCGTTGTCCCGTTGTTCATCGTTCGGGTGATGCAAAGGTACTACTTTTTTTTATTCCCACAAACTTTTTCGAGTTTTTTTGAAAGTTTTTTTGAAGTTTTCTCCGAACATCCAGCAATGGCGAAGAGAGTCCGGCAATGAAAAATCAGAGATCCCATAGAATCAAATTATTTTATTTCATTGTCTTAAGTTCACCAGCAAATGCGGCATTAGCCCTGTAATGAGGGGCATAGAGGGACTCTATCGTCACGGCCGGAGCTGTGAAGATGCCCTCCTGCGTGATGAAGAAGTCTTCCGTCACGCTGGTCTTCTCCTCCGGATAGACATCGAAATAATACTCTGTACGGTCTGTCTTGACGTTCCGGTAGCCCTGAGGTGTGATTGACCAGACTCCATCCACGGAAAGAGGGCTTAGCCACCAACCGTAAGTGCCGGAAAGCTGGTTTACCGGACGGAAAGCCGCCTCGCGGGGAGCTGTCAGTTTCACGAAACTGCGGTTCTCCTGATTCCAGACCTGATACTCGGCGATGATCCTGTCACCTACGCTTAGTCTCATCCCAGGGAATATCTCCAAACGGACGGTCTTTCCATCCTCCCCCCTTGCCTCTTTATAGAAATGACGCCCGATGGTGAAACCGTTGCCCGCGGCCTTGACCTTGGAAAACGGTGCCGAATATGTCTTTGTCAGGTTCACTACCTTTGTGGCAAGGATGTCCGCCGAGCCGGACAGCACGGAATTGAGGGCATCGACGAAGGCAGGATCGGTGTCCCATTTCTGGGTTTCTTTCTGGAGCATCAGCCAGAGACGGATGCCGTCGGCGACCTGTCTTGCGGTCACGTCATCCAAGGAGGACACTTCGGCAGGATCAGCGACCGACCCTGCAACAGGCACTCCGGCAGACTCGGCGACCGAAGAGGACAGCAAGTCGCAGAGCAGGGCATGAGCATAGGCCTCGCTCTCAAGCAGTCCCCTGAACGGCATGACCGCATTAGGGTAGTACCACCCCCCGTCCGGATGCTGTACCGCATATTCAAGAAGCGTCCGGATGTCAGAGGCCATCGACTTATTCATCTTCGCCTCGGCCATGGGTCCCAGCCCCCAAGCGGAAGCAAGGCCGCCCCCGCCGTTCACAAGATTAGCCAAAGTCTTGATTCTTCGAGCCTTGGCAAGAATCTGTCCGTTCAAACCACGCCCATCCTTTACGGAAGGCACAAGGTAGTCCTTCACCGATTTCTTGAAATCCTTGAAATTACCGGCATATTCAGACTTGTCGTCCTTGGTCTGCGGCGAAACATCGAACGGTACCGATGAGTACAATGAGCGGACATATACATATTGTTCCATTGACAACCAACCGTACCAGCGAGGAGCCGCTGTAGTACACAGGAACTGATTGCGATCCAACCATTTGACAGACCCGACCACATCCATTCCGCCGAAGTCAAGCCCGGCGTCACGCATCTTTGCGAGACGCTCCAGCACGACAGCGGTCACGACCGGAGATGAGCGCATACCTTCGAACCAACCGAAGCCGCCGTCAGCGTTCATGCAAGCCTTGATCCTCTCCACAAGAGTCGCATCGGACATCTCAGCCTCGACCTCCGCGCCAAGCGACGCGGCGATTCTACGGACATACAATGCTTCTGTCAGCGACAACACATCCTTGCCCTCCGGGTCAACCCTGGATGGAACCGCATCAAAAATCATCTGACGGATATCAACCTCCTTAATCTCAGCACCTTTGGAAGTAGTACCCGTAAACTCGGACTCCAAGCGTTTGACTAGCGCCGCCTTGTCAGCTCCGGCAAGCAGCAAGGCCGAATGGGACTCCGTAAGAGTCTGCTTGGCGTCGAGAACCGGCAGACTGACAAAAACGCCGTCTGAAAATGTCCTGGCATCATCGGCAAAGGTCACCTTCAACCCAAGCTCATCATATTCCTTAGGATCGACATCGAAGGTCACCTCCACGGAACCGTCTGCCGCAACGGTAACTTTTCTGAACAATGAAGCGAATGGCTTGGAACCCTCATGACTCTTGGATGAATACATCTGAAGACCTGCCACTCCTACCGCATTCTTGTCAGAGCTGTTTGACACAGTGGCGTGAAGCACGAACTTATCTCCTTTATAAAGATATTTAGGCTCAGCCACCGAGACCTTGACAGGGACAGTCACCACAATCTCCTTGCGGACACATGCGTTGAGCATCTCCGGCGAGTGGGCCCAAACCTGCGCGACGAAAGTCGATAGTTTGTCGGAAGTCTTGAATTTCAGGAATATATTCCCGTCTGCATCCGAGCGCAGGAACGGCTCGAAAGCCAATGTTGACGAAAAATCAGAGCGCACGTCCTGAACCTCCGCATCTTCAACAGACTCACTTTTCGCCATCATCATCGACGGAGCCACCTCCTCAAAGATGCCTCCTTCAGCACTGCCAGCCATCGTAGCCACTCCCGCGGCAGCATCACTCCTGCCCAGTCCGCGTACACGTACATTCCGAGGTGCGGCTCCGATAAGCATGTCATCATCGTAGGCCATCCAGTCACGCACTCCACCTGTGGAGCTTGAGATGTAAACATCCTCCGCTCCGGCCCGAATCAAACGCACCGCAGTCCATTCATTGGCCGAGATCATTTCCGAACTCTTGTCAAAAACGGTCGCCACCGCCTCGACACCAGGGACGGATTTCAGTGTCAACGAATATTCCGTTCCAGGCAAAGCCTTGTCGGTGAACGAAGAGAACGTCAGCGGCAATTCGAGCGTTTTCCGCCCGCACCTGAACTCCTGATCGAACATGTATTTCTTCCCGTCACGGAAATAGAATACAATCAGCCGGACGGCATCAGGATACTCTGCCTTATAATTATAGGTAATCTCTGTCAGAGAACCTATCTCCCCCACCTTGCCGTCAAGATGAACCATCTTGTGCTCAAGCAACTGACGCCTGTCACCAAAAAGTTCAACCATAGCCCAGACAGGGCCTTCGCCCGCACCGAACTGAACCTTGATGTCCTCACCCGGGTTCAGGATGCCGTCGGCACAGTCGCCCACCAGTTTGAAGATGCTCTTGACCTTGGTGTCGAGCGCTGTGGCCGAATCATCGACACGAAGTATCTTCAACTTCCTATCGGCCGTCACCTTACGGCCGTCTTCCCTCACGATTTCAGCATCGGTTTCAAAGAGGTACATTCCGGAGGCGGGAAGCGTGAGCTCCACCGTCCTGCCGGAAAACGTCTTGCCGGAAATCAGTTCATTGCCGGACACATCCGACAATGAATATCTAACCCCAATACGAGAACCAATCTCGTTGCCTCTCAAATCATTGACTCCGAACGACACAACGGCCTTTCCTCCCGAAACCATAAACGGAGTCCCGCTCCGGAGGCCATCCGAAAGGTTGATGTCCCCTTTTGCAGCGTTTACGACATCAACCGCAAGGTTGAAATAATTCAGCACGGAAACCACTTTGGAAAATTCCTTTGTCTCCCCTGTAGCATCTGTGACCTTGACAGCCACGCCGAAGAAGCCGGGGCCATCATTGTCATCAGTCCCGAAATGTATCTTGAACGAGCCGTCCGTATCCAAGGGCAGCTTCCCCGAAACGAAAGTTTTTCCGCGCATTCCGACAGAATATGACACAGATGCGGAAGACAGAGGATGTCCGCTGAAACCGGACACCTTACCGGTCACCTCAACGGTGTCGCCGACGATGAAAAGCCTGTCGGTCTTGTCAAAGGAGAGGTCGTAGGTCGGCAGGACAAACTCGTCAACAACAATTCCCTTGGACACATTCACACTTTCACAGGAGATCCTTACCTGAAAACTTCCGTTCCGCCTGCCGTACGGAATGTCAAACGAACCTGCCACAGAGCCATATTCATTGGTAATCAAATCCTTGCTTCCGACAGCATTGCCTTCATTGTTGAGAAGTTCCGCCCTCACATTTACACCTGCCCCAAAGGTATGCAGGCTCCTGCTCATGTCTCCCTTGTAGAGAACGGCCTTGAACTCCACCTTCTCTCCAGGGTTGTAGGCCGATTTGTCTGTGAATATCTCGCAGAAAGTTCCGGAATCGCCATTCCGATCCGATGAACAGATCGAGTTACCGTAAATGTAGTGGTCCTCCGTCTTGTGAAGGAATCCGTCATGATCACGGTACGAAGCCACCAGACAGCTGGCCGCACCGTCCTTGAGACCTTTCACGACAGCCTCGGGCAAAGGCGTGAAACCGTCCTTGCAAAGCGTCACATCCTTGGCCACCGAGACAGCCTTTCCGGAACGATACAACTCAACATCAACCTTTTCCACCGGCTCACCGGTCATATAGTCAGTGACAAAGAAACGCATCCGCTCACTATCATTGCGTACAGCGATGGAAAGAGTCTTCTTCGTCCATTTCGCCTTCGAGGTCACCTTTCCGTTCCTTGCGGTGAATATGTAGTTTCCGTCATCGCATTCCGGAAGCTCGACCCTCAGCGTGTCCTGAACATAAAAACTCTTCTTCGGATTGTTTATAATTTTACTGGTCAAAGGCTTGGCATCCTTGACATCCGGAACGAACCCGACGCTCACATTATCCAGGTTGCGGAGTGTAAGGACCGCGACACCTTTCTCGAAAGCCACTCCTATCTCCTTTCTGTCAAGGGATTCCATCAACAGTTTAAAATCATTCATCTTCCCGGCGATCACTTTGTCGATGCCTTTTGAATATGAGAGGCGCTCCTTTTCGGCCAGCCGACAGGATTTGTAGAGAGCTCTGTAAGAGGCTTCAAGTGTCACTCCCTCATTAATCCTGGACAGACTGTCAAACTGACCTCTGAGCACGACGGCCTTGCCGTACAGGGACATAGCCCTGCCTCCGTACTTTTGGGCGAACGAACGAGCGGCCGCTATCCTCTCCGCGCGTCCGTCATCATTGTATTTGTAGTTCTTATCAGCCATCCGGCGGTACTCAAGGTAGGCGGCCTTCGGGTAGGAATCACCAACATATTCATCAAGAATTGACATCGCCTTTTCCGAACGTTTGATGACGGCCAGGATCCAGAGGGCATATTCATAATCATCCTTGACCATCCTGGTCCAGAGATCCTCCAGTCCATCGCCATAGAAGGCATCGTTTCTGCCGGCCTGAAGGCGCGCCTTGTTGACAAGTACAAAGTCAGTAAGTGAGGCAGGGTTCTCTTTTGACAGGTTGTGATGGAAGGTCACGATCGGTTCGGCATATTCATCAACCTCCTTGTCAAGCCACGCCTCATACTCGTCCCGCAGCTTCCAGTCGCGATTGCCGACAACCGCCTTTTTCCGGCTGACGGCGCGGTAGAAGTCGTAGTGCAGACGCTCGGTCTTGGCTTTGGAGATGATAGTGTCCAGCACGGACAACATCTCCTTCGGCCGGTCGGCTTTATCTGCGGAGGCATATTCCTTCCAAAGGTCCGCCAGCACAAGACCGTCCTTGGTTTGAATCTGATCTTTCCCTTTTCTTACAAACGCAGATGCAGTCATAACCACGAGGCAAAAGAACACCACCGAGGCGGAGGTTATCAGCATGTCGGTTTTCATCACTTAGAAGATTCTTAAAATGTTATCATTATGTATGGTTAATCCAGTCCTGCAAAAATCTTGCTTGGTCACATCTGAAGCGACCTCAAAATCTGAACAGCTTCGCTGACGAGATAGGTGCTGCCGCCGACATAGATCAGCGGGAGACAGAAACGGGAGTTGTCCGGTTTCCTCGAAGTCTCACGGGCAAGACTGATCGCCATCGAAAGAGCCTGACGCACATTTGGAGCGTCATAGATGCGGTTCACCGATCTTCCGTTCGCCACACAGAACGCACGGTACCGCCCGGTCAGTTCCTTCTCCGGAAGCGCCCGGTGAATCTCGGGATTGGTGAATATGCAGGTGGCGTCGGCCGGAATCAGAGGCATTATGCCGTCCAGATCCTTGTCAGCCATGATGGCATAGACCAGAATCAGCGAGGAGCACTCTCCTTCCGCCACCATAGACTCCAACTGGGCGAAGTTCTCCTTCAATGCCGCCGGATTGTGACCGATGTCCGCAATGATGAACGGCTGTAGCGAAAGCCTTTCCCAACGACCGTGGAAACCCGTCCTGGAGGCCGTGCGGACTATGGCTGCGACAACCGCCTGAGAATCCGACAGACCGGCATATTCCGGCATGTCACTCAATATGTCAATAGCGGAAAGCACCGTGCGGAGGTTCTTCCTCTGGTACTTTCCACGAAGGTCCATGTTCCTAAGGATCTCTTCGCTTCTGTACCACAACGAAGGCTTGACATCCTCTGCGAACGTAAGCGGGCAGCCGGCCTCGGCGGCATTGGCCTCGAAAACGGGGCGTGTCTCGGGAAGATACTCCCCGACAAGGGCAGGGACGTTTTCCTTGAATATCCCGGCCTTCTCGCAGGCGATCTCCTCCAATGTGTTTCCCAGTAGGGCGCAATGGTCCAGTGCGATGCTTGTGACTATCGAAAGATCCGGCGTTATGATGTTCGTACTGTCAAGACGGCCGCCGAGACCGACCTCTATCACGGCGACATCAACCTTCTGATCGGCGAACCACTTGAACGCCATTCCGGTCGTGATCTCGAAAAACGAAAGGTCAAGAGCATCCATGTCCGTCCAGTAGCGACAAAGAAAATCATAGACATATTCCTCGGACACCAGTTCCGCGCAATCGCCGGTCACCGGGTCTGTCGAAGCGACCTTGGCCGACCGGTACGCTTCGACAGGCTCGGCGACAGGATTGACAGGTTCAGCGACCGGACCGACGATCCTCATGCGCTCCCTGAAGTCCACGATGTGGGGAGATGTATAGAGACCGACCTTGAGGCCGCACGCAGCCAGTGCCGACGCAAGCATATTCGCAACCGAGCCTTTGCCGTTCGTGCCGGCAACGTGTATTGTCCTCAGTCTATCGTGCGGATTGCCAAGCAATTCCTCAAACCTGAGCATATTACCCAGCCCAGGCTTATAGGCATCTTTGAACGGCACTTTCTGAACCGAAGGAAATCTTGTGAATATCGCCTCAACCTTCTCCCGGTAACTCTTCTTGGAAAATGGTTTCATTCTTGTCTGATCTACTTGTTTTTGAACTGAACTCAAATTTACTTAAATTTACGGACATATTCTAGCGGAATGAAAGAAAAAACATCAGCGCTTCATTCGAAGTACATCATCGATGGCGTTTCCAGACGGCTGACTCCGGCTGAGATGCTTGATGACTGCCTTGCGTCAAAAGAAGAAGATCACCTTCCTGAAAAAGAGGGTTTTGAACCGATCGTCGATGAAAGCACGGATCCGTCGCCTTCCATGAAAACTTTTCAGGACCAGAATGTTCAAGGTTATCTTGCGACGGTCGCATCGCTTTTGGACGAACCGAGGCCGTTCCAGACCGCGTTCGCCGACTCCTACACAAAAGGCAGAATAGCCAAGGCACTTCTGGACGTGGCCTGGATGAACGGGCACTTCAAACTCAGCGACCTGACCGTGGCCGCCAGATGGCGATGGAACACCAAGCCGCTCGGGAATATGGCCGCGTTCTACTCCTCCGCCGAAGCCACCGCGGACTACATCAATGATCTGGGAATATGCCTGAACGCATATTCGTTCACGGAAAACGGGAGGCTTTGCCTAGCCTCTTTCAAGGTCGGGGCGTGCGAGAAAGTCTCGGCTCAGGAAGAAGACGACATCTTCCTGCCCGACGCACCGTTCGGCAGTGAACATCCCGTGCTGGGCAGACGCAGGGCCGTTCCGGACAAGCTGGCCGCCGATCCGGACAGCTGGATCATCTACATTCCGTTCGACTCGTGCGACTTCAGACTCGGAGGTTCGCTTCTCAATGATGCCATAGGGCAGAACGGTGACAATTTCCCGGAAATCGGCGACGCAGACTATTTCATTGACTGTTATGAGGTTGTCCGGGAATTAGTGGAAGACAAGGTCGCCATTTCCGCGGCCACCGTCGGCGACGGAGGGCTGCTTACGGCACTGAAATTGATGTGTTCAGGGGGTGTCGGAGCCGACATCGACATCAGCGGAATCATAAGGGCTTACGGCGAGGACAAAAATGTAAGGATTCTGTTCTCCGAGATCCCGGGGGCGATCATCCAGATCAAGGATTCAGACTACGACTATGTCGATGCCGAGTTCCTGCTTCAGGACATCGCCTACTACCCTGTCGGCCATCCTGTGACCGGTACCGGCGAGGTCAATGTGAAGACCTGCGGCGGCGGAATCGCGAACATACTGCAATCCCTGCTCGGCAGCCAGACATCGGAAGGAGAAGACTGACACTCAGAAGCCGGGGAAAAAGAGTGCGGTGGAAATGATTATTAACAGCATATATGGCAAGATACGCTTACACTCCGCACGTCGGAGGGGACGGCAGGAATCCCAAAATCTTTGTTCTTGACACGAACATCATCCTGCACGACTGCAAGGCCATCCGAAAGTTCCAGGACAACGATCTGGTTATTCCGATCGCTGTGATAGAGGAGCTCGACAAGTTCAAGAAAGGCAACGACAATCTGGCGTTCAACGCCAGAGGATTCATGAGGGACATCGACCGGATCACCAACGGAAAATCCTTCGGGAAGGACGGTGTGCCGATAGGAAAAGGACTGGGCAACATCAGGATAGACCCCGGACATCCTTTCCCGGACAGCATGAAAGGGATGTTCTACGATGACATTCCCGACCACAGGATTCTTGCGACAGCGATCTGGGTACGCGACAACAATCCCGACAGGTTCGTCGCCCTCGTCACCAAGGACATCAACCTAAGGATGAAGGCCAAGGCCGCAGGGATGGAGGTTCAGGACTACCTGACCGACAGGATCGAGGAGGACAAGATCGAAAACTCAAACAGGGAGGTCCAATACCTTGACGGCATGACCCCGGAAGCTGTCCAAAGTCTGGCTTACAGTCCTGACACGTCTGTTGACTGGAAAGATGTCTGCAAGTTCAAGCCGAAAGCGAACCAGCTTTACAAGGTCAGAAACGGAGACACGACTCTATGTGCGAGATTCGATGAGAGCAAAGGACGGATCGTACTGGTAAAGAGCAAGGTGGCTTACGGGATACGCCCACGCAACGACGAACAGAAATTTGCGCTGGACGCTTGCCTGAATCCGGCCATACAACTGGTCTCGATGACCGGCGGGGCGGGAACAGGAAAGACTCTGCTGGCACTGGCCGCCGCCCTGGAACAGGCCAAGGACTTTGACCAGATTATCCTTACAAGGCCTACGATAGTGCTTGGCAATCAAGACATCGGATTCATCCCTGGAGACCAGAAGGCGAAGATGAGTCCGTTCATCCAGCCACTGATGGACAACCTTAATGTCATCAAGGCGCAGTTCCGCCCTTCCAGCAAGGAGGCTCTGAGGATCGAGGCGATGCTTAAGGAAGAGAAACTTCTGATTTCGCCTCTGGCTTACATCAGGGGGAGGAGTCTCGGACGGGTGTTCCTCATCTGTGACGAGGCACAGAACCTCACTCCAAACGAGGTGAAGACAATCATCACGAGAGCCGGAGAGGGAACGAAGATGGTGTTCACCGGCGACATATTCCAGATTGACCAGCCTTATTTGGATCAATGGTCCAACGGACTGTCCCACCTGAACGAGAAGATGGACAGGCAGAAGCTGTTTGAACACATATTCCTGAAGATTGGTGAGAGAAGTGAGCTTTCCGACATCGCGTCGCGGCTATTGTAAGAATATGAAAATAGCAAGCCGCCTCAGTAACATTTTTTGAAGTCAGAGGAAAGTTTTTTTGAAGTTTCCGTAATTGCTATAACCAAAGTTTTTAGTAATTTTGTAGTCTGTATTTATCGGAACGTCTATAAAACAAATTATTAATAATATGTTCGACAAAAAGAAAAGAGTCTATCGCTTCGGCGGCAAAACCGCGGAAGGCGACGGACAAATGCGTGAGCTCCTTGGAGGGAAAGGAGCCAATCTGGCCGAGATGAGCAAGCTCGGCATGCCGGTACCTGCCGGATTCACAATCACAACTGAATGCTGCGCGGAGTATTACTCACTCGGCGGAGGCTATACTGAAGAACTCAAGAAAGAGGTCGCCGAGGCTTTGAAAGCCACCGAGACCATCATGGGCAAGAAATTCGGGGATCCGTCCGATCCGCTTCTCGTAAGCTGCCGTTCCGGCGCAAGAAGCTCAATGCCAGGCATGATGGACACCATCCTCAACATCGGCCTCTGCTCCGACACACTTCCGGGAATGATCCAGAAGACGGGCAACCCAAGGTTCGTCTATGACGCTTACAGGCGTCTGATCATGATGTACTCTGATGTCGTCATGGAGAAAGCCGAGGGCATTGAGCCGGCCGACGGCCAGGGAATCCGCCAGCAGCTTGACAGAATGATGATGGATCTCAAGGAGAAGAAGGGCTACAAGTCCGACACCGACATAACGGCCGAGGAGCTTCAGGACCTTTGCGAGAAGTTCAAGGCAAAGGTTAAGGAAGTTCTCGGTGTGGACTTCCCTGACACGGCCGGGGATCAGCTTTGGGGTTCGATCGGCGGCGTGTTCAAGTCTTGGAACGGAAAGAGAGCCATCGCCTACAGAAGGATCGAGAAGATTCCTGATGACTGGGGGACGGCGGTGAACGTGCAGTCAATGGTGTTCGGCAACATGGGTAACACATCAGCCACCGGTGTGGCTTTCTCACGCAACCCAGCCACCGGAGACAACAAGTTCTACGGCGAATGGCTGATCAACGCCCAAGGCGAGGATGTCGTGGCCGGAATCCGTACGCCTAACCCTCTCAACGAAGCCACAAAGACAGAGAAGAACAAGGATCTCCAGTCCCTTGAGACCGCCATGCCGGAGGTTTACAAGGAACTTGATGAAATACGTCTGAGACTTGAGCGACATTTCCACGACATGCAGGACATCGAGTTCACCATCCAGGAGGGACATCTTTGGATGCTCCAGTGCCGCATCGGCAAGAGAACCGGCCTGGCCGCCCTGCAGATGGCGATGGACATGGTGGACGAGAAGATGATCGATGAGAAGACCGCCGTGATGAGGGTTTCCCCCGCACAGCTTGACGAGCTTCTTCACCCGATTCTTGACCCCGCCTCGGAAAAGAAGTCAAAGGTTCTCGCCATCGGTCTTCCGGCATCTCCGGGCGGAGCCGTAGGACAGATTGTGTTCACATCCGAGGCTGCGATGGAGGCCAACGCCAACGGCAAGAAAGCCATCCTTATCCGTGAGGAGACCTCTCCTGAGGACATCGAGGGCATGCGCGCGGCCAATGGTATCCTCACAACCCGCGGCGGCATGACATCTCACGCCGCCCTTGTGGCACGCGGATGGGGAAAGTGCTGCATCGTGGGCTGCGAAGCTATGAAGATCAACTTCGAGGCCAAGACCGTCTCATTCGGCGACAAGACATTCAAGGAAGGAGACTGGATGAGCCTCAACGGAACAAAGGGATTCGTTTACGGAGAGAAGATCGACACGATGGACGCTTCAGAGAACCCTCTGTTCATCAAGTTCATGTCAATCGTCGACAAGTTCCGCAAAATCGGTGTCAGGACCAACGCCGACACCCCGGAGGATGCGCAGAAGGCGCTCAGTTTCGGTGCGGAGGGAATCGGTCTGTTCCGTATTGAGCACATGTTCTACGGAGTCAATTCCGAGCAGCCTCTCGCCAAACTTCGCAAGATGATTCTCTGCAACACCGATGCGGAAAGGAAAGCGGCTCTCGCTGAACTTGAGCCTTACATCAAGGCGTCCGCCAAGAGTACCATGAGAATCATGGACGGCAAGCCGGTTGTGTTCCGTCTTCTCGACCCGCCTCTACACGAATTTGTTCCTAAGACAGAAGAAAAGGAGAAGGAAATCGCCAAGGAGCTCGGAGTCACGGTTGAGGACATCGAGAAGCGCGGCGAGGCTCTTCATGAGGTCAACCCGATGATGGGTCATAGAGGTGTGCGTCTGCACATGTCCTACCCGCTCATCGCCGAGACCCAGTACAGAGCCATATTCACAGCCACCGCCGAACTTCAGCAGGAAGGCTTCAACCCTCACCCTGAGATCATGATTCCTGTGACGATCTCCGCCCGTGAGCTCAGCTTCCAGAGAGCGATCTGCGACAAGGTGAAAGCTGAGGTTGAAGGAACCACACGCCAGTTCATCCTTTACAATTTCGGAACTATGATCGAGATCCCTCGCGCCGCTCTGACCGCCGACAGGATGGCCCGCGCCGCGGAGTTCTTCTCATTCGGGACCAACGACCTCACCCAGATGACATTCGGTTTCTCACGCGATGACGTCGGCACCTTCATGGGTGAATATCTTGGCAACAAGATCCTCGATGCCGATCCGTTCCAGACCATCGACACAAAGAGCGTCGGCAAACTGGTAGAGTTCGGTATCCAGGCCGGCCGCTCAAAGAGGCCTGACCTCAAGTGCGGTGTCTGCGGAGAGCACGGCGGAGACCCTGCGTCAATCCGTTTCTTCAACAAGATCGGTGTTGACTACGTTTCCTGCTCGCCATTCCGTGTGCCTATCGCGCGTCTGTCCGCCGCTCAGGCCGCCATCGAGCAGAGCAAATAGTTAGTTTTCACTAACGTATTCATAAATGGGGCTGACTAAAAAGCATTAGTCAAGCCCCTTTTCCTTATTTTTCGGCGAGGTCAACTCGACCTTGTTTCGGATCAAGTCCAAAAATTTCCCCCTGCCGAATTTTTCACGTTACAAAAATTGCGGCAAGGGGAAATTTCTTTGCGACCATAGGGCATCAACCCGGCGACCGATGCGAACTATCTGGAGCCGAGGTAGAGGAAGACCATTCCGAGGAGGACAAGGGCGAGGTCTATGGCTTTGCTGCGGAGGTTCTTTTCCTTGAAGACTATGGCGGCGAAGAGGAAACTTACTATGACGCTGCCGCGGCGGATCATCGAGACAATGGAAATCATCGCGCCCGGAAGCGTCAAGGCATAGAGATAGACAAAGTCAGCGACACTCAGGAATATGGAGATGAATATGATCGGCCAACGCCACTGAAAAGGGGTGGTCTTCTTCCGGTTCGGATACCACACCAGGAGCATCATCACGCCCATCATTCCGCATTGGTAGATGTTGTACCAACTCTGGACGGACATTTTGTCCATCGCCAGACCGTTCGGATCCATAAGGAATTTGTCGTAGAGTCCGCTGATGGCTCCGAGGATAGCCGCCCCGACAACGGCATAGATCCAGACATTATGCTCAAAATCAATCCCTTCCTTCTTTCCACTGCGACTCAAAAGGAAGAAGGACACCACCGCCAGCAGTACACCGACCCATTGGAGAGAGTTCAGTTTCTCGCCGAAGACCAGCATCGCTCCGACCAAAACAAGGACCGGGCGTGTGGCATTGATAGGCCCGACAATCGTCAGCGGCAGATGTTTCATCCCGTAATAGCCCAGCGTCCAGGAGCTGAGGACAATGGCACTTTTCAGCAGAATCCACTTCTGGACAGCCCAACCACCATATTCACCGACCTTGAAGATGCTTCCGTCAAGGACTGGTGTCTTGTAGGACAGAATAATGAACGGGATGAATATCAACGAGCAGAACAACGTGTTAAGAAACAGCACGGGGATTACGGCATTGCCGCCAAGGGATTCCTTTTTGAAGGAGTCGTAGAATCCAAGCAGGATCGCTGACAGGAACGCTAACGATAGCCACATAATAATTACTTACTAACCAGTACGCAAAGATAATGATTTTTGGGAATACTACGTGACGTGCAAAACACGGTGTCATGATTTGCTATTCGGCCGCAAAAAAGTTGTATTTGTGATGGCTAATTGATGAAACGACTATGGCAGACAGATTCCGGAGATGAATTACCTAATGTCTCTTGTGGAAAAGAAATTCAGCAAGTGTGTCAAGACCTCCTCAGACTTTTACTCAATATATTTTCTGATTCAAGATGCCGTGTCATTCTTTGTTGGAGGATTGATTATTGCTTGCTTTCTCAACCAACGATCGTACCCAACCGAGAAGTCCAATTGATTACTCATAGTCCCACACTTCGGGCAGGGCATAGGCGCTGTAAATACGGTGGCGTTGTCTTCGATGTCGGGGGCTTCGAAGATGTGGCCGCACTTGGGGCAGCGGAATTTGGTGATACCTCTCATCATAAGCGTTTTGTTTTCTTCTGCAAAAATAACGTCTCAAAATGCTATAATGCGGCAGTGGGTAAAAAAACCGTTCTGTAACGTCGCAAATATATTCAAACATTCTGTGATTATCCGGTTCAAACGGGCTGCAGGCCGGAGAACTTAAAAAAGAGTGGACAAAGCATCCGGTGATCCACTTTGATATGTCCACGGCGAAGCACTGCTCAGAAGAAGAGCTGTTTGACGAGTTGGACAAGAAGCTGTACATCTACGAACAAGTTTACGGCCGGGGGGGGGGGGGGGGGGGGAGAAAGATATCAAAATCAATCAAAGGAAAAAGCCGTCATAATCATTGATGAATATGACGCCCCGTTGTCGGACAGCATCCTGCCGCTTCTCTACCAGACTGGTTACCTGACAATAAAAGGGTACAGTCCGGAGGATGAATCCTATACCTTAGGCTATCCGAACCGCGAGGTCAGGGAAGGCTTCCTCAAAGGGCTTCTCAACAGTTACAGAGGATCGAATGGGATGAGTGCCTCGTTCGTGCTCCAGTTCAACAAAGCTCTGAAGAGCAATGACATCGATGGGGCTTTGGAGCGGATGGAATCATTTTTGGCCGGAATCCCTTACGATCTGGAGAACAAGTCCGAGAAGCATTTCCAGACAATCATCTACCTGATCTTCTCGCTGCTGGGGTACTACACCCAGGCCGAGGTCAAGTCGGCCGTCGGCCGGGCTGATGCCGTGTGCAGGACAAACTATTTCATCGTCACGGCAATGACGTAGTCTTCCGCGGGAAGGTCGGCCGGGAGAGTGATGAACAGCTTCTCACCGACTTTCTTCATCTCAAGGGCGGATCCGTCAGCCAATACGGTCACAGACTTGACCTTGGCTTTTTTGGCGATCGGAATCTCAAGGACAGCGCCAGGATTCTGAAGCACATGAACATAGAAGGTCTTGCCTCCGGCCAGAGGGGCGGTTGACACTCCCCACTCCCGCTCGGCGACCGGTCCCGGCCCGCAGCCTTTGATGGACTCGCCATTGACCCTCATCCACTGTCCGATCTCCTTCAGCAAGGCAAGAGCCGCGTCAGGAAGGCGACCGTCTGCGCGGGGGCCTATGTTCAGCAAAAGATTGGTGTTCATCGAAACGGCCTTGGCAAGAGTGCCTATGAGTTGCGCCGCGGTCTTGTAATCCCGGTCGGAGACACTGTACCCCCATGTGTGGTTCATCGTCTGACACATCTCAAGCGGCAGCTTGTCGCTGACCGTCTGTCCTTCGGAATAGCCGGCGGTGTTCTGTCCCGGAAGATCCCGCTCGAACATCTGGAAATCCTCTCCTTCAATCGGTTGGATATGATGGTTGTTGCCAATCAAACAAGCCGGGTTGACTGAATGAATATATTCATAGAACTCCGGCATCTTCCAGTTGAAAGGAATCGAGTCACGCTTGTGGTCCCAATAGCCGTCGAACCATAGGGCGCGGACAGGGGCGTACTGTGTCATCAACTCCTTGACCTGCTGTTTCATGAAGTCAAGGTAGTGGTCATAGTCAGGATGATCCCCTTTGCGGCCGGTATTGCGGCCGGACTCGCCAATCGGGAAATCCTCCCGGATCCAGTCCAGAATGGAATAATAGAACTGGAGGCTGAGGCCTTCCTTGTGGCATGCGTCAGCGAGATCCCGCATCACATCCTTTCCCCAAGGGGTAGCCTTTACGATGTTGTAGTCCGAGGCCTTTGTGTCAAACATGGAGAAGCCGTCATGATGGCGGGAAGTGATCGTCACATAGCCGGCTCCGGCATCCTTGAAAGCCTTGACCCATTCCTCGGCGTTGTAACCGGCCGGATAGAAGGCGGCCGCCGCGTGGGCATATTCATCCTTGTTCAGTCCCCCAAGCTGAAGGTACCACTCCCCCTGCGCATACGAGGCATAAATTCCCCAATGCAGGAATATTCCGAAGCGATCGTTGACGAGTTGGCGACGCGCCTGAAGATTCTCCGGTGTCGGCTGATAGTGGTTCTGTGAATATCCCGCCGAAGCGGTCACGAGAGAAAGGCAGATTGCCAAAAAAGTGGTTCTCAATGTCTTCATAATGAATATATTTGCAAATACAATCAATTATCGGCCGGAAATTTACCCCTCTGAATAAAGCGAGCCGGCGATGCCCATCTGGAGGCCGCGAAGCTCGGCGATGCCTCTCATCCTGCCGTAGCATGAATACCCCGGATTGGACTTCTTCTGAAGGTCGTCGCACATCCTGTGTCCGTGATCCGGACGGCAGAACACACGGAACCTGCGCTCCTGCATCACCTCCAACAAGGTCTTCATCATTCCGTACATATCCACATCGCCGGAAAGGTGGGTGTCCTCGAAATAATTGCCTTCCGCGTCACGTTTCGTGCTTCTGAAATGCACGAAGTCAGTCCTGTCACCGAACTCGCGCATCATCCCGACAAGATCGTTGTCAGCCCTGATGCCGAAGGAGCCGGTGCAGAGGCAAAGGCCGTTTGACCAATTAGGTACGGCGGTGATGAGCTTGCGAAAATCATCGGCGGTGGAAAGGATTCTCGGTAGTCCGAGAATCGGGAACGGCGGGTCATCCGGATGGATCACCATCCTCACTCCGACCTCGTCGGCTACAGGGCAGATCTGACTCAAGAAGAAAATCAGATTGCTCCTGAGCTTTTCTGAATCAATCCCGTCGTACCGTTCAAGCTCTTTTCTGAACTGATCCAGAGTGAAACTTTCCTCACTGCCCGGAAGGCCGGCGATCATCGTGCGGGTGAGTTTGTGGATCTCCTCGGCGTCCATCTTCTCAAAGCGAGCCTTCGCCTTGGCGATGTCTTCGGATGAATATTCCTTCTCAGCGCCCGGCCTTTTGAGTATGAAAAGATCGAAGGCCAGCAGGGCGGCGCGTTCGAAACGCAGGCAAGTCGAGCCGTCAGGAAGCCTGTAGTCCAGATCCGTCCTTGTCCAGTCCAGCACAGGCATGAAGTTGTAGGTCACGCACTTGATGCCGCACTCGGCCAGATTGCGAAGAGACTGCTTGTAATTCTCGATGTACCTGAGATAGTCCCCCGTCCGGGTCTTGATGTGTTCATGAACCGGCACACTTTCTACAACGCTCCAAGTGAGTCCCCAATCCGAGATCATCTTCTGACGGGACTTGATCTCCTCAACCGGCCAGACCTGACCGTTAGGAATATGATGGAGCGCATGAACGATGTCAGTCACGCCGGTCTGTCGAACATAATCCAAGGAGATCGGGTCGCCGGGACCGTACCATCTCCAGCTCTCCCGCATCAAATAAAGGTCCTTTTTCATTTTATATTCAGCTTCTAAATCGAGAATGCGTCAAATCCACCGTCCACAACGTTGATCGTGCCGGTCACGGCCTTCGAGGCATCGGAAGCCAGCCAATGAAGGGTCCCGAGAAGTTCCTCCGGCTCAAGAAAACGTCCGAACGGAGTGTGTGCCAGAATCTTGTGCGAACGATCCGTCAGGCTTCCGTCAGGATTGGTGAGCAGGGAACGGTTCTGATTCGTGAGCAGGAATCCGGGAGCGATGGCGTTGACCCTGAAGCCCTCGCCGAACTTTATGGCAAGTTCTCCGGCAAGATACTTGGTCCAGTTAGCCACCGCGGCCTTGGCCACACCATAACCGGCGACACGGGTCAAAGGCCTCAAAGATGTCTCACTGCAGAAATTGATGATCGAGCCTTTCTTCTTCTCGACCATAGCCTTGGCAAAAACCATGGTAGGAAAGACCGTACCGAACAGGTTGAGATCCACGACCTTGCGCACTGCCTCTACATCAAGGTCGAAGATTGTCTTCTCAGGAGGGACCGTCGCGGCGGCCATGTTTCCACCGGCGGCGTTCAGCAGTATGTCGATCCCGCCGAATCTCTCCACTATTTCCTTGCAGTTGGCCTCAAGAACCTCCTTGTCAAGCACGTTGGTAGGCAGGAAGCAAGCTTCCCCACCCTCGGCCTTGATCTCGGCTACAATAGCCTCCCCCTTCTCGGCCGCGCGGTCAAGATCCAGAAGAGCGACCTTGGCGCCCTGCGCCGCAAAATATTTCACGATGGTCGCACCGAGAACCCCACAGGCACCGGTCATCACGACAACTTTCCCTTTGATGTCAAAAAGATTTTCCATTTTTCTATTCGTTAATTATTTTATAGGCATTGATTTGATCACCTTCGTGTTTATCTCACGGAGCTTCTTCTCGTCCAGTTTGACTACCTTACGGTCGTAAGTCATAAGGCCGTTGACCTCTCCCTCGACATCTGTCGTCTGGGTATAGACAGCTCCGCAGACACCTTGCTTGACAAGAAGGATGAGATGCTCCGCGAACCTTTCATATTCCTTAATCACCTCGTCTCCGTTCTTGTACTGGACATATCCCCAGTTACGGTCAGGCTGCCATAAATGGCCTTCCAGAGGAAGACCTATGCCGCCAAACTCTCCAACGACATTCGCCATCTTCGTTTCCCAAAGGTACATCGCCGGGTATGGATAGTGATGATTGTCCATAATGTCTCCGCAATCCGGCTCCCAGTTGCCGCCGGAGGACATATTGATGAGTCTCGTCGGATCCAAAGCCCTTGTGAAATCCACAACCGCCTTGGTGTCGAACTGACTCCAGGCCTCGTTGAACGGAACCCACATCACGACACAAGGGAACTTCTTCACCTGAGCGATGATCTCGGACCACTCCTTGTAATAATTGGCCTTGGCCTGAGGTGTGGCCGGAAAATCAGTACCCTCATTATAGTTATGGATTCCCCACTTGTTAAGGTTGTTGGAGCCGAAGCAAGGCATGTCCTGCCAAACCAGCATTCCGAGCTGGTCACAATAGTAGAACCAGCGGGCCGGCTCAACCTTGATGTGCTTGCGGATCATGTTAAATCCGAAATCCTTGGTCTTGCGAATATCATACTTCAGGGCCTCGTCTGTCGGAGCCGTGTAGAGTCCGTCCGGCCACCAGCCCTGATCGAGAGGGCCGAATTGGAAAAGAGGCTGTCCGTTGAGACCCAGCAGTTTTGTGTTTTTGTTCTTCACATAGAGGGAGACCTCCCTCATGGCCGTATAACCATGCACGGAATCAATCACCTTCCCACCGCGAAGCACAGAGACTTCCAGTCCGTAAAGATAAGGAGACTCAGTAGACCACAGTCTGGCATCGCAGACAGGAAGCTTCACGGTCCCGTTCGGGACAGTATTCCCCTGAGCGATCACTTTGCCCGTGATGTCGTTCTCCGTCGAGTATCCAACTCCGCCATCAAGCAATTTGACCATTACCACATCCCCTTCCTTCAAGCCTTCGGTGGAAACAGCGACGCTCATAGTACCGGCTTTGATGTCCGAAACGGCATAGTAATCTGTCACATGAGCCTTTGAGACAGGCTCGATCCAGACACTCTGCCATATTCCCGAAACCGCCGTGTACCATATTCCCTTAGGACCCTTCACCTGCTTGCCGCGAGGCTGGAAGTCATTGTCTGTGGCATCCTCAACCCTTACGACCAAGGTGTTTTCTCCGGATTTCAGATAAGGGGTGATGTCGAACGAAAAATGGGTGTAGCCTCCTGTGTGCCTTCCGACCTGCACATCGTTCACAATCACATCCGCCTGCCAATCCACCGCCTCGAAGTTCAACATCAAGCGCTTACCCTTCCATGCGGACGGTACTTTGAATGTTGTCCTATACCAAAGGGCATCCTCAGGAGTCAACGCGCGACCCACTCCGGAAAGTGATGACTCCACTGCGAACGGCACAAGAATCCGGCCGTCGAACTTTTCCGGAACGGCGGAATTCTTAGGGGTGATTGAATATTCCCACAGACCGTTAAGGGATTTCCATTCAGGTCTTACCATCTGCGGACGGGGATATTCCTTGTGGACATTGGCGGGAGTGACTTCCTCCGCCCAAGATGTTCTGATGCGATCCCCGACCGGAGTCCATTCCTGAGCGGAAACTGTTCCGGCAAGTGTCAGGGATAACGCCAGAACCGCAAAAAGATGACTTCTCATAATCATTATCATAATATAATCATTATCATCGCCGTTACAGCTGACCGTCTGAACGTCAGGCTATCCAAAGCTCGTTCTTAGAAACTGTTTGAAGATACTTCGTCTTTGCAGAAGAAAGAGAAATGGACACGTCCGTACCTCTTCTCCTTCTTGAAATACCGGTGCTCCGTGAAAGAATGCTCCTCCCCATGCTCCAGAATGAAATAGCAACCCGGATGAAGTATGTCAGCCAAGTATACCTTGTCCGGCAATGTCTCCAGCCCGTCAAGGGTGTAAGGGGGATCCGCAAACACGACATCAAATTTCTCATGACAGACGCCCAGGAAATCAAACACATTATCCCGCACCATCGTGACATTGTCAAGGCCAAGCCTGCGAGCTTCCGTCTTGATGAACGAGGCGTTCTCTCTGGCCATCTCGACAGACCATACCCTCGCCGCACCCCTTGAGGCGAACTCAAACGCGACCGCCCCGGTCCCCCCGAACAGATCCAGCACCTTGAGATCCTCGAACTCGTACTCGTTGTCAAGCACATTGAAAAGTCCCTCACGGGCAAAATCAGTTGTCGGCCTCGCCTTGTAACCGGCGGGCGGATTGACGGTCTTACCGCGCAGCCTTCCTCCGATGATCCTCATAACCGTTCGACTGATTTAAAGTAACGGTACAAGGACATTTCCTCATCCTCGGACAGCGGAGTTCTGAAATAGACGGAAGAAACCTCCGGATTGAGCTGCAGCTTCCTAACAGCCATGAACAGGAAGTACTCGGCAGTTGTGAAGTCTGTAGCCTGGAACACGTTCGCCAAAAGCAGGCCGCGCCCCTGTGATATTCCCAAATGAAGATAGCCGGCGGCGTAGGAGGCCACAATCCGGTTATACTCATCGATTCTCCCGAGATCCTTCAATATGAAGTACATCTCGGGAAGGATTTCAGCCGGACCGCCATCCATGTCAAGAACGGCCTGCGAAACAGTTCTTGACAACATCTCCCCAATTGTCAGAGAATAGACAAGTTCAGCCGCGTACTCCGGGAACGCTACATGACGAATCTCGTCGTTCTCTCCGAGAATGACGGTGTCGGACAAACTCTGGCGCATTGAGGACTCATCGAAAAAGGAAGATGGAACCAACGCCACCTTAGGGGTGAACAAGGACACCTCGACCTTAGGATAACGACGCTGAAACTCTGGAGCGGTGAAGACCATGTCCGCACCGCACCATCCAGACTCCCTCCCGATCGTACCATCCGACACCTTAAAAGAATATCCATTCAAGCAGACTTGAATGGATATTCCATTAACCTTCTGTTTTGGATTCCAATCCATCTATTCCGAGTTGGATGATCACCCTATTCCCAGTTGCCCACGTTGTTGTTCGGCGCTGTAACGCTGCCGACCATGAGACCTTCGTAACGGCCCTGATCCTTGCACTCGGCCACCTTGTTGACAACCAACTGATGATTCAGACCATTAAGAATGGACTTCCAAGGCATCTTGGCCTCAAACAGAGGAACATTCACACCTGATACTTTCTTCACGATGGCATCCATCTCTATTTTTGTGACAGCGGCGACGGTCTCACCCTCGCAAGCGAACGGAATCTGGTCGATTGTGTTGATGTCAAAGTCCTGACGGCTCCTGAAAAGGGTGTCCTTCACGGCGATCTTGTTCTGGATCTGGAACACGAGATTCCTGTCACCCTCCTGATAGAGTTTGTACAGTCCCTCGTCCGTGATTCCTCTGTGGGACTTCTTGATCTCATTGGTGTGAGCCACGGCAAGGGAATCATCCTTTGAGCCGACCTGAAGAAGAACGACCATCTGGCCGTTGCTGTAGAACTGCTTGAGGGTGTCGAATGAAGCTGTGAATTTCTCATTCACGCCCTTGAAGGCAACCTGAAGAGTACGGATGTCCTTCAGCCTTTGGACAGCGACCTTCTGCCTGGCCTCAACTTCCTTGTTGAATCTGACAGGTTCCATGATACCGTCGTAGATCTCATAGACTAAAAAGATCGCGCAAAGCGCAAGTACGATGCAGAGAATCGTTTTCAGTGTCTTGTTCATTATTCTTGGTTTTTATGTTTTTCTTTACCGGTGAAAAGACTATACGTCAATTCTTGACAAAGTTAGAAAATTGATTTATGAAATGCAATATAATATTTGTAATTTTGCAGACAGCAATGAAAGACATCGCAATTTTAGACAGGCTGACGGGCAGTTCATCCCGAATAACCATCGTCGTCCACACCCATCCGGACGGGGATGCGGTAGGGAGTGGCGCGGCAATGGCAAGTTATCTGACCGTAATCAAAGGCAAGGACGCGGTCATGATCGCACCTGACAGCATCCCGGATTCACTGAGCTTCATGCTGGAGAAGGCAGGGGGGAACAGGACGATGATCTTTGAGAATGAGCCGGAGAAAGCGCGCGAAAGGATCGAATCCAGCGATCTGATCATGTGCCTGGACTGCAATTCTTTCTCTCGGACAGCCGGAATGGAAAACTTGCTTCGGGATTCAAAGGCGGCCACAGTCCTGATAGACCACCATTTGAACCCGGAGACTTCCTCATTTGACTTGGTATTCTCAAAAACGGAGATCTCATCCGCAAGTGAACTGTTGTTCTGGATCCTGATGAATATGCCCCTCATCCAAGGGGACGCTTCCAAATTGCCGCCCGAATGTGCGGAAGCCTTGCTCACAGGGATGACCACAGACACGAACAACTTCGCCAATTCCGTCTATCCCGGCACCCTTGAGATGGCCTCAAAGCTGATGGAAGCCGGAGTGGATCGTGACGCTATTCTGTCAAATCTGTACAACAACTACAGGGAAAACCGCCTCAGACTGATGGGATTCCTCATGGACGAAAAACTCAAAATCACAGAGTACGGAGTGGCCTACATCATCTTGGACAAGCAGACCCAAGACAGGTTTGATTTCAGGAAAGGCGAGAGTGAGGGGTTTGTGAATATGCCACTGTCGATCGCGACGGTACGCATGAGCATATTCCTGACACAGGAGGACAACACGTTCAAGGTCTCAGTCAGGTCCAAGGCCGGCACTTCGGCCAACGATTGCGCGGCAAGGTTCTTCAATGGAGGAGGACATGAGCGGGCCGCCGGCGGCAAACTGACAGTAGGCAAGGATTTGGCCACACCGTCAGACGCCGAGGCATACATCTTGAATGCTACGGGGGAGTTTTTTGGAATATGACAAAGAATCATCACATAATACCTGCTTTGGCAGCCGCCGTTCTGACAATCTTGTCTCCATCATGCAGCAAGACAGAGACAGAGAACGCCTACTCGCAGCAAGACAAAAACATTGAGTCAATCGTCAGCTCTCTCGCTCCCGAAGGTTCCGAGGCGACCGTCGACTACTTCGACGGCTCCGTAAGGGTCACAGTCGAGCATGGCGAAGGCACAGCCCTTGAGGGGAACGGCAGCGTGTCATTCTACTATGTAGGCCACCTCATCAACAGCTCCAGCCTGTCTTCCGGCAACATGTTCGCCACCAACAGCAAGGAGTTCGCCGAATCGGCGCAATGGACCGTGTCGGACACGACCATGTTCAAGATCAGCACGGTCAATCTTTCCGAGGACAAACTCGTGAAAGGTCTCAGAAAGGGCATCATCGGAGTAAAGAGCGGGGATGAGTGCTACATTCTCTTCAACGGGAAAAACGGCTTCGGAAAACACAAGACAGGAACAGTGCCGGGAAATTCAGCATTGGCCTATCATTTGTGGATAACGGACGTCGCCAACAAATAAACGAAAGGAAACTGATATGAGCATATTCAAAAACAAGATCATCAAGTTCTGTGGAATCACGGCAGCCGCGATCGCGATGGCCGGCGCATGTGCCAAGGAGGTCACAGAGTCAGAGAATGAAGACAACAAGCTCTACCTCGACGCATGGATGAGCGTGCACCATCCCGATGTCCAGCCTACCGGTCTGGGAGTTTACATCATCGAAGACCAGCCAGGCGCGGGAGAAGCCGTCACGGATGACGACTATTATTATTTCATCCGCTACACATCCACGGATCTGGACGGAAACATCAGCAGCACATCCGAAGAGAAAGTGGCGCAGCAGACAGGCAGCTACACGAAAGGCAATTATTATGGCCCGACAGTGGTGATGGATTCCTACTATGTCACCCAGCCGGGCGTTCTGGACGCCATAAAAGGCATGAGGATCGGAGGGACGAGGAAAGTGGTCGTGCCGGGATGGCTCAATTCAACGATATCGACATCCTCCAGCGAGAAATACTACACTACCGCCGAGGAATTCTACAAGAACAAGAGCGGAAGCAACGCCATCTACACGATTACTTTGACTGACAAGACAGACAACATCAACAAGTGGGAAGTCGATTCCTTGGAAAGGTACACGGCGCGCATGATGAACGATGTCGATTCCACATTCTACGGGTACTACTACCAGCGGCTCAAGGAGCCGACGGACACCACCACATTCCCGACGGACACCACCTTCTACATCAACTACACAGGTAGGCTCCTGAACGGACAGGTGTTCGACACCACAATCGAAGACACGGCGAAGTTCTACGGAATTTACTCCTCGTCAAACACCTATGAGCCGCAGATGGTACAGCTTAGCGAGACCTACACCGACATCACGCTCGGAGGGTCAAGCAGTTCGGACGGAAGCACAACGATCAGCGGGTTCGCCTACTGCCTCTCCAAACTGAAATCCTACGAGAAGGGAGTCTGCGCGTTCTACTCGGCGTTGGGCTACAGCTACAGCGGCAGCGGAGACGTGATTCCAAGTTTCGCCCCGCTGACTTTCGAGATCGAGATTGTTGATAAAGAAGAATAAGGAAGGATACAATGTCACAGACACAGACGGCTCCAACTGAGCTTGGAAGTGAGAGCATAGGAAAATTGCTCAAGAAGTACGCAGTCCCTGGGATCATAGCCATGACTGCGTCTTCTCTATATAATATGGTGGACAGCATCTACATCGGGCACATGCCCGGGACCGGATCGCTGGCCATCTCAGGACTTGCGGTAACATTTCCGCTGATGAACCTGAGCACCGCCTTGGGAACCCTTGTCGGAGTAGGTGCGGCGACAATGATCTCCGTGCTGCTCGGACAAAAAAACTACAAGGTCGCCAACAAGATTCTGGCCAACGAAGTAACCCTCAACTGCATCGTGGGACTTCTGTTCACGGTGTTCTGCCTGATGTTTCTGGATCCGATCCTTTACTTCTTCGGAGCGAGCGAGAACACTCTTAGGTACGCCAGAGAGTATATGGAGATCATCCTATACGGGAATGTCGTAACGCACCTCTATTTCGGTCTGAACAACGTCATCCGATCCTCCGGCAACCCAAAGATGGCGATGGGGCTGACCCTGTTCACGGTGATTCTCAACAGCATCCTTGATCCGATCTTCATCTTCACCTTCGGGATGGGTGTCCGCGGCGCGGCGCTCGCGACGGTTCTCTGTCAGGTCATTTCGTTGACATATTCAATCTACTACTTCACAAGGAAAGACAATGTCCTCCATCTGCCGAAGACATTCTTCGGGTTCGACTGGAGGATCGCAAAAGACTCCTTGTCAATCGGAATGGGACCGTTCCTGATGAACTCGGCCTCATGCATCGTGACCATGTTCATCAACCAGCAACTGCTCAAATACGGCGGAGACCTCGCCATCGGAGCGTTCGGAATCATCAACAGGATCAACTTCCTGTTCATCATGGTCGTCATGGGATTCAACCAAGGGATGCAGCCTATCGCCGGGTACAATTTCGGTGCGAGGAAATATTCCAGGGTCCGCGAAGTCTTCATGCGTACCTCCATCTGGGCTACCATAATCACGGGACTATGGTTTGTGGCGTCAGAATTCTGCCCCGGTGTGATGGTCAGCATATTCACCAACGATCCGAGTCTTAAAGAGGTGGCTGACAAGGGATTGAGAGTAATGAACCCCGTGGTGCTGATCGTCGGTTGGCAGATGGTCTCGACAAACTTGTTCCAAAGCCTCGGGATGGTCAAAAAGTCCATCTTCCTGTCACTCAGCCGACAACTCCTATACCTTGTGCCGCTGTTGTACATCATGCCGCTGTTCTTTGACATCCACGGAGTGTTCGCGGCCTTCCCTATAGCCGACGCATTGGCTGCGGTCACCACTCTTTTCATGATCCACAGCCTTATGCGCAAGTTCGGCAAACTGAAAGACGGCGACGAACCGACAATTCTTGGAAGCGCAATCTCATAGAAACACTAATGAATATGAACGGACAAAGCACAATAATCAACATCGGACGGCAGTTCGGCAGTGGCGGGAAGCTTATCGCACTAAGAATCAGCGAAATCCTCAACATCCCGGTCTATGACAACGAACTGATTTCAAAGGCTGCGGACGAGAGCGGATTCAGTAAGGAACTGTTTGAGCGCAGCGATGAGAAAAGAAACATATTCAACCTTTCATCATTCTTCGGGAACGTCAGGTTCGGCGGTGCCCAGAACTACGTCGGAGACAACGACCTCTTCAAAATCCAGAGCGAGGCCATAAAGAATATAGCGGCGAAAGGTTCCGCGATCTTCGTCGGCAGATGCTCCAACTACATCCTTCGCGATCTCAGATGCCTTGATGTTTTCATCACAGCCCCTCTGGAGGATCGTGTGAAAAGAGTTGCGAAAAGACTGGAGATCAGTGATGAAGATGCCCGCACAAAAATCGGGAGACAGGACAGGACAAGAGAGACCTACTATAACTTCTTCACTTTCGGCAACTGGGGTACCGCAGCAGACTATGACCTCTGCATCGACTCCTCAATCCTCGGAATAGAAGGGACAGCCGACTTCATCATAGACTTCGGCAGAAAAGCCGGACTGATTTAAGGACATGTCAGATTCCGGGACGAAAAGGTTTATCCTCACTTGCGCGGCAGGATTGGCTGTCGTGCTGTTTGTCATCATAGCCGGCAAATCCGCGTTCGGCAAGCGAGCTGACAGTGAGGCGGAAGTGCGTCCTGTTCCTGTGAACCTCAACGTGACCCTTACCAATGAAATGTCGGACACGTCCTGCCTGGCAGGATTCGACAAGATGGTCAAGGACTACATGGCCTACTGGGGATTGCATGGGGTGTCGCTGTCCGTGATGAGGAACGATTCCCTTCTCTTCGCCAAAGGCTATGGGGAGTCGGACACCGGCAAGAGGATGGAGCCGGGGAATATCCTCAGGATGGCGTCCGTCTCAAAACTTGTGACAGCCGTAGGGATAATGGTTCTTCAGGAAAGAGGTCTGCTGACCCTGAAAGACCACGTGTTCGGTCCGGACGGAATCCTGAACGACTCCACTTATGTCGCCGCCATAAAGGACACGTTATATTATAGGATAACAGTAGAAGACCTGCTGCGCCACAAGGGCGGATTCTCCAAAAGAGGTGGTGACCCGATGTTCTCTACCAGTTGGATAATGATGCAGAACGGCTGGAGCGAGGTTCCGACGCAGGAGCAATTGATGGAACTTCAGCTCAAAAGGCGTTTGAAATTCGTTCCCGGCACCGCACAGGAATATTCTAATTTCGGTTATCTGGCTCTTTCCATGGTGATTGAGAAAGTCAGCGGGACAGACTACGAAACCTTTATGCAGGAGAACGTCCTGCACCCCGCCGGATGTGTTGATTTTCAGATAGCCGGCAACTACTACGACCTAAAGCGTCCCAACGAGACCCGCTACTATGTCCAGCACGATGACGAGCCGGCCGACGAGTTCAACAACAGCGGCAATAAAGTGACACGCTGTTACGGAGGGAACAATGTCACAGGACTGTCGGGTGCCGGGGCATGGGTGGCCTCAACCCCGGAGCTGGCTCTTCTGGTAGCATCGATTGACGGAAAGCCGGAAGTCCCGGACATCATCAGCCGGGAGAGCGTGGATCTGATGACTGAATATTTCGATGAAAGCACCTACTCTCTTGGTTGGAACGACACCAAGGACGGCAATTGGACACGCACCGGCACGTTTGCCGGGACAAGCGCGCTGGTCAAGTACTTCCCTGACGGGGAATGCTGGATCTTCATCTCCAACACCAGCACCTATAAGGGACCGGGACTTGCCCGTCACACCGCCGAGCTGTTCGACAAGCTTAAAACGAAATATTCCTCGAAGTTTCCTTCGAGGAACATGTTCTATCCGTCTCATCGGGAAACTTCCGGCGATGAGGAATGGTTTGACTACTAGACCTACTTGTTGACAAACATGACTGCCTCCGCGATGGAGTTCAGTTTTGTGTCAACACTGTCCGCGCGGCTTGCGAGCACGCAAGGGACAGTCGTTCCCACAAGCATGCCGGCCTGCCTGACACCAGTGGCGAGTTTGGAATTAGTCTTCCAGAACACATTGGCGGACTCGATGTTAGGGAACTCAAGGCAATCTGCGTCACCGGCAACCGGGCTGACAAGCTTCTTTATCTCCACAGACTCCTTGTCGATGGCGACATCAAGTGCCAGAGGGCCGTCAGCGATGCAGCCCTTGATCTGTCCGCGGTCAGCCATCTTGGCGAGAGCGGCGGCCTCCATGCAGGCCGGCATTGAATCAAGGACCTGCTCCGAGGCAGCGATGAAAGCAAGCTTCGGCCTGGCGATGCCGAATGACTTGGCGACACCCACGAGATAGCCGGCGATCTTCATCTTCTGGCGGAAATCAGGAAGAGGAATCACAGCCATGTCTGACAGAAACAGAAGCTTGTGATAATTAGGGCTTTCGATGACACCAACGTGGCTCAGCACACCCTTTGGAGGAAGCAGTCCGGTCTCCTTGTTGAGGATGGCGCGGAGGAACTTGTCCGTGGAGCAAAGACCCTTCATGAGGACATCACCCTCGCCATCGTGAACAAGCTGCACCGCCTTTGAGACAGCCTTGAGCTCGACAGGCTCATTGACAATCTCGAACATCTCGATGTCTATGTTGTTCTTCTGGCAGGTCTCCTTGATGAGTTCCTTGTCACCGACAAGAGTAACCTTCACGAAACCCATCTCCGATGCCTTGGCGCAGGCCTCGATAGTATGCTCGTCAACAGCCCAGGCCGCCACCATTCTTTTGCATACGCCTTTTTCCTTAAGTTCGGCGAATACGTCAGCGAATTTTGTGATCATGATATTTCTGATTTTTAATCAATTATTATTCATCAATGCTCTGCACAAGGTGCATAGTGTCGCGCGCGATGACGAGTTCCTCATCAGTTGTCACAAGAGCCACCTTGACCTTGGATTCCGGCAGGGAAATCACAGTGTCAACTCCCCATGCGGTGTTGGCCTCGTAGTCGAATGCCAGTCCAAGATAGGTGAAATTCTCGCAGACCCTGCGGCGCAGACGGCTGTTGTGCTCGCCGATTCCGCCTGTGAAGAAGATGGCGTCGACCCCGTTCATCTCGGCCGTGTAGGCTCCGATGTACTTTATCATCTGGAAAGTCAGCATCTTGAGGACCAACTTGGCCTTGCGGTCTCCGCTATTGGCAAGTTCGTCCAGTTCACGGGCATCGGAAGTCTTCTGTGAGACTCCGAGGAATCCGCTCTTTTTGTTCACTATGTCGTACATCTGGTCAGGAGTAAGATTTTCCTTCTTCATCATGTAGAGGACAGCGTTGGCGTCCACGTCACCGCAGCGGGTCCCCATGACAAGACCCTCAAGCGGGGTGAGACCCATGGAGGTGTCGATTGACTTTCCGTTCACGATGGCCGTGATGGAGCTTCCGTTGCCGATGTGGCAGGTGATGATCCTGGAGTTGTTCAGATCAAGACCGACCATCTCAGCACCCTTCTTTGCGACAAACTGATGGCTCGTTCCGTGAGCGCCGTAGCGGCGGATGTGGTACTTGTCATAATATTCATAAGGAAGGCCGTACATGTAGGCATAAGGCGGCATAGTCTGATGGAAGGCGGTGTCGAATGTAACGACCTGAGGCACAGAAGGCAGAACCTCTTGACAAGCCCTGATTCCGAGCAGGTGGGCAGGGTTGTGGAGAGGGGCGAAGTCGCAGCAGAAGTCTATCTTCTTGATGACATCCTCATCCACGATAGCACTTCCGGAAAAGAAATCGGCACCCTGCACGATCCTGTGGCCGACAGCCTCGATGTCATCGAATGACTTCAGGACACCATGTTCTTTGTCAATGAGAGCCTCAAGCACAATCTGCATCCCGACAGTGTGATCAGGCACAGGAAGATCCTTTACGACCTTTTCCTTGCCTGCCGGAGTGTGCTGGAGTCTTCCGCATTCAAGCCCTATTTTCTCAACTATTCCTTTGGCCAAAAGGGAGTAAACGTCATCGTTCTTCATGTCAAGCAGCTGGTACTTGATCGAAGAGCTTCCGCAATTGATAACAAGAATAATCATTCCGTTTGAAATTTATTGGATTATACTGGCAAAGATACGAAATTTATCACTATTTTTGGCAAATAATAATGGACTGTGCTATGGCTGAGGCGAGAGACATTGTGGGGATAAGTGTTCCATTCGCGGCAGGAGTCGCGGCGGGGGCGGTCGCATGCCCGTTTCCATCCGTCGGACTGCCGTTCATCACGGATTCAATTCTCCTTATTATTGTTTGTATAACAATCATCACGGCACGCTTCGACAGGCGGCCGGTGAGTCTGCCGAACCACAGCGACCATAGGATGTTGCTTGCGGGAATATTCATTGCAGCGGGGATATTCTGCTCGCTGAACTATACAATGGTAAGCGGCATTCCTGAACATTACATCGGATTCATCGGTTCGACAGCGGCGGAAGCCGTAGGGCGACTTCGAGCCGTAATCGATGCCATTCCTTACCCGTCGGAGACAACCGCCCCGCTCGTGAAAGCCTTGTTGACAGGAGACAAGAGCGACTTGACGAAAGAGATCACGGGAATATTCAGAGACAGCGGAGCCGCCCACATCCTCGCCCTCTCCGGGCTGCACCTCGGCGTGCTTTACCTAATCCTGACAAGGATTACAAAACCGATGGGAAACAGTCCGCAGGCAAGAGTCCTGAGATACTCATCGATCATAGGAGCCGCCCTCTTCTATTCCGTCATGACCGGAGCCGCCCCATCGATCATCCGAGCGTCCCTGTTCATCACAATCAACGAGACGGCCAAGCTGTCGGGAAGAAAAAGAGAACCTGTCAGGGTTCTGCTGGCCGCCCTGACCGTCCAGCTTGCACTGAAGCCTGACGTCATCAGTTCCGTAGGCTTCCAGCTTTCCTACATGGCAATGGCCGGGATATTCCTCCTCTTCCCTGCCCTGGATCGGATTTACCCGACCCCAAGCGGCTCCGGACTGTCAAGGCTCAACCCTTTCCGCAAGATCTGGAGCGCCGCCATGCTGTCCATCTCATGCCAAGTCTTCACCGGACCGATAGCATGGTACTATTTCCGCACGTTTCCGAAGTATTTCATCCTGACCAACCTGATCGCCCTGCCACTGACAAGCGCGATCATGACCCTCTCCGTGGCCACAATCGCGCTGTCTTTCTTTGGAGCATGTCCGGAGCCGCTGGTTTATTTCAACGACCGTGCGGTACAGATCCTTATCTTCAGCCTGAAGGTCATTTCCGGGCTAGATGAACCTTAGATGCTCTGACTCCATAGAAGCAGACCACTATGAAACAGATGAACGGCAGGATGAACGAGGCGTTCACCGCAGGAAGGAAGCCGACAGTGCCCATGTCAATGATCCAAGCCTGAAGCGGAGGAAGCACAGAGCCTCCCAGAATCGCCATGATGAGGCCGGCGGCTCCGAACTTGGCGTCATCCCCAAGTCCTCCGAGGGCTATTCCGTAGATTGTCGGGAACATCAGCGACATGAAGCCGCTCACGGCCACGAGACAGTAAAGCCCGAGCCTGTTCTGCAGGAATATCACGCCCGCGGTGGCGATCATCCCACCTATAGCAAAAATTATCAAGAGCTTGGACGGCTTCAGATACTTCATCAGCCATGTACACAGGAATCGGCAGGTCACGAACAGGACCATCGCCGCGATGTTGTACTTCTGCGAAAGCACCTCGGCCGCCTGCTCGTCCATTCCCTCGGCCATAAACACTCTTGTTCCGTACTGGATGATGAATGTCCAGCACATGATCTGCACACCGACATAGAAGAATTGAGCTATCACCCCTTCCCAATAGCGGGGTCTGTGAAGCAGCCGCTTCAGAACCGGTCCAAGATTCATCTCGTGATCCTTGTCGGCGTTCTTGGGCATCTTTGCGACAAGAATAAGGACGAACATCACGATGATCACCAGCCCGATCATCCAATAAGGTCCCGTAAGCACGTCAAGGTCAGCCTGTTTCATAGCCTCGAAACCAGCATCGTCCAAAAGTGCCCTCTCCGCCGTGCTGGCCGGATGCATCCTCGCCTGGATGAAGTTCATCGCCACGTACATACCCATAAGCGAACCGATCGGATTGAAGCACTGGGCGAAGTTCAAGCGGCGGGTCGAAGTCGCCTCCGAACCCATGCTCAAGATGTACGGATTGCAGCTCGTCTCAAGGAAAGACAGTCCGCAGGTCATGATAAAATAAGCTATCAGGAAGAAGCCATAGACCCCGACAGACTTGGCCGGCAGGAACAGCAGCGCCCCAAGCGCATAGAGTCCCAGCCCGACCAAAACACCGGCCTTGTAAGAGAACCTGCGGATGAACATAGCCGCAGGAAGCGCCATGAAGAAATAGCCTCCGTAGAATGCGACTTGGACCAAAGACCCTTGCGTCACGCTCATTCTGAATATTTTGGAGAACGCCTTGACCATCGGGTTCGTGATGTCGTTGGCGAATCCCCAGAGAGCGAAACAAGTCGTTATGAGAATGAAAGGCAGGACGTAGCTTACTCCGCCTGCCTTTAAGATTGAATCCTTCTCCTTCATGGTCAAGGATTACTTATAAACAGGACCGAAGTTCGCGCAGGCACGGAAGTCCGCACCCTCCTTGTCCATTCCGAAGGCGTTCCACGCCGCCGGACGGAAAATCTTGGAGTCATCCACATTATGCATGCAGACAGGGATGCGAAGCATCGAGGCCAATGTGATGAGATCAGCACCGATGTGACCGTAGGAGATCGCCCCGTGATTGGCTCCCCAGTTGTTCATCACGCTATAGACATCCTTGAAGGCATCCTTCTTAGGGTCAAGGCGCGGGGTGAACCAGGTTGTAGGCCAGGTCGGGTCGGTACGTTTGTCAAGTACGGCGTGGATCTCGGGATCGATGTCCACAACCCAGCCCTCAGCGATCTGAAGCACAGGGCCGAGACCGTCCACGATGTTGATTCTGGCCATCGTAGCAGGGAAATCTCCTCTGGAAACGAAATGGATGCTGAATCCGCCGCCGCGGAAGTAGTCCCTGTCGGCCGGCATCCACTGCGAATGTTCCAGACAACGCTTCTCGTCCTCCTCGGTCATCTCCCAGAACGGTTTCATCACCGGGTTGCCCTCAGCGTCGGAACTCTGACCACTTCCGTCCATGGTAGTGGCACCGGAGTTGATGAGATGGATTATACCGGGAGCGGCCTTGCCGGTGAGTTCCTTACCCGTCACCCTCTTGACGGCCTCAGGGCTCCAATAAGTTCTCACGTCGGAGAAAATCTGAGGGCGGTTGGTCAGCAGGTGTGCCATCAGCATAGCCGACCCGTTAAGCGAGTCGTTCTCCGTGGCGAGGATCGAAGGCTCCCTGCGTCCGTTCCAGTCGAAGTTGGTGTTTAGAAGTGTCTCGGTGAAATCCCCGTTAGGCATCCAGTCGGTCCACTGACGCTGCCCCTGGAAACCTCCGGCGATGGCGTTGTGGCCAAGAGCCTCCTCCTTGAATCCCATCTCGCGGAGTTTAGGGTTGCCATGCATGAGATCCATCACGATGATAGTCATCTTCACCACGAACTCCCAGTCCTTGTCCTTCTGCTCGCGGGTCTTCCGCTTGCCTTCAGGATTCTTGTCCCAGCCCTCGTTAGGCATACAGTATTTCTTGACCCAGGCCATAGCCTTCTCGAACTCCTCAGGATCGTATATTCCAAGGTCCATACGCCTCAGAATCTCGACCTCATCGACACTCTCGTTCCTCATTCCCAGATACTTCTGGAAGAAGTTCGTGTCCACGATCGAGCCGGCGATGCCCATCGTCACGCTACCGATCGAAAGGTAAGACTCCCCTCTCATCTCGGCCACGGCGACAGCACCGCGGGCGAACCTGAGAATCTTCTCGGCCACATCCTCAGGAATCGAGTTGTCCTCAAGATCCTGAACGTCATGGCCGTATATTCCGAAAGCAGGAAGCCCCTTCTGGGCGTGTGCCGCAAGCACGGCGGCAAGATAAACCGCTCCCGGACGCTCCGTGCCGTTGAATCCCCAGACAGCCTTCGGCCAGTAAGGGTTCATGTCCATCGTCTCGGAGCCATAGCACCAGCAGGATGTCACGGTGATCGTTCCGCCGACACCCGCGCGCTCGAACTTCTCGGCACAGGCGGCGCTCTCAGCCACGCGGCCGATTGTCCCGTCAGCGATGACGCACTCCACCGGGGCTCCGTCGGTATATTTCAGATTGGATGAAATGAGAGCGGCGACATTGGCCGCAAGGGTCATGGTCTTTTCCTCAAGACTTTCACGCACTCCGCCTTGGCGGCCGTCAATGGTCGGACGGATTCCTATTTTAGGATGCTTCATAATATTGGATGTTTTAATGTTAAAGTCGTTAAAAACACTTCGCAATCTAATGCGCAGACGTAAATTTACGAATATTATCTGAAAATCGAATGCAGAACGTGAATAAACTCGTGGTTTCCCTCTTTCAGCAAAGAGGCCATCCGTTCGGACACCGGGCTGTCAGGGTTCTTCCAGGCAGGAAGATCAGGCTTCCTGGCGGTATGCGCCATAATTCCGGGAGCGATGACTCTTGCCACGCCGGCCTTCGCCACCTTCGAACCGCAGCCATAATCAAAAAGATTGGGTCTGAATATGTCAGACGGATTCTCAAGATGCCTGACCGCATATTCGGGAACCAAAGTAAGCGCCATGTCGTAAAGATGGCAAGGAACAGGGATGACCGGATCCGGCTCCAAAAGCCTTCCGTGACGTGATCTGCCGCCTGACAGCATGTTTCCGGAAAGATCCGAAACCGTGCCGGTGATAATCGCCTTATGCCTCAAGAACATGGAATTCTCAAAGAACGACGGTAACGCTCCCTCCTCCAGTTGAAGATCAGAATCCATCCAGAGGTAGAAATCAAACCCGGTCGCGTAGACCTTCTCCCAAAGTTTCTGGTAGCCGGCGCCCCCCTCGTCATTCAGGAATGTGGAGAATGAATATTCCCCTGCGGCGGCGATGGACTCCGTCTGCCTCTGACATTCCTCAAGGCAAACGGTTGACCCGCCGTCATTCCCTTCGGTGAGAGTTATGAGAAGAGCTACCTCCATCCGCTACGAATCCAGCTTGAGGACGGCCATGAATGCGCTCTGCGGCACCTGAACAGTTCCGATCTGACGCATTCTCTTCTTGCCTTCCTTCTGCTTCTCCAGAAGTTTTCTCTTACGGGTCACATCGCCTCCGTAGCATTTCGCCGTCACATCCTTGCGAACCTGACGCACGGTCTCACGCGCGATGATCTTCGCCCCGATGGCGGCCTGAACGGCGATGTCGAACTGCTGACGAGGAATCAACTCCTTGAGTTTCAAACAGATTTTCCGTCCGAAATCATAAGCGTGATCCTCGTGGATAAGAGTTGACAGCGCATCCGCCGGATCTCCGTTCAACAGGATGTCAAGCTTGACAAGCCTCGCGGTACGAAAATCCGTCACATGATAGTCAAACGAGGCGTAACCTTTTGACACTGACTTCAATTTGTCATAGAAATCAAACACGATCTCGGAAAGGGGCATGTCATAGGTAAGCTCGACCCTGTCGGACGTGATGTAATGTTCCCCGATCAGCGTTCCCCTCTTGTCCATGCACAGTTTCATGATCGCCCCGTAGAAATCAGTCTTGGAGATGATCTGAGCCCTGATGAACGGCTCCTCTATGTGGTCGATCAGTGTCGGAGCCGGAAGACCGGACGGATTGTGCACGTCCAGGACCTCCCCCTGAGTGGTATATACCTTATAGGAAACGTTAGGGACTGTCGTGATGACATCCATGTTGAACTCCCTGAAAAGACGTTCCTGAACAATCTCAAGGTGCAGAAGCCCGAGGAAACCGCAGCGGAAACCGAATCCCAAGGCCAACGACGACTCCGGCTCATAAACGAATGAGGCGTCGTTGAGCTGGAACTTCTCCAAAGTCGCCCTAAGTTCCTCAAACTTGTCCGCCTGGACAGGATACATTCCCGCGAACACCATCGGCTTCACCTCCTCGAATCCCGCAATGGCTGAGGCGCACGGCCTTGCCGCATGGGTGATGGTGTCACCGACCTTTACCTCCACGGCCCTCTTGATTCCGGAGATGATGTAGCCCACGTCTCCGGTCGAGACAGTACCCGTAGGCTGAAGCTTCATCTTGAGGACACCGACCTCCTCGGCGTCATATTCCATCCCGGTAGCCACGAACTTGACTTTGTCTCCGGTCGAGATCGAGCCGTTCAGCACCTTGAAATAAGCGATGATCCCCCGGAACGGATTGAACACGGAGTCGAAGATCAACGCCTGTAGCGGAGCGGCCGGATCCCCGTGCGGAGCCGGAATCTTCTCCACGATCGCATCCAGAAGCGGCGGAATTCCTTCGCCCGTGCGCGCGGAAACTTTGAATATGTCATCGTGGTCACAGCCCAGAAGATCGACGATCTGGTCGGCCACGATCTCCGGCTGGGCGGAATCCATGTCAATCTTGTTCATCACCGGAATGATTTCAAGTCCATGGTCCACAGCCAGATAAAGATTGGAGATTGTCTGTGCCTGAATTCCCTGCGACGCATCAACAACCAGCAAGGCACCCTCGCAGGACGCGATGGAACGGGACACTTCATAGGAAAAATCCACATGACCGGGGGTATCGATCAGGTTGAGGACATATCTCTCACCTTTATAAAGATATTCCATCTGGATGGCGTGGCTCTTGATGGTGATTCCTTTCTCCCTCTCCAATTCCATGTCATCGAGCACCTGCGCTTCCATATCTCTGGAAGACAGTGTCTTGGTCAACTCAATGAGCCTGTCGGCCAATGTACTCTTCCCATGATCGATGTGTGCGATGATGCAGAAATTCCTGATATGCTTCATAAAACAAGTAGTTCAATCATATAGAATCCACGGGATATTTTCCCGTATATTCCTAAGTATAATTGCAAAAATAAGCATTTTGTCGTAGATTTGAAAGATTGAAGGGAATCACGTGATGAGTGACGAGGAAATCACAGGACTTTACCGCAGCGGACAGGAAGAACGTGCGTTCAAGGAAATAGTCGCCGCCTACAGCGAGCGGCTGTACTGGCATGTGCGCGGATTTGTCTATTCTCACGAAGACACCGACGACCTTCTTCAGGAGATATTCATTAGAATCTGGTCCGCGCTTCCATCGTTCAGAGGTGACTCACGGCTTTTCACATGGATCTACAGGATCGCCACAAACGAGACCCTGAACTGGCTCCACAAGCAGAAAATCCGCTCGGCCCTCAAGTTCGAGAGCCTTGACACCATGCTTGCCGACAAGATCGACGACGACCCCTTCTTCAACGGGGACGAAGCGCAGCGACTCCTCTTCAAGGCCATCGCCAAACTGCCGAAAAAACAAAAATCCGTGTTCTGCATGCGCTACTTCAACGACATGCCGTATGAGGACATCTCCGAGATTCTCGGGACATCGGTCGGAGCGTTGAAAGCGTCCTATCATTTCGCCTCGGAAAAAATCCGCGCGGAACTTAAGACTGAGATTAAACCTTAACACCGACAATCTGTCAAAGAGAACGTGATGCAAGAGAGAAACGACATATTCAATGGCTCAGTGAAGGCGACGTTCAAGGTTCCCGAAAGGTATTTCGAGGGACTCAAGGCACGTCTTGACACAATACCGGCCATGAATCGGACAATCAGCCCAATGCAGCGGATGACACCATATCTCGCTTTGGCAGCATGCTTTCTGGCCATTCTGCTGGTCGGGAATGTCATCATCGGCAACACGGTGGAGAAAAGCGCCGAAAGCGACCTCTACAACGAATTCGTCTATGCAAGTCTGCTTCAGGTCAATGAATATCTCCATTCGGAAGCCGACGACGCACAAGACACAATCTCCGACGAGGATGTGGTCAATTACCTCATCGACTCGGGAACCTCAACCGAATTAATTGAATATGCCGGACTTCTGGCTCAAAAATAGATTTGTATGAAACGAATGTTACTGATACTCGCGATCATGATTCTTGCGGTTCCTACCATGGAGGCGCAGGACAGGAAAAAGGATTGGAATGACAGATGGAAGGCGGAAAAAATCGCCTACATTACCGATGCGATGGGACTGACAAGCGCCGAGGCTGAAAAGTTCTGGCCGATCTACAACAAATGTGAAAGTGAGAAGAGAAACTCTTTCAAGATAGTGATCGACGCCTACAAGGCTCTTGAGGAGGCGCTTCAGGCCGGCAAAAGTGATGATGAAATCAACGACTTGCTAAACAAATACATCGAGGTTCAGAATTTTGGCAAGGATATTGATAGTAAATACGTTTTAGAGTATCGTAAAATACTATCAGGCAAGAAGGTGGCGAAATTATACATCGCCGAGGAGTCATTCCGTAGGCAGCAGATTCACAGACTGAACAAAAACGACAATAAATGAGGCTGATAACAGATTATTATTTTTGGTCAATTGGTTAATGGTTAGTTTGGTTACAGACAATAATCTGTTACGAGGGAGGCATGCTGTGAAGTACGTCTCCCTCTTTCATCCAAGAGGGTGAGCGCTTCTTCAATCGGCGGTTCAGAGACAGCGGCTTTGCGCTTGAACTGAACAATCAATCTGGACACAGGCTTACGTTCCACCGACCTGACTCTCAAAATTTTCCAAGGAACGAAACCACACATTCCGGCATGACGCGCCAACGCTTTCTCCTGATCTGCCGGGAGGATCATGGAGACACGGCCGCCCTCACAAAGAACTTCCGAGGCATATTCCAAAATCTCCCTATACGACAAGGTTTCAGTCCCCTCGGGATCTTCCGGGTCACCTGTGTGACGGGCTGAGTTGCGTCTGGGTTCAGGAGCCCGAAGGGAGTTGTCGTAGTACGGAGGATTCGAGACTATCAAGTCATATTGTCCTCCAACGCTCATCTCCCTGAAAGCGGACAGTCCGATGTTCATCGCCACCAAATGCTCCCGCCAAGGGGATTGGTCAAAGTTCTCCGCCGCCTCCACAGCCGATGGAGTGTCTATGTCGATTCCTTGAATATTCCATCCCTCCCCTATTTTGATTTCAGCAAGGCGCTGGGCGACCATCAACGCCACGGTGCCTGTTCCTGTGCCGACGTCAAGTATATGCCGGTCCTCAGGGGAAACAACCGTCACCGCCCCAAGAAGCACTCCGTCAGTGTTCACCTTCATGGCCGAACGCTCATTGCGCACATCGAACCGCTTGAAATGGAAGACGCTCATTTTTTAGACGCTTCTTAATATGCCAGGTCACACTACTCCTCCACGAACTGTCCATCACGCATGAACAGAGACCGATCGCACATCCTCGCAAGGTCAGGGTCATGGGTCACGATGACAATGGTCTGGCCATAGCGCCGTCTCAAGTCAAAAAACAACTTGTGAATCTCGACTTTGGTCTTCGTGTCAAGATTGCCTGACGGTTCGTCGGCGAAAAGGATAGCCGGCTCATTGATCAAGGCCCTGGCGATCGCCACCCTCTGCTGCTCTCCACCGGAGAGTTCCGAGGGCTTGTGTTCCATTCTCCCGGAAAGCCCCATGTCATCAAGGAGACGAGTGGCCGCCTCACGGGCATCCTTGTCGGAACATCCGGCGATGAAAGCCGGGATCATGACATTCTCCAAAGCATTGAACTCCGGAAGCAGGTGATGGAACTGGAACACAAACCCGATTTTTCTGTTCCGGAACATCGAAAGCTCCTTGCCTTGCATGCTCAAGACATCCGTTCCGTCAATCTCCAAAGATCCGGCATCGGGAGTTGACAATGTTCCCAAAATCTGAAGGAGTGTGGACTTCCCGGCTCCCGAAGCACCCATAATCGACACGACTTCGGATTTATTCACCCGTAAGTCAACCCCTTTTAGGACTTTCAAATCCCCAAAACTCTTTTCTATACCTTTAGCCTGTATTATCATAAGAAACTGTTTTCCGACAATGTAGTTTCAAATATAACTGATTTTTTCAAAAAAGTTTTGCGAATCAAGAAGCTGTTTTGAAATTATTGGAAAAATTTGTTAAGCATAATCATCGAGAAAGCGAGTTGCACCATCGTCTCAGCGGTATCGACCAGAAATTCGTAGTCGATGGCGAGCCTTGGTATCCGCCGTCGGCAAGAATCCTCTTCAGGCGCAGGAACTTGTATTCCGGCTTTTCGATAGCCTTCGAAGCGCCATTGTTGTCATAGAGATTGGCTTCATGGACGGCAACGGACATCGGAAGTCCAAGTGTATCAACCACAATATGTTCCTTGCGCCCTTTGATCTTATTGTTCCCGTCTGTCCCCTTGCGGGACGGGTCGGCGTGATGCAAGGTCTTGACGCTGCGGGGAGTCGATGATCCCCAGGCTGGGGTTCTCCTTGCGGCCCGAAATCGTCATGTCCAAAACGTCAGGCAAAGCCAACGCAAAGCTAATTGAGAAACAATTCTATATCAAGACGTAATCGCGGAGACGCTTACGCCGATATAAAATAGGGTGGGCACTACATTGTGTCCACCCTCAATCATTGGTTCTTTTCAAAAAGAGCCATTATTTCACAGTCTTTTTGACATCCTTGGGTTGAGCGATGACCTCCTTGTCTTGCATGTATAAAGGATTATATTTCCCTCGAGGGATATCACTAAAAATGAAATAATTGGCTTTTCTGGCAGCAACTATGTGATCTGTAGTAGCTGTGTTAATCGCAGACACGGCTAAATCGACCAGAGCGGACAATGCCGAATTGCCGCCCGAATTCTGTTGCAAATCCAAGTATAGGTCGCAACTTCTGTCGAAAATAATTTCATTCGAGGAGGTTGACTTGATGATATATCTGATTTTCGTGTCAATACCAAATCCTCTCTTTGTCCACGTGTCGATTTGAGAAAAGACAACAGCATCAGCACCGAAATAGTTCTTGAACATAGTCAGAGGACTATCGATGAACAGTTCGGCATCGTATGCACTCTCTGCCTTTAGTATATCCATCGCAAGGAGAGGAGAAATCACATAATACCCAGCCTCTGCTAGAGGGCGGCTGATGGATGTGTAAAGCAAGTCTTTTGCTTCGACATTGGAGGTGTTGTTTATGGGGGGCACCACCAATATTGTGACAGGCATATCTTCGTACATCAGCGCATATTGGGATTCCCGCGTTATGCGATTCGTGGTTCCGCAAGAGCAGACCAGTATTGCCAGCACGAGCAAAGGGATAATCTTCTTCATTATTTTGCGAGCTTTTTAATCAATGGTTCTATGAATTGAGCGGATTCAGGGTAATACTCAATTTCTTTCTCAAGCATTTCTTTCCCTTTCTCTTGGAACAGAGCGCCATAATCATCTGTCTTGAAAAGCCTCTTTTGGGAAGAAGTCGCGTTTTCCAAAAAGGTTGTGGCTGTTTCCGGTTGGAGAAGAAGATAACCGTATTCGGCACAAATTCCGGGAGGGGGAACCTGGCGTGTCCCTCCTGGCTTTGACACCATATTCTCATACACGGCGACAAGGTTGCAGATACTTTTTGGGGTTTGCTTGTCGTATGATTGATAAGCCAGATTTTCGTATGCCGTTGTGCCGCTTTGGGTGCCACCCCAGTAATATAGGGTAGATGTTGTTCCGCATGAACTCAGGGTCATTGCTGCCACAATCCCTACAATTACAATGCTTTTGTTTCTCATAACTCTACGACCTTATGTTCCTGTGTGGAGATGAACAGTTTTTTATGATAAATCTCGTTATCACCACTCAAAACCGCCACATCATGCTGGCCCGGAGTAAGGTAGATAGTGTTTTGAGCTGTTTTCTTTATATTCCTGTCCTTACGCCATGCTTTTGCCTTAACCGTATAGACATTGTATGAATTGTCATCAACTTTAACGGTGACGGGCGTTTTGGCGGCACTGACAAATGAAAGCATCCCTTCATCGGCCTTGCCGGAAGACACTGAATATGAACCTACACCGCATGAGCATAGCAAAAGGCTGCATACAGCCATTAAAATTATCTTTTTCATAACTTATCTATTTGTCTGAAATGTAATAGTTTGAAAGATTTTCAGGGTCAAGAGCCTCGCCGTCATAGCTGCAAAACGAGATTTCAGTTTCGGGAGTATCACCGTATGAGGAAATCACGGACACAGACCCAATCTTTTGCCCAGGAAGCTCAATGTCCAACCCGGTTTGAGGGTTTCTAACGACTTTACCTTTCTTATAAACGTTGAAAGTGTCACCTGCGGCTAGACCTTGTGACGCTCCACCAGATATGATATAGGCTCCATCGTCAACTGAAAGAATGTAAGACCTCCAAGGCTTGTCCATGCACTTGTTTATAATGTTCTCAACAAGCTGGCTCAATGCGGCAGAAATAGCCTTGTCACTGAGTGTCGCATCAAATCCGGCTGTGCCACCAAGTCCCATTGTCTGTTTTGTAGAAGTCTCCGCAAAGCCCTTTGCCTCGTCCGAATAGATGATAAGTCCAGTGGCGGCCTCAACAAGCCTGATGCTCACTCCTGCCTCCACGGTCTGGGTCTTTGTCGAAGAAAAGACTTTTTGTTGGCCTTCGGCCTTTCTTCCATATTCGGTGATGGAACCGAGTATGATGTAGTCGGCTCCTATCTTATTCATTCCCTCTCCGGCCTCTGCCACAAGAACATCGAGATCATCCCTTTCCAGAAGTATGAACTTTCCGCTTGCGGCAAGCTTGGAGGACAGAATGTCGAGAGCCTGTTTCCGCATGGGGTCATTCTCCTTGTCATAGAACAACCCTTTGGCATACTGGGTCTCATTGGAGAACCTTCCAATGGCGACCTTTCTTTTGATTGTCTTGTCCTGTGCCGACATTGAGACAGCCCCAATGACCATAAAAATGGCGGCAAGGATAGTCGAGTATTTCACAAAAGCTTTCATATACAATTCATTAAAGTTGTTATACGCTTCATTCAGACACAAAAAGCGTGAACCTCCTTTCTTCCCGTTGTCAGAGATTTTGGCGAACCCGGCTCACGAAAATAAGCACAGCTCACGCATATTGCGCGAGCATTAATACTTACCTCTTCGAGCCTAAAAACCGCCAAGTTTCTAACAGAAGAATAAGCTTAATGCTTCTATGCCATTTGGAGTTACTTTACGTAACAAGTACAAAAATAAGAATTATTTCGTAAAGACTGCTCAAATTACTGAACAATCCGCATGTCCGATAGTTACAAGGGAGATGTTGTCGGTTATATGAGCCAAACGATTATGCGTCAGAATGGTAGAATGTAGTATTGTGTGTCGTGTGTGAATATTGGAATATGGTCGGCTGCGGTCATCAGTGGCTGCAAGCAGCCGCAGACCACCTTGCCGGTTTCATAAGTCCCCTCCTTGATGGCAAAGCCGCTTCGGAAGGGACAACTGTCGCTATCGCGGCCGCAAGGACAAAAAGGTGTCGCGCGGTACACATAACTAACATTTTCTGATTCCGTGCAATTTCGCCTCAAAACATTTTGCGATTTCGTGCGAATGGGATATATTTGCATTGTTTTATAATATTCTATCGTTCGTTATGGAATCAACGGTGTTCAGAAGAAAGATATACGACAAGATGCTGGACTGGAAAAGACGATCGGCAGGTAAGACCGCTTTGCTGATAAAAGGGGCACGGCGTGTCGGTAAATCAACCGTCGCAGAGGAATTTGCGCGGAATGAATACGAGTCTTTCATATCGATAGACTTCTCGATTGCCGAGACTGAAATCCTGAAACTGTTCGACCACGTCTCGGACCTGAACTTTTTCTTTCTTCGGCTTCAGTCTCTTACCGGGAAAAGCCTGACAGAGAAAAAGTCAGCCATAATCTTTGACGAGATTCAGCTTTGCCCAAAGGCGCGGCAGGCTATTAAACACCTTGTGAAGGACGGGCGGTATGACTACATAGAAACCGGTTCGCTGCTCTCCATAAGAAAAAATGTCAAGGATATCGTCATTCCGAGCGAAGAAACCCGGATTTCCATGTACCCGATGGATTTCGAGGAATTTCTATGGGCCATCGGGAAAAAGCCGGTCTATGACCTCATTGAATACTCTTTTGCAAACGTCCGGTCATTGGGCGATGACGTAAACAGGGCAGTCCTACGCTATTTCAGACTATATATGCTCATTGGGGGAATGCCGCAGGCGGTCGAGGCTTATCTGTCCCATAATGACTTCGCCGCCGTGGATGCTGTGAAAAGAAATATTCTGGAACTTTATTCTGACGATTTCCGTAAGATAGACCCGTCGGGAAGGGCTTCCGCTATGTTCAAGGCAATACCTTCCGAACTGTCGCGCAATACCTCCGGCTACAAGGTGGGCAGCGTGGTCGAAAACGCTCGCCCGTCAAGGATGGGGGAACTGTTTTCCGATATTGGGGACTCAATGACGGTGAATTTCGCAAACCATGCCAATGACCCGAGCGTAGGTCTTGCCCTCCACGCCGACTACAACAACTTCAAGATGTATCTGGCCGACACCGGACTTTTCGTCACCCTTGCCTTTATGGACAGGGACTACACTGAAAATGATATATACCGCAAGCTTCTCTCGGACAAGCTTTCCGCCGACTTGGGGCATGTCTATGAAAACATCATCGCCCAGATGCTGAAAAGTGCCGGGAACGAGCTTTTTTATTACACATTCAAGGAGACGGCACCCGGATTCGGCACTGAAGGGCGCGATGCCTGCCGCAGCTACGAAGTTGATTTCCTGTTGTCAAGGAAGGACAAGGTGTGCCCCATTGAAGTGAAGTCTTCAGGCTACAACTCCCACAAGTCTCTTGACAAATTCAAAGAAAAGTATCAGTCACGGATTCTAAAAAACTATCTGCTCTACACCAAAGACCTGCGCAGGGACGGTGACCTCCTCTATCTCCCTGTATATATGGCCGGGCTGCTATGACCTGATTCCGGAAAAACCGGTACAGAAATCGGCGATAGCCAAAGTGACCGGAATCAACCAGCAACAGCTGAACCGCTACGCCAAAGGCTACCGCAAATCGCATCCGGCCGTGAGGAAGAAGATCGTTGACGGCATCCACTCGATCGCAAAAGAAATGTCAGCTATCTCTTAATGTTGTAGACCACAATTGCAAGACACACAGGGCTGACTAAAAAGCATTAGTCAAGCCTTTTTTTTGCGAGGTCAACCTCAGCCTTGTTTCTGAATATTCAATCCACAGAGACAAAATAGTGTTCCGGGAGGTACAGGACGAAATAACCCTTGCTATAAACATAAGCGGCTGCCCATGCCGCTGCAAGGGATGCCATTCGGAATATCTCGCGCTGGACATAGGCGAGCCGCTGACCGCTCCGGCCCTTGACTCGCTCGTCAAAGGGAACACATGGATCACCTGCGTCTCATTCATGGGCGGAGACGGAGACCCCGAGAAGACCGGAAGGCTGTCCGAACACATCCGGATAATTATATAAAAAGTAAGGATATATGTTCACGTGCTTTAAACGACCCGAAGCTTCAAGGCAATCAAAAAGGCATCGGAGTGATTCAGTCCTCTCCACTTCCCCTTTCCAGATGCGGCGGAGAAAGAACCGTAAGATGATTGCTGAATACGGGACGGTGCCACAGGAGGAACCGCGGCGAAGACGGAGAGACAGGACTGACATCCGGAAAGAGAACTGACGATACATGCGGCCATCAGAAAATTATCCCGAAAGTCAACCCCTTTTAGGACTTTCAAATCCCCAAAACTCTTTTCTATACCTTTAGCCTGTATTATCATAAGAAACTGTTTTCCGACAATGTAGTTTCAAATATAACTGATTTTTTTCAAAAAAGTTTTGCGAATTAAGAAAAAAGGCATAACTTTGCAGTCCTTTCCAATGAGGACACCCGCTTGACGGCCTGTTGTCAGGAAAGGCCTGAGGGGATAACCCGAAGGAATGTTATCGGGGTGTGGCGCAGTTGGCTAGCGCATCTGGTTTGGGACCAGAGGGTCCAGTGTTCGAGTCACTGTACCCCGACAAAAAATCACGAGAGGGTGACCAAAAAGGGTCATCCTCTTTTTTGTGGTGCGGAGTGCGGCTACCGTTTCCGGATCAGGTGCAAAAGTTTCCGGAGATCCGCCAAAGCCACCGTACGCAATCCCCTTTATCTGCATATTCATAGATGGACAAACTTGAATATTAAGGGAATCATCTGCCTCCGCCGCCGCTGCCGCCGCCGGAAAATCCGCCTCCTCCGCCCCAGGAGGACGAACCGCCACCGCCCGAAGAACCGGAATCATCTATAAGTGAAGCCTCGTATGCTCTTGCAGCGGAAGTGAAATTATGGGAAGTCATCCATATCATCTCATTGACCATGGATGTCGTGGAGTCATCATACAGCAGTTCCGCTTCCGAAGACAAGGTGAAATACTCGGGGCAGACCTTACGGAAATCCTTTGCCACCTTGTCGGCGATGCCGTACAGCGCCGCGAAAACCAGATAGTTGTTCCAGAGTTTGACCTCAACCACGCCTCTGTCCCTGATCAACGTGAAATCCTTAAGGAATCTCTTCAGTCCGAAGACCTGACGCGCCTCTTCAGGCGTGATCGTCCAAATCGAGAGACCTTTCTCCCGCGCGTCTTTACCCCAACGGTAGAGGTCGCTTCCAGCGCTGCCGGCCCAGCGCTGGAGTTCTTTCTCCTGCAGGATGCCGTCCTTTCCGGCTGCATCCTTGATGAATGAGTGAAGCCTTGATTCAAGTCCGGCATCGGAACTTGGGTCTACCTCGCCGTCAGTCTCCAGGTCCCTGACTCTCATCAAAGGTTTCGACCCGTCCGGCTGCTGGACAATCTCGAAGGCCCCACGGTAGAATAGCCTGGTGATGTAGGCGGCCATCAGTTTCTGCCTTTCCTTCGTCTCATCGCCAGAAAACGCCGTCAGAATGTTGGCGGCTCTTTTAAGGTCTCCGCCAACTGGAGTGTCCCTGAACCAGCCGACTCTCCTCGGGTCGCCGCCAAGAAGGTATCTTTTTCTTTTGACAGTCCTGATTTTCAGATAGATTCCCAAGGCGAAGCAACATCCGAACAGCAAGACCGTGAAGTAATCCCAGAAGCCGGCTCCGGAGTCCGAATAGTCGCTCCCTTTCATCGCTTTCTTCCGCACTTTTTCGAAAGTTCGCTTTTCGTTCAGCGTCGGATGAAACATCCCTTTCTCAAAGCCGACCATAGCGATCAAGGCGCTTTGACTTGTGAACGGCTCAGTGGTACTGGCTACCACGACCCCATCCTCAACGTGGATCTCGCCGCGGAATCCGAACGCCCAGACTTTCGTGTCCGAGGTGGAGAATTCACGTCCCGGCTTACTGATTGTCAGGATGATGGACTGAGGTGAAGATCCGAGGTTGCGGGCCACGAACATATGGTTGAACCCGTCCATGTCTTCATGGCCCTTGACCAGCCCCGTCATAAGATAACGCACGGCGTAGGTGTGCCGTCCGGGGCTTCCCACTCCCCAGCATATCTCGTAGCCATTGGATTTGGTCACAAGACCGCACCTCCCGGCTTTCTCCGCGCGGCTGCGGCCCACATCCCATTCCCCTTCATTGAGATATTCATTGCCCGTCTCATCGCTGACAGTCAGATCCCCGATGGTCATCCGCCCCATATTGTCTGCGACGAGATACCACTCGGAGATGTCGTCAGAGACATCGATCCGCCACACCTCCGACACAACCGCCGAACCGTCATCCTGCAGTTCCACATTGATTCTCAACGAATCAACTTCGCTGCCGGCACACAAAGGGACAGCGACGAGTGAAATGACGACGGCCAGGAGAAATGCCTGAAACCTCCTCATGATCCTACTTGTTGAATAATTCCGAAACCGATGGAGAATTGACGACCGAACTATCTTCCGGCAGAAGGTCATGAGTGGTGAAACGGAGCATAGAGGCTACCATTGAAGAAGGCCACCGACGCACCATAACGTTCATTTTTGTCACACTGTCGTTATAGACCATCCTGCTCAGCCGCACTTTCTCCTCGTAGTCCTTGATTTCGTCCATTGCCTTGATGAACACGGCGTTGGCTGCAAGCTGAGGGTACTGTTCAGCGACAACATTCAGGTGGTTGAGCACTGACCTGAAAGAAGCCTCGCTCTCGGTCAGCCCTTTAGGGTCGGTGACGTAAGGGTTACGCTTCGAAATCACATCCAGAAGGGTGTCGTGCTCGTACTTGGCGTACCGCTTGGTCATCTGGACAAGATTCGTAACGGCGTCCCACCTTGACTTCATCTGGACATTGATCTGGTTGAAGGCGTTCTTCATCTTCTCCTCCAGAGAGACAAAAGTCCTTTGCGTGAAGAAGATGTAAATGAATATGACCGCCAGAAGGAAGATTATCACCAAGACTGTCGTTGACATGATGCATTAGGTTGATTAAGAGGCTGTTTGAAAATGGTAAACAACACTGTACTATCCGACCACCCAGACAAGGACGTGGTTGTCGAAGGTGATATATTCAAGTTCGAACTCTTCCTCGTAGCCGTCCTTGTGGATGAATGTCGCGTCAAGCTCGCCCTCTCCCTTCGGGCGGAAGCGCTCCACCTCGATCTGCTCGGCGAAATTCACCCTATAGGCTGAAAGCCTTTTGAATATGGCCTCCTTGGCGCACCAGTAGATAGCCAGCTGCTCGTTCCTCTTGTCATCGTCAAGGTCTTCCACCTCATCCTCGGAAAGAGCCTTGCGCTCCACCGCGGAGAAGTCGCGGGACAGGGACTCTATGTCAATTCCGACATCCTCGTTGTCATTCAGGATGACGGCGACATATTTATTTGTGTGTGTGATGCTTATGTTGGTGACGCTGTTCTCAAGGTAAGGCTTGCCGTTGTCGTGGTGGCTGAGGTAAACTTTCTCACCGAACAGCTCGCAGAGAAGCGCCCTTACCGCAAGTTTCTGCTTGCGGAGTGATTCGTTGCTTATGAATGAGATCTCCTCCATCTCGTCAGAAGGGACTGAGGCCAGCTTTCGAAGTTCATCTTCCGTCTCGGTTATCCGCCAGACCCCTATCATGGATCTGGATTCTTCCAATTCCTTTTTTAAATATAGTGCCATAAATTCAGATATTCATATAGGACATTCCTCCCGCCGCCTTGACTTGGCGCGGGACGGTTAACGAATGACTATTGTACAACACGCTGCACGACAACGGATCGTCCGATCGGGGATCCGCCTTTGATTTGCTGTCTGTCAGAATAGAACTGGGAGGTTCCATATAATCAGTCAATCTTCTTTTATCTGTGCAAATATAATGATTTTTTGAATTAGAAAGAAAATACGATGGAAATTGTTATCTTTGTGACACTTTTTGACAATATAGGATTTTAACATAAAATTTTATCAATCATGGGATTTTTGACAAACGAGAAGCTGCTCATCGTCGGCGCCGGCGGTGCGATCGGCTCCAACATGGCTCAGACCGCCCTTATGCTCGGTCTTACTCCTAACATCTGCCTTTATGACATCATTGAGCCGGCCGTTCACGGTGTCGCTGAGGAAATGTACCACTGCGCCTTCCCCGGGGCCAACGTAAGTTGGACAACTGATCCAAAGGAAGCTTTCACAGGCGCCAAGTTCATCATCTCCTCAGGCGGAGCTCCACGCAAGGATGGCATGACCCGTGAGGATCTGCTCAAGGGCAACTGCCAGATAGCGGCTCAGTTCGGCGACTACATCAAGGAGTACTGCCCTGATGTGAACCACGTCGTGGTCATCTTCAACCCTGCTGACGTGACGGCTCTCACAGCCCTCATCCACTCAGGCCTCAAGCCTAACCAGCTCACTTCTCTCGCGGCCCTTGACTCCACACGTCTTCAGGAACAGCTCGCGAAGGCATGCGGTGTTCAGCAGTCCAAGGTCACCGATTGCTACACCTACGGCGGACACGGCGAGCAGATGGCCGTCTTCGCGTCTAACGCAAAGGTTGACGGCAAGCCTCTCTCCGATTTCAACATCTCCGCGGAGCGTTGGGCGGAGATCAAGCACGACACGATCCAGGGCGGCTCAAACATCATCAAGCTTCGTGGCCGCTCTTCATTCCAGAGCCCTGCCTACCAGGCCGTCAAGATGATCGAGGGCGCCATGGGCGGAACTCCGTTCACATGGCCTGCCGGCTGCTACGTGAACTGTGACAAATGCGGCTTCAAGAACGTGATGATGGCCATGCCTACCACGATCGACGCCACCGGTGTACACTTCACAGAACCACAGGGAACGGAAACCGAGATGGCCGATCTCCGCAAGTCTTACGAACACCTCTGCAAGATGCGTGAGGAGATCATCGCCCTCGGCATTGTTCCACCGGTCGAGGAATGGAAGAAAGACAACGTCAACCTATAGTCGTCACACGTCACAAAATATTCTGAAAGATCAACAACTTTTAAGGATTGCTAAATATGACAGGCCCGGGGTTCCGGACCTGTTTTTATTTTCATCGCAACGGCACAGAATTCGTATCAATATATTCTTATAAAAGTGCTATTTTTGTAGGATAAAGCCCTGAATATATAAGAATATGAACGGAAAAAGGCTGATAACGGTGGTTCTGGCCGGGATGCTTGTGGCGTCCGGGTCGGGATATTCACAAAATAATAAGATCGCCAAGACGGCTGACTGCGAACTGATCGATGCCGTCGCCGCTTTGAACGGCAACCGGTATAATGAGGCCAAGGAAAAGCTGGAGCGCATCACGGCATACGCTCCGGGGAGCGATGCGGCGTTTTATTACATCGGTTTGTGCGATCTCCATCTCAACGACATAAACGGAGCGAAAGCAGCTTTCAAAAAGGCAGTTGGGCTCGACTCGTCAAACTATTGGTACAGGGAAAGACTCGCACAGACATATTCCTTGGCAGGGGAGGATGACTTGACGATCGCTACCTACGAAGAACTTCTGAAGGATTTCCCGAAGAATAACGACCTCTATTTCGCGCTTGTCAACCTCTACCTCAAACAGAATCAGTACGACAAAGCCCTTGGAGCGTTGGACCAGATCGAGGCGGTCTTCGGGAAAAGCGAGAACGTTACCGCCACGAAATACGACATACTGTTGAGGCAGGGCAAGCCGTTGGAGGCGCTCAAGGCCCTTGAGGACTACAACAAGGAATTTTCCTCCCCATACGTGCTGACCAAGCTCGGCGACCATTCCATGGCCGAGTACAAGGACACCACAGCCCTGGCTTACTACAAAGAGGCGCTTGACCTTCAGAATGGCTACATGCCGGCGATTCTTGGTGAGTCGGAGGTTTACAGAGCCCGCAGGAACTTCCCTGAATTCTTCAGGACATTGAACATGTTCGTGGCCGACGACCAGACAAACGTACAAGCGAAGACGCAATACCTGAGCATGCTTGTGACACGCTCGGATCCAAGGTTCATCCAAAGTGTCAAGCCACAGATCGATACTCTGTACGACAATCTTGTGCGGTGCCACCCGACAGACAGCGCGTCTCTCATGGCCTCCGGACTTTACTGGTACTCAACCGAAAGGTACGCCAAGGCGGAAGATCTGCTCCACAAGAACATGACTCTGCATCCTGACAATATCGGGACAGCCGCCACATACGCGCAACTGTTAGGCTACATGAAAGATTGGGACGCTCTTGAGCGGGCATGTGACAGCGCTTTGGTAAGGTTTCCGAATGAGACCGTGTTTCTGGACATGAAGAATGTGGCGTGCTACAACAGGAAAGACTGGCAGGGAATCATAGACAACAATCGTAAAATCATCGAGATAGCGCAGGGAGACACTTCGGTCACTATCCCGGCGCTCTCTTCCATAGGTGACATGTACCATGAGCTCGGGAACAATAAAGAGGCGTTCAAGGTTTACTCACAGGTCCTGAAACTTGATCCGGACTACGCTCCGGCACTCAACAACTACGCCTACTATCTGGCGCTCAAGGGCAGCAAGCTCAAAAAGGCGTGCGCGATGAGCAAGAAGACAGTGGACAAAGAGCCTGACAACCCGACTTACCTTGACACCTACGGATGGATCCTTCACCTGCTCGGAAAAGACAAGGAGGCAAAGGCCCAGTTCAAGCATGCGATGCTTTACGGAGCCAAGGAAAGCGCCACGTGCCTGGAACATTACGCCATTGTGCTTGAGGCGCTTGGCGAAACAGATCTGGCGAAAGTCTATCGGGCTCAAGCCGCAAACAAAAAGGCGGAAGAGAAAGAATGAGACGGGCAGCCGGAATATTCATAACCCTGATGGCAGTCCTTACATGGCAGTTCCCTGCATACTCTCAGGACACACGGTCGCAGGAGGCACGTAAGGCACGACTACAAAAAGAGATCGAGATTCTTGACGGTCAGCTGAAAAGTAATGCAGCCCAAAGCGCGAGTGCGCTGAGCCGTCTCAACCTGATCAGCGGCAAGGTGGAATCCAGAAAGAGGCTCATAGATGAAAGTGACCGGGAGATTTCGGAATATGCCGGCTCAATCGCTGCAAAGGGGAATGAGATCGCTCTCATGCAGGCGCGGCTGGACACTTTGTCCGATCATTATGCCCGGCTCGTGCGAAGCGCCTACGTGAACCGCAGCTCGAAGATCTGGTACATGTACATCCTTGCAAGTGACAACATCGCCCAGGCGTTCAGACGCTACGGCTACCTCAGGGATCTTTCCAAGCAGATGAACTCACAAGCTTCCAAGATCATTGATGTCCAAGCCAAATTGGAAAAGGAAAGAGAAACTCTGGCGAACATGAAACGGGAAGCCGAATCCATCAAGGCTTTGAGGGTGACGGAGATGAACAAGTTGAGAGCCGAGGAGAATGATTCCCGGAATCTCGTCAGCCAACTGAAAAAGAACAAGAGAAAGTACCAGCAGGACCTTTCGAAAAAGCAGCGTGAGGTGGATGCGCTCAACAGGGAGATCGCGAGGATCATCCGTGAGGCCACGGAAGACAAGGAAACAGGAAAGTCCGGCAAGGATAAACCGACTGTCACACGCAAGCCGATAGACTACACCTTGGCCAAGAAATTCGAGGCCAACAAGGGAAAGCTTCCGTGGCCCGCGGACGGTCCGGTCGTGGATCATTTCGGCCAACGTTTCCATCCTGTGTACACAAATCTCAAGCTGCCGTTCAACAACGGAGTGACAATCGCGCTTGCGGCAGGGACCCGGATCAAAGCCGTGTTTGACGGAGAGGTGAAGCAGATTGTGGTCATGCCGGGTTATAACAAGTGTGTGCTCGTACAGCACGGCAACTTTTTTTCGTTCTACTGCAAACTTGGGACGGTCAACGTCAAGGCCGGGGACAATGTCAAGACGGGGCAGGTTATCGGCACGGTTGACACAATCGGAGGAGAGACACAACTGCATTTCCAGATCTGGTCGGGACGCACGCCGCAGAATCCGGAGACATGGCTTAGACCATAAATTCGTTTGATATGAAACACGAGATCATCATAAGAGACCTGCAAGACATCGACAGAGCCGCAGGTGAGTTCCTTTCTCGGACGGAAGGGCACAACATTCTGGCGTTCTATGCTCCGATGGGAGCCGGAAAGACGACTTTCACGACGGCAATCTGCAGGAGGCTCAGGGTGCGGGAGGACGCTGTCAGTTCACCCACCTTCGCAATTGTCAATGAATATCGCACCGGAACCGGTGAGCCGATGTATCATTTTGATTTCTACAGGATCACCAAGACGACGGAGGCTCTTGACATCGGATTCTACGACTACATTGACAGCGGCTGCCTCTGCATCATGGAGTGGCCGGAGAACATCGAGGAGATTCTTCCTGAAGAGACTTTGCGGGTGCACATCGTGGTCAATCCGGACGAATCCCGTACTGTCTTCTGGGAGGATTAATCGCATTTATATTCGGGGAGTCAAGACTATCCGAAAGTATCAAGGTTGAGGCGGTCGAGGAAGCGATAGGCAGCGGCCTCACGAAGATACTCAGGCTTGATGTCACGTGACATCTCAAGGTCGGCTATGGTCCGGGAGACTTTCAGGATCCTTGAATATGCCCGGGCGGACAGTCCCAGACGACCGATAAGCAGTTCCATGACCTTACGGCACTCATCATTCAAAGGACAGTGCTTCTCAAGCAGACGGTTGTTCATCTCGGCGTTCGTGAATATTCCATCATCAGCGAACCGCTGTTTCTGAAGGATTCTGGCCTTGAGAACACGTTGAGCCACAGCTTCGCTTGACTCTCCTTTCTTCCGGCCGACAAGTTTCGATGTGTCAACCGGATGTAGCCATAACTGGATGTCAATTCGATCCATAACCGGGCCGGACAGTTTCGACAGATAGTTCAGCCGTTGACCCGGAGTGCAGCGGCAACGGTCTCCTTCCCCATAGTAGCCGCACGGACATGGATTCGAAGCGGCTACGAGCATAAAGGAGGCGGGATATTCAAGTTTGGAGCGAAGCCGTGAGATAGTCACTTTCCGGTCTTCCATCGGCCCCCGGAGAGCCTCCAGAACGGATTTAGGCATCTGGCCATATTCATCAAGAAAAAGGATTCCGTTCTCGGCCAATGTGACTTCCCCCGGACGGATGTCCGCACCGGCTCCGCCACCGATAATCGCAGGCAGGGATGCGCTATAGTGTGGAGCGCGGAAAGGTCTGGTGCGGATCAGGCCTATCCGCGAGCCTTTCATCCCGGCCACGGAGTAGATCTTGCTCGTGACGATAGCCTCCTCAGTGGTCATCGGAGGCAGGATTCCGGCCATAGCCTTGGCCAGAGAACTCTTGCCGCTGCCGGGTGGTCCTACCATGATGAGATTGTGTCCTCCCGCAGCCGCGATCTCCACTCCCCTCTTGGCTCCCTCCTGACCGATGATCTCCGAGAAATCCATGACATTCCTCTCCGCCGGTTTGTTGTTCCGCTGGGATTCACGGCTCAATTTCCGGTACAGCCTCGTGTTCCATACCAAAAGGTCGCTGCAATCTTCCTGTTCCTCAAGAATCCTTATCACATCGGCCAATGTCTCCACACCGAAAATGGAAAGGTCACTGCATTCGGTGGCCTCAAGGGCGGACCGGAGCGGCAGGATGCAACCGGATATTCCCAGACCTGCCACCAGATCGGCGAACGGGAGGGCGCCTTGAACCTCCCGCACGGAGCCGTCCAGACCTAATTCCCCCATAATAAGGTACTTGTCAAGCCCCGGGAAATGCTTTTGCTCCGATGCCGCAAGGATGCCTATGGCGATCGGGAGGTCGTAGCCGCTGCCGTTCTTCCGTACATCAGCGGGCGCAAGATTGATCACTATCTTCTTCCCGGGAATCCGGAACCCCAAGGATTGGAGAGCCGTGACCGTCCTCAGAAGGCTTTCCTTGACCGCCACATCGGCAAGCCCGACCAGATGAATACCTATTCCATGCGTTATGTCCACCTCGACGGTGACAGGGACTGCCTCGATGCCGACGCACTTCGCCCCAAGAATGTCAATCAACATAGTTTGAGTTCATTATGTACTCCGGCAAAGATGGCACAACAAAACGTAAATTTTCAAAAGAAACAGAAAAATCGTCATAAAAAACAGAAATATTTTTCTTTCGGTCGGATCATCCTCTACAATTTGGCATCCTGACATACACGTCAGAAAAGTTTTGTAATATAATCATGAATATTACTGTTACAACGGAAAGTTTGACATCATTTTTGATTACCTTTGAGAAGATGTTTTAACAAACACGAGAAATGGAAAAAAATGAGATAACATTGTTCTGCGTCAATGACGGGAAGAGACATAAGGTTGAGAGAGGGCTGGACCTGAAAGCCCTGTCTGACAGAATCTGTCCTAATGTCAAGGACAAGAAGACGGGGCAGAGACACGATGTGCTTGCGGCTCTTGTGGACAACAAACTGAAAGAATTGAGCTTCAAGCCCGACAACCTGAACAGAGTGGAATTCATCGGATACAGCCATCCGGACGGAATGAGGTGCTACCTGCGGTCTCTGTGCTTCGTGCTGCAGAACGCCGTCAGGGAACTCTACCCTGACAAAATCCTGGTGATCGACCATTCGCTCCCGAGCGGACTTTACTGCGGAATCATTGAAAAGAACAAGAATGACGACGGGCGGAACAATTCCCATTTCATCACCGACAACGAGATTGACAGGATCAGGGAGAAGATGCGCGAAATCGTAGCGAAAGACCTGCCGTTCAGCAAGGTCAAGATGTTCTCCGAGGATGCCGAGAAACTGTTCCTCGCCAACAACCAGCCTCAGAAGGCAGAACTTCAGAAGAGTCTCGGGACGTTCAGCTGCAGCGTTTACTACCTTGACGGAAAAGCAGACTCGTTCCACGGACCTCTGCTTCCTTCGACAGGCTACCTCAAAGTGTTCGATGTCAGCGGAGTGGGAGACGGTTTTTGTCTGCAGCCACCACTTCTGACCGACTTCGGCAAGGTGATGCCGATGAAACGACAGAGCAAGATCGCGGCGACCCTCAAGGAATATTCCGACTGGTGCTCAATCATCAACATCGAGAGCATCGGGACGCTGAACAGAGCCATAAGAGACGGCAAGGCCGTGAGCATCATAAACCTGGCCGAGGCTCTGCACGAAAGGTACTACGCCAATGTCGCCAACAGAATCTACTCCGAGAGGGGTACGAAGAGAATCGTGATGATCGCCGGGCCTTCATCCAGCGGTAAGACATCCTCATCCCTGCGAATCGCCCTCCAATGCAAGGTAATGGGACTCAACCCGAAAGTCATCGAACTGGACAACTACTTCGTGGACAGGGAAAACACTCCGAAAGACGAGGACGGGAACTACGACTTCGAGTCACTCTACGCTATGGATCTCGAACTCCTCAACAAGCAGCTCAATGAACTGATTGAAGGGAAAGAGGTTGAGCTTCCGAGATTCGATTTCAAGACGGGGAGCAGGGTCTTCGACGGCAACAAACTGCACCTTGAGGACAAGGACATTCTGATCATGGAGGGAATCCACGCCCTCAATCCGGAGATGACTTCGGCGGTTGACAGCTCAAGGATATTCAGAGTCTATGTCTCCGCACTCACCTCGCTGAACATCGACGAGAACAACAACATCTCCACCTCGGACAACCGTCTGCTCCGCAGGATGGTACGCGACAACCGAGTCAGGGGCATCTCTCCGGAAGAGACTATAATGAGGTGGAACAGCGTGCGACGCGGAGAAAGCAAGAACATCTTTCCGTTCCAGGAGAACGCCGATGTCCTGTTCAACTCCGCCCTGATTTTCGAACTTCCGATGCTGAAATATTACGCCGAGCCGCTTCTGCGCAGGATTGCACCGAACTCTCCGGCCTACTCTGACACAGTCCGGCTGCTCAAGTTCCTGGACTACATCGTGGCCCTCCAACCAGGCGAGATCTCCGCGATCCCTCCGACTTCCATCATGCGTGAGTTCATCGGCGGACAGACTCTCACAAGAGACTAAGGATTCATCGTATTAGATTATTTCCACGTCCCCGGTGGGGATCCAGCCCTGACGACCGTCGGCGAGGGAGATGTTCTTCCAAGTACCGACCTCGTCCAGAATCGTGACCTTCGTTCCCTCGTGAATCACGAACAGATCCTTGGACGAACCCTCTGACGGAGAACTCTTCACCGAAACAACCGGCGACATCACAATCGCGGCGTCGGTCTTGACGCTGTCTGATTTCTGCCAGAACGAGAAATCCAAGGCCACAACCGAAAGCAGCAGAAGCGCGATTCCAGAATAGAAACCGACACGCCTCCTGCCGGCTGACGAGCCAAGCAAGAATAAAAGCCCCATAACCAAGGCAGCGGCAAGCAGTACAAGGAACATGACAGCCCATGTGTTGGAATCCAGCGAATAGCATACTTTTCTGGCCACGCTTTCAAGGATGAACTCCGGCACAGGCTCGATCTTGTCCTGCACGAAATTGCCTGTGAACTCAAGATTATAACGCGCGTCAGAATATGAAGGGTCAAGCCTCAACGCCCTTTCGTAGTTCAGAATCGCCTTAGGATAGTTGCCCTGCTTGAACCACGCGTTGCCAAGATTGTAGTACAACTTGGCGGACTTCTGTCCTGTCTCCTCAATGGAAGTCCAGGCCGCCGAAGCGTCGGAGAACTTTCCGTCCGTGTAGGCCTGCACGCCCGCCGTCCAGAGAGAGTCCAGATCCTTCGCCCGGATGTCCATAGAAAATCCTACAGACAAGAGAAGGGTAACGACAGTGGCGACCTTTCTCAATGTTTTTCCGCCGGTCTTCAGTCCGGAGTCAATCGAGGAAATCACCTTCAAAGCGTCATCGTAGTGGGATCTCATGGCCTCGTTGCCTCCGTCAGGAGAATAGCGCGCGAACTCGCAGGCATCCAGAAGATCTGTGAAAGCCTTTGTCTGCCCCACGCTCACCCCACCGGTTGTAAGAGCGGAAGCGATGTTATCCTTGCTTATCTCGGACATATCCATGTTCAATTTGTCGGAAACGAATCCTATGAGAGCCTTATGAAGTTCCTCATAGAAAGCAGTATAGAGGTTCTTGTCAAGATATTCACCGGCCTGGGCGAGACGTTTCCTCGCCATCTTCGTGGCGCGGCGGTTCTTCGTTCCGGCGACATCGGCCCTCATCGCGGCCACCTTCCTGAACGCAAGGTAAACCGAAACGACGCAGACAACAATCAAAGCCAGCAGAATCCAGAATAGCGCCGACCCCGCGAAGAACGACCCTGAACCGGAAAGGTTCGGTTTGCCTGTGAATATGAACCTGATGTCATCGGCAAGACTCTTCACGTCCTTCCTCTCCACTCCGGATGCGACAGCCGCGGCGGGAGCGGAATCTCCACCTTTCCCTTTAGCCACCTTGATGTGCAAAGGATCAGTCTTGAGAGTCACATACTTGCCGGCATTGACATCGTAGTAGGAGTATTCAACAGGCTCGATCGTGAAATCCCCGTGACTTCTCGGGATGAAAGGATATTCAAATGACTTGCTGCCGGAAGTTCCGCCGTTGCTCTTGTCTGTGTTCTCGGTCGTCTTTGTGTCATAAACCTCGAAATCTGGCGGAAAGTTGACTTTCGGCTCCTCCAGAAGCGCCACGTTTCCGCGGCCCGAGACAGTTATGATCAGCGAAGCGGCATCATGGGTCTTGAGGTTGTCCGTCGTCAGACGGGCGGATATTCCGAAATTACCCACGCCACCTCCGAACGATGTGGGCTGTCCGGCAGGAAGGGGGTTCACCTTTACCTTGACCACAGGGGTAGTCACCCTCTTTCTGATTTGACGGTAGTCATCCTGAAAGAACTGGTCAAAGAGACTGCCTGACGAAGAATTGTTCACCCTTACATTTATGACACAGACCAGCTCCGACGGATTGATGGTAATGGTTCCGGACTTTTGCGGGATCAAAACATACGTACGGAGGACAACCGTGTTGTAGATCTTGTCATCCAGGCTCTCGCGTTTGAACTCAATGTTGTCCGGGACGTAGGTTTCCTGACTCCAAAAACCATTGAAAGTAGGAAGTTTGGCATTCTCGAATCCGACGATGTTGACTCTTTGATAAATCTTCAGCGTCGCCGAAATAGGCTCTCCGACAACCACTTCCGAACGGCTGAGAGACAGTCTCATGAAGAGGTCGTCAGAGGAAATCTCGCCGGTGCCGGAGGACGGCTGTCCACCGGATGATTTTCCGCCATCATTCCGGCCGGATGAACGCGAAGAGGACGCACCGTCGCTGACGACCTGAATTGTGGCCTGGGTCGAGGAAATCCTGTCACCGGAAAGCATGGCCGTCGCGGCCGGAAGCTGGAATGTTCCGGTGGATTTAGGAATCAGAATGTACGTGAATGTTGTCTGATGGGAAGACGACCTCTTTCCGTTGATGATCTGAATGCTGGAACTGGATCCTTTCTGCGGTCCCCAGACCAGTTGGAAATCATCACCTTCGGACCATTTGAAGTCCGACGGGGCCTTCTCACCCTCAATTATGAAAGTAACATTGAACTGCTCGTTCACAGCGACGACATCCGGAGCCTCGACCCTGATGACATTCTGGGCGCGAGCCTGAAAAATGGCCATGAACAAAAAAGCCGCAATGCAAAGCAATCTCTTCATATTCACTATTTTACCAATTCTTTTCCTTTTGGCGGGATTTCAGCAGAGCCGCCTTCTCCTTTTTGACCTTGTCTTGGGTTTCCTTCTCACGGGCCTGAACAGCCTTCAGCATCTGTTGAGCCTGCTGAGGGGAGATTTTCGCATCCCCCTGCCCTTCTCCCTGCTGAGGTTTAGGCTGACCACCTTGGTTTTGATCATTGTTCCGGTTCCGCTCCTGATTGTCATCCTGATTCCGATCGTTGTTATTGCTGTCGTTCTGATCCTGCCGGTTCTGATCGCTGTTCTGATCCTGATTCTTCTGATCATCGCCTCCGCCTCCCCCTTCGTTCTTCAGCATCTGCTTGGCGTAGGCATAGTTCTCCTTTGCGTCCAGATCCTCCGGATTGTGAAGCAAAGACTGCTTATAGGCATCCACAGCAGCCTTCCAATCCTTCTTCTGAACGGCGATGTTGCCAAGATTGTAATAGTAGTCAGCGGAATTGACAGACATCGGAGCGACATCCTTCAATCTCTCCATAGACTTCCCGGCCTCATCAAAATTACCCTCACGGTAGAGCGCCCCGGCAAGATTGTAGTTGGCGGCGAATGACGCGGTGTCCTTGGCCTGAGCCTTGCGGTACTCTATCTCGGCGTTCTGCCAATTTCCCTTCTTGAACTGACGGTTTCCAGCCCTGATCTCCCTACGGTCAGTCTGCGCCAAAGCCATCGCACAGGAAAGCATCAGCAGAAAAGCCGTCAATGAATATTTCAAAATAGTCCTCATCTCTTTTCCTCAAACAAATGTCTGCGGGAGCGTCTTTCCCCAACGAGCATCTCAAGGGCGAAGAACGCCAGCGCTATTCCGAGAAAATACATAAACTGCTCATCATATTCCTCAAAGACAACGGAATTATATTCCTCGTCCTCCATCTTGCGGATGTCATTTATGATAGGGGTCAGGCCGAACTCATCGTTGCCGGCGTGGACGTAGGCTCCGCCTCCCGCCGCGGCGATCTCCTTCAACGTCTCCTCGTCCAGACGTGTCACGACAATGTTGCCGTCCTTGTCCTTCAGAAGACCTCCATCCATCGGAATCGGCTGACCGTCAGCGGATCCCACTCCGATCGTGTAAACCTTGACCCCGGCCTCGGCAGCCTGTTTCGCGGCGGCTACGGCGTCATCCTCGTGGTTCTCTCCGTCCGTGATCACGATGATCGCGCGGCTGTGTTCGCTCTGGGCGCTGAACCCGCGGACGGCGGTGTTGACCGCATCCCCTATCGCCGTTCCCTGAATCGGGATGGACTCCGTCGAGATGGAGTTCAGAAACATCTTGGCGCTGACATAGTCAGAAGTGATCGGAAGCTGGACGAACGAGGTTCCGGCGAACACGATCAAGCCTATCCTGTCGTCTTGAAGCTTGTCCGTGATTCTGGAAATAGCCAACTTCGCCCTTTCCAACCTGTTAGGAGAATAGTCCTTGGCAAGCATCGAGTTGGACACATCCAATGCTATCATGATCTCAGCACCTTTCGTCTTGTGTTCCTTCAGTTTCGCTCCGATCTGAGGCCTTGACAAGCCGATGACGAAAAAGAAAAACGCCAACGAGAAAAGAACCGTTCTGACCCACAACTTGTTACGAGACCACGAAGGCATCAGGTCATTCACAAGAGCCTCGTCCCCGAATTTGCGCAGACGGCGACGCCTGTCCCACAGCCATAGTCCCATTCCGAGAAAAAAGAACGGGATCAGAAGCAGCAGCAAAAGATAATGCGGAGCGGCGAATATTATCATGGCAACCTCCTTATCAACAGTTTAACAAGAGCCTCCAGCAGCAGGCAGATCAAAGCGGCAAGGGCATAGGTGCCGAACAGCTCCTTGTAAACAGGGAAACTGTCGATTGTCGTGCGCGCCTTCTCCATCTTGTTGATGTCCGAGTATATCTCCGCAAGTTTCGTGTTGTCGGTAGCCCTGAAATATTTCCCGCCTGTCATCGAGGCGATGCCTGAGAGCAGCTTCTCGTCAAGTTCCACCTTGACATTCTGCATCTGCACTCCCCACGGAGTCATCACCGGATACGGAGCCTCGCCATTGGCACCGACTCCGATTGTGTAAACCCTTATCCCATAGGTCTTGGCGATCTCCGCAGCGGTCTCCGGAGAGATCTCGCCGCAGTTGTTCACCCCATCGGTCAGCAGGATCACGACCCGGCTCTTGGCATCAGAATCCTTGATTCTCGCCACAGCTGTGGCAAGTCCGTTGCCGATGGCGGTTCCGTCCTCGATCAGATCTGTGGAAATCTCTTTCATCAGGTTGATCAGGGTGGCTCTGTCGGTCGTCAGCGGACACTGGGTGTAACTCTCCCCGGCGAACACCACGATGCCGATCCTGTCGGAAGGTCTCTGGGCGATAAACTCAATGGCGATGTCCTTGGCGGCGCTGATACGGTCAGGGGTGAAGTCCCTGGCCAGCATACTGGTCGAAACATCCATCGCAAGAACGATGTCAATTCCCTCGGTGTCAACCTTTTCCACCTTAGTTGACGAACGAGGGCGCGCAATCGCCACAACAATCAGCGAAAGCGCGGCTATCCTCAAGACAAAAGGAATATGCCTGACCACACCGAGGACAGTCTTGCCGCCTTTCTTCCAAGGCGTGAGGCTGGACACTCTCAGATGCGGTCTCCTGTCCTTCAGTTCCACATACAGATAACGCAGAACCAACAGGAGCGGGATCACAAGCAGCCAAAGCAATTTAGGATATTCAAAGAACATTATGCCTCACCTCCTTCCTTTTTGGTCGAGGATTTAGTTTCGGCTGCCTTCCGGGCGGCCTCTTCCTCGGCAAGCTGGGACTGATAAGTAACTGTCACGAAACGCACGGCGGCAGGAAGTGCGGCGGCGTTCTCCTCATCCGAGGCCGAAGCCTTGGCGAACTTCACGAAATCAGCCGTCTCGAAGAGCGTCTTCATCTCTTCGTATAGGTCAGCAGGAACCCCTGAACCCTTCAGGTCTTTGAATATCTCCGCGGTCGTCATCTCCATGGCGTCGATGCCATAGCGCGCGTCAATATATTCCCTCAAGGCGTCGGTGATCCCCGAATAGAAAATCTTCTGTTTTTCCGGCGCCCAGTATTTGCTGTCCCTGAAGCGGTCGAGTCTGCGCAAGGCCACCAGATATGGAGGATCCTTGTGGATTTGTGACTTGCCTTTTCCGCGCCTTGAGGCTATGAACTTCACAATCAGGAAAACAATGACCGCAAGCAATATTACCCCGGCAACGTATGGAAGGATCTCCGAGACTTTCAACGGGTAGCGTACCAGTCCTTTGATGTCGTGGATCTGATAAGTTGTCGTGTCAACGGGCATCGTCCGGATGTCCAGCATTTTAGGCTCGAAGAGCAGAGTGTCAACACGGTCTGCCCCGGAGACTCTTGCCATAGAAAGCGGAGGAAGATTGTATGTTCCTTCGTCAAAGGACGTTATGACCATCGAGACATCTATGTCATAGGACTTCGGCTCATTCTTTTTGCCATGTACACCCACAGTGTCAGCCTTGAACGGGCTCACAATCTCAATGCTGTCCATAAAGCCTTTGGAGTAGTCCGGCAGGGCGAAGAGTGTTCCCTCCGCCACATCCTTAAGGTGAAATCCATAGCGGAACTGGTCACCGATCAAAGCCGTGTCACGTTTCTGGAGAGGCTCCAGGAACGAATCCTCCGACCTTATCAACATCCCTTTACTTTGCGGAACCTGCTGGCCTGAGGCGGCGATGGCGGTCATCACCGCGCAGACAAGGGATATTCCGTAAACCAATCTCTTCATCTCTATCTCCTCCCGAAAAATGTCATCAGACCCTTGACGTAATCCTGGTTGGTGGCGATGTCCACCGAATCAATCTGGTAGCGGTTGAACAACTTTCTCTCCCCTTCCTCGACGGCGCCGAACCATCTTGAATATTCAGACCTCGTCTTCTTGCTTGAGGTGTTGATCCAGGCTGACTCTCCGGTCTCGGAATCCTTGACGTGAACCAATCCCACATCCGGAATCGTCCTTTCACGAGAATCGAGAACCCTGATGACGGAGATGTCGTGGCGGTTGCGGGCCACCTTCAGGGCATCCTCATAGCGTGGCGAGCCGTCCGGATTGGCGTCCAACATGTCGGAAAGCACGAAAGCCGTGCATTTCTTCTTCATGGCGTTCGTCAAGTACCTGAGCGCCTGACCGACATCCGTCCCGCCGGACTTAGGCTTGAGCTCGATGATCTCACGAATGATGCGCAGAAGATGGGTGCGGCCTTTCTTCGGCGGGATGAACTCTTCCACCCTGTCGCTGAAGAAAAGGGCGCCGACCTTGTCGTTGTTGATTATGGCCGAGAAACTGAGCACCGCGGCGATCTCCGCGATCAGATCCCTCTTCGTCCTTTCACTCGTTCCGAAAAGTCCGGAACGGCTGATGTCGATCAGAAGGACGACCGTCATCTCCCTCTCCTCCTCGAAAACCTTTACGAAAGGAGAGCGCAGACGCGCGGTCACATTCCAGTCCATCGAACGCACATCGTCCCCGTACTGGTACTCACGCACCTCGCTGAAGGCCATTCCACGACCCTTGAAGGCACTGTGATACTCTCCGGCAAAAATCTGGTGGGACAGAGCCCTTGTGCGGATCTCTATCTTGCGAACCTTGCGGAGCAGTTCGTTGGCCGAGTTAACTGATGAGGTCACTGCCATGATTACACTGTCTGATTAAAGCCAAACCACGTCTGATTAAATCGCAGCACATCGTCCGCTACGGAACCTGAACGGCGTTAAGAACTTCGGCGATGATCTGCTCGGTCGTGACGTTCTCCGCCTCGGCCTCGTAGGTCAGCCCGATCCTGTGGCGCAGAACCTCGTTGCAGACGGCCCTGACATCCTCCGGGATCACATAACCTCTCCTCTTGATGAAAGCGTAGGCCTTGGAAGCCATTGACAGTGAGATGCTGGCACGTGGCGAGGCTCCGAATGAGATGAGATCCTTGATCTTGCCGAGACCGTAGTCATCCGGAGTACGGGTCGCATAGACGATGTCCACGATGTACCTCTCGATCTTCTCGTCCATGTAAACGTCCCTCACGACGCTTCTGGCTCTCACGATGTCCTCCGGCTTGATCACCGGATTGACGGTCGGAAACTCTCCGGAATTGTTCATCCTGATGATCTGCCTCTCTTCCTCTTTCTTAGGATAGCTTACGATGACCTTCAACATGAAACGATCCACCTGAGCCTCGGGAAGCGGATAGGTTCCCTCCTGCTCGATAGGGTTCTGGGTCGCCATCACGAGGAACGGCTCCGGCAGTTTGAAAGTCCGGTCACCGATCGTCACCTGACGCTCCTGCATGGCCTCCAGAAGGGCTGATTGTACCTTCGCGGGGCTACGGTTGATCTCATCCGCAAGCACGAAGTTGGCGAAAACCGGTCCCTTGTGCACCTCGAACGACTCATCCTTCTGTGAGTATATCATCGTACCGATAAGGTCGGCCGGAAGGAGATCCGGAGTGAATTGGATTCTGCTGAACTTAGCGTCGATTGCCTTTGACAAAGTACTGATGGCGAGAGTCTTGGCCAACCCGGGGACACCTTCCAGAAGAATATGTCCGTTGGCGAGAAGTCCGATCAGGAGGTTCTCCACAAGCTGCTTCTGCCCGATGATGACCTTGCCCATCTCAAGGGACAGCATGTCCACGAAGGCACTCTCCTTCTGGATCCTGTCATTGAGTTCCTTGATGTTTACACTTTCCATATTATACTGTTTTTACTATTTTTGCAATCAAAACAATCTTATCAAAATGCGCTACCGGATCACCCTTTCCTATGACGGTTCGTCTTTCTGCGGCTGGCAGGTTCAACACGATGCAAAGACCGTTCAGGAGTGTCTTCAGAATGCTCTTTCGACTCTCTTGAAGGAGGACATTGCCGTCACGGGCGCCGGAAGGACGGATTCAAAGGTGAACGCGGTCAACTATGTCGCACACTTCGAGGCCTCCAGTCCGGACATTGACGCAAGCGCGGTTGGCTACAAAATAAATGCCATTTTACCGGCCGGAATCAAGGTACATTCGATAGTGCCCTGCGATCCGGAATTCCACGCCCGTTTCGACGCCACGCAGCGTGAGTACAAGTACTTTATCCACCGCCGCAGGGATCCTTTCATGCGGGAATATTCATACCTCTACACATTTCCTCTGGACGTGGAGAAGATGAACCGCGCGGCGTTGGCGCTTCTCGGGAAACACGACTTCAGCTGCTTCGAAAAGGTCGGCAGCGACAACAAGACATCCATCTGCACCGTCACTCTGGCACGCTGGGATGCTTATTCCCCCGATCATGTCAGAATCATGGGTTACCCCGCCGAGGAAGGCGACTACCTCGTCTTCACCATCCGCGCCGATCGTTTTTTAAGGAATATGGTCCGTGCCGTAGTCGGTTCCCTCCTTGAGATAGGCCGCGGCAAGCGCGACGAGTCCTGGATAGCCACCCTGACCCAAGGCGGTTCCCGTTCCTGTGCCGGCGAATCCGTCCCCGGCTATGCCCTCTTCCTCACAAGGGTGCAATATTAGCAGGTCCATCGTCCCGGGAATCCTTCCGGCCTGAATGCAGGAGGTGACAAATCTCAAAACCGTTTCTTCGTCAAGGCAATCCATACTGGCTTTCGGATTTCCTTGCTATGCATTCCGCTTCCATTTTTATGCAGATCAGGAATTACACTTTAAAATTACCAAGATATTTTTACCTCACCAAAATCTGCTCAATGCTGCTGCCCGGAGCAGATGCGGCATTCCCGCGATGCCCCATCCGCAACATACTCTCCCGCATAGGCGACAAATGGACAATGCTCGTGCTCTACACACTTGAACAGAAAGGCGCGATGCGCTTCAACGACTTGTATCGCAGGATCCCCGACATATCGCAGAAGATGCTCACAGCGACGCTCAAGACTCTGACCGAGGACGGTCTCATATCAAGGACACTCTATCCCGAAGTTCCGCCCAAGGTGGAATATGCCCTTACGGAGCGCGGACGCAGCCTTCTGCCTCATCTCGATTCGCTCATCGGCTGGGCGATAGAGAATTTCGATGGCATACTTGCTTCCAGGCACGCTCAAAGCCGACGGCTATAAAACGCTTGGCGGCCCCGCACAACAAGCATATTACTTGCCCTTAAACTTGCCTATAAGTCCAGACCATGTGTCCCATCCTTTTTTCTCTGCGACATCAGCGAGCAGCAAAGCGAGAAGAAATGCGACAGCTTGAATAAGATAACTCCAGAAACATCCTTCTACTGCGTTTCCGAACAGTTTGTCAAGCACAAGCAGTAACGCGATGAACACACCCAACAACACGGGATATTTCAGAATATTGCCATATTTCTTCATATGCGTGCAAAGGTAATGATTTATCAGTCAAAATCGAATACTTGAGCTTCATTTGACAGGACATATGCCGGCTACGCAAAGTCTTTGGGTAGCCTCCCCGGAACTTTGCAGGTGAGCCTTTATTTATGCCAATTTGCGGATCCAAAACCGCACCGAAGTAGGAAATCGTATGGAAATTACTTAATTTTGTCCACATTATGAGAAATATCACCATCCTTGCGATCACACTGCTCGCACTTTGTTCATCCTGCTGCAGGAACTCGGGAGACTCCGCACTCCGGAGCGGCGACCTGCTTTTCGTCCGGATACCGGCCGGCTATGACCTCGGCGAGGACACCATGTCAGGAGCCATAGCATCATCAACATCCCCCGCCGACTCATCTCTTATGACCGTACACGTCGCCATACTCGATGTCAAGGGAGATTCCACATGGATCATCGACGCCACCATAAAGCATGGCGTTGACAGATACCCTTTGGACACTTTTCTGACCGACTTCAGGCTAAAGGACGGCAGCCTGCCCGTACTTGATGTCAAAAGACCCATGGTCAGCGGGAAAGAGGCCGCCCGGTTCGTAGAGAACGCCAAAAGATTTATCGGGCAGCCTTACGACATACATTTCCTGCCCGACAACGGAAAGATGTACTGCAGCGAACTGGTCTACAACTCCTACGTCGAAGCTGACGGCAAGCACCTTTTCAGCGAATACCCGATGAATTTCCTTTCTCCGGACGGGCAGATGCCGCAGTACTGGACCCAACTCTTCGCTCTTCTCGGCCAGGAAGTTCCGCAAGGTGTCATGGGAACAAACCCACAGGCCATGTCCACGGAGCCAGCCCTGGAAGATGTCTGCACACTCGACGGCTCAAACCGGCTCACCAAACACAAATGGTGATGAACAGGATATTCGCAAAGTTTCTGACGCTTGGCCTTTCGGTGATTTCCGGGGTCATGACACTGCCGGCCCAACAGACCGCTGCCTCAGCCTTTGAAAGGCTCGACAAATGGGCGGAGGAATGTAATGAGCAGAGAAGTCTGACCCTCGGTTATCCAGGCAACAACGACATAAAGCTTGAAGGCTTCTACCGCTGGTACACCGGGAACAAATTGGAGTCGATGATCATCAACAACGCCGGGGATCCGTTTGCCGAAGGCGATCATGCGCTGTCTTCTCTGACTTTCGAGCGCGAGGTCATCCGGCATTTCGCGCCGAAATACGGATTTGACGAGGATGACTTGTGGGGAATCGTCACCATGAGCGGAACAGACGGAAACAACCACGGCATTTATTTCGGTGTCAACTACCTGAAGAAAATGACCGGCAAAATGCCCATCGTGTATGTTTCGGACGAGGCGCATTACAGCAATTACCGGCTCTGTGACTTGCAGCACCTTGAAGTGCGTCTCGTCAAGAGCGACGCAATGGGCAGGATGAAACCGGAATCTCTGGAGGAGGTTCTCGACCCTTCCCGCCCTTGCCTGATAGTCTATGCGATGGGTTCTACCTTCAAGGGAGCCATCGATGACCAGAAAGCCCTCAACGAAGTGCTGTCCAGACACAAAGGGATGGCGGTTTACCGTCACATTGACGCGGCTTTGTTCGGAGGATACCTCCCTTTCACCGAGCATCACGACCTTGTGAACCGCAGGGAGACAAGCTTTGAATCCATCAGCGTCAGCGGTCACAAGTTCTTCGGGATTGACAGCCCCTGCGGACTGTTCATCACGACCAGAGGAATCTACGACAATCAGTCAACATTCGACATTCCGTACCTCAACGCAGACATGCGCATGATCAACTGCTCAAGATCCGGAGTCGAACCGCTCAAATTCTGGTGGCTCATGAACACGGTCGGCGACGAAGGATGGAAGGAGCAGGCCGCCATGATTCTCCGGAACACGGAGTATCTGAAGTCCGAACTCAAACGAATCGGATGGCCTTGCTGGAACAATGAGTACAGCAACACGGTAATATTCCGCCGTCCGTCCCCGGAGATTGTCCGAAAATACAATCTTGCCTGCGGGGAGGACGCCGCTTTCGGCGGGAAGCTCTCACACGTCGTAGTTATGCAGCACGTGACAAAAGACTCGATTGACCGGCTCATCACCGATCTGCTGAAAGAGATCCGCTGACCATCTGCCGGGGAATCGACTTGGCGCGAAAGGACTCTGAACATCACGTACAGGGTTCTCCTATAGCATATTCATCAGGGTCGGACGGTAGCTGTCGCCGATAGGGATGGTTTTGCCGCCGTCCATCAGAACCATTCCGGTACAGACTTCCTTGACTTTTGCAAGGTTGATGACATAGGAGCGGTGGACACGGACGAAACGGGAGGCCGGAAGTTTCTCAAGGAGTTTCGAGAAACTCATCAGGACGACCTTCGGCATCTGTTCACCGCTGACATAGATCTTCAGGTACTCGCTCATACCTTCCACATAGATTATGTCGGAGACATCAACCTTGATGATCTTGTGTTCGGCCTTGAAGAACACAAAGCCACTTGTCTCCTCAGAACCGATGCCGGCGGACTGAATCAACTCGAAACGGGAGCGGAGCTTCTCGGCGGAAGCTATGAACTCGCTTAGTGTAAATGGTTTCAGCAGATAGTCCACGGCATCCACCTTGAAGCCCTCGACGGCATATTCGGAATAGGCGGTCGTGAACACCACCAGCGGCGGACGTTTCAAGGTCTTGACCAGATCCATCCCTGAGAAATCCGGCATATTGATGTCCAGAAACATAGCGTCCACCTCCCCTGACTCCAAGACTTCACGCGCCTCGAAAGCGCTGTGGCAGACAGCCGTCAGCGACAGGAACGGAACCTTTGAGATGTACTTTTCGAGTTGTCCGAGAGCCAGAGGCTCGTCATCCACCGCGATAACCCTTAGCATAGTGAAACAGGTTTTGAAGGTAAGACCATAAGAACCTCATACTCAGTGGCTGACTTGTCAATGTGCAAAACAAAATCATCACAATAGAGCAGCGAAAGCCTTTTCTGGATGTTGTCGAGTCCGACTCCGCCGGCCGTCTGCCCATCCGCGGACGCTTTCACACTGTTTGCGCATCGGAAAATGACCCTACCGGAATCCAACGCCACCGACAGGCGGATGTAACTGTCAGAATTATAACTCACACCGTGTTTGAAAGCATTCTCCGCAATGGTCGCCATGAGAAGCGGTGGCACATTAATCCCGCCGTCATCGTCAGGGAATGAATATTCCACCCTTACGCTGTCAGTGTACCGCAGACGCATCAGGTACAGATAGTGCCGCAGGAAATCGATTTCCTTTGACAGCCGCACGGTAGGACCGTTGCTGTCGTACAGGACGTGCCGCATCATGCGTGACAGCTCAACGATGCTCTCCTTGGCCTTCTCCGGGGAGTCATCCACCAGAGCGTGAATGTTATTGAGCGTGTTCATGAAAAAATGCGGATTGATCTGGTTGCGAAGATATTCCAGCCTGTAGCGCAGGTTCTCCTTTTCCAGTTCCTCCAGACGCTTTTTCTCAAGGGTGTGATTGGAATAGTATTTAGCTCCCAGATTAACCCCCAGCATCATCATGGCTATGATGATCTTGCTGGCACGGCTGCCAACGGGCTTCCTGTCCGGCTCATGGTGCAGTGGTTCGACCCGCATATATTCAGAATGCCCGTCCGTACCTCTCATCTCCGGAGGAGCCTCCGTACCTGTCATGTCAGGAATGCTGTTCCCGGACCTGCTCCCCGGGCCGCCTTTACCTGTCGAATTCCCCGGGCCGTCCATGAATCCGCGCGGCGGAGGCGGATTCGGCCCCGGTCTCTCCATCTGTTCAGGCTTTCGGCCATCCGCCTCGTCTGAATTAAGCACATAGAACGAGAACACACCCATAAGCGCCACCGTACACAATATATACCGCACCACTCGTTTCCCGCGAATCAGCATCGGAGCCAAAAGAAGGTCGTGGACGCAGAACAGCAACAAAAACGGAAGTGTCGGGAGCAGGAATTTAGTCATATAATGCGACATGAAGCCCATTGTCGGCTCCCCGGTGGACTCCCACCAGGACAGCAAAGCTTCCATCAGGAATATTCCAGCCCAGACCGCCACCTTCAAAGTCAGGAATTTATGTTCTTTGATCATTCTCATCCCGTTGCAAAATTACAACAATGTTCCGAATCCCACTCCCCTGTTCGCTGAAGAAATCCGTCCGTTCGCTGAAAAAAAATCAAACAGGCACAATTGATGCCTTACCTTGCGTCAGGAAACCTGCATGCGGGCAAAGCAAGCAGCCGCCGATTTGCAGGTCATTATTTAAACAGCGTCTAAACACACAAGGTTATGAAACGGTCTTATCTTGCATTTTTATTGATTCTGGGTTCCTGCACAGGGAATCTGATCGACACCATCGACGACCCGACCGATGACGACTCTTCGGACAACGAAGTCATCACGACAGACGGCACCGTCAGCATCGTGTTCTCCGAGGACGGCGTGGCCGTCAGCGGAGACGCTTCCGGCATCGTGTCCGTCAGCGGATGCGACGTGACGGTCAACAACACCTCCGAGGCTCTCATCACCTACGAACTCAGCGGAACCGCCTCCGACGGCTTCTTCAAACTGTACAGTTCCGTAAAACAAGTAATTGAACTGAAAGGGCTTAATCTTAAGAATCCGAACGGGGCGGCCATAAACAACCAGAGCCACAAGCAAACGACTGTCGTCCTGACCGGCGAGAACTACCTTACGGACGGGGCTGTGAACTCCTCGGGAGACTATCCGGACCAGACTTCGGACGAGGACATGAAGGCGGCCTTCTTCAGTGAAGGACAACTGATCTTCAGCGGGGACGGAAGTCTCACAGTCACTGCTGACGGCAAGGCCGGAATCACCAGCGACAACTACGTGGTCGTTCAGGACGGAGTCACTCTCGACGTAACCTCAAAGGGCGGACACGGAATCAGAGGCAGCGAGAAGGTGACGGTCAACGGAGGGACGGTCAGCGTGAACACCTCGGCCACAGGAAAGAAAGGAATCTCCACAGACGGAGAGTTCTACCTCGGCGGCGGTGAGGTCACGATAGTCTCGACCAGTTCCGCCGGTACAGTTGACGGAGAACTTACCGGAGCGGCGGGAATCAAGGCCGACGAGTCATTCGTCATCGACAGCGGAAGCCTGACCGTGACCGTCAGCGGAAAGGGCAGCAAAGGAATAGCCTGCGACGGGGACGGCCATTTCAACGGAGGGACCGTCAAGGTCGTCGCCAGCGGAGCGAACTACGGAAGTTCTTCCTCCCAGAATCCGTGGGGCGGTAGCTCAAGCTCCTCTGAATCAAAATCCTCCAAGGGAATCAGATTCGAGGGAGACCTTTATTTCGACGGTGCGGACGTTGAAGTCAGCAGCGCCTCCCACGAAGGCATCGAGGCGAAAGGGACAATCACGATCACCGCGGGGAATGTCAGCGGCACGGCAAGCGACGATGCCATCAACTCAGGCAGTGACATGACCATCAGCGGAGGAAAGGTCTATGCGTTCTCCAGCGGCAACGACGGTCTGGACGCCAACGGTGACCTGTACGTCAAGGACGGCTACATCTTCGCCGTAGGCTGCGGATCCCCTGAAGTCGCCCTCGACGCGAACACCGAGGAAAGACATCAGCTCTACATCAGCGGAGGCACCTTGCTTGCCTTCGGCGGAGTGGAGAGCGGAGCCAGCATCACACAGCCAGTCCTCAACGTGACAAGCTGGACGGCGAACGCCTCCTATTCCCTCTACGACGGAGACACCCTTCTGGTGGAGTTCACAGCTCCATCAAAAGGCGGCAGCGGCATCGTGATCTCGCACCCGAGCCTTGTCAGCGGCAGCTCCTACACATTGAAGACATCTTCCGGAAGCTCAACACTGACGGCCTCGACGAGCGCGCAAAGCGGAGGTGAAAGCGGCGGCAACAATCCAGGTGGAGGCGGCAACAATCCAGGCGGCAACCCCGGCGGCGGTCCTGGTGGCAGATAGTAAAACAGTAATATTCATTGAATATGAAAACTAAGATATCCATAATTTTCCTGCTCATGTCGCTTTGCGCCCTGTCACTGCCGGCGCAGGAAAAGGCAAGCAAGCGCAACATGACCGTCAAGGAGTGGAACATCGATGCCGGCACAAACCAGAAAGTGCTTGACCATCAGACAATCTACAATGAGAAAGGGAAAAAGGTCGAGGAGGCGGAATACGACCGCAAAGGTCAGAAATGGCGCAAGAAGTATGAATATTCCCCGGAAGGCATCCTCCTGCGAGTGCTGACCTACGATTCCTCGAACAGGCTGGACAACATCCGCAAGTTCGAATTCAACGAAGTCGGCCACAAGAAAACTGAATATGTCTATGACGCAAAAGGCAAACTCAAACGGTGCAAGGTCTATGAATATTCCTACGCGGCCGCCGGAGATTGACAGCGACCTTCTGGACAGGTTCGAGCCGATCACTCTTGAGCGCATGGACTCCATAAAGCTGATGAACCGGATAGACACCAAGTTCGTCACCGACGTCCAGATGCTCAAGGAGATCCTTGGGGACGCGTTCCGCAGCGGCTACCTTGCTTTCCAGACCGGAGGGGAACGGCTGCAGGCCTACGACAGCATCTACTTCGACACGAAAGACCTTAGAATGTTCACTGACCACCGCAGAGGAAAGCTGGTCAGGCAGAAGGTCAGAACCAGAGTTTACCGAGGATCGGGGCTGTGCTTTCTTGAGGTCAAGAAAAAGAACAATCATTCAAGGACCCGCAAGAAGCGTATGGAACTGCCTTCCGGCGACTTCCCTGATTTCAGAGACAACCCCGACGCCGGTCTTTGGCTGGCCTCCCATTCCGATTTCCGTGCGGATGAGGTTTTTCCTTCCGTGGAGACCACCTTCAACAGGATCACCCTGGTCAACAAGGGACTGACGGAACGCCTTACCATCGACACCTCGGTGTCTTTCAGAAATTTGAGGACAGAGGCCACCGCAGATCTGGACGCCGCCGTGATCATCGAACTCAAGCAGGACGGCAGACTCCGGAGCGAGATGAAGGACATTCTTCTGACGCATCGGGTAAAGCCATTCAGAGTCAGCAAGTACTGCATCGGAACCGTCTTGACGGACTCCGGCGTGACAGCCGGACGATTCAAACAGAAAATCAGATATATTGACAAATTGAACAAAAACTTTTACATAAAATGCTACAACCCGGTATTACTCCGCCCGCTTTAGACGAAAGCGAGCTTCTTGGAATCCAGTCTCTCGCCGACCCGGTGATGAGCACGTCGCAGAGCCTTACGGAACTTGCGCTTCGGTTCTTCCTCAACCTGCTGTCCTGTTGGGTGATAGTCAGGCTGTTGTACTATCCTAAAAGCCGCAGGAAGGAGTATGTGTTCACCTTCACGGTCTTCTCCTCGGCCATGCTCCTGCTGCTCTATGCGATGGGCAGGGTGGATGTCGGTGTGGGACTCACACTCGGACTTTTCGCCATCTTCGGCGTGATCCGCTACAGGACCGAGACCGTTCCGATCCGCGAGATGACCTACCTGTTCGTGATCATAGCCATCGCAGCGGTCAACGGACTGACACCGCTTTACAGAGTCGCCGGCATCGTGGACAACACTCCGCACTACGTCCTCGGAACCGGAGACCTGCTTGTGGTCGCGGCCGCCAATGTGCTGTCCATCATCCTGATTCTGGTGCTTGAAAGCAGCCGGAACCTAAGGAAATCCGCCTCGAAGATCATCCTGTACGACAGGATCGACCTGACCTTGCCGGAGCGCCGCGAGGAGCTTTTCAAGGACATCAAGGAACGCTGCGGAATCAAGCCGGTTGACATCACCGTCGGCAACATCGACTTCCTCAAGGACTCCGCCTACATCAAGGTTTACTACAACACTGAATCATCCGCCGACCCTTCGCTGGAGGGCATCGTCAGAAACAAGCAATTTATTGAAAATCAGAATTTATGAATATCATGAAGAAATTCCCGAAAGTCACCGCCGCAGTCGTGCTGGCACTGCTGACGCTGACATATTCAGAAGCCTCCGCACAGGACATCAATGGCCGGGCATCCGCCGCCGTGGACTGGAAGGTTGCGAAAGGATTCCATCTGGAGGGCGAGTACGAGGTCCGCTCGAAGGATTCCTTCTCCGGAGTGGAGAGAAACCAGTTCTCTCTCGGCGCGTCCTACAAGCTGAACAGACATCTGAAGGCCGGGCTTGAGTACACATTCATCGGCCACTACGGCAACTCCTCCGGAGAGTTCCGTCCACGGCACAGGATTTCGGCCAACCTGACAGGCAGCGTGGATGCCGGAGACTGGCGTTTCTCCCTCCGCGAGCGGCTCCAGTTCACCCACAAGTCCTACGACATCAATCCGTATCAGGAAGTCCTCAACCCGCTGACACTCAAATCACGCCTGATGGTCAAATACCGCGGTTTCAAGACCGTTGAGCCTTACGCCTACGTCGAGCTGCGCAACGTCTTCAATGACCCCAAGTGCAGCGCCACCTACAACTCGGCCACAGACTCCTGGTCCGACTACGAGTTCATCGGCTACTCCCACGCCTACGTCAACCGTGTCCGCGGAGCCCTGGGTCTGGAATGGAACCTGACCAAGCGCCACAGTCTGGATTTAACATTGATGTACAACTACAACAACGAGCTGGAAATCGACACCAACAAGGCCGGCACAAAGCTTAAGTCCTACGCCTGGCAGAACCCCACCGCCACCACACTTGCCGTCGGCTACAAGTTCTCGTTCTAAACCTACACCACGGACCGGTCTGCAAGACATCTCGGTCAGAAACAGCTTCTTGGTGACGTGTAAAAAGTTCCTATGTTCTGGTTTCAAACATAGGAACTTTTTATTCTTCGCGTCAACTGTCGCCGGAGACTTCGGAGCTCAAACGGACGGTCAGTCTGCACAAAGACGGATGCGAAGGATGCGGGGTTTGACGACTCGTTCATCTATGATGAACTTGCCCTGTCTCAGGAGGAACGCCATCTGCCGGTCGAGACGATGCTGCGCGATGAAGCCCTCGAAGCGTTCTGACTTTGGAACGGCAAAAAGGACAAGATAGAACATTAGGGAATGGCAGCCGACGGCCTCCACACCGACTGCCCGGACACGGCATTTAGGAATATTCCCGTGTCCCTTTTTAAATGAATATTCCGGCGAGTTCCTCGAATGAATCGAGCCGGGTGAGGTTCGGATGATCGAACTCTTCCGTCATCTCATGCCTCCACAGAATGCGGGAAGGAATATGAATGCCGTAACCTCCGATTTCGATTATCGGCTGGATGTCTGACTTGAATGAGTTGCCGACCGCCGCGATTTCAGAAGGAGCCGCATGTTCCCCGTTACAGATGTCAAGATATTCATTTATCCCCTTCCTGCTGACGATGATGACCCGGTAAAAGTACTTGTCAAGCCCGGAGCGCCTGATTTTGTTCTGCTGGTCCAGCATGTCGCCTTTTGTCATGAGAATCAAACGGTAACGGCCAGTCTTGTCAATCGCGTCCAGAGTCTTTGCCACTCCGGGCAGCGGTGTCGCCGGCAGACTGAGAAGCGATTTCGCGCTCGACAATATTCGTGAAAGATTCTCCCCAGGCACCTTGTAATCGGACACTTTCAAAGCAGTCTCCATCATCGAGATGCACACCGCCTTCGCCCCATAACCCAGAATCGGCATATTCGCAGCCTCCGTCCTGTAGAGTGCCTCCGACAGATCCTCCGCCGTACCATATTCCTTAAGTTCATCCGTGAACACTTCCTCAGCCTTCTGGAAGTACGACTGATTGTCCCAAAGTGTGTCGTCCGCATCGAAGATTATAACCTTGACATCTTTCATCATTCCCATAAAATTTGCGGCTTCGAAATTAGTGAAAAGAATTCAAAAGACAAGACGCTTGGCAACGTCCACTTCAAGCCTTCTTAGAAGCTGTTTTGATTTGTTTGTCTGAATGTTTGAGAGTGAAAGACTTCAAGTTCGACCGCATCTTCCAAGGTGTCGTGGCGCGCAATCGTTTATGAATCAATAAAATAAACCTTTACCTTTAGTTCAGTGCGACTAAAGACAAAGGCGTTAATCACTGTTTTTCAATCACTTGCCTTTCCCGCCCAATCAATATATTTTTTTGACACATTTCCACGGGTTATCGTACATTTTCTATTCTTCAATATAACGCCTGAACCAGACAACTCTCAGTATCTGTCCCTGAACCTCATCTGAAGTGTGCCCATTCTTGCCAATAGTTAATCAAAAGAAACCGATTGCCAATAAATCATTGTCATAAGCATTGTCTCATACCTGTTTTCCAAGCATCCCGGATATTTGCCGGCTGAAGGAGGATGATGCGGTCTCGAATGTCAGGCGTGTAATCGACATCTTTCGTAAGGAGAAATTGATCAGCAAATAGTCACCTTATAGGATGTTTGACTAAAAAAACGTTAGTTTTGCATCACGAAAAAAGTCGCCGTTCTATCATTTCGGTGAACTGATGAGACTTGGGAAACTACCAAGACAAGACTTTTATGACTATCTTGTGGAGAGGCTCTCCGCTGTTTTTCCGGAATCCTGCAAAGTTTTGGCTGACCGTATCCTGAACTTCACGGAATGTCATCCATACTATGCAACAATTGGCTGCGAACGTATGGCAGATTGGTGTTTTGCAACCCAAATCGGAGGATGTTCTCCAGGCGGCGATAGATCACATCGTTGTGTCGCACGCTCTTGACTATGAGAGCATCTGGATGGGTTTTAAGCGTACCAACCGTTGGATTCTTCAGCGTTTGGCCGGCGGAAAATCTCTTCAGGACGGAGAGTACCGGACAAGCACCATCCACAGTGCCCTGAAGCGTCTTCAAAAGGACGGATATGCAATCTATTCCGACCACTATGAACTGGAAGATCCGTTCTTTAAGCAATGGATCTTAAGGCAAGACTAGCCAACCCCATCACATAGCATCGAGGTATGTCGGCCATAGAGAACCACCGAACCGTAATGATTGCAGAACCGCTGACGTGAGTAAAGTGGCACTGACTTTTAGAGAATAGCTGATTTATGATTGCTTATTGCACGATATTTCATATCTTTGTAAACGGTCAACGATAAAGTTATGGATAAAAATGACCTCAACTCTCTTATCAAGACTGCCATCAAGTCTTTCTGGGAGACTAAACAAAAACAACTGACGGCCAGCGTTGATTCCTCAAACCGAGGAGCCGTTGTCGGCGGCAAGCAGCTGGATGCCTTCGCAGATATGCTTAAGGCAATTGCTATCGAACAGGGTGTGCCTGACGAGTGCATATTCACAAACCAAGCATACCTGCCGGGATATTTCCGTTCTTCCAAAGATTGGGACTTCCTGATCATTGCCCCCAATAAGAAATTGATCGCCGCCGTCGAACTGAAATCCCAAATCGGCTCCTACGGCAACAATTTCAACAACAGGGCGGAAGAATCAATCGGCTCGGCTGTTGACCTATGGACGGCTTTTCGCGAGAATCAGTTCCCCGGCCAGTCAGCACCGTGGGTGGGGTACCTTACCGTCGTCGGGAAAGACGATGGCTCCACGACTCCGGTCCGCAATATCGAGCCTCACTATCCTGTGCTCCCAGAATTCAAGACGGCCAGCTATCTGAACCGTTATCGGATTCTTTGCCAGAAACTTATTCTTGAAAGGCATTATTCCATGGCCGCATTGGTTTGTACCAGCGGCCCTGACCATTATGAAGATGTCTCTGACGACACCTCAATCGAAAAATTCATCCGTTCTTTCATCGCTCATCTGATAGGCAATCTCGATGAATTCCAACAATAACAGATACGGACTTCGTCGTTCAGGCGGCAGGCACGGGGATGTTTTCACGTCTCCGAAAGTCGTATCGTATATGTTGGATCTTGTCGGTTATACAGCCGATAAGGATTTAAGCGACACAAGCATCCTTGAGCCATCCTGCGGTGAGGGAGAATTCGTCATCGAAATCATCCGACGGCTTAAAGAATCGTCTTGTCGTTTTGGTTTTGATTTTGAGGAGGCGTTTTTATGTAATGTCTTCGCCTATGACATTGATGAGGCAAAGATTGCATCTTGCCTTGGCCGCATAGTGGATTTCGGTCTGTCATGTCCTCTTGACGGAAATATCCGCCAAGCTGATTTCCTTACCGCAAACATCCGCTCCTTTGACATTGTCGTAGGCAATCCGCCCTACATACGCTATGAACAGATACCATCAGATCTTCTCTCCGGCTACAAGCGGCAATTCCATACATTCCACTATAGGGCAGATCTCTATATTCTGTTCTTTGAGAAGAGCTTGAAGCTATTGAATCAGGGGGGACATCATTGTTTCATCTGTTCCGACCGCTGGCTTAAGAATGAATACGGCAAGAAACTGCGCGGCTGGATTGCCCAGTCCTTCAGGCTGGAATCAATCATCTCATTGGAGAAAGCCTCTGACGCATTTCAAGAGGAAGTGTTGGCATATCCGGCCATCACGCTTATTTCCAACGCAAATCCTGACGCCAAGTTCACTTTTTCAGAACTGACATCCATTACCCAACTTGGGAAAGATACCGGGAGACTACTCCCCGCACCTGTCTCGGCAGACTGGAGCAGCGTTTTCAATCGTGTACAGGATGATGATACATTGGTGACCATTGAAGAAATGGGCTTTATGGTCGGTATCGGAGTCGCGACCGGAGCCGATTCCATTTTTATCGCCAAGGAACTCCCGTCAAAGGTTGAGGAGGAGCTGCTTATTCCAGCCTTGAACGCACGAGACATGTCAGGCAACCGGCTCCGATGGTCCGGGAAGTACTTGCTGAACCCGTACAAACCTAATGGCGAACTCATTGATTTGAAAGAATATCCTCGGGCAGCAGAGTACTTGATCTTGCATCGCGAGATTTTACAGAACCGCCATGTAGCCAAGAAGAATCCCGAGAAATGGTACAGGACCATTGACAGGATTGTTCCCACTTTGAAAGACTCTCCAAAGGTGCTGCTCCCTGACATTTCAGGAAACCGGCTCATCTTTGTTGATGATGGCCACTTCTATCCCCAGCACAATCTATACTACATCAAAGGAGGAACTTTGCGTGAGCTCCAACTAATCAGTGCCATGTTGATGTCGGATTATGTCAAAGGACAGCTCTTGAGCATCACCAATTGCATGAACGGTGGCTATCCCCGTTGGCAAAGCCAGTATCTGCGGAAGCTCGTCATGCCGGACGTGAATGCGATTGAGGAATCATTGGCCGAGCGTTTGTTGGGCGCATATCGTGCATTTGATTTGACTGGCATTAACGACACGATGGCTGACATTGTTTCAACACCCCGCTCCAAGAGCCGAAAGTGGCAGCCTCAAGCGGTACAATCAGCTTTCGATTTCGCGATGTAGCGACAAGGAGCCATTTACCCTGCCCTGTCAGTCAATCCTCAACCCCATCCGGACATCATATCATAAACAATCAAATCCCGAAATACTGCAACTACCTCGCCACGCCCTATATGCTATATACTGCCGACGTGAAGACGGAATCACCTACCTGCCGATCTATATGACGGGGCTGCTGTAAGTTCATCCGGAATCATGTCACCGCCAATAGCTACTGTTTTCAGCAATGTCACGGCACTGTTGTCGCTGATTTCACGACATTCGGCCTTTCCGATTACACCTGTTACTCCCGGCAAGCTGGTGCGTTACTGACACAAAGTAATCCATCACTTAAGCTTAATAACAACTACTTCCCCATCACTTTGGGAAAGCCGTTACTTGTTTTGGCCCGGATGCTTACGGAACAACATTTGAAAAAATATGTTTTAACGATGTTGATTCACACAATGAAAATTCTTAACAATTAACAAACCCGAATCAACCCGAATCAGGAAAATACATCTTCCCTCACTTTCACCACACGACATTTATGGATTTCACGTGCTTCCGGCTGCCCGACCTTTTGAAGAACCCTACCATGCAAAGTGGCAAGAATACTCGTCGATGATTATTCTCTTCTGCCGGTCATCCAAGCACGACATCCAGAACCATCATCAGGACGAAGCCGATGGCGAATCCGATGGTGCTGATGTTGGAATGCCGCCCTTCGGAAGCCTCGGGGATCAGTTCCTCCACAACGACATAGAGCATCGCACCGGCGGCGAAGGACAGGAAATACGGCAGGACAGGTGTCATCAGCGAGGCCAGCAGAATCACCAACAAAGCCCCGACAGGCTCGACGATGCCGCTCAAGCTTCCTATCAGGAACGATTTCCGGCGAGTGTTGCCGGCGGCGCGCATCGGCATCGAGATGATCGCACCTTCGGGAATATTCTGAATGGCTATTCCTATCGCAGTCGCCATCGCGGCCGCCGGAGCGATTCCTATGCCGTCCTGCAAGGAGCCGGCGATCACCACGCCGACCGCCATTCCTTCAGGAATATTATGGATCGTCACCGCCAAGGCCAGCATCGCGGTCTTTGAGATCTTGGCCCTCAAGCCTTCCGGCTTGTCATCGCCGATGTGAAGGTGAGGCGTAAGATAGTCAACAGCCAGCAGGAAGCACATTCCGGTCAGAAAACCGACGGCGGCAGGAACGACACTCCCAACCCCCTCCGAAACTGACATTTCAATACTTGGAATCAGCAGCGACCAGACCGAGGCCGCCACCATCACTCCGGAAGCGAAACCCAGCAAGGCTTTCTGCACCAGCGCCGGCATCTCCCTTTTCATAAAGAAAACGAACGCCGAACCGATCACCGTCCCCGCGAAGGGTATCAATAAGGTCACCAACATCGCCTTGTCCATGTCCATTCGAATCAATTTTACACGAATGTAGTGATATTTCCCGAAATGTGAATTGTTTTAGTGATGATGGAAAAATACGTTGGTAAGGTTTTGTGAAGGATTTTTGCGGATAAATTTGTTTGTGAAGAAGGAGTGTGCCGGCGGCACAAGACTGATGAACAAATAAATTTAGACCAAAAAGACGAGCAAAAGCACCAAGTTATTTTTTATCATCACTTATGTCGCACGGCAAGGTACAACAAGACGGAATCTTTTCTAAATTTGCGCCCGGTTAGTTAGAAGCTGTTTAAAAATGATTCCCGCATTTTATCATGTAGGATTTTCGAGACAGTTTCGGCTTTGGAAGAGGGAGCGTAGCAGTAGCTACGTGACCGATGACAAAGATGAAAATGGCCGGAAAGGCCGCATAAGAAAAAAGAGAAATTATTTTTAAACAGTTTCTAATAGGTATGTATGACATTATGTCAGCGATTCTTTTATTGGCAGATAATTTGATATCTTTGCAGTCGCTTTGGAAGGCTTTTGCAGCCATCCCGGGTGTTAGAGGCTGTTTTAAAATGGTTCCCGATTTTTATTATGCGGAATTTTCGAGACAGTTTCCGGTTTTGGAAGAGGGAGCGTAGCAGTAGCTACGTGACCGATGAGAAAGATGAAAATGGCCGGAAAGGCCGCGTAAGAAAAAAAGAGGAATTATTTTTAAACAGCTTCTTAGTATTAAATTAAAATATGTTAACGGCAGATCAGGTCAAGGGCTCCGGAATGTCCTTGAGAACGTGGATGGCTCTGGTGGGGCTGACACTGTCAGCGTTCATATTCAACACTTCGGAATTCATTCCGATCGCACTGCTGACGGACATCGGTGGAGATTTCGCTCTTACGGAGGCTAAGGCCGGAATGCTGATTTCCGTCTATGCGTGGGTAGTGATGGCGCTTTCCCTGCCGCTTATGCTGATGACCTCCCGGATGGAGATGCGCAGACTGCTGCTCGGGGTCATCGCCGTGTTCACTTCGTTTCAGGTGATGTCCTACCTCTCCACATCCTTCGGGATGCTCATGCTTTCCAGAATCGGAGTGGCGTGCGCCCATTCAATCTTCTGGTCGATCGTGTCGATCATAGCTGTCAGGATTGTTCCCGAAAGTCATAAGCCGACGGCACTTAGCATGATAGTCACCGGATCGTCAACCGCCATGATCCTCGGGTTGCCGCTCGGACGCGTCATCGGACTGAGCGTTGGCTGGAGGATGACATTCCTGAGCATCGGAGCGGTCGCGCTGGCTGTCTTCCTCTACCTGTTCACATTGCTCCCTAAGGTTCCCAGCGGTGGCGGAATGACCGCCCGTGACCTGCCGGCGATGCTGGGGAACAAGATCCTTGTCGGAATATTCATAACCACCGCCGCCTTCGCCACAGGATATTACACGGCATACAGTTACATCGAGCCGTTCCTCCAGCAGGTCGGAAACATGACCGAAAACCAGATCACCCTGACCTTGATGCTCTTCGGTGGGGCCGGAATCATCGGAAGCCTGCTGTTTTCAAAGTATTTCCCGAAATACCGGTTCAAGTTCATCAATGCCGCGCTGTGGGGCTTGATAGGAGGTGCGGTACTTCTGCTTCCCTCCGCATTCAACGTTTATGTCACCATCGCGGTCTGCGCCATAATGGGAATGTCAGCCACGGCGTTCAATGTGGCGATGCAGTCGGAAATAATCTCGGACACTCCACCGGGGCAAACCACGGTGGCGATGTCGATCTTTTCGGGAATATTCAATTTCGGCATCGGGACGGGGGCGCTGGCAGGCGGTCTGGTCTGCACTCATCTGTCGATTCAATTCATCGGGATTGCCGGCGGAGCGATTGTGCTGCTGGCGCTCGGGTACTGGAAATACATTGTCGTTGACAAGTCCCTTCGACAGGCTCAGTGACCGGGAATCGGCGGACTTTGTGGCCGCGGAGACACATGGTCACCAAGCCTGCCGAAGCGATCAAGCGTCGAAGCATAGCAGTGGCAACAGCCATCGATCAGTTTCTCCCGGTCATATTAGAAGCTGTTTAAAAATGCGGGAATCATTTTTAAACAGCTTCTTACAATAATCTAACGTTTTTATTGTAATTTTGCGCCATGGCACAGACGGACAACACAACAGAGGTTCTGGAAGTCGCTTCAATCGCAGGACACATTCTGCTGGAGAACGGAGCCGAGATCTCCCGCGTGGAGGACACGATGGAGCGGATCGCATCCCACTACGGGGTCGATTCCGGTCATTTCTTCGTCTTGAGCAACGGCATATTCACAACCGGCTCGCTCGGGAAATACGCCAATGTCGAGTTCATCCCCATCCGCAGCATCCAGCTCTCGAAAGTTGTCTCTGTCAACAGGTTGAGTTATGAGATTGCCAGTGGGAAACACACTCTGCCGGAAGCGAGGCGAAGACTGGAAGCCATAAAGGACGCTCCAGCCAAACCGGCCTGGGAGCAGATCGCCGGATCGGCCTTCGGAGCGATGGGATTCTGCGCCGTGTTCGGAGGCGGATTCCTGGACTGCGCCGCAGACTTTGTAATCGGCGCTCTTCTCTATGTTTTTTGCCTGTACGTAAGCGGCTCGCTCTCAAAGATTGTCGGCGGCATCTGCAACGCCCTCGTGGCCACAATCCTATGTCTGGCATCCTACAGATTAGGTTTCGGAGAGAGCCTGAGCAACATCATCATAGGAGCGGTCATGCCGCTCATCCCCGGAGTTCCGTTCGTGAACGGGGTAAGGGATCTGGCCAACTCCGACTACATAGCCGGGCTGACAAGGCTCACGGACGCGATGCTCGGATTCATCTGCATCGCCCTCGGCGTGAGTATCAGCTTCATAGCCGACGGATGGATCTTCGGCGGGATGATAAGGCTCAACGGAATGACTGTCAATCCGCAGACTGCCGGAATCCTGTGGCAATGCCTCGCCGCCTTCATCGGCACATTCGCCTTCGCGATTCTGTTCGGAGCGCCGCGCAAGCAGTATGTCACGGCAGGAGTGATAGGAGCCATAGGTTGGGTCATCTACCTGCTGCTCACGCGGTTCTGCAGCTCAGGGCCGACCGTGGCCATCATTCTCGCCACAGCAATGGTATGCATCCTCTCCAGGTTCGCCGCCGTCAAGGACAAATGCCCCGGCACGGTCTATCTCCTTTGCGGAATATTCCCTCTCGTCCCGGGAGCCGGAATCTTCTGGTTCACCTATTATCTCGTCTCCAGTCAGTTCTATCTGTCCGCCACGGCCGGTTTCACAGCCGTCAAGGCGGCGATCGCCATAGTCCTTGGAATAATCGTAGCCATGGAGCTGCCGCAGCGACTCTTTTCCGGGAAGAAGCGATAGCCGTACCCACGGCCAAGAATCATGTCTCATACACCTTATCGCATACGACTGAGATTCAAGACCCCTTCATTGACACCTCAACTTTCAGCACAGAAGGGCCGACATCATCATATTCATTTTTCTCATCCCATTTTGATTTTAAAGAAAACGGAATAGAGCAGCGGAACGAAGAAAAGAGTCGCTATCGTGCTGAACAGCAGGCCTCCCATAATGGTGACGGCCATTGAGCCGAACATCGCGTCACCCACCAAAGGGATCATTCCGAGGATGGTGGTCATCGAGGCCATCATCACGGCGCGCAGCCTTGTCTCGGAGCTTGAGATCAAGGCCTCGGCCGGATCTTTTCCGGAAGCGATCTGGTCGCCTATCTCATCCATCAGCACTATGCAGTTCTTCATCATCATTCCGACGAGCCCGATGGTACCCACGATGGCGCAGAAAGTGAATGTCTTGCCGCTCAGAAGCATCGCGCCGACTATTCCAACCCCCAGAAGAGGGATGCAGCACAGGATGATGAGCGGTTTGCGGTAGTCACCGAACAGGAGGATCAGAATCGCGATTATCAGGATGATGGCGATCGGCACATTGGCGAACAAGTACTTCATCGTCTGGTCGCTCGCTCCCTTCTCTCCCTCCCAGAGCAAGGAATATCCTTCCGGCAGTTTTATCTGATCCACCTTGGCCTCAAGAGCCTTGCGGGCGTTCTCGGTCTCTATCCCAGGCGCAGGCGAACACATCACCTTCTGGGACCTCCGGCCGTTGTAGCGCGGCACAACAGGTGTTTTCCACTCGATGTCGATCCCGTCGCTGACCTGTGCGACAGGCTTCGTCCCGAGCATCGACCCGACAAGGTCGCCCTTCGACAAGGTTCCGTTTCTAATTTTGAGCACATTCTCTTCCGTCAAGACTCCGCCGACATCCGGAATGGTCTGAATGATCGGTACGTTCTCCAGATTGTCCATCACGCCTCCGTCATCATCCAAGCATCTGATGTAGATGGTGTTGCGTCTGTTGCCATCATAAAAGGTCGAGACAGGAAGGCCGCCGTTGGCCATCAGCATCGACATCGACACGTCGCCGCGGCTGACTCCCGCCCTACGGGCCGCCGGCTGGTTGTAGGCCACATTCAGTACAGGTACATCAGGCTCACGGTCAGTGGTGATCAGGCATATCTCCGGCATTGAGCTCATAATAGCCTCGGCCGAATCGGCAAGATGCTGAAGGACAGCCGGATCCGGACCGGTGAACACAAGCTCGACCGGATACTTCTTGTACATGATGTTGTAGCGTTTCAGCTTCAGATAAGCGTCAGGGTACATGGCCGTCAACTGCTCCTGAAGCCTGTCAATGCTCTTCTCAAGTGTCTTGGGGTCAGTGAAATCGATGATCAGCTCACCGTAGGACAAGGACGGGGTCGCGATGCTTCGCACCAGATTGTACCTTGCCGGTGTGCCACCCAGCGAAGTGGTCACATCCGTGATCTCCGGCTGAGTCTGGAGCCACTCCCGGATCTCTTTAAGATCAGCCTCGACACGTGAAGGGCTCGTACCTTCCGGCAGCTTGTACTCCATGTACAGCTGGCTGTAGGTCATGTCGGGGAAGAAGCCCTGCTTCATGTACTTATAGCCCCAGAAAGCACTTCCAATCAACGCAAGCGCAATCACGATGGAAGCGAACTTATGCTTTATTGAATATGCCAGCGCCTTTCTCAGGAAGCGGTAAAGCCAACCGTCGTACATTGGCTTGCCGGCGTCAGCCTTCCCGTACTTCGCGCCTTTAAGCATCTTGTCAGCCATAAGCGGCACATGAACCAAGGCCAGAATCCAGCTCAGAAGCAGCGAGACGGCGAGGACGATGAACAGATCCCTGACATAGACTCCGGCGGAGTCTGGAGAAAGGAACACCGGGAGAAAGGACAGGATCGCTATCACGGTCGCTCCGAGAAGCGGCATAGCCGTCTTGCGTCCTATCTCCGTCATAGCCTCACGATGCGGTTTTCCGGTTTTCAGACCGACAAGGATTCCGTCCGTGATCACGATGGCATTGTCCACGAGCATACCCATAGCGAAGATGAAGGAAGCCAGCGAGACCCTCTGCATGGTCCCGTCCATAGACCCGAGAAACAGGAACGAACCTACCACGATCACGACCAGACTGATTCCGATCATAAGTCCGCTCCTGAAGCCCATTGTTACCATAAGAATGGCGATGACGATCAGCACCGACTCGATCAGATTGACAACAAATGTCATCAGAGAGGATGTCACCTCGTCCGGCTGGAAGAACACCTTGTGGCACTCGATGCCGACAGGAAGTCTTTCAGTTCCAAGTTGTTCAAGACGTTTCTCCACCTGCTTCCCGACCTTCACGATGTCCGTTCCGGAGCCGGCCGCGATGACCATGCCGACGGCACGCTCGCCGTTATATTCCATAGAATTGCGCTGCGGGGTCTCGTAGCCGTTTTCCACGGTCGCTATGTCTTTCAGCCTGAGCTGGTCATCCTCATGGCCTTGGATGATGAGCTCGCCGATCTGCTCCGAAGTGCGGAACTTGTCCCCCACAGTGACTTTCACCCGTCTGTCACCGTTGTCGTAGTAACCCGAATATGTGGTCCCGTTCTGACCGTTCAGCGTCGATAGGATCTCCACAGGGAAAACGCCCAAAGCGGCCATCTTCCCGGCTGTCAGCGAGACGTTTATGCAGTCGGTCTTTTTTCCGTAGAGATTCACTCTTGCGACACCCTCGATGTTGCCGACCTCACGTTTGAGAAGTTCGGCATAGTCATCCAACTCCTTGTCGCTGAATCCGTCCCCGGTGATCGCATAGAACATTCCATAGACCAGTCCGAAATCGTCCTGCACGCTGACCGAAACCCCTGACGGCAACGATGCCGCGGTGTCCCCTACCTTACGCCGGAGCATATCCCAGCACTGCTCGACATCCGCATCCGGCACGGTACTGTTCAGTTCCACCTCAAGGACACAGAAATCATCGTAGGAATAGCTGGTAACGTTCTTCACGTCCCCGACAGCCAGAAGGCTTTTCTCCAGAGGGTCGGTGACTTGCAGCTCTATCTCGCTGGCCGAGGCACCGGGATAGGTGGCGGCGACCATCGCCAGCTTCACCTTAAGCTCCGGATCCTCAAGCTTACTCATGTCATAGGCGGAATACACTCCACCGATGACCAGCACGGCGATCAAGAAATAGACCAACTTGCTGTTCCTGAAAGCCCAGTTCCCGAAATCAAGACTCATAGCAAACCTCCCACGTTAGTTGAAGCGGCCTTGGGAAGAGCTTTCACAGTCTGCCCCTCGACCAGTTTGTGGACACCCGCCGTGACAATCACATCTCCGGCGGCGACTCCCGAAAGGATTGTCATCGTCCCGTCCGGGCGAAGGTCTTCAACCTCCACGGTCCTCTTCGTGACGGCTCCTCCTGAAAGCAGCCATACGCAGCTTTTCCATCCGTCACTGAATATGGCGGAAGCCGGAACAGCCACTCCAGGGGCCTTCCCTCCATGCGGATAGACCTTGACCATAGCGTTCATCCCCGGAGCCACGCCGGCATCCTTACCGGCTATTGCCAGACGAACGGAATAGAGCTGGTTGGCGTTTACCTTAGGGCTTGTGCCGAGATAACGGAGTTCCACAGCCTTGTCCTGAAGGAAGCCGAACGAAGCCTCGAAACGGCAGTTTCGGCCGACGGACGAATATTCCTTGGCAGGCACATTGATTTCAACCTCAAGGGACTCTCCCGACACAAGGTACAGAACCGGCATTCCGGCGCCAACCACGGCGGGAGCGTCATAGTAATGCTTCTGGACCTTTCCGGAGAACGGGGAATATATCTTCGTGTCCTCCAGCTGGTTCTTGCAGTTCTCGTACTTTGCCTCGATCTGCTGGAGTCCATAGCGCGCCTTGTCGTAATTGGAGGCCGTGGTGGCTCTCTCTTTGTAAAGCCTCATGACTCTTTCCGCATCAGCCTTCACACTGTTATATTCAGCCTCGGCCGCCTCCAGCTGGACGCGATAATCCCTGTCATCCAACTCGGCCACTAGCTGACCCTTACGGACGACGCCACCGTCCCCCACATGAATCCGTTTGAGCTTCCCGGCCACCTGAAAAGAAAGATTGACCTCCTCGGAGGCCTTGACCTTTCCGGGATATTCAAACAACGTGGCCGCGTCTGACGCGCGTACCGTGTCAACCTTCACATACATCACTTTCTGACCGTCCGTCCGCCGGGTCGAGCAGGAAGCCAACATCACCGCTCCCAAAGCCACCGTCAACGTGACCCGCACGACATTCATTCTCATTCTTAGCATATCTGTCGGTTTTAATAAACTTCATAAAACTCTGCGTTTCAAGTCGCAAAATTGGGGACGAATGCCGTTTTGTTCAAGTCCGATTTTTATCAGGAATTGTTCAATTTGTACGATAGTTCAAATTATGTAGCCGAAATGAGACAAAATATTCGTTAATTTGTGCCGTGAATCTTCAAACGAAGCACAAAATGGACAATGCGGAGTTTCCGGAAATAGGCCTTTTTGAACTGTCAAAAGAGGAGATTGAGAAGGCCGGACATATTCTCAATGTGGACAGGAACGGATTTTTCTACTGCCGTCAAGGTTCGCTGACGGTTGCGTTCAATGACAAGACCTACAGGATGTGCAGAGGCGACATATTCGTTTATCTTCCGCACAGCACCATTTATATTCACGAAATGAGTGATGACGTGGCCGGAGTGATCGGACTCGCGCGCTTCGAGTTCGTGCTGTCCGCCATCCAGGCTGTCACCGAGACCTACAGTTACCTCTATTTCAAGAGCAACCCTTGCATGTCCCTGAGTGACGGCGGTCAGGCCCGCCTTGAAGATCTGTTCACGGCGATCGCCACCCGCTCCCCACAATGTGGAGATCCCATTGTCTATCAGATTCTTCTTGGCTTGGCAAAAGCCCTCTGCTACCAGATAATGTATGAATATTTCTCCGGCAAGCCAGCTCAGGCCATCACCACAGATCGCCAGGACGCGATCTTCCGGAAATTCATGGCCTCTTTGCACAAGAATTATGCGAAAAGCCGTCAAGTGGCATTCTATGCCAGGGAAAACTGCCTGTCCCCAAGATATTTCTCACGCATCGTGAAAGACAAGACAGGCCGCACCGCCCAGGAATGGATTTCGGCCGTTGTGATCGACGAGGCCCGCCGTCTTCTTGAAGACCCGGAAAACAGCGTCAAGGATGTGGCGTACAAGCTCGGTTTCCCCAACCAGTCCTTCTTCGGTCGCTATTTCCTCAAGTACTACGGCCAGCTCCCCTCCGCCTACCGCACCGCCTCCCTCGCCGCCCAGACTGCCAGACAGTAGATCACACAGAGTTCCGCTTCTGTTTTGCAGCACATAAACATCAATGGAAAATCCTAATTATCGGATTGTTTTGATTTTTAGATTATTAACGAAAAAAAATCAAAGGATGAGTTCAAGGTCGATGACATCGAGCCAGCGGTCGAATTTGCGGCCGACCTCCGAAAATCTTGAGACTGGGCGGAAGCCTAAGCGTTGGTGAAACTTAAGGCTGGGGAGGTTGTCGGCGGTGATGCAGGCGACGAGGGCATGGTAGCCCCGGCGGCGGCATTCTTCGATCAAGCGGGCCATCAGAAGCGAGCCGACACCTTCCCGGAAGATCTCCGGAGCGAGATAAACAGTCGTCTCAAGGGTCTTTGAATATGCCTCACGTTCTTTCCAGGAATGGGCGTAGCAATAGCCAAGGAGTTCACCATCATATTCATAGACAAAATATGGAAATGCGGAGGAGATCGTCTCTATCCGGACACGCATATCCTCCGACGTGACGAGTTCCGTCTCGAAGGTGATGGTCGTGTCCGCTATGTACCTGTTATAGATGGCCGCGACGCGCCACGCGTCAGCCAAGGTCACCGGTCTGATAAATCCGTTCATATTCAGAAGCTATTTAAAAATAATTCCTCTTTTTTCTTATGCGGCCTTTCGGCCATTTTCATCTTTGTCATCGGTCAAGTAGCTACGGTCACACAGGTCATTGACGGTCTCGACCACGAAACCACCTGTCGGGAAAGATCTCAGTCCTTGAGCGCCATCGCCGCACGTATCCTGCTCAGGGACTGGGGCGTGACCCAGAGGTACGAGGCTATCTTCTTCAGCGGCACGTTCAGGACGAGTTCCGGATGGTCGTTTATCAGGGCTTTGTACCTTTCGCTGGCGTTTTCCTTGTCCGCCATCCAAACAACATCGTCCTCGAAATGACAAGCGTTGGTTTCAAAGATTTTACGGACGACATTGGCGATACCAAGTGAAGATCCGCACAACGTGTCCACACGTCTTTTGCTGAGGCGTCGGGCTACGCTGTCGGTCTCGGAGACGATGGTGATTTTGGATGGGCGATCGGCACTGTAGCAGAATATATCCACAACCGCCTCGCCGCCGAAAGCGAACCACACGACAGCGTCACCGGACGCCGTCGATTTCGCTCCGCTCCAGATTCCCGATTCAAGAACGTACAGGGAATCATCGAACGCCCCGCTTCTCACTACCGCGTCCCCTTTGCGGAATGACACTCTGTCCATTTGCCCGAGCAGATCGGAGACGGCCTCCGGCTCAAGGCTATACTTTCCGCTGAATATGTCAATCAATCTGTCCATACATCGCAAATTTCGGAAATATTACCCTCCTCTCACAATATCGGGAGGAAATATTGCAGAATATTCAGAAAATTCCGAAATTGCAGACACGAAGTTAATGACACACAACTTATGACCCGGAGGAATTTTCTTGTCTGGACTCTCTGTCTGCTGTTCCTGTCGCAGGCGGAAACTTCAATACCGTTGTTCGCCGGTCCGGCGAATCCCGGCATCATCACTGTGACCCAAAGCGACGGATCGAAAATCAATGTACGCATACACGGAGACGAGTTTCACAACTACATCACGACAGAGGAAGGTTACACACTGGCCGCCGATGCGGACGGCGATTGGGCTTTCGCCAGACTTGACGCCAACGGGCTTCTGGTTCCGTCATCCGTAAAGGCCAAACCGGTCAGCCGGCTGACCGGCTCGGAACGCAAGGCTCTTGGCGGCGATCTGCGGAAGAATCTGCGGCCTTTGATGATGACGGATCTGCAGCGAAGGCTGAAAGCAACCCGGACATATTCATTGGCCACACGCTCCGGAGGAACCGATGATTGCATGCCTCCTCTTTTGAGCGGCACCTCATGGCAACCTGCCGGAGACAAGAAAGTGCTGGTGCTTCTGGCCGAGTACCCGGACATGCCTTTCACGAAAGGAGACAATGCGGCGTTCAATGACCTTCTGAACTCCCGGAACTACACAAAAGGTGGAGCCACCGGAAGCGTATGGCAGTACTATTATGACAATTCCAACCAACAGTTCAGTCCTGAGTTCACCGTGGCTGGGCCGTACAAACTCTCCAAGAACAGGGCATACTACAAGGACAGGCCGGAAGAGATGGTGGCCGAGACTGCCCGTCTGGCCGACAGCGATGTGGATTTCAGCCAGTTCGCCGAGAACGGAAGAGCTCACGACATATTCGTGTTCTACTCCGGAGGAGCCGAAAGCGACGGCGATCCGAACGGAATCTGGCCGCACCGCTATGTATTGAAAAACCTGACCCTCGACGGAGTCACGATTCCAGGCTATGCATGCAGTTCCGAGCTGGAACCCGGTGGGCAAGGAAACAATGTGTTCGCCCCGATCGGTTCTTTCTGCCATGAGTTCGGACACATCATCGGACTTCCGGATCTCTATGACACCAACACAGAGGATCAGGACAATGCGGACACACCGTCATTCTATTCATTGATGGCATACGGAAGCTACAACAACAACAGCCGCACTCCCCCGGCACTCAGCGTTCTCGAAAGATGGATGATGGGATGGTCTGAACCGGAAGTGCTGGAGACTACAGGGGAATATTCCCTGCCGGCCGTCACGGAGAACAAAGGCTATCTCATCAAAACCGAGACCGAAGGTGATTATTACCTCTTGGAATGCCGGGGAGCGGGAAAGAACGAATGGGACAAGAAGGAATATCTTGATTACTACGGGAAGGGTGCGGACTGGGGGCTCCTCGTCTATCATGTCAGGAACGACAGGAACAGTTGGATGGGAAACACGGTTAACACCATGCACGGGAAAGAGCACTACCAGATTTTCTATTCCAACCCTAACTCAAGAAACGATTACTGCCCGTCTCCGGAGTACTGTTTTTTCCCTGGCAAGAGGAATGAGACATCCCTTTACAGCGACAAAGACTCCAAGTTTGTGTCAGCCGACGGCAAGAAAACGATGGCCGAGATTCCTTCAATCAGGCTGGACGCTGCGGAGGGAACCGTGAAACTGTCTGTGACAGAACGCAACGGCGACATCAACGATGTCAAGTCAAGTGTATTCCAGCATGACATACTGCTGAGTTGGAAAGACGATTTATCCTCCGGCTGGACAGTTCAGTGGCAACCGGAAGGGAACGATACGGAAGTAAAATCAATCACAGGGCTCACGTCCTGCGAAGCGCATGTTCCTCTGCTTAAGGATGCTCAAGATTACGTGATCACCATCACAGGCAACAGGAACAGCAAGACTTCCCTGACCCTGAGAACCGAAAAGTCCGGTTCCGGCTTTCCGAGAATCCAACTGTCCAAAGCCAACCCTTCATCCGAAGACTCTTTCCTGATGATGCTTGTCGATTGCGGAGAGGTCAGTGACATCCAATGGACGGTGGATGGAGCCAGGACAGACGGCTACCTCAACCTGCGCAAAGGCGAGCACTACGTCCAGGCAGTCTTGACAAAGCCAGACGGCAGCACTGATTATTTCGCCAGATTCATCGACATCATCCTATAGCAAACCACTGAATATCACAGATCATGAGAACATCCTTCAGAATACTCGCCCCATTCCTGCTTCTCGCGGCAATGCTGAACGCATGCAAAAGCGACAAGGAAGAAGACACACTCCGGGAAGATTTTTCAGTCTCAAGTGATTTAGGAATATACCAGAATGGCAAACAGACTTTTTCTTTCCTTAAGAAAACACACCAATATTATTGCAATCCAACGGGGAACCTGATAAGGATCATAAACAATGAAGGCACTTATGATCTTACCGTGAAATTCAATGAGATGCCATCCTCCTCTGTAGGAGTAAGCGGCATTGTCTCCGGGAACATGGGCATCACCGGATTCAGTTTCAGTGAGTTGAAAATTCTACAGATCGACAGCAGGACGGTCTGGCTCTGGTCGGACAAGGACAAGGTCGGATTCATCCTCCCGTCCGCCGGGCTACAGACAGCGAAAAACAACTGACATCATAATAACACTAACATCATAATAACTGAGAGCGTATGAAAAAATCTTTATGTTCTTGTTTATGTTTCTGACGGCGTTCTCTTATGACGGAGGTTGGAACAATCTGAATCCTAACGATGTGGAGAACATCACCGTCCTTAAGGACGCCGCCTCCAACGCCCTCTACGGAGCCCGGGGAGCCAACGGAGTCGTGATGATCACCACAAAGAAAGGCAAATCCGAGAACGCCACCATCACCCTTGACAGCAGGTGGAGCGTCAACAGCCGCGCCACAATCGACTACGACTACGTCAAGGATCCGGAGCAGTACTACGAGATGCACTGGGCCGCCCTCTACAACTACTACATGCGAGACCGCGGAATGACCCCGTTCGAGGCCCACAGGCAGGCCAACGCCAATCTTGGCGGAGCCACTGCCGACGGCGGCCTCGGCTACCTCACTTACACCGTTCCGGACGGGGAGTATCTCATCGGAACGAACGGTAGAATGAATCCGCACGCTACCAAGGGCAGAAGAATCTACTACAACGGGAAGGTTTACACCGCCGCTCCCGACAGCTGGCTTGATGAGGCGTTCAGGCACAGCCTCCGTCAGGAGTACAACCTCAACCTCACCGGAGGCACCAACAAACTGAGTTTCTACGGCTCGATAGGCTACCTCGACAACCAGGGCGTCTATAACTCTGATTTCGAGAGAACCACCATCCGTCTCAAGGCCGACTATCAGGCCAAGGAGTGGCTGAAAGTGGGAGCGAACATGAACTACGCCCACAGCTCGTCTAACGATGTCGATGACGGTTCCGGCACATCTCTGTTCGGAATCACGAACACAATGGCTCCTATCTACCCTGTCTATCTTCGTGACGGGGACGGAAACATCATGACAGACGAGAACGGGAAGATGTACGACTACGGCTCCGGAGAGCTTGCGGGACTCTGAACAACCTCGGAACGGGAACATACACCTTCTCCGTGAAGGCTGTAAGCGATGAAGAGGCTTTCAGCGACTCCGAAGCGGGAAGCGCCACATTCGAGATTGAGAAAACCGAATCCTGGAAGGTGAACGGGACATTCGATGACGGAGCGGGCAACACCTGGGATGTCACGATGATCGCCTGGAGCAACGGAGCCTACACGCTTAAGAACTGGTACAACATCGAAGGCTACGACCTTGAGTTCTCCGTCAACGACGACACCTCGGTCAACATCCTCAACTGCTACGAGCCGTACCTGCCGAACATCTGGGTAATGGCAGGAATCGAGGAGGACAACGGTTGGGTTCAGCTCTACACCTCCGGCGTTTACTCCAGCTTCGCAGGAAACAAGGACGAAGGCGGTTCCGTCTGGTTCTACAGCTACAAGACCGGTGGCTATGCGGAGTTCACCTGGGCCGCCGTCGGCGGCAAGACGATTGACGACCTTGCCGGGACCTACACGCAGAACAGCTCCTACGCTTTCTACTACAACGGTGATTGGAGCTACTACTCCTCCACCAATGACGTGACCATCACCAAGGTTGACGACACTACCGTCAGCATCTCAGGCTTCATCTACGAGTCAGGCGACGGAGGCTATGCCGTCAATGCCAAAGTGGACACCGAAAACAGCACGCTCACCATCGAGCCTCAGCAGCTGACGGAGTGGTACGCTCTGGGCGGTTATGACAGCGCCGCAGATCCGGTCACGGTGACTTGGGAAGACGGTGTGCTGACCTTCGGCAGCTGGTGCCTGTGGTATGACGGGTATTCTTACGCCTACAACACCGCGGCCGCGACCCTGACCAAGAAGTAGGGGTCTCGGGATCCGCGAAAGATGAAAGCCCCAGCCCATTCTCCGGACCGGGGCTTTTCATTGTATCCTCGCTTTTTAAACAGATTATTAATATTCCAGTTTGAAGTCATCGACCCACAGAACGGAATCGGGGCTGCCGGTGAAGTAGTCACCGAGCATGCTGGCGGCGCAGGAGACTATGATGTGGGTCGGACGGCGGGATGTGGAGACATATTCAAGAGGAATCTCCACCTTGGTCCATTCCATGTCGTGGTCGGTCACGAAATTGCCGTAGGCTATGACGTTCGACCCCTTGGAGTCGAAGAATGTCTCTTTCTTCGTGGTGTTCACCTCGACAGGACAGTCGGCTGTGCCGCCATATTCATTGAAGTCCCAGTCGCCGAGAGCCACCCACACGATGCCTCTGTCGTTGTCACCTACCTTGACCGCATCGCCATCAGGATAACCGTTCAAGGTTTTCTCCTGAATCTTTCCGCTATTGTACTTCAGCCAGACGGTAAGTTTTCTCGGGCGGAGAGTGAACGGACGTCCCATGCGGATCCTGCCGCCGGAGATGCCGACATTGCCGACATATTCTCCGGAAAAGACATTGCCCGCCGCAAACTTGATGATCACGTACTTCGACTCCATTTTCAATGAATATCCCCCCTCAACCTTCTCCGTGTCATCCGGTTTGGTGATCGCATAACTGGAACTCAATGTGGTGGAACCCTTGTTGCCACAACCCCACCATTTGGTCTGGAGCGCCGGATCGGAAGAATCGGGATCGTAGAACGAGATATATTTGGAAGACTCCGCATTGCTGAACGTCTCGAATCCGGAGTTCGGCAGCTGAGCCTCCGCCTCTGTCGTGAATTTTCTCACATCAGTCACTTCGTCCCCGCTGAAAGCCACACATTCATATTCAGTCAAAGGCTCAAGCCCGTCCGCCATGGCGCTGAACGTGCCACCGCCGGAAGTCACGCCGTCCACATTCTTCCAATCCATGTCCCCTGCCTTTCTGATTCTGAATCCGTTGGCTTGCCCTTCTATTCCCGATGCCTTGAGCCATGCCACCCTTGTCCATGCGTCAAGGCCCGTCATGGAGACTGTTGATTCCACCTCCTCCGCATAAACGGTCCACTCCTCGATGACATTCCGATAGTACACCGTCACCACCACAGGATTCGTGAAATCATGCAGTGAAGCGGCCGTAGGGGAATATTCCGTCACACCCTCCGGTCCAAGTTTCATGGAGACGACATTCAGGTTCCCCAAACCCACCGTGGAAGGGATCTTGAAGGTCACCCGCTTGTTGTCGGCATCTATCACGGAATCCCCGGACTGGCCGGAAACGGTGAAGTGACGTTCAATCGGCTGCACGGCCTTGACCGTCCAGTCAAAATCGCGTTCATAGAGATTCAATGTGACATGGAAAGGCGATGACAGATCCTTGACTCCGGTCACAGTGGACGAGACCGTGACGGCTTTCTCATTGAGAGAGACTTCCGTGATGTTCACGCTACGGATGTCAGTGGCCTCCTCAAGTGTGATCAGAACCATGCGGGCTTCCTTGTCTATACTGACAGACTTGGATCCATCAACCCGCAGACCTGTGATTTCAGCAGCCACATCCGGGTAAGGAATGTCGTTCTTGATGCAGGACGCGGCGGCGAGAAGCGCCATGAATATGACTGAAAATCTGATCTTCATAACTAAATGTGGAAACTGAGTCCGAATGAAATGTCAAGTATGTCCAGCATGAAGCGGACTTTCGAGAAATCCCTTGTGCCCACGACCTCACCGTTCTTGTAGTAGTCGATGTGGTTGTAGGTGGCGCCGCCTATGCCGATCGACACCTGTGTGCTGATGCTGTTGGTGACAAAGACCATAAGTCCGGGATGAACAGAGATCTTGACCCTGTTGGCCACAGAGTAGGAGTCAAGGCTCTCCTCGTTGTAGGAGAACGAGGTTCGTGTGTATGAATACCCCAACGACACATCCGTGAAGACCCCGAAACGGCTATGCTTGTCCAAAGGGGCGTAGGAGCGATGAAAGACTTCCGTCTGAATCGAGCGGGAATCCGCCTGAATGTCACTCAGCGAAAACGAAAGGTCATCGCTGAGCATAGAGAAGTCGGCGTTGGAGACAGAGCCGACGGCCGTTGAATATTTCGCCCTCAGCCCGACGGTCCTGTTGTTCCTGTAGGTGTAGTCCAGATAAGGAGCCACCGTCATCACCGTGCCGTTGGCATCCAGATGCTGAAGCAGCATAAGGTACTCGCTGTCATTGCTGAACAGATCCACATAAGAGAACTGGACCCCGGCCGAGAGATCGCCTTTCGGCATGAACACACGGTTTGGCCCCCTTTCGACTTCAGGCACTCCTCCTTCACCTTTCTCCTCAGCCCCGAGCCACAGGCAGGAAAGGACCATCAAGAATGTCAATGCTATTCTTCTCATAGGCTACAGATAATAATAAAGGCTGAAACCCACGGCGAGCAGGTTGACCTTGAAGTTGATGAATGTAACACTGCGGTCTCCCTCGGCCACCCTGTTGTGACTCTGGTCAGTCCAGTCGAAATGCAGCCCCAGCATGTTCACGCTGACATCTATCGCAAGCCTGTCGGTGACAAAGGCCATGAACCCGGGGCAGACATTGATCCCCAACGAGTTTGAAGTCTCGTACGAAGCGTTCATCTTGTTGTCGTGGCCGTCAAGCACCTTTCCCTGACCGTATGAATACGCCAGTTGCAGCTCATTGAACAGCCCAAGCCTCTTTAGCTGTCCCACAGGAATATAGTAGCGTCCTATTCCCTGAATCTCAAAGGCATGGCTGATCTTGTGGTAGTCGGACAGCGACAGGTCTATGTCCTCGAAATTCATTTCAGCGGAGTCCAGCTTGAACATGTTCCTTTTGTAGCCGGCCCTGACGCCGACCCCGATGTTGTCCTTGACCATGTAGCAGAAGGCCGGGCTGACAGAAAGCGTGTAGCCGGTCGAGTTGATGCCGTTGACAACGAGCAGACGGGAATCGTTGTTGTTGTGCAGCATGTAACTGGCGCCGCCACCGATCATCCATGTGCCTTTCCTTATGAAACAAGGCTGCGAGGACAGGTCTATCCCCCTGTCCAGCTTCTGTCCCTCGGCCACGAGCGGTCCAAGAAGCAGAAGCATTGTTGAGATAAGTCTTAATCCGTGTCTCATGATCATTCTTCAAATACACTACCTTCCCATTTACGTGGACAGACACATGCCGTTGCACTTATTGGTCATAAAAAACACTCGGTAATTTTTACAAAAATACCGATACTCTCGCATTTTGACAATATTATGTCATACATTTCCTGAAAATCTCCTCCAACAGCTTAAAATACGGAATCCGCATTTTACTTTTTGCCGTTAGCCGGGTCTATATAGCGAGACGTCTCAAAAAACGACATTTAAAAAAGATTGAGATTATGAAAGCAAGATTACTTACAGCGGCGATGGCCGCGGTTCTGATGCTGGCGGTCTCCGCATCGGCTGACGCACGCGGACCTCATCGTCACGGCGGATTCGGAAGGCACCACAGATGCTATGCGACCGCAGTCGTCCCTTCGGTCAGGACGGTGCGGGTAAGACACTATTCCAAGGTGAACAGGACATCACGTCCGGAGCGCAAGATGATGGCCTTGGCTTATATCAAAAACAATGGCTATCTTTCGGTCGGCAAATACTGCGGCATCACCGGACTCGACAGGAAGTTCGCCCAAGCGGAACTCGACTCGTTCTCGCTGGACAAGAAAAACCCGATTGTCCGCACCACACAAGGCAGGAAAGTCGTTTACATCTTGGCGGATGAATGAGAAGAACATAGTCAGGCTGCTCGGAAGGAATCCTCAGATGGGCTTCCGGATGCTCCTTAAAGAGTACAAGGAGCCCATCTATTGGCATATCCGGCGAATCACCGTGAACTGCGAGGACGCACAGGACGCGACGCAGGAGACGTTCATCAGAGTTTTCCGCTCGCTGGATCAGTATGACCGTAACCGCTCATTCACGGCATGGCTTTATCGGATAGCCACGAACGAGGCACTGCGTGTGGTCGGAAAACGCCACCCCACAGTCAATATCGAAGACAATGCCGAAGCGATGCTCCTGCCTGCGGATGAATATCTTGACCTTGAGGACATAGAGGCTGTTCGGCTCCAGAAGGCGATACTCTCACTCCCTCGGAAGCAGCGGCTGGCATTCACCCTCAGGTACTACGATGAGCTTGGCTTCAGCGAGATAGCGGAAATCACGGACACATCCCCTGACGGAGCCAAAGCCAATTGGCACAATGCGAAAGTAAAGGTTTACAATTATCTGAAAGAACATGAATGATGAGAATATGAATATGCCGGACTTCGGCAGACGCATGCCGTACAAGACTCCTGACGGGATGTTCGACGACATAGAACGCAATGTCCTTTCAGCCACCGGCTGCGGGAAAAACACGTTGCGCGGAATACGCACGGTCAGCATCGCCCTTGCCGTGGCCGCGTCATTGACCCTGACGGTGATTTTCTCTTGGCATCGGCCAGCTCCGGCGGATTCGCTTGCAGAAGTGCAGCAGGCGTTCGCGAACCTCGACAACGCGGATCAGGCATTCCTCTCCGAGATTTATTACGAAGACACTTTTATGAACATAAATTATTAAAAATCAATGAAAACTATAATTAGAAACTCAATAATGGCGATTGCCGCCATCCTTATGTCAATGTCTCTGTCAGCGGCACAGAACAACAATGGACGCAAAATCAACCGTGAAGAACTGGCCATGAAACAGGCTGAACACATCTCGGAAGCCCTCGCTTTCGATAAAGCCACAAGCGAAAAGTTTAAGGAAACCTATTGCAGTTTCCAGAAAGAAATCTGGGCCTTGGGGCCAAGCCTCGGGAAACAGGCTTCGGACAATTCGAACGAGAAAGACATGGAGCAGCGCTTCGAGCGCAGCCAGAAGATTCTGGATCTGCGCAAGAAATACTTCGGAATCTACAGCACCTTCCTTTCGCAGAAACAGATCTCAAGAGTGTACGAGATTGAGCGCGAGATGATGCACAGGCTCGCTTCCCAGAAAAAGAATCATCGTAAATAACAGAGAATCATGAAAACAAGAGCATTTGGAATCTTATGCCTGTGCTTCCTTACGATGTACGCCGCGGTCTCCTGCGACCACGAGGATCCGATAAAGGAGAATGAGGAAGAGGTGGAGACGGAGCAGAAGGACGAGACTCCCGCCTTGACTGTTCTCGCCGAACAAGTGGCCGGGGATGAAGGATACGACGAGAAAGGAATATCAGTGGAGAACTGTCCGGCCTCACAGGATCCAAGCAGTGTTTACAGCGGATTGAAACTGAACCTCAAATTGTCAGGAGTCACCCGGATTGAACTTGAAAGCGTGGACGGCTATGCCTTGTCCGGAACCGCCGCGATCCTGTGGAAAGAATCCGGGGAAACCATCTTCGATGAGGTTGAGAATGCCGGTTCCATTCTGACATTCAACGCTCCGGACAAGAATGGGTTCATTCCGGGGAAAGATTACTACATATTCACTTTGCCTTGCGACCTCTACGGGGGCTATCGGCTGTCATTGTACCGCGACGGACTCGTGGCCGACTACTTCGGAGTGCATCAGACAGTGGCGGCTGGAACTTTCATCAGTCCCGTTGACCTGGTGGAAGATGAACTGGAGTTTGATGACCCCGATGCACCCCTTGTGGAAGATGAACGCCCGGAGCTGGACGCCACGACCATGGCCCTACTCCGTCAATATCGACAGGACCAGACGGAAGAGAACAAGTCGGTGCTGTTGAACCAGATGGGGATCCGTTATGACAAAGTTGTGGCGCGGAAAAAGGCAAAGCTCCGGGAACTCGAACGTGAGGCTTTGACCCAGAACGTGGTCGATGAGATGCTGGAGATTGTGAATGAGATGGTGGAGAATCGGGACGTACGGCTTGAACAGCAGTTCCTGCGCCTCATAGACCCTCGGAACGATGACAATCCGGATGACGGATGGATGGTGTTGCGAGGTGCCTCCGCACCTAATGCCTACATCGGCTACACTCCTGTGACGAATGCGGAATATGCGGCCTTCAATGAGGGTTTTACCTATCGTGAGGGTCAAGGCAACTACCCGGTGGTGAATGTCACGGTCGCGGACGCGGCGGCGTATTGCGATTGGTTGACAGGAAAAGACGACTCGCATGTTTACCGTCTGCCGACTGACGAGGAGTGGGTTCTCGGAGCCGGACACATGCCGAAGGATGTCACGATGAACGCAGGTCTTGTGGAGAAGGGACTTACCGCTGTGGATGCCTACAGCCAGACAACGGGGGCCTGCGGCGGTATTGACTTCTGGGGCAACTGCTGGGAGTGGACATCTTCTACGGATGCGAACGGGAAAAATATCATAAAGGGCGGCAGCTGGGATTCCGACCGTGACGACTGCCGAAGCGAGAAATCGGACGTAGTCAGAGACGGCACACAAGGTTACACCAATGTCGGTTTCCGGATTGTCAGGACAGATGTTGACTAATCGGTTCAAGTTCATGATTTTCCACTTTCGCCTTCTTCGGGCGACCTCGCCCGGCCTCTGACGGCCTCTCTATTCAGAGACCGTCACCGGCATCGGATGACGGCGGTGGCCGGGCGGAGACCTTTGGCGGAGACGGTTATGGTTATCTCGCCTTGTTCCGCGCCGCTCTGGACGATGGCCGTCAGTTGACCGCTGAACAGATGCATGTGCGGCAGATGGAACGGCTCCAGACAGGTCGGATCGCCATTGGCGACAGCGCGGAACGAGCCGGCTCCCTCCACCTTGATTCTCACTTCCCTGTCGTCAACCGGAACGGGGTTTCCCTTACGATCAACCACGCTCACATTCACATAGCACAAATCTTCCCCGTCAGCCTTGAGAACATCGGAATACGGCTGAAGCCTCAACGCATAGGCTTTCCCGGCAGTACGGATTGTCTCCTCGGCGGCCGGATGGCCGTTCTCATCGAAAGCCACGACCTTGATCTCGCCTGACCGGTAAACCACATCCGGCCAGATCAGACGGAAACGCCTCAGCAGGTCATTGTCCGATGCGAGCGGAAGCGGCTTTGAAGGATCCTCGGAAACGTCTCCGCGCGCCGCTTTCACAGCAACTCCCTGGCTCACACCGTTCACGAACAGTTCCGCCTTGTCGAAAGAGCTGTACGCCATCACAGGAATATTCTCACCTTCGTGTCCCGGCCACGTCCAGTGCGGAAGCAGATGCAAGGTGCTGACATCCTTGCGCCAGAGGCTGCGGTACAACCAATAGCGGTCTTTCGGGATGGAGGCCAGATCTATGATGCCGAAAAGCGAGGAATGGTTCGGCCATGCGTCGGTGTCGTACGGGGAAGGCTCCCCGAGATAGTCGAATCCTGTCCACACGAACTGTCCGGGCATCCACGGATAATCCTCGTCAGCGGCGAAGTCCACGTCCGGAATGTTGGACCAATAGCATGACTCCACGTCGTAGGAGGAGGACTGATGATCCTTGTGCAGAATGCCTTTGCCAAGAAGAGCGTCCACGCCTTCCACGCCCGACTCTGAAGGAAGATGATAGACTCCCCGGGAACTTACGGTCGATGCGGTCTCGCTGCCAAGGATGATGTTCCGGGGCAGTTTCGCGTAGGCTTCGATGTACCTGCGCGGCTTGTAGTTGAATCCCGGAATGTCAAGCTGTGCGGCGAACCCGTTGTTCACCACTCCGTCAAACTGATCCATCCCGCAGGTGACCGGTCTTGTCGGATCCTCCCTGTGGCAGATGGACTGAAGCCAGGCGGCTGTCCTGTAGCCGTCCGCGCTCCATTGGGTCGGCACCTCGTTGCCTATGCTCCACATGATGACGGAAGGGCTGTTGCGGAAATGACGCACAAGATTCACAATGTCCTTCTCGGCCCATTCCGCAAAAAAGCGGTGGTAGCCGTTCTCGCACTTCGCAATGTCCCACTCGTCAAACGTCTCTGCCATAAGCATAATGCCCATCTCGTCGCAGAGTTCAACGAGTTCCTCGGCCGGCATGTTGTGCGAAGTCCTGATGGCGTCGCATCCCATCTCCTTCAGCATCTCCAGCTGATGCCGGACAGCCGACTTGTTTATGGCGGCTCCGAGCGGCCCCAGATCGTGATGCTGGCAGACCCCGTGAATCACCCGCCTCTCTCCGTTCAGGAAGAAGCCTTTGTCGGCGATGAACTCTACCGTCCGTATTCCGAAACGGGTGGAGACGCTGTCGATGACTTCGCCGTCTTTCAGGATCCTGGTCACCGCAGTGTAGAGCGCCGGAGACTCCGGAGACCACAATTCCGGACCGGACAGAGTGAGATTCTGACCGGCGGCCTGTCCGTGGCAGATCGCCCGGCGGTCTGTCCTGCGGGACACAGCCCTTCCTTTGTTGTCAAGCAGAGTGGTCTCGATGTCGAAGGTCTCACCCTCCTTGGCTCCTGACAGTTCAGTGGAGACGTGGATGCTCGCATAGTCTTTCCCAACATGCGGCGTGGTGACCGTCACGCCCCACACAGGAACATGTACGCCCTGTGTCTCAATAAGCCTTACCTTGCGGTACAGTCCCGCCCCGGGGTACCATCTTGAAGAGAACGGCCTGTTCTCCAGCAGGACGGTCACCTTATTGACTCCGTCGTGGAGAGATCCGGTGATGTCGCAGTGAAAGGCGTTGTAGCCGTAAGGCCATTCGCAGACCTTGTCCCCGTTCACAAAGACCTGAGCTTCGCTCATCGCCCCGTCGAAAAGCAGTTCGTAGATCTTCCCGTCCCGCTTGCCGACAGAGAATTCCGTACGGTAGCATCCTTTGCCCATGTACGGCAGTCCTCCGGTCCGGCCTGTCTTCTCGGTAGGAACCGTCTCGCCGTTCTGCGTCACCGCGACTGTCTGAAGATCATTCGCCTTGTCGAAGGGACCGTAGATGGCCCAGTCATGAGGGATGCTCACCTTTTTCCAACCGGTGGTCGCCTCCGCCTCGTGATCTTTGCGGAACTCCCAGTCTTTCAGAAATCTCTCGTTTCGGACCTGCCCGGCCAAAGGCAATGTGAGGGCCAGGCAGGCCGCGAAAAGAAGTATGTTGGTACTCTTCATGATCAATTCTTGAACGGATCCAAGGCAACGGTCGGCACTCCATCCTCAAACGCTCCCAACGCATACCCGTCATTGTAGCCGTCCGGGGCTTCAGGTTCCCAATAGAACACGCCCTTGCAGCAGGAGAGCGCCCGGGTCTTCTCCAGAAGGTAGGTCAGCATCGCCTTGGCAATCTCCGGGTTGGCGACAGGCATACCCGTCTCGCAGATGATTACATCCTTTCCGTAGCTATTGTTCACGGAGGTTATGTTCGCCAGACAGGCGTCGACCGACTCTTTCCACTCCGTGCCGTAGGTCCCGGTGCTTTCGTCCCACCAGCAAGGGTAGAGCGACATCCCGATCATGTCGTACTTCGCGTTGTTCGCGTTCAGCACGGGGAAGATCCGGGTGTAGAGGCTGAGGTTGTTCCCCTGGTCGAGGTGCACGATGACTTTCGCGTCCGGGAACACCGCCTTTGTCGCATCATAGCAGGCCGTGGTGAGCTCGGCATAATTCTTTCCGCTGTTGGTCTTGTAGCTTCCCAGATCCCACAGCATTCCGGTACGGGTCTCGTTGCCGGCCTGCACCCATTCCACCTCGACGCCATATTTCTTCAGCAGAGACAGAACCTCTGTCGTGTGATCTGCCACAGCGGTCTTCAATCCCTCGATGTCATAGTCCGCCCACGCCGCAGGAACAGCCTGATGTGACGGATCGGCCCAAGTGTCGCTGAAATGGAAGTCAATCATGATCCTCATCCCCAGTTTCTGGGCACGGAGAGCCTTCACAAGCACATCGGAAGCCGAGTTCCAGCCGTCTTCAGGATTCACCCACACGCGAAGGCGGATGGAGTTCATCCCGATCTGCTTCATAAGTTCGGTGCACTCGGTCTCCTCGCCGTCGGCGTTGTAGAACTTGAGTCCCTCGCTTTCCATCTTTGTCACCCAGCTGATGTCCGCACCCTTGGCGAAAGCCGTGCGGTCTATCTCCACCGGCTCGTCCGGAGTCACAGGAGTGTGCGGAAGCGAATCCGAAGAGCAGGAGCTGCAGGAAGCGCCCATAAGCGCCGTTGCCGCGAACACAAGAGGGAATATATTCTTAAACTTACTCATAATCAATAAAATATATTCTAATATTTTTCAAATAAATTTTCCTTGGATCAATATCACTTCTTAGGAGACGGCCTCGAATTTCACGGTCATGTTCTGAGGGTCATTCAGATCGATCGTAACTTTCCATGTACCCGCTTCCACGCTCGGCATAAAGTCGCTTTTGGCGTTTTCGAGGACACCGTTGCCGTCAGTGTCGGAGAAGCACCAGTCCCAATTTGAATTGACCACGAAATGGATGCCGTAGGTACCCCAGGAAGTGGCGGTGATCTGGGCGGACCAGGTCTTGGTACTGCTGTCGAAAGTCATCTGATCCGTGTCGAGTTTCCATCCGTTGAAGTCGCCGACTATGCTGATGGTGTTGACCACCTCGTACTTCCAGCTGCGCTCTGACATGTTGACGCTCACTTTCGTGTAGGCCGGGTCCGCGCTGTCGAACCAGATGTTCCAGCGTGAACTGCCGCAGAAGAGACGGTAGAGTCCTGTGTCGCTGACAGGAGCTGAACCATAGACCTTTGCCGAGGAAGCGACATCGCTGTCTCCGAATACGATGTTCTCCCAGCCTCCGAAGTAGTAGTAACCCGAATATGTGCCGTCTGAAAGGAGCAGTTTGCCGTTTACCGTCGTCGGGTTCTTGTCGCCGTCAACGGCGTAGATGTACAGAAGCTCGGAAGTCGCGGCGACATAGTCCGGATCATCAGGCCATGTGTCCTCATCGCCGTCGTCTCCGCCGTCTTCGTCACCGCCGTCGCTCCCGCCTTCGGTGAGAGTCCACTTGAGGTCAGAGACATTGAACAAGAGCGTGTAGGTGCCGGCTGCCCCGACAGTGACTGTCGCGGATGCGCCGCTCCCTTCGGCGAACTCGAATGTGCCGTCAGCTGAAGGGACGAAAGAGAACGTGTAATCCGCTCCTGCGCTTGCGGCATCGCCCGTTGTCGTGTCATACCTCTTCCCTGTTCCTCCTATGCTGAGGACAGTGTTGTCGGCAGTTGTCGTCACCGTGCCGCGGAATCCGCCTGCTGACGCGCTGTACTTGAGCTCGGCGGAGACTCCGTCGGATATTGCGTTCACTGAAGGGAGATAGATCTGCCACCAGAGCTGATTTTTCGTGTCCGCGAACACATACTGGCAGCCGATCGGCTCCGCAAACCAGCTGTTGTTCGATGAGTTCGGGACGAGGGAGAAGCTTGTCCAATCCGAATCGCATCCCCACTGGACTCCGTCAGCCGCGATGAAGAAGCAGTTGTACCATCCGGTGGTGGTGACCGCGAATCCTTCGAAAAGATCCGGAGTCGCATCTTTGCAACGGAGTGTGGCGAGGATGCTTTCCGTGTCGCTCTTGTCCACAATCTTCATTATGCCGGTCTCCACCGCATACGGAGTCACTTTGAAAGTCAAGGTTTCGCTGCAAGCAGTTGTCTTGCCGAGGGTGACGACCACGCGGGCGTAGATGTCGTAACTCTGTACTTCCGTCAGACCGAGTCTGATCATAATGTTGCTGAGATCGTTCCCGGTGAGCTGGAGGGATGATTTGTCAGAATCCACGGAAATCCCGGTGAAGGTCGCGAAATCCTCCGAAGAGGAGAACTGCACGCTCTGCGAGACGAGACCGTCCGGCATCGCCACGGTCGGATCACTGATCGTCACCGCTGTCCCTTCCGCCCAGACGAGCGTGAGGGCGAGGGAACTTGCCTTGTCGGCGGAGAGAGTGATGTCATCCGCGCTTGCGGAGAATTCCGTCGGAGCCCCCGGATTGGTGACAACAAGAGTCTCCCCATCCTTTTCGCAGGCGGTCAGTGAGAGAGCCACCGCTCCTGCGAGCATATATCCAAATATATTTTTCATGTCATTCAATTTTTTTCAAATCAATAGCCCAGTTCGGTGTTGTAGGCCTTCAGCCCAGGGTTTGCGGAAAGCTCGGCCTCAGGAATAGGAAGAACGCAATATTTCTTGTCCACGTCCTTTCCGTCGATCACTCCGCCCTTCCAGTTCCACGTGTAGCCGGAAGTGTATTTCCCGAAGCGGATGAGATCGGTTCTGCGCACGCCTTCGGTGTAGAGTTCGCGGGCGCGTTCGTCAAGAATATAATCGACGGTGAGGTCGGATGCGCTGACATCTCCGGAAGTACCTCCGAACGCACGCTCGCGCACGATGTTCACATAGTCCGCAGCGGTCTTGTCCGCTCCGGTGCCGCCGCGCAGAACGGCCTCGGCGAGCATCAGATAGACATCCGCAAGCCTGAATACAGGGTAGTCAGTGTCCGCTCCCACCGAACCTGTGTCAGACGAAGGCTCGCCGGAGTCTGTGAGATTGGACCATTTCTGGATTCGCCAGCCGGTTGTCGCATCTTCGTGCTTGCTGATAGTCTTTTCGCGGAGACGGTATTTGTATGTTTCGTCTCCGGAGAGAGTGATGTCATAATCCGCATCCGCATCGGCGTAGGCCTGTCTGTCGTATTGGCAGTACATTGCGCGGGAGTCGCCTTCGACATCAAACAGATCCACGAGCTGAGGTCTCATCCTCAAGCAGTTCCAGTTGGACGAAACGCCGAAGTCCTTGAGTATGTCAGCGTAATTGTCCAGCGTGCCGGCGCAGACAAGATATGTTCCGGCACCCCAGGTGAGAGTATTGTCGGAATCGCAGGCAAGGGCGAAGATGATCTCGTCCGTGCGCTTGTCGTTGTCGGCGTTGAAGAGGCTCGCATAGCTCGGAGCAAGGGCGGAATAGCCGTCGGCGAGCACCTTGTTGCAGGCCTCGATGCATTCGCTCCATTTCGCCTCACCGGTATAGACTTCGGCGTTGAGGTAGAGACGGGCGAGCAGAGCGTTGGCCGCACTCTTGGTGAAATGTCCGTAATTTCTTGACGGAAGGGATTCTCCGATCTCCTCAAGCTCGGACTCTATGTAGCTGAAAAGTTGTTTGCGGGTATAGACTTCAGGAATGCTGGAACCCACGTTGTCATCCTCGGTCACGAATGAAGCGACATTGAAGAAGTCGAGCTGGTGGTAATATGCGAGCGCCCTGAGTCCACGCGCCTCGTCTCTCCAGCCGCGGATTTTCTCCTTGTCCGCCTCTGAAAACCCGGAGATCCCATCTTCGGAAGAATTGCGTATGAATTCGTTGGAGAGGGCTATGATGTTATATATATGGTAGAACATCGCGCTGACCCAAGGGTCTCCGGCATTCCAGCTCTGGAAACTCACGTCGGTCATCGTTTCGCCGGCGAGCCAGACATCGTCCACAGTGTCGGTGGAGCACTCCTGGAACATCGTGAGGCAGCGGGTGTAGTTCTGGTAGCGGTCATCATCGGCGATGTTGCTGATGTTCACTATCATTGAGGTGTATATGCCCGAGAGCACGGCTTCGTAGTTCTCCACAGTCGTATATACGTCTTTTGACGTCGTGTCCGTGTGAGGGTATTGGTCGAGATCGCTCAGACAGCTTGTGGCCAGGCACATTACGAGGCCTGTTGCGGCTGCAGTCAGATAATTGTATATGGTTTTCATATTTTCTGTTGGTTTAGAAGTTTAGACCGAGACTGAATGATACGATGCGCGGACGCGGGTAGAACGAACTGTCGAAGCCGTTGGAAATCTCCGGATCCACTCCGGTGTATTTCGTGATCGTGAACACGTTCTGCATCATAAGCGAGAGCTGGAGACCCACCTTGTCGCGGATGCGTCCGAAGTCGTAGCTGACGGTGAGGTTGTCCATCTTGAGGAACGAGGCGTTCTCCACGTAGTAGTCGGACCAGAACTGCCTTGTGCTGAAGCCTGTCTTGAGATAGGACGAAGACAGGTTGTTCAGCTGGGCGGAACTGTACTTCATGGTCTCGGAAGCTCCGGTGTTCACGGCCATCGCATTATAGACATAATTGCCGATGTTGGCCCGGAAAGTGGCGGACGCGGTAAGCTTTTTCCAACTCAGGGATGTGTTGAATCCGAGGATCCAGTCCGGTGCCGGAGAGTGGTAGCAATAGCGGTCGCTGATGTTGATGACCCCGTCGTTGTTGAGGTCGGCGTACGCGCCTTCGATAGGCTTGCCATCCTCACCGTAGAGCTGCTTATACACAAAGAATGAATATGGAGCCTGCCCCTCAGTCATCACCTGTACATACTTGTTGTCAACCGTAGGCCCGGTGAGTGTCTTGGTGACTTCACCGTTGTCCACGAGCGTGAGGTTGGTGATCTCCACGTTCTGCCAGGTGGCGTTCATCCCGACGCTCCAGGTCCAGTCCTTTGTCCTGACAGGCACGAGATTGAGGCTGGCCTCTATTCCGGAACTTGACACATTGCCGACATTGGTGGTGATCATCTTGCTGAAGTTCATTCCCGCCGGAGTCGGCACGGTGGCGATGAGGTCTTCCGTCTTGCGGGTGTACCAGTCCAAACTTCCTTGAATCCTGTTGTCGAGGAACGCCCAGTCAAGTCCGATGTTGAAGGACTTGGTTGTCTCCCATTTGAGGTCGGATATGTAGGAGGACGGGAGGTAGGTGGTGATGTATTTGCCGTCAGAGCCGATGTACCGGTTGCTTGATGTGCCATTCCAATAGGTAGGAAGGTAATTGTAGTTGCCGATGCCGTCCTGTTGTCCGGTCACTCCGTAGCTGGCTCTGATTTTGAGGTCGTCAACAACGTCGATATTCCTGAGGAAAGGCTCCTCGGAAACTCTCCAGGCGAGCGCTACTGAAGGGAATGTGCCCCAGCGGGTGTCCTTCGAGAATCGCGATGTGCCGTCGCGGCGCACTGTCGCCGTGAGGAGGTAGCGAGAGTCGAACGACCAGTTGAGACGCGCATAGCAGGAAAGCAGCACGTGACGGTTGTCGCTGGCGTTCCACGCCTGGTTGAGGCTTTCGCCCGCCTCGCTGTAGTTGTCTCCGGCCGGATAATATGCTTTCCAGTACTGGTAGTCATATCCAAGAGTCGCGTCGATGCGTGATTTGATAGCTTCGATTTCCTTGTTGTAGTTGAGGTAGGCCGTCAGGAGGCGGTTGTGCTTCTCGGCCGGGCCGTAATTGTTGACATATCCCTTGGTAGAATATGCGGATGCGGCGGTCGCCGGGGTGAACGAGCGCCCCTTGCCCGATGCGTAGTCGTAGCCTCCGGTGACGTGGAGCTTCAGCTCCGGGAGGAAGTGCATCTTGTAGTCTGCGTCGATGTTGCCCACGAGCCTGTAGACATCGCTGGTGGATTCGGTCTGCATCAGGAGGCCGAGAGGGTTCTTCACTGCCACATAGTCAGGCACTCCCTGGCTGTCCACGATTTCGTAGTAGCCTCCGAGAGCATCATTGCCCGAATATACCGGGACTGTCGGGTTGAAAGTGGCGGCATTCCAGATGGCTCCGCTGTCGGCGAACCTGTTGCGGTTGTAGGCTCCTTTAAGGCTGATGTTGAACTTCAGGTAGTCCTTGAAGAACGCCGGAGAGAGGGTCAGGTTGCCGGAAACCCTCCGGGCATTGTCGGTTTTCAGGATTCCGTCCTGATTATAATAGCCGGCGGAAGCCCTGAAAGGCAGCCATTTGGCGGCCTGACCGCTGACGCTGAGGTTGTTGTCCGTGCCGAATGCCGGTTGGAAGATCTGGCTGTTCCAGTCGGTGCGCTCGGTTCCGAGATACTGGCTGTAGTCTGTCCCGAGGCCTTTCGCCACGCTGACGAAATCGTCATAGGAAAGCATGTCCGCAAGCTTGGTCTTCCACTGCACGGACTGTGTGGAGGTCAGGTTCACCAGAATCTTTTCGCTCGCGCCTTTCTTCGTGGTGATGATTATTACGCCGTTGGAAGCCCTTGAGCCATAGATGGCTGTGGAGGAGGCATCCTTGAGCACCGTCATCGACTCGATGTCTGACGGATTGATGAGAGACAGAAAGTTGCCGTCATTGCCGGCGATTCCGCCGATCTCCAACGGCACGCCGTCAAGTACGATAAGCGGGTCGTTGGAAGCGTTGAGCGACGCTCCTCCACGGATCCTTATTGTGCTTCCGGCAGTTGGAGAACCGCTCGACGACATGATCTGCACACCGGCGACCTTACCGTTGATGAGCTGCTCCGGAGAGGAGATGAGACCTCCGTTGAAATCCTTGGACTTCATGGTGGACACGGAACCTGTGAGGTCTTTCTTGGTCGTGGTGCCGTAGCCGATCACAACGGCATCGGTCAACATCCTTGAGTCAGCTTTCATCTGGACATTGATGACATCGCGGCCTGACACAGGTGTCTCCTGTGTGATGTAGCCGATGCAGGAGAACACCAGCACGGCATCCGACGGAACATTGATGCTGTAGTGTCCGTCAAAGTCGGTGGAAGTGCCGTCGGAAGTCCCCTTTACCAACACCGTGAGTCCGATGACCGGCTCGCCTGATTCTTCAAGCGCCGTTCCCGTCACGGTTATCACATTTGCTTTTGAAGTCTCCTGCGCGCTCAGGGAGGCGCCGGAGAGGAGCAATCCTATTGCCGTTACAAGGAATATGACTGCCCTGGAAAAGACATCTTTCATATTTTTTAGAATTTAGTGTTATCAGGCTTTTTTACAGGTGCAAAATTAGAACGGGAGGGCTATGGATATTACCTCAAAAAAGACAAACTGTACGATAATTCGGACAAAATCCCTATATTTGGAATACTCTATGCGTAGAAAGAATTGCATCGTTTTCCTTATGGCCGTGTGGTTGTCGGCCATGCTTTCGACAGGTGCCGCCAAGGCTGAGCCGCCGAGGCATCACGTGATTTCGGGCCGTTTCGTGGAGGTCTCCGTGGGAGAACGTTCCCTTGTTCCCGTATATTCAATGGTACAGGATTCGCTGGGATTCGTCTGGCTTGGCACAGACTCCGGACTCTTCCGGCACGACGGCATCAGAGGCCAGCGTTTCGGCTTGGAAAGCGGCCTGTGCAACGAGCATGTCAATGTACTTTCCTACGACAACTCCGCAGGAACCCTGTATGTGGGTACAGACAAAGGGTTATGTGTCTATGACAATGCCGGAGGGTTCGTCGGTGACAAGGCCGTCGGTCAGGGACACGTCAAGGCGATCCTGCTTCAGGGCGCGGACTGCTGGATAGGCACGACCGGAGGACTGTTCCTGCATGAACCGGACTCAGACACGACAGAGCTGATCGTCACCGATGTCCATGTGGCCGGTTCCTGTGCGGTGGGAGACACCCTGTTCTTCGGCAGCCACGGCCGCATCCTGAGGTTGGGCGGTAAAGACGATGTGGAATCCCTTGCGCTCGCCAGTCACGACAGCTCCTCCGGGAATCTTGTTCTGGCGCTTGCCGGCGTCTCGGCGGACTTCCGCTCCGGGAACGGCTCCGAAGCGACGGAGCTGTTTGTGGGTACCGAGAAAGGCCTGTACAGATTCAATGTCACAGCGAACACCTTGGACTGCCTCTGGAACGGCGGCCCGGTGAAGAACTTCCTGTACCTCCCAGATGGCAGTCTTGCGGCCGGAACGGATTACGGGCTACTTGTGCTTTCCACCACAGGGGACATCTCCGTCCTCCGGCACGAACTCAAGGATTCCCGCTCCATTCCGGACAATGTGGTCTGGGCGACTATGCTCGATTCCGACGGCGGACTTTGGGTAGGCACCGACCACGGGGCCGCTTTGACTCATCTCAACGATGAATATGACTTCATCGGAGTCGGAAATTGCGGCATGCCGGACGGGCTGGACGTCTCTTCGCTCGTCTGCACCGGGGACGGCCACATCTTTGCCGCCGGAATGAACGGAATTCTGGATTATTGTCCAGCCGGCGGCTACGAGGTTCTGAAATCCGATGCCGGAAAGTTGGGGAAAAGACTGGCCCACAACAAGGTGCGCGCCTTGTACCATGACGGGGAATCCGTCTGGGCGGCTTCCGACGGGGGACTTGACCGCATCCGCGACAATCAGGTCACACATTATAATATAAAGGAGATGACCGGGAAATACCTCTCCGACTGGATGTACGCCGTCGCGGAGGACAGCCGCGGGCGGCTATGGACCGGTGCTTACGATGGCGGTCTTTTCATAACGTCCAAAGAAAGGCTCGGAGCCTCCGGAGGGGATGTCCTGTGCGACAGGCACATCTCCCAAAAAGACGGGCTGTCCGGAGACATTGTCCAGAGACTCTGCCGTTTCGGGGACACTGTCGCCGTCGTCACGGACAACGGAGTGGATCTGGTAAGCGGCAATGACTTCAGCATCAAGAGTCTGCCAGTACCGGACGGGAAACGCACCCTGTCATTGGCATCGGACGGGGTTCATCTCTGGATAGGAACCGAGGCTGGAGTCTATGCATTGGAAGACGGGGAGTTGCTCCCGATCAGCGGTCGAACCATCTCCGCCCAGTCGCTGACATTCTCGGACGGAGATCTTTGGCTTTGCGATGGCAACGAGATCTGGAAATGCACGCCGGATTCGCCCCAGTGGCAGCTTGTACGCAAGTTCGAGAACCCGCTTTTCTGCATCACGGCCAATTCCGGGCAAGTGTTCGCCGGCTCTGCGGACGGCTTCTATTCGATGCCCAAGTCGGTCAGACCAATGGAGATCCGTCAGGAAAGAATAGCGCTCACCGCATTGTATCTGGACAATGTACTGGTTCTGCCGGGCAAGGAATATTCAGGCAGGATGATTCTCCGGGATGACATCTCACTGACCGGCAAAATCGTTCTGAAGCGGAACCAGAATTCGTTCGCACTGAATTTCTCTCCGATGAACTACCCTTCCACATCCGGCCGTTTCGCCTATCGTCTGGCAGGTTTCCATGACGAATGGCAACTCTGTTCGGCGGACACAAGGGCGGTCTTTCTGAACGTTCCTCCGGGGTACTACTCGTTCGAAGTATGCCATCTGGATCCGGCCGGCAATCCGGACTCCCAGGTTAAAACTTTGGAAATAAGAATAAAGCGACCGTGGTATTCCACGACAAGTGCCTACTTCGCCTATCTTCTGATCATAGTATGCTGCATCCGTTTTATCGTGTATTTCCGGAAGATCATGAACCAGCTGAAACAGGAGCGCGCAGAAAAGGAGAAGGCACAGTCCATCGCCAATTCGACGATCAGCCGGACTCAGGAATTCCGCGAGACGCTCAGCGTCATCTTCGGATCCATGCACTCCAAGGAGCCCCCGGACTCGGATGAGTCCAACACTCCGGACTCGAAATTCGTCAAGGAAATCACGGACATCGTGAACAGGCATCTTGATGACCCGGACTTCTCGGTCGCCGCCCTCTGTGAAGAGTCGCATTGGCCGTCCAAACAGGTCTATCGCAAGATCAAGCAGCTGACAGGTCTCAGCACCCTTGAGTTCATCCGTGAGATCCGTCTTCAGAAAGCGGCTTCGCTTCTTGAGCAGGGGAAACACAGTGTCACGGAAATCATGTACATGTCCGGATTCACCACGGCGTCATATTTCTCGAAATGCTTCAAATCCCGCTACGGTGTCACTCCGTCCGAGTACCAGCACAAGGCTGATGCCTGACCCGCCCGGTACGGAACGGTCGCTATGTGCACGCTTCCGGGGATTTGTCTTCCCCTGTTTTCCGCAACTGGACACCATTTCAGCAGTGTTGGGCGATGACATCGAGTAGTCCGTTCACTGCCGGCTCATCGCAAGATACATCCCGACCTCGGAACATTCACTCTCCTTGACAACGGATGCACGGACATGGGGAGCATGGTGGACTATATGACGCGGCCGGACTCGCAGTTCTTCGAGGAGGGCAAGAATATGGCAGTGGCGTTTTTGATGGGGAAATGAAAAAAATTTCGCCTCATAAATCATTTCAAGGGGGAAAAAGCTATATTTGATGTCGGATGCGGTCCTTGCCGCCCCAAGTCTGGTAAATCTGGCCGATGCTGCTATGGAACGATTGGTCTTTCTCTACCCCAAAGAGGTCACTTCCGCCGAATTTCTTTTTCAGGCTCCTAATGGCTTCCATTGCATTCTCGTAGGTGGCATGGAAACGTTCCGGCGCGGTGGTGTCTGCAATCTTCAGGCTCTGGTAGTCGTATGCATCGAGAGTGTCAAGGGCGTAGGTATAGTCCCGGATGACATCAAAAAGTCCTGTTGCCTGATCCGATGTCAGTAGGAGTTCCTTGTTAAATACATTCTCCAAAAGACCCAGCGCTTGCTTCAGGTCTTCGTATTTCTGCTCCGAGACGGCGTTTCGGTTAACCACGTAGCCCTTTCGCATATATTCCTTGATGACGCCGGTCGCCTATTGCCTGAACTTTGTGGCACGAATGGAGTTCACTCGGTAGCCTACGGAGATAATGGCATCTAAGTTATAGTACCGAATTTTCTCGTCAGATATGCCTCTGGCACCACTCTGTGCGGTAATCAAAATTTCTTTGATTACCGTGTCGCGTTCCAATTCTCCGCTGTTAAAAATTTTGAGGAGATGGTACGAAATATTCTGTACCGTTACCCCGAACAACTCGGCGATAGCCCGTTGGCTCGCCCAGATGGTCTCTCCCGCATGGTCAACCATCGCCTCCATCTTCACCAGCCCATCCTCTGAGCGGTAAATCACAATGTCATTCCTCTCTTGCATAAATCATTCGGTTTTTGCAAAGATATGCCTTTTCATCCGCGATAACTAATGACAACAAGCTTGTCGTAACGTATTTTTTCAGTTTTTTTGCTACTCGTAGCTTTGGAGCAAGAGGTCGAACATTGCAGCTCCGTGTTCTTTGATAGCTTCCATGCTCCAAGACTTGGTGAAAGTAAATGCGTGCAGCATCTTCAAGCTTTCAATTGAACCACTACGAGAACTGTCAAGGAATGACTCCACACGTGCTCGTTTTTCCTGGTAGATAGAGTTGGATAGAGCCGAGTTCTGCTCGGAAGATATCATCACTAACCGAAGGAATTACGGTCGTCCATTTCCAACTTTAGCGTATCTTCCTGCAAAGGAGTTTGTGAAGAATAGCAAATCTTTCGTTTATTGTGCGAAAAATCGCTACATTTGCGATGTGAACAACGAATTGGCGACATTGGGCAATATTCCGCATTTGTTCTCCTCCGGATCCGTGTCTCCACTTTGAAGATACACGGTAAATGGCCTCCGGGCAACCGGAACGGAAAGGCCGTGAAAGTTACCTATACGTTTCCTGTAATATTCCAATTGAAATGAGACGAATATTGATTTCCACCGTTTGCCTGCTTGCGGTTTGCTTTTCAGGGAGGGCTCAGGAGAGCCATCGTGATTCCGTGCTTGCACAGGCCCGTTATCTGAAAAGCATCTATAAGACCGACGAGGCCATAGAGGAGTTGTCTTCACTGGTGTCGCAGGAACGCTTCGACGAAGATGTGTTCTCGGAACTTGCCGACTGCCATTTCCAGAACGGGGACTATGAGAATGCTTCCGGAGCGTATTTCATGCTGTCCTCACGTTTCCCCGGAAAAATTCTCTACAAGATCCGGCGGATGCAGACGGACTTCCGGTTGAAAGACTTTCCACAGAGTATCCAGGCAGGAAAGGAAGTCCTGCAATTAGACTCGATAGCGGCGGTGGCAAGCTATATTGGTGATGCCTACCGGCAGATGGAGATGGCGGATTCGGCGCTCTGCTATTATCGCAAATCTCTTTCACTCAGGCCGATGAGCGAGAGCGTCGTTGCAAAGGCTGTAAACATTCTTATCGGCAAGGAAGATTACGACGGAGTCATATCGTTGACGGAAAAGTTTCTTGCCGAAGACCCGGACAATACCACCGTCGCCCCGCTCCAAGGGCTCGCCTTCTACCGGAAGGGAGATTACAAACCGGCGGTAAAAGTGTTTCAGCGCCAGGAAGATATCGGCAATGACATTTATCCCATCCACTATTACCTGGGCCAGAGTTATTGGCACACGCAGATAATCAACCGTGCCGAAGAGGAACTGTTGAAAGCATGGCAGATTGACTCCAGCGACGTGAACCTTGCCTATTCCATCGCCACCCTTCGCTCGGAATCATACCGCCCTTTCGAGCGGGACGTCAAACCCTGGCTGGATAAGGCGTGGGACATGATCCAGCCGGATCCGGCCACAATGTCGCGCCTTCACCAGCAGTATGGACTTGGGTATTACAGGAGAACCGATTCCTGGGACAAGGCCATCGAGCATTACAAAGAAGCATACCGGTATAATCCTAAGTTTATTTCCGCCCTTTCCACAGTAGCATATTGCTACGAGCAGAAAAAAGACTACAAGCAGGCGCTGGCGTGGTACGAGAAGTATCTTGCGGTGGCCCGCCCTGGTACGAAAGGCTACGAATTCGCCACAGAGAGCGTCAAGTACCTGAAGGGTGAGCTATTTATGGAAGAAAAATTGTAGGATCAATCCCAAGACTGTATTAATAAAAGAAGGGGCTGACTAAAAAGCATTAGTCAAGCTCCTTTTTCCTGTTTTTCGGCGAGGTCAACCTCGACCTTGTTTCTGAATATTCAATTCTCAGAGAGTTATTCTGACTTTTGGGTCGGCCTCGTTAGTAGAACGGCAAATCAACTTATCGAATCTGTTTATCAAAAATTTCGCCAAGGTTGTAGAATTCGGGCAAAAGATGAAAATGCAAATTTAACATATCAAAGAATACCCTTGCTAATCAGAAATATTTATTTATCTTTGCAATGTTGTGTGAATAAGAAAGGCAACAAGTAAAAGCAGGCATCTTTTCCCTAAAAAGGGATGCCTGTTTTTTATTTCTCCCATACTACCGAGGGGGCACTACAACAAGGACGGCTCTGCTCTCTCGCCTTTCTATTAATTCACACAAAAATGAGAGCAAGCCAACATCTTGTGATAGTCGCCATTGAAGTGGAGATTATCAGACTTGTCAAAGTGCGAGCCTATAGGCGAGTACGTTTCGGCAAGGTAGAGAGAGTGCGCAGCCACTACAGACGTTATTAGGGTGATGTCCGTAGTCGGTCATCACTCTGAGCCGTAAGGCTCTCTGCTTCACCCCTCGGTTTTTAGAAGCCTGTTTAGCTTCTTAATCCGAAAGATAATTTTGGTACAGGAGGAGCCTCTATGGTGTACAGAATGCCCCCAAAAACATAGTTGGTACAGGAGAAGCCTCTTGGTGTACAGAATGCCCCAAAAAACATGGTTGGTACAGGAGGAGGTCATTTTGTGTACCAATGGCGGCAAAACATTCAATCGGTACGGAAAAATCTATGGAGGGACGGGAACCATGAGACCAAGCGGTAAATCGAAAAAGATGAGATTCTTGACAGAGGACGGCATTGACAACGATGATTACAATGAAGTCAAGTCTGATTTGGAGGCGAAAATCGCAGATTGCGAGAAAGAACTGAAAGATTGCTCACAAGACCTATCGAACCTTGCGGAATATACTGACGTGGCACTCAAAATCGCCTCCACACTCGGTTCTACGTGGGATAAGATGGATTTCAAAGTGTGTCAGAAGATACAGAATCTTGCCTTTCCAAAGGGCATAAAATGGGATGGTGAAAAGCGTTGCTATCGAACCGATGGAATGAATGAATTCTTTAGGCAAATCGGGCTTCTACGGGGTTCTGTGAGGGGCGAGGGGATAAAAGAAACGGACACTGATTGCTCAGTGTCCGTGTTAGTAGCGGGGGAAGGACTCGAACCTCCGGCCTCCGGGTTATGAGCCCGACGAGCTACCAACTGCTCTACCCCGCGATGTTGGAGTACAAAGGTATTAATATTTTTCCGTAAATGCAAAAATTTATCGAGAATATATATTCATAAACGCCTTCATCCCGGAGATGTCGGTCTTGGAGAAGGAGTTCTGCTCGCCGGTGGCGAGGTTCTTCAGCTGGATCGTGCCGGCCGCGGCCTCGTTGCCGCCGTTGATGGAGAGGAAAGGAATGGATTTCTTCTCAGCGTAGTCGAACTGCTTCTTCAGTTTGGACGGCTCTGGGTAAACCTCGACGGAAACGCCCTCGGAACGCAATGCGGCAGCGACCGGAAGGACATAGCGAAGCTCATCGGAACCCATGCACGCGAACAGGAGAGTCGTACTGGAAGCCAGCGACTCAGGAAACTTATCCAAGCCTTTGAGGACATCGTAGATTCTGTCGGCGCCGAAACTGATGCCGACACCGGACATGTCAGGAAGACCGAATATTCCGGTAAGGTTGTCGTAACGGCCTCCGCCACAGATGCTTCCTATCTGGAAATCTACGGATTTGACCTCGAAGATCGCTCCCGTGTAGTAGTTAAGGCCGCGGGCCAGGGAAAGGTCTATCTCCACAGGACACTTCAGTCCGACAGCGTCAATCAGGCCGAACAATTCCTCCAGTTCGTCAAGGCCCTTGAGGCCTGTCGCGGAGACGAGTCCGGAAGCGGACTCGCCGTTCATCAAGGAACGCATCGAAGCCAGTTTCTCGGAAGTGGAGCCGGACAGTTTCAGAATCTGTTCGATCACGGCTACCGCACCGTCGGTCAGACCTTTCTCACGCATCTCTTCCTCTACGCTATCCAGACCGATTTTGTCCAGTTTGTCTATAGCTACGGTGATGTCAACAACCTTGTCAGGGAATCCACAGATCTCGGCAAAGCCCGTCAGCACCTTCCTGTTGTTTATCTTCACGAGCACATTCACGTCCAGAAGACCGAACACCCTGTCCACAATCTGCACGAGCTCAAGCTCATTGACCTGGGACTTGCTTCCGATCACATCCACATCGCACTGGTAGAACTCGCGGTAGCGACCCTTCTGCGGCCTGTCAGCCCTCCAGACCGGCTGGATCTGGAAGCGCTTGAACGGAAAGGAGATCTCGTTCTGATGCTGAACCACGAAGCGGGCGAACGGCACTGTCAGGTCATAACGGAGACCTTTCTCGCAGACCTCCTTGGAAAGAGCACCGCTGTTCAGCCCCCCGTCCTCCGTACGGTAATCCTCAAAGTTGACCTTCGAGAAGCAATCTCCGGAATTCAGAACCCTGAACAGAAGTTTGTCCCCTTCCTCGCCATATTTACCGAGCAGGGTCGAGAGATTCTCCATAGCCGGAGTCTCGATCTGGGCATAGCCGAAAGTCCGGAAAACCTTCTTGATAGTGTCAAAGATATAATTCCTTTCGGCCATGTTCCGCTGACCGAAATCACGCGTTCCCTTGGGGATTGACGGTTTCTGACTCATAATGTTATTTCTCCACTTTTTCGGCTTTGTAGCCAAGTTTCCTTACGGCCTCCGCAAGGGTCTTCTCGTTGGTCTTGCGGTTATCATACTTGATTCTGATTGTCTGATCCTTGAGCGAAACTTTCAGATCCTTGACACCTTTGATGAACGCAAGATTCTCAGTTATCTTGTTGACGCATTTGTCACAATGCATGTTCGTCGCGAACACGACCTCGCTGACATTCTTGCCGGCAGGTTTCTCGGCGACGTATTCAAAAGACGCGGTTTCTGCCAAGGCCAAAGGCACCGCAAGCGTCAAAGCGGCCAGCGCCATCAATAATATTCTTTTCATAAAACAGCTTCTTAATACTACAGCGCGGTTCCCCGCGCCAAGGTTCATCCTGCAAAGATAGTCATTTAATAGTTCTTTGTCGCCCTCCAGAGCGTCAATCTGACACCAAGATTGATCCGGCGGCCCATAATCGGCCCCCAGACGCAACTGGCGTCAAAGCCTGAAGTCCAAGGAGTCCACTCGCCGGAGACGTTCCTGTCCCCCACCAACACATGCTTTTGGGTGAAATCCGTGATGTTCTCGACTCCGGCATAGACATCAAACCCACGGAAGCGCCTGGTTATCTGGGCATAGAGCAAAGGGTAAACAGGTGTCCGACCGTCAGGATAAAGCAGCTCTCCGTCATCATCCTTCAAATTCTTCATAAAATCATACACCCTCGCCGAACCGTTCACGGAAGCAGTGAAATCGAATATCCACCGGCTGAGATTGGTCTTGTACTGGAGATTCAGAACCCCTTTGAAGCGGCTGAGCATAGGTTTCTCCACCAATTCGCCGCCAAAGTTCTCCTGACGCGCGGAAGTGTAGCGTCCGGTCAAAGCCACAGTGAAGCGGTCGAAAGGCTCGACATTGAAATCCACCTGCCAGTTGTCTGAATATGACCGTCTTCCGTCGGAATCAAAGAAATATATGCCACGCCGCCCACTATCCGTCTCCGGCACCTCGTAATCCACCATCAACTGACGCGAGAACCGAGTGCTGAAATAATCGAAACTGATGTACGTCCTGGAAGGATCGACCCCGAACGGCATGTAGAAAGTCACATTCCCTCCGAATGTCCACGAATCCTCCAGCAGCCGTTCCATGCAATCGCCCACAAACACGCTGTGGGTGGACATCACTCCGATGTTGTCCGCCAAAGGATCGGCGTACCTCAACCCTCTGCCACCGTTCGCCCTCGCCACAAACCACTCCGCCGGCGAATATTTCAAAGTCAGCCTCGGAGCCACCTTGAACCCGTTTCCCTTGTACCAATCGGCACTGACACCGACAATGGATGTGAATATGTCCCCGGCGTGGAAGGTGTATTCCCCGTAAGCCCCGCCGAAGAAATGATCGGCGATTCCTGAATATGGGCGCAGAACGGCTTGAGCCGCCATCGACGGATCTGACATATTCATATAATAGAATTTGGAGACAGCCTCGTCGATGTGGTCAAACGTGCCTGAAAGGCCGACCGTGAAGTCGTTGGACTCGTTCAACATGTTCCTGTAAAGCAGATTGACGAAGCCGGACCGCTGGCTCGCAAGGTAAGATGAAGCGCCGAACCACGAATCACTTTTCTGCCATGACCAGTCCGCAATGGCGGCTATGCTGGAGGAGCCGTCCTCACGAAGAGGTTTGCCGACTTTCAGGTAAGCGTTCAGAAGGCGGTTGTCTATGTCGGTGCCCCAAGGCTCGTGTGATAGTTTTCCGGACAAGACTGTCCCTTCGACAGGCTCAGGAACCTCCGCGTAAGAGACCACCGCGCTTACACGGTCCTTGTCATAGCCGTCCATTCCGCCCTGCCGACGGTCACGTACCGCCTTCACGCCCCAACGCACCTGAAGTTCCGGCGTGTAGTAGAGCCACCTGTTCGCCACATTGAACTGCAACATCTTAGGGTCGTCCCGGAAACCATCATGGTTCATGTCTCGGGTTTTGAAGTTCCCGCTGACATGACCCAATAAAATAGTATGGATTGTAGGACTGAGCCGCCACGCCGATGTAGCGTTGAGGTCAGCCTTCGTGTCACTCATCATCGATGCCTGAATGAAAAGCGGCTTCTCTTCGGTAGGCTTCTTGTGCTCAAGGTTGATCTGTCCGGTCATGGACTCCGTACCGTTGATCACTGACGGAGAGCCTTTCGCTATCTGGATGCTCTCAAGCCACGGTCCGGGAACATAGGAAAGCCCGTAAGGAGCGGTGATCCCCCTCATCACAGGACGGTTCTCGTCCAGCATCTGCGTGTAGGTTCCGGAAAGTCCCAGAAGCCTGATCTGGCGCGCCCCTGTCACGGCATCCGAATATCCCACGGTCACGCTCGCCGAGTTCTCGAAACTTTCGGCCAGATTGCAGCAAGCCATTTTCTGAAGTCCGGAAGCCGAGATCAACTCCGTTCTCAATGTCTTTCCTTTTGAGATGCTGTTTTCCTGATGCCCGACAAAAACGGTAGCGTTCAGACTATCCTTTCTGTCCTTATATATAGAAGAAGTGTCAACCGACTGGGCGTGAAGCCCGGCACATAGAACCATGAACAATCCCGTGACTATGACTTTTTTCATACCATTGTCTCCTAAACGGTAACCGTTTCCGATAAAGTTTCACACTGCCGCAAATATAATAATTGATTATCAAGAAAATGCTTAAATTTGCATTTAATTCTCACAAAGAAGAAACCAAAACGTTTTCAACGATATGAACACAAAAGAATTTGTCAAATGGGTGCTCGCCGTCCTGTGCGGCCTGTTCATCTGGGGCATCGTGAAGTTAATCATGTTCTTTATGATGCTTGGTTCTTTGATCGCCTCGGCGGCATCGTTCTCAGGGGGAAGCGGAGCCGTCATCCCTAAAGAGGGGGTACTGCTGATGGACATGTCCAGCTTCGCGGTCTCGGAACAAACCCAGGAAAGCAACCCTCTGTCCTCCATCCAGGGCAACGAGGTCACGTTGGTCGGACTCCACGATGCGGTCACAGCCATTCACAAGGCGGCTGAGGATCCCGGGATCCGGTACATCCTCGTCAAGAGTGACGATGTGGCGACAAGCCTAAGCAAACTGGAAGAGCTGCGCAAGGCACTCACCGACTTCAGAAAAAGCGGAAAGGCGGTGATAGCCTACGGTGAGGCTTTCACGTCAAGTACATATTACCTCGCCTCGGTGGCAGACAAAATCTACACGACAAGCCATCACGGAGGCAACAACTTCATGCTCGGAATCAGCGGCAGGATGCTGTTCCTCAAGGATTTGCTTGACAAACTCGGAGTGAACTACCAGCTTATCCGCCACGGGAAGTACAAAAGCGCCGGAGAAATGTACATCAAGAACGCCCCGAGTCCGGAGAACATGGAGCAGAATCAGGCGATGATCGACTCGATGTGGGAGACGGTGGCCGCAGAGACAGCGGAAAGCAGAGGCGTGAGCGTGGACTCGCTCAACTATTTCATCGACAACCTCTCGATCGCGCTTCCGGAGGACATGGTCAGCCACAACCTCGCCGACGCGGTTCTCTCCATCGAGGAGTATAAGGGAAAACTCGCCGACCTTGCCGGCAAGGACAGCTACAAAGATGTGAAGTTCATCCCTTTCAGCGACTACGCCGCCGCCAAGGCCACGCCGAACCTGGCCGCCAAGAATAAAATCGCCGTCATCTATGCAGACGGGAACATCGTCGAACAGTATGACCCGAACAACATCAGCGGAGACCGTTTCGCCGACATAATAGCAAAGGTAAGGGCCGACTCTACCGTCAAGGCCATCGTGTTCAGAGTAAACTCTCCCGGTGGAACGGTGCTGGCTGCCAGCAAAATCAAGGAAGAGATTGACCTCACCAGAGCCGTGAAGCCTGTCATCGCCTCTTACGGCGATTATGCGGCTTCCGGTGGCTATTGGATCTCCAACAGCTGCGACCACATATTCACAAACGCCACGACTCTTACCGGCTCGATCGGAGTGTTCTCAGCCATCCCGGAGTTCGGGAAGACCTTGAAGAACATCGCCCACGTCAACATGGTTCCTGTCAAGTCGCACAAGCATTCCGACATGCTTTCGCTGACAAGGCCGTTCGACGCGGAGGAGACCGCATGGATGCAGGTCTATGTCGATGACATCTACAACCAGTTCGTCAGCATCGTGGCCGAGGGCCGTGACAAGGCATTCGAGTCTGTGGACGAAATCGCTCAGGGACGTGTCTGGACTGGAGCCGACGCTCTGAAAATCGGCCTTGTGGACGAAATCGGAACATTGGAGGACGCGATAAAGTACGCGGCTTCCATGGCCGGAGACCCCGAGGTCGAGAACTGGGGCATAGCAAGTTATCCTAAGCCTTTGACCATGATGGAGCAATTGATGCAGCAGTTCGGCAAGACCACGAACCCGGAAGGGGCCATGGCGAATGCGCTTGAAGGAACCCCGCTTGAAGGTGTGGCCAAGGATCTGCTTGGATGGCAGAGGACATGGGCGAAAGGCCACGGTGACCTTGTCTTCGCAAGGATGCCGTTCGAGATCGAAATCAGATAAGGCGAATCACAGTGACGGAAGCCGAGTCTTTCGTCACCTTGACCGAGTCATCGATGCGATGACCGATCAAAGCCAGGACATGAGAGCCTTCGTCAGCAATGACGAGGGCTCTACTCTTTTCCGGAAGGCCGAACTTGAGGTCAACGAACATGTCGCTGAGCTTCTTGCAGCCCCTCATACCCAAAGGGCGCATCCAATCGCCTGCCTGCCAATGCCTTATTGTAAAGGGAAACGGAACCTTGGCGGTGTCGAACCTAATCTCTCCCGAGCCGGTCCTCACGTTATTCACATCATCCGACAATGAGACAGAGAATTCTATTCCGTCAAATGAATATACTCCTGATTCTTCTATGATTGTTTCAGCCGCTCCGACAGGTCCGGCGACCGAACATATAACAATTTCCTTAGCGGTGGTGACAGCGGAATATTCCTCAGCCACGAAGGTTTTTCCGCTGATGGTTCCGCCCCGGCGAAGCAAGGCCGCGAGATCCGCGACAACCGAAGGGGCGAACCCGAAAGGTTCCAGAAGACGGAAAAGAACATATTCCCAATCCTTCTTCGATGTAAGTTTCTGATGATCAATCATGGGCAGGAAGCTTTCCGAACCAGAGCGCACAACCTCCGCCGAAACCGAACGGACATATTCGTCAGCGATGGATTGAACCTGCGCGAAGCGTTCAGCATCCTCATTCAAGGTTGCCAGAAACGACGGATTCAACCTCTCGAAAAGCGGGAATATCTCGTTGCGGACGCAGTTGCGCTTGTAGGCGGAATCAGCGTTGGTGCTGTCCTCATGCCACAGCAGGCCATGCGAGACGGCATATTCATGAATATCCTTTCTCGGGAAACCGAGCAGCGGCCTGATGAGGCGGGCATCCGAACCCGGCAGAGAAGAACTGCGGCGCATTCCGGTCATTCCTTTCACTCCGGTGCCGCGCAACATATTCAAAACCATCGTTTCAGCATTGTCGTTGGCATTATGCGCCACAGCCAGAGCCGAGAATCCCCGCTCCCGGCACACTTCGGCGAACCATCCGTAGCGCAATCCCCTCGCCGCCATCTCGACGCTGATTCCCTTTGAAGCGGCATACCCCAAAGTGTCAAAATCTTTCTTTATGAATATGACTCCGTGGCTTTCAGCCCATTCCCTGACAAGAGCCTCGTCCGAGTCGCTCTCCTCCCCTCTCAAACGGAAATTACAGTGAGCCAACGCAAAACGCTTTCCGGCAGCGGAATTCAGGAACAGATCGGCCATGCACATAGAGTCCACACCGCCGCTGACAGCCAAAAGGACCGCCTCCCCGTCGGGAAGCAGCCCTTTCAGGATTCTGTCAAAACGCTCCTGCATGTTCAGGAAATCTATTTCTTGCTTGCGAACGTGTAGGTGAAGCCAAACTGGAGAGCCTGCGCGAACTGTACTCTTCTGCCGGTGTCGCCATCCTTGTCAGTAATGAGGACCGTGTCATCGTAGATGAGGTTGGTCGTTATGTTCAGCGAGAAGAACCTGCTGAGTTTCCACATCATGCGGGTGTCCCAGTTGACACGGATGTTCTGTGGGTTATTCAGGTAGTTGGAGAACAGGAGCAGATGTGTCGAGCCCTCGAAGTTGTCGTTGACCTTGATCTTGGCGTCGGCGGTCAACTGGGCACCGAACTCGAAACGGGCCGGCTTGTAATAGTTTCCGGTCGTGTAATAGATGTTTCTCTCATCCATGGAGTCAGGATATTCATCAACATCACTGTACTTTTTCTTCCTCTCCATACCGTTGTTCTTCCTCAATTTCTCACTTCCCACTATGGTGAAACCGCCGGTGATAGGCGCCATGTTGACTGTCAGCCACTTGCTCGGCACCCAGTCGATACCAAGACCCAGATTGACCGTTCCCGGAGAAAGAATGCTGGACTTGAGCACCCGGGCATTCCTCCAATCCTTGCTTGAAGGCTCCTTGTCCCCCTCCACGGCCGGGGTCGGATAGTTGTAACCGTTTGCGAACTGGCTGAGGAACGTGAACTTGGCAGAGTAATTCAAAGTACTGGTGGCCTTGTAGCCCCAAGTGCTCTCGAAGAGAATCCTGTCCTTGTTCTTCTGAAGGATGGGCTTGTCTGCCGAGTACAGGAAACCGTAGTCCAACTGGAGACGGTTGTTCCAGTACATGTCGTCCTTCTTCCATTTGGCGTTGCCGTCGATGTAAACGCTGAGCGCATAGTTGTTGTAACCTCCCTTCGCCCAGTTGGTGAAACTGCTCTGTACAAAGTTCAGGTTCGTCATAAGAGACTTGTCCCAATAGTCCGGCTTCGGAGTCACGACCTTGGTCTCCTCCGTCTGCGTCAGAAGCTTCGCGGCGGCGGCAGCGGCGGACTGGGCGCTTCTTTTCGTAGTGTCCGTCTGTGCGGATGCCGCGATCGAGACCAGGACAATTGCCACGGACAAAGCGGTGCGTCTTATTGATTTCACACTCATAGTAGTTTATTGGATGTTCAATTAATATGAAATGGCAAACACCACCCTCTGCTTCGAAGGCTTGCCGGAGTAGATGTCCTTGCCTTCCTCCTCGCAGACAAAACTATCCACAGGGATGCAGCGGATCGTGGCCTTCGTCTCGTCCTTGATCTTCTGCTCCGTCTCGGCCGTGCCGTCCCAATGGCAGAGCAGGAACTTGCCCGTGCCGATCTTGGCTTTGAACTCCTCCCAGTCATCGCACTTCTCCACGCGCGACGCGCGGAAATCGAAAGCTTTCTGATAGATGGTCTTCTGGATGTCGTCCAGAAGTGCGGCGATCGACTTGTCAAGCCCATCGAGAGCGACTGTCCGCTTCTCTAACGTGTCCCTTCTGTGAACCTCGACCGTACCGTTCTCCAGATCGCGTGGCCCCATCGCCAGACGTACCGGGACCCCCTTGAGCTCCCACTCGGCGAACTTGAATCCCGGACGCAGCGTGTCACGGTCATCAATCTTGACTGTGTGTCCCTCAGCCTCAAGCGCTTTCTTCAACTGATCCATCTTCTCAAGAACTCCAGTGTGTTCCTCGTCGGTCTTGTAGATCGGAACCATGACGACCTGGATAGGAGCGAGAGCCGGCGGCAGGACGAGCCCGTTGTCGTCACCGTGAGCCATCACGAGAGCTCCCATAAGCCTTGTGGAAGCGCCCCATGAAGTAGCCCAGACATACTGCTGCTGCCCTTCCTTGTCGGTGTATTTCACATCGAAGGACTTCGCGAAGTTCTGGCCGAGGAAATGCGATGTCCCGGCCTGGAGAGCCTTTCCGTCCTGCATCATCGCTTCGATCGTGAGAGTGTCAAGGGCACCGGCAAACCTCTCGTTAGGACTCTTATGGCCGACAATGACCGGCAGTCCCATGAACTCACGGGCGAACCTGGCATACACCTCGACCATCCTCTTGGCCTCTTCCTGAGCCTCCCCGGAAGTGGCATGGGCCGTGTGACCCTCCTGCCAGAGGAATTCGGCGGTACGGAGGAAAAGTCTTGTGCGCATCTCCCAGCGGACAACGTTCGCCCACTGATTGCACATGATTGGAAGATCCCTCCAAGAGGTGATCCAATTCTTATAGGTACTCCAGATGATGGTCTCCGAAGTCGGCCTTACGATCAGCTCTTCCTCAAGCTTGGCGGACGGATCCACGACCACGCCCTTTCCGTCAGGATCGTTCATAAGCCTGTGGTGTGTGACAACGGCGCACTCCTTGGCGAATCCGGCCACATGCTCGGCCTCCTTGCTGAAGAAAGACTTAGGGATGAAAAGCGGAAAGTAAGCGTTCACAGCCCCCGTCTCCTTGAACATCGTGTCAAGAGCGTGCTGCATCTTCTCCCAGATCGCATAGCCGTACGGCTTTATGACCATACATCCCCTGACGGCGGACTGCTCCGCCAAGTCCGCCTTCACAACAAGATCATTGTACCACTGAGAATAGTTCTCAGACCTGTTTGTCACTTCCTTTGCCATATATTCTTTGCTGTTTTTGTCAATTATTCTTATTATTGTGCAATATTCCTCAAAGGTATGGATTTTGTTCACCAAGGAACATTTGTGTGGCCGACACCTTTGGATGCGGCCACGAAGTTACGAATTTATTGTTAAATATAGGAGATTCAGAAATGAAAACACGCACAATCCTCTTTATCTCGGCGCTTCTGGCACTGACTTCGTGCGGTTCAGCGGCGCAGTATGCCAACGATGCTTCCAGACAGAAGTATCAGGATGGAATCTACTATACCTCCAAAGCCAAGATTCATCAGATCGAGGAGGAGATTGCCTCAGCCAACGACGAGGAGACAGACCTCCTTTTGGACAAGACAAAGAACTCACCGATCTTCATGAAAAGCGGAGAGAAGGTGGACACCTTGTTCATCCCCGAAAACAAAGCGGCGAGAATAGATTTCAATAACACGGACAACACGACATCCGTCTATCTTTACGACAACGGCTTTGACACATGGGCGGCCTACCAGCCTTGGTACGCCATGTCATGGTACTCTTGGCGCTGGCCTTTCTACACCTCCATTTATTGGGGAGCGAATCCTTGGTACTATGGAGGGTGGTATTCACCGTGGTATTATGACCCATGGTACTATGGCTATTCCTGGGGATGGAGCAATCCTTGGCACTATAGCGGATGGTACGACCCGTGGTACTGGGATCCTTGGTACCATGGAGGCTGGTATGGTGGCTGGTACGGAGGTTGGCACGACCCATGGCACCACGGCGGATGGGGTCATGTCCATCATCATCACAACGGCCACGACTTCTTCGGTCCAGGCAGCGGACGGGTCTATACTCCACGCCTGACCACAACCGGCTCCGCCGGAAGAAACGGCATCGGCTCCTCATCAAGGAGCGCAGGTGTCAGAAGTTCCTCGACGACCAGAACAAGAAGCGGCTCCGGATCGACAAGATCCTCAATGTCAGCATCGTCAAACAGATCTTCGAGCACCCGCACGGGAAGCACAAGGTCACAGGTCACTTCGGTGAGCAGGCCGGAATCATCTTCATCTGTCAGATCCTCCTCATCCAGATCTACATCATCCAGATCTACATCATCCAGATCTACATCATCCAGATCTTCTTCCTACGGATCATCGGCGGGAAGCACGGTCAGGACCAACGGGTCTTCTTCGATCGGAGCGTCAACCGGCTCCTCTTCCGCAAGGTCATCCTACGGCAGCACCCGTTCCTCATCATCCTCAACCACTTACTCAAGGCCGGCAAGCAGTGGTAGAAGTTCAAGCGGAACAACATCAGGAGGCTATTCGTCCGGTAGTTCCAACAGGAGCTCTTCCGGAAGCTACAGATCCTCAGGCTCCTCCTACAGATCTTCCTCCAGCAACGACCATTCTTCAAGCTCGACGAGAAGCTCATCCAGCTACTCTACAGGCAGAAGTTCAAGTTCTTACTCTTCCGGCAGCTCAAGCCGCAGCTCATCGGGCAGTTACTCCGGCGGCGGATCATCCAGAAGCTCAGGCGGTTCCTACGGCGGAGGCGGTGGCTCCAGAAGTGGCGGCGGAAGAAGGTAACCATTGAAAAACAATTGAAACAAATGAGAAAGACAATATTCACTGCGCTGTTGTCATTGACCGCGGTTGCGGCCGGAGCGCAGACAATGTACGACGGGCTGACATTCAGCCAGAACAACTACTATGGAACGGCAAGGTCCATCGGCATGGGCAACGCGATGACGGCCGTTGGCGGAGATCTCGGCTCAATCGGGATCAACCCAGCAGGATCGGCAGTGGCGGGATACTCCCAGTTCACGATCACGCCGAATCTGACCATAAGTTCGATGAACGCATCCTACAGTGCCTATCCGGTCGGCAATGTGGACAGATTCACCAACGGAAGGAGCACGAACCTGACACGGTTCTCCATGCCGAACATCGGAGCCACCTTCAACTGGAAAACCGGCAACAGAAGCGGTCTCAAGGCGATAACCTACGGATTCGTCGTCAACGGGACGAACAACTTCACCGGCAAGATGATGGCAGGAGGCCGGAACGACAAGACAAGTTACATCAGTTCGATGGCCGTGGCGGCGGACGGTTTCGACATTGACTTCCTGAACGGCTACCGTGACGCGGCCGGGAAAGACATCGACGCCTGGAACAACGCCTACTACAATGCGGACGACAGGAACATGTACGCACCCTGGAATGTGATCGCCAACGCCCAGGCCGGAGCGATAGCCAACTACGGAGACACGGAAGACCCTGCATATTACTGGCGTTACATCGGGGCGACCGAAGCCTTCGAGAACACCGGAGAGATGGATGCGGACGGCAACTACATCTACAACGTTTACCTCCCGGGAGCATTGAACCAGACCTACGGCCGCAAGGTGACCGGAAGCAAATACGACGCATTGATCAATGTGGGATTCAATTTCGGTGACACATTCTATCTGGGAGCCAACCTCGGAATCACATCCCTGGGTTACAACTATGATGAGTATTTCAAGGAAGCGGCTGAAAATCCGTCGGCTTTCGAGATCGATTTCGGAGAAAAGGGGAAGACATGCTTCAGCGACTACCGCACACGCTACTCCTACACTGCGGACGGCAGCGGTGTCTATGGCAAGTTCGGTTTCCTTTGGAGACCTGTTGACGGGATCCGTCTTGGAGCCGCCGTACAGACCCCGACAATCATGGAGATCAACGAGCGTTGGCGTCACGACGTGAATGTGAACTACACCTACACCCAATTCAATGGATCCGCCCAGACTCCTGAAGGCAGCTATTCCTACAGAGTTCGTTCACCATACAGGATAAATGCCGGAGCGGCGTTCACGTTCGCGGGGATGGCCCTTGTCAGCGCGGACTACGAGATGACCGACTACAGCACCATGAAATTCATGAGCATGGATGGTTGGGACAGCACTTTTGATGACCTGAACGATGAGATCCGTGACTGCATGGGCATGTCGCACATGGTGAGGATCGGCGCGGAGTTCAAGCCGGTTCCGGAACTTGCGGTGCGCGCCGGCTACAATTTCACCACGACTCCCGAATATGTTTACAATGGGACGACGAAAACAACCCTGAACGACAGGATAAACTCATTCTCCGTAGGCCTCGGATACTCATCGGACGGATCGTTCTTCGCAGACATCGCAGCAAGGCTGACGACACTGGCGGATGAGTACATCTCCCCTTACGCAGACTATCTTGACGACGTGGCTTCACCGCTGATCCTCAACAAGAGAGACATCTACAGCATCACGGCCACATTCGGATGGAGGTTCTAAAGGTTCTTAAGATAAGAGATTGAATCGGGACCTTCGTTGAACAGAAGATCCATTATGGAAAGATTCGGAACAAAACCGTACTTTCGGGCAAAGACCTGAAAGTACGGTTTTTCCAGATTCAGGTCTTTCAATATGTCATCCTTGCGTTTTGGATGTATGAGTTCACGGTAGTCCATCCCGTACAGGCCAGTGTCCATAGGAACCTCGCGGGAACGGACGGGGACATATTCATCCGTCATCCTAAGGTCCACCAAGATTCCGGTCTTCCGGAGGAAGAACTTGATCAGTTGGACATCCAGATCGAACAACGTCTCCGGACGCGAGTCCAGAATGGCGAAGAGTTCGTCCTTGTAATAATCAAAATAGGCGGAAGATTCGTAGGCCGAGGCGATCGCGCGTTCTGTTCTGATCAACCACGGAGTCGAGTAATCCACCTTGATCCAGGTGATCGGCAGCTCGTGCGTGCCGCTTTCGTGGACAATCGGGAAATTAAGACTCCCCGGGCCGTCGGCGGCGTAGTAACGGAAACGGTTTCTCCAGGATTGCTTCTGATAATGCTCGCAGGCCTCAAGGTAAACGACAGAAGGCTTCACCTTGTCCGGAGACAAGATGAAGTCTTTAGCCATCAATGCGAAATAGCTGACCGGCGGGAACCATGCCACGCTCAGCAGCACAGCCTCCTCTTCAGGCCTATTCAAATTCCCCTTTCTCGTGGGAGTCGTTTGCCCTGATGATTCCACGCTTCGAGCTTCTGATGAAATTCAGGATTGTGTCACGCTCCTCGCTCTGAGGGAATCCGGCCTCGACTTTGGCGCAGCCGTCGGTGATGTTGTAGCCGGCGAAATAGATCGTGTCGTAGATGTCCCTGATGTTACGGATGACATCGGAAGAAAATCCGCGGCGGCGGAGTCCGACAATATTCACACCCGAATAGCAGATCGGATCACGTCCGCATAGAACATAAGGAGGGATGTCCTTGTTGATCTTGGACATTCCTCCAACCATGGCGTGGCAGCCGATTTTGGAGAACTGATGAGCCTTGGCCCCGCCTCCCACGATCGCCCAGTCATCGACAACGGTCTCGCCGGCTATGCCGACAAAACTTACGAGGATGCAGTGGTTGCCGACAACACAATCGTGCGCGACGTGAACATAGGACATCAGCAGGGTGTTGCTGCCGATCTTTGTCACGCCCTTTCCGCTCGCCTTTGTGCCGCGGTTGATCGTCACACACTCACGGATGTTCACATTGTCGCCAATCTCCACATAAGTGACCTCCCCTTCATACTTAAGATCCTGAGGGATGGCTCCCACGACGGCCCCTGGAAACACCTGGCAGTTCTTTCCCATCTTCACGTATGAATATATCATCGCATGCGGATGGATCCTGCAACCGTCCCCGATCTCCACGTCATCATCAATGAACGCGAACGGTCCGATTTCAATGTTGTCGCCAAGCTTTGCCTTCGGGCTCACCGACGCTAATGGTGAAATTTTGTTCATATCTTTTTTTATTTTTTTATCTTTCTGATTTCTCACGTACGGCGACAGCCGCCTTTGTGTTGATTGTATGTCCCGGCTTGAACGCCGTCACCTTGGCTTTGAGATAGCCTCCGGCGAGTCTCAAGTCTCCTATGAGATCCAAGAGCTTGTGCCTTCCGCACTCGTTCGGGAAATGGAGCTTGAGATTGTTGAGGTAGCCCTTGTCATTTATGGCGAGTTCCGGGACGTTGAAAAGAGCCGAGAGTCTCTCGACCTGCTCGGGCCGGACCGGGTGCTCGACGATCACGATGGCGTTGTCCACGTCTCCGCCCTTGACCAGATTGTTCTGGAACAGATACTCTATCTCGTGGAAGAACACGAACGTACGGCAAGGTCCGATCTCTTCGGAATAGTCGGTTGACTCGTCCCAATGGGCGGTCTGGATCCCTAGAACTTTTGAGCCGAAGTCAACGGTGATGTCCATTGACGGCGCGTCGGCCGGGGTGATCCTCACGAAGGAGCCTGTCTTCTCGTCACGGATCTCGATCTCTTCCGGGACGGTCACATACTTTCTCTCGGCGTCCTGTTCCTTCAGACCGTCCCTGGCGATGGCCTCGACATAATAGCGAGCGCTTCCGTCAAGGATCGGAACCTCAACGTTATCGATTTCGACAAGAGCGTTATCCACTCCCAGACCTGTAAGAGCTGACATTATATGCTCGATCGTAGCGACGGTGGTCTCTCCTTTGGAGATAGTGGTGCTTCTGGCTGTCGATGACACGTTCTCGGCCAAAGCCTCGACAAACGCCGATTCACCGAGATCCAGCCTATGGAACACTATCCCGGTGTTCTCCGGAGCCGGCTTGAGAATCATTGTCGAAATCCTCCCGGTGTGGAGTCCTTTACCGTGGAACTTATATTCACCCGCAAGGGTCTTTTGCTTATTTAGAGTCATAATCTGTCTTTTGCAAACTGTTTAAAATCCAGCAGTCTGCAAAGATAGCAATGATTTTTGAATATTCAAGGATTACACCGCCATTAGTGTCCACCGGCTACTATTCCTCGCCCTGACGCTTGAAGACGGCGTAGCTGCGGAGGTAGTTCTTCAGCGGGAGGGCCGGGGAGCCGAGGAAGACCTGACCGGACTTGCGGATGTTGCCGATGACCCCGCACTGGGCTCCTATCGTGGTGTTGTCGGCTATGTTCAGATGCCCAGCTATGCCGACCTGACCGGCCAGAATGCAGTTCTTGCCGATCTTTGTCGAGCCGGCGATGCCGCACTGGGCCGCCATGACGGTGTTGTCGCCGATCTGGACATTGTGGGCTATCTGGCAGAGGTTGTCGATCTTCACTCCGTTGCCGATGATCGTGGACTCCATTTCGGACTTGTCGATGGTAGTGCCGGCACCGATCTCGACGTTGTTGCCGATGACCACGTTGCCGATGTGTTCGATCTTCTCCCACGTACCGTCCTGAAGAGGAGCGTTGCCGAATCCGTCGGAGCCGATCACGGCGTTGGCGTGGATGATCACATTGTCACCGATGACCATTCCCGGGTAGATCACGACTCCGGGATAGATGATGCAGTGGGAGCCGATCACGGTGTTGTCTCCGACATAGACATTCTCGTAGATCTTGGTGTAATCCCCCACCTTGGCGTGATGTCCCACATAAGAGTGGCTTCCAAGATAAACCTTTTTGCCGAACTTGGTGGTCAGGAACCAGGACGAACGGAATCCCCTGTGTCTCTTGTCCGTGCGCCTTTGGGTGGTGACATATTTCAGAAGATCGGCCAGCGACTTGTAGGCGTCGTCAACCTTGACCATGGTAGAGACCACCGCTTCCTTTGGAACAAAGTCCTTGTTGACAAGCAGGACACTGGCCCTGCAAGTGTAAACGTATTTCTCGTACTTCGGGTTGGCGAAAAAGCAGAGCTGTCCGGGTTTTCCATGCTCGATCTTGGCGAATGACGTGACCGTCGCTCCGGGATCACCCTCAACGGTTCCCTTGAGCACCTGAGCCAATTGCTTTGCGGTAAATTCCATCTTTACTGGC
>CAVIHT010000002.1:0-136018 GCA_963642795.1 Bacteroidaceae bacterium
TACGTACGGTGCAATGAGAGGTGCTAGGGGAGAAATCCCCTACATCTACTCTATTGTGTCATGAGTAAGATAAGATTTGATATCGCTCGGTATTATGCCTCTGAGACCACCTGCGGAAATCAAGCAATGAAGCAATCGGTCTTGATGTGATAGTGGCGAGGTTCATGTTGTCGTACATGAGCTTGGCAAATCAGGGATTTGATTTATTTGTCACATATCCGCCATTGACAAACATTGATGTGAGACAGTGTAGCCCTTGAACTTGCCTGTAGCCCGGCAGAATGCAGCTACTTTATCATTCAAGGTTATTGGGTCAAAATTCTCAAGCTTACGCTTGACTTCGATAAACACAGCCTTATCATCAAGTTCATTCTCCGCGACAATGTCAATCTCATTCTCTCCCTTACGGTCCCACCAACTTCCGATGTTGGTATATTCCTTACTTTCTATCAGCACACGTTTGAAGTACCGTTCAAGCATCAAGCCAGAAAATGTCTCATAATCACGATTGATGATAGTCTTCAAAGCTTCATAGTTATCAATCTCTATCATATAATTGTACTTGTAGATGAAACGGAACCAGAATGTAAAGAAATTGTCATCAATCGTATAGCGAACATTCTTGGTCGAGCTGTTCTCAAAGATCGGTTGCTTCTTGGTGATCAATTCATATTCATTTTCCAATTTGGTGAGGTATCCACCAATTTCCTTGCCTACAATACTCTCAATCTCCGAGCGCGACGTTCTGCCTCTTGCGATGGCGGAAAGAATAGAAAAATAAATGCCATAATCCTTGCCGAACTCTTCGATAAGTATTGCCTTACCTTCACCTATGAATATGGAGTCAGCCCTGACAATCTGGTTGAGCATTTTAGTCTTGGTAGTGGCACCGGCATCAATCAACAATTGAACGTATTTTGCGACTCCACCCGTAAAGGAATATAAGGCCAGCAAATCCTCTGATGTGTAATCCGGGTTATATTCCTTTATGATCTCTTTCAACACCGTGGGGGTGAATGGCCTGACTGACATAAAGCGTGTCTGGCGGTTGTATAACGGTTCCTTCTTATTCTTGAAAATCTTGGTCATCATCGAAAAGATGGAACCACACACAATAAGGTTTATGCGTGCCTTTGTGTGGTATTGGTCCCAAATGCGCTGCATATCGCTATAAACGGACTTGTTCACCCTGAAGAACTCCTGAAACTCATCAATGAACAATGTTATCGGCCGCTCGACTGACAACTTCATCAGGTACTCAAAGATTACGGGGAAATGCTCAACTTTGCCCATTGCCGGAATGCCTAACTTGTTTTCAATCTCAAGCAGGTAATCACTGCACAAATCACTCTCGGCTTTTCGTGCCACAAAGAAATAGAGTATCGGCTCTCCTTCATATGCTTTCCATACAAGATGAGTCTTACCAATACGGCGACGCCCCGTAACCACCGTAAATTGAGAATTCCTCTTTGATAGCTCCAGAATCTCTTTGAGCGATACAATCTCGTTTGTTCTGTCAAAAAACCTCATACTCTAAAAATATTGTTGCGAAACCGTTATTTCGGAAATGGCGATTTCGGAACCGTAAATTTAATACACTTTTCTGATTGGACAAAATTCTTGTAAACTAATCCACTCTAAAATCTCAAAAGTATAATAACTTTCATCTCACAAAGGTGACATACTCACTCCTGATTAAAGGACTGCCGGCAAATATGTTGATCCTTGCGGTGCTCAAATGAAAAAGCGTGACCTGGGAGAGTGCCCGGCCACGCTTGTGATGTTTACGGTCTGATACGATTACCAACCCTGTGTCTGTGTAAGAGTGTAACCGTTCTCGGCGTAGTTGTCAATCTGAGCCTTACCGATTGGGGCGAGGTAAGATCTGTCAGAGAACGCGTCACGTGCCACAGCGTTTCTCGGAATGAAGTAACCAACCATGTCAGCTGCATTTGTTCCATCGTATGTTACGACCGTACCGTCCGCTTTCTTGACTTTCCACTGTGTGTAGTCACCTGTTTTGCTATCAGGCTCAAGATAGCTTGGTACTGATTTCTGCATGTCAACCCAAGGACCAAGCATTGTGTCCGGATATAGTTCGTTATCCATGTAATGAAGCTTCTTCCACCTCTTGATGTCAAGCAGACGAGAGTGCTCGAACGCAAGCTCCATGTGGCGCTCACGACGGATTTCCCACATCAGAGGAGAAACCTCATAGTCACCTGCGATGCTTGACTGCCCCTTGTCTCTGTCCGGGGCGAAGTCTGCTGTAATGTTGGCAAGTACCATGTGTGGAGTCTTCTTAACACCCCTTGACACTGCAACAGCGTCGATTGGTCTGTCTCTGAGGACGTTGATAGATGCGTCGATGTCTGCTTGAGTTACAGAACCACTTCCCATCTCAGCGAGGACGGCCTTAGCCTCTATCCAGTTAAGAAGGACCTCAGCATAACGGAATACAGGGGCGTCATTCGTGTTGGTGTTGGACTCGTATTTGGCGGCCATCTTGTTCACATGATCTGAACATCCTGTTCTGTCAATGAATTTGGTCTGATAGAAGAGAGTCCCTGAATGGGTGCTGTAGTCATCCATCATTGTAGCCTCATACCTAGGGTCGCGATCTTTAACGAAATTCTCGATTGTCAGATCCGCCCCTGTCGCTGTGGATACGGTACCATCGTTGTTAAGGAAGCACTTTGCAAATGCAAGGTTTGGAGCAGGTGACTGGCTTTCTCGTGTGTTTGAATAGGATGCAACGTAGTGTGTGGCCTGCCCAAGCACATAGTGACGATACATCAAACACTCCTTGTTTCCTGCGAGGTCATCGCTTCCGAACAAAGTATGAAAATCTGTGGTAATCGCGTAGTTGCCACTGTCCATTACCATCTTTGCCGCGCTTTCAGCAAGTTCAAGATATTTCTTTGCCCTGGCATTGTCAAGCTTGTGGTAGTACTGCCATGTGCCTTCGAACAACATAAAACGAGATGTGAAGCCCGCAACAACGTACCTGTTGACATAGTTGGCACCGTCGTTAACACGTACTTTTGCAAGCGCGTCCTTGAGAAGATCGTAAACATGATCCATCACCTCTCCTCTCGGATCTCGGTCCTTGTAGAGAGTCTCTTTGTCATTGTCGGCTACCTCAGTCTCGAAGTAAGGCACATCTCCGAAAGATGTCACAAGGCGGCAATATTCATAAGCCTTGAAGAACTCGGCGACACCAAGCCAGTGGTTGTAGCATTCTTCCGAAACGTAATTCTTAGCAATGTTTTCAACCCTGTTGATGAATATGTTGGTCTTTCTTATGTATGCGAAATTCCAAGTAGCGCCAACATATTGTTGAAGCCATGAGTTCGATGTGGCAGTGGATTCTCTTGACGATGGCACAGAGTTCTCAAACGTGCTCTGTTTGCCGGCTACTGCCTGATCATCAGAGAATGTAAGGCCATTCTGAGGTGCCCAGGCTGATCCCCATCCTGAATTATAACCAACAAAGTAGTTTGGATAGTAGTCGTTGGCATGAAGACGAAGTTCCTCGTCATTGCGCCAGTAAATGTCGTCTGTCAGCTTAGTCTGCTGAGGCCTGTCCAGAAAATCCGAGCAGCCTGTCATGAAAAATGCGCTTAAAGCGAGCAGAGCGATATATGATTTTTTCATTTTGATAATCGTTTAGAAATTAACCTGTACTCCGAATGCCGCTGTCTTGAATGCCGGTGATCCTTGACCAAGACGTCCTTGATTGAACGTGTCGTAGCCGTAGGCATTGGCGTTTGCGGTAACTTCTGGATCAATAGGCAAACCACGAAGGTTGTCAAATGTAAAGAAATTCTCAAGTGAAACATAGACTCTCACGTTCTTAAGGTAAGCCTTGTGTGTGAGGTTGGAAGGAAGGGTGTAACCGAAGGTGATATTTTTCACTCTAAGGTAAGCCATGTTCAGCAGGTACTTGCTCTGGATGTGATAGTTGTAGTTATCATTGCTGTTTGCCATGTTATATGGTCTGGCATAGAACGCATCTGTGTTGTCCTCTGTCCAATAATCAGATGCGAATGTGTCGGCGATGGCACCGTCACCAGTGTTGTATCCTGGGATAGCAAGTGAGCCCGCACCCCATACATCACGTTTTCCTACTCCTTGGATGAACACAGACATGTCGAATCCTTTCCAGTCAGCACCAAGGCGAAGACCGTAGAGGAATCTTGGAGTCGAGTTGCCGATCACTTTCATGTCACCCGGATCATCGATGGTTCCATTTCCATTTCGGATGTCACCGTCGCCGTTAAGATCCTTGTACTTCACATCACCAGGCCCGAACACGAAGTTTCCGCTCTGGAAGAAATCCTGATAAACACCATTAGGATCGCTGAGTTTGTTCATCTGCTTGGCGCCCTTGGTCCCAGCAGGAACTTCCTTACCATTCAGAGCCCAAACCTTCACAAGCTCGCCGTTCTCATATACAAAATCGTCCTTCTGGTAAAGACGGTCGGTCACATAGCCCCAGATATCACCGTAAACCTTACCTTCGTACCAGTCATTGATTGACTTGACGTTTGAATCGTATTTGTCAATGATGGTCTTTGCATCCGAAAGGGTGAACATTCCATTGATTCCGAGACCATTTGCAAAGCGATGGTTGTAGTCAACCGCAATTTCGAAACCTTTGCTGATGAGGCAACCAAGATTAGCCATCGGTGCACCGGTTCCGAATGTTCCAGGAACGCTTGCTCCAGGAACAATCATGTTGTTGGTCTTTCTGTTGTACCAGTCGAATGTAAGACCGAGGTCGCTGTTGAAGAAGCGGGCATCGAATCCAAGATCAAGAGTTGTGATGTCCTGCCATGTGATAGTGGCAGACACTGTGGATGGAGTGCTGGCATAAGATGACTTGTCTCCGTTAGGAAGAAGCCAGCTCTGTGTTCCGGTTGTGATGGTCGGAACGTAAAGGTCATTAGGGACGGTTTGGTCTCCGATCGTTCCCCATGAACCGCGAAGTTTGAGGGATGTCAAGGTAGGCTTGGCCCATGCCATGAAAGTTTCTTCACCCAATCTCCAACCCGCGGAGAATGAAGGGAACCACCTCCACTGAAGGGATGTCGGGAACTTTGATGTGCCATCATAACGAAGGTTAGCCTCAAGGAGGTACTTGTCCTTGAAGTTATAGTTAATCCTTCCGAAGAAGCCGAGTTGGGACTCCCATGCCCTATCACCTCCAACTTCCTGAGTGCCTGTGGCGAAGTTGAACTGAGGGTTGGTGATGTCCATATTGTTCATTCTCTTTGACCAGCTTGACTCCATGTCATAGGTGACGCGGTTAATACCAAGAAGGAACTTGAAATCATGACTGTCTCCGAGAGTGAGATTATAGTCTGTAGTGATGTCCAGTGATGTCCTTCTGGAATTGCTTGTGTTGCGGCGAATGAAATCCATTCCAGAACCAGCTGCTGTATATTCACTATACTGGAGAGCATAGGCAGGCATAGCTCCTTCCGCACCGGCAGACACAACTTCACCATTGCCGTTCTTATAGACTCTGTTGCCGTTAGCGTCATAATAAGGTACAGCGGCCGACCATGAATCCCCACCAGAAAACCGTGTACCAGGCAGGTTGACGATGTTCTCGTTGTTGGCGTACGTGTAATCCACATTGACGTGCCAATCCTTTGTAAGATTTAGTGTGGTCCCTACATTGGCGCTTGTGTAGTTGTTGATGTTCTCAGCCGTGTTGGCATCCCGCATTTCAAGTTCCGGTCCTCTGATGCCATAACCATACTCATCATAACCGAAAGGCATATTTGAGCCCCATCTATACATATAGAGCCAAGGATCATTAGTGCTATTGAAAGAATTTGGATATCTCTTCATTCTCTTGGAATACATGAGACCAGTGCGTACCGTGATCCATTTGTTGATGTCTGTGCTTACCTTGGCGGATGCGTTCCACCTCCTGAAGTCATCGTGCTTGGCAACCTTGCTCATACCTGTCTGGTCAAGATAACCGAGACCAATGCTGTAGCGTGTGCTGCCGGATTTACCATTGACTGAAAGGGAATGCTGGTTTGTTGGTGTCCACTCCTTAACCATGTAATCATAAGGATTGAATGTACGGAGACCGATCTTTCTGTTGTTGGCATCTACATACCAGTCTCGTCCATAGACCCATGGGTCGTCGGTTCCAAGTTTGCCGCCGTAATTCTTGTCCCATTCACGTGCAGCCTCGATGGATTCGCTTGTCATTTGGACGAATGCTCCTATGACATTGCCACCGGCGCGCTCCGCCGCGGCAAGACTGTACTCAAGACCATTCAGACCTGCCATTTTGTACTCCTTGGCGATGTTCTGGAAAGAAATACTTCCTTGGTAGGAAACGTTAACGGCATCCTCCGCGGTTCCTTTCTTTGTGGTAATGAGGATCACGCCGAATGCTGCTTTCGCTCCATAGATCGAGGCAGAGGCGGCGTCCTTAAGAACGGAGATGCTTTCGATGTCTTCCGGATTGACAAGAGAGAGGGATGGAATCTCAACATTATCGAGGAGGATAAGAGGAGATGCGCCACCTTTTGTTGATCCCATAAGACCACGGATGTTTATAGTAGGGTCTGTACCGACTTCGCCAGTAGGGACGGTTATGGTAAGACCAGGCGTCGAACCCTGAAGTCCACGTCCTACATCAGCTACAGGACGACCTTCAAGGGTTTTGCCTACATCCACAGTAGAGACAGCGCCAGTCAGATTGGCTCTCTTTTGCGTGCCGTAACCCACGACAACGACATCGCTGAGCATCAGGGCGTCTTCCTTGAGGACGACCTTCATGCCGTTCTTGGCGTTGACCTTGATGGTGGTGTAACCGAGGCAGCCGACCTCCACTGTGGTGCCGTCGGCGACGTTGAGTGAGAATGTTCCGTCAATCTGGGTGACGGTTCCCGTCGTTGTGCCGGGGATCATCACGCTCGCTCCCGGAATCGGGTTGCCGTTGACATCGACGATCGTTCCCTTGACGGGCTGCTGCTGAGCGGCCGTCGCGGGCAGTAAGCCGGACTCACTGGCGGCGGAGGCACTGAATGACAGCGACCCCGCTAGCAGCATCATGAGGATGGCGTTTACTCTGTAAGTGCGATTCTTTTTCATTTACAAAAGGTTTTGTATTAAAAAAATGTTGTTAAAGTGCGCCTTTAGCAAGATAATGAGCCTGAAACATCACCGGAAAGGGCTTTGGCTTCACAGAGATCCGCAAATGGCAACCGGGACAGCTGGGAGGAGTCAAAAGCGATTTGTTTCCGACGGGGTTCATACTTCCAATGGAATTGATTATCTTTGTAGGCTACTATTAATTGGCTACTGAATATGTTCGATAACTTACAGGAAAGACTTGAAAGATCCTTCAAGATTCTGAAGGGCGAGGGCAAAATCACCGAGATCAATGTCGCGGAGACGCTGAAAGACATCCGCAGGGCGCTGCTGGACGCCGACGTGAGCTTCCGCGTGGCGAAAGACTTCTGCGACAAGGTGAAGGTCAAGGCGATGGGACAGAATGTCCTCACGGCCGTGAAACCTCAGCAGATGATGGTCAAGATCGTCCACGACGAACTTGCCGAGTTCATGGGAAGTGCCTCGCAGGACATCAACGTCAAGGGCAATCCGGGAGTGGTTCTGGTGGCCGGTCTGAACGGTTCCGGTAAGACCACGTTCTCGGCAAAGCTGGCGAACAACATCAAGAGCAAGAAAGGGATGAATGTCCTGCTCGCCGCCTGCGACACGTTCCGCCCGGCGGCCATCGAGCAGTTGAAGGTGCTAGGCGAGGGGATTCAAGTTCCGGTTTACACCGAGGAAGGTGTCAAGGATCCGATCAGGATCGCCAAAAACGCGATAGCCAAAGCCAAGGCGGAAGGATATTCGGTGGTCATAATAGACACCGCCGGCCGTCTGGCCGTGGATCAGGAGCTGATGGACGAGATCTCAGCCCTTCACAAGGCCGTGAACCCGACAGAGTCACTGTTCGTGGTAGATGCGATGACCGGTCAGGATGCCGTGGAGACAGCCAAGGTCTTCAACGAAAGGCTTGACTTTGACGGAGTCGTGCTGACCAAGATGGACGGCGACACCAGAGGTGGAGCCGCGCTTTCCATCAAGTACGTCACCGGAAAGCCGATCAAGTTCATCTCCTCCGGAGAGAAGATGGAGGCGTTGGACGTGTTCCACCCTGGACGTATCGCCGACAGGATCCTCGGGATGGGTGACGTTGTCTCCCTCGTCGAGAAAGCCCAGGAGCAGTTCGACGAGAAACAGGCGCGGGAGACCAGAAAGAAGCTGGCCAAGGACAAGTTCGGTCTCATGGACTTCTACAACCAGATCCAGCAGGTCAAGAAGATGGGCAACATCAAGGATCTGGCCGGGATGATTCCCGGAGTCGGCAAAGCGATAAAGGACATAGACATCGACAACGACAAGGCGTTCAAGGGCATAGAGGCGATAATCATGTCCATGACTCCAGAGGAAAGGGACAATCCCGAAATCATCAATGGAAGCCGCCGCAAGAGGATTGCGGACGGCAGCGGCACAAATGTGGCCGAGGTCAACAAGCTGCTCAAGCAGTTCGAAACGACCCGAAAGATGATGAAGACCGCCATGACCGGGAATCTCGCCCAAAGGCTGCGCGGGTTCAGAAGATAACCCCATCTGGTCGCAGGACCTGCCAAAGCGACAGGAACGAGATCAACGTCCAATGAAATAATCCTTCCGGCGGGGAGCCTCCGACAGGCGGTCTGAATATACCGACGGGGCGAACGGGCGCATGTTGTAGTGCGAGGCCATCACCTGACCGTAGGCACCGGCGCTGCGTATGGCTACAAGGTCTCCCCTATGGCTTTCCGGCAGAGAACGCTTTTTCCCGAAAGTGTCAGCGGACTCGCAAACCGGACCCACTACATCATAAACATGAACATCCCGAGAATCTCCATCCTCATAGTGGGCGGAAAGGTTCTCGATGGAATGATAAGCGCCATACAATGCCGGCCGGATAAGATCGTTCATCCCGGCATCAACCATAAGGAAGCTCCTGTTCTCCCCTTTCTTGACGAAGACAACCCGCGTCACCAAAGACCCGCACTGTGCCACAACCGAACGCCCCGGCTCAATGTGGACGGTCTGGTCAGGTCTGCGGACAAGATTCCTGTCAATGGTCCAGAACCAAGTCTCAAAATCAGCCATCGGGCATGAGTCCGGCTCGTCATAATCGACTCCAAGACCGCCCCCCAGATCTATATTTCTGACAACCAAACCTTTGGATTCAAACAAGGAGACAATGTCATTAACCCGGGAGCACTCAAGGCTGACCACATTCTCAACATCCAGAATCTGAGAGCCGATGTGGAACTGAAGTCCGAAGAAATCAAGCGCAGGATCGGACTTCAACATCTCCACGGCTCCGTCAAAACTCATGTCCGAGAGGCCGAACTTGTCCTCGTAAAGGCCTGTAGTGATGTACTGATGGGTATGCGCATCGATGTTCGGATTGATCCTGAGGCTGATGGAGGCCCTGCGATCAAGCCTATGCGCTAAAGTCCCGATGACCTCCATCTCCTCCAGCGACTCGACCACAAAAGCCCCGATCCCGGCCTGAAAGGCCTGACATATTTCCCGGTCTGTCTTACCCACGCCGGCAAAGAAAATCCGTTTCGGATCGTAGCCGCACCCGACTGCGAACTCTATCTCATCCCCGCTGACACAGTCCGCGCCGAAGCCTTTGGAACTCAGTATATCATTCAAGCGACGGTCAGAGTTGGCCTTTATGGAATAATGAGTGTGGATTCCGTAACGCGCGGAAAGTTCCGCGACCTTGTCGGCCGTGCGCCGGAAAAGATCAATATCGTAGTAGTAGAACGGCGTGGCCACTTTGTTGAACGCCGCGAAATCGTCTATTTTCAACATATTCGGAAAAACAGTTTCTGAATAACAGTCTCTTACGTTTTTGTCATATAGAAGTTTGCCTCTTCATACGCTTTCTGTCCGGCAACATGTCTTTCATATCGCTGAAGAATAAAACCTCTTCAAAACCAAAACAATTGCAAAAGTAATCCAAAATTTCTAAATTCGCACACTATTGTACGTTCAGAGGAGTTTTCTGACACGAGATAGCGATTGAAAAAACACTTTTAACATTAGGACAAAAAAATGGAAAAAGGACCTATTTCACAATTCATCACCCACCACTACCGCCATTTCAACTCGGCATGCGTGGTTGACGCCGCGAAGGCCTACCGCGACCTTCTCGACAAGGGTGGAAAGATGTTCCTTGCAATGGCAGGTGCGATGAGTACCGCCGAAATCGGACTTTCCCTTGCGGAGATGATCCGTCAGGACAAGTTCTCGTTCGTCTGCTGCTCGGCCAACAACCTTGAGGAGGACATCATGAACCTCGTCGCCCACTCACACTATTACAGAATCCCTGGCTACCGCGACCTCACTCCTCAGCAGGAGCAGGAGCTGCTTGAGAACCACTACAACCGTGTGACCGACACCTGCATCCCGGAGGAGGAGGCCTTCCGCCGCCTTGAGGGGGCACTCGTCGATGTGTGGACAAAGGCGAAGAACGAAGGAAAAAGGTATTTCCCTTATGAATATCTCTACCAGATCCTGCGCAGCGGCGTTCTGGAGCAGTACTATGAGATCGACCCGAAGGACAGCTGGGTAATGGCCGCCTGCGAGAAGAATATCCCTATCATCTGCCCGGCATGGGAGGACTGCACCACCGGAAACATATTCACCGCCCACTGCATCCGCGGAGAGTTCCCTACCGATCTCGTGAAGACCGGCGTGGAGGTGATGATGTTCCTGGTTGACTGGTACAAGGCCAACGCCACGGGAGCCGGTGTCGGATTCTTCCAGATCGGTGGCGGTACTGCCGGAGACTTCCCTATCTGCGTCGTTCCGATGATGGAGCAGGATCTCGGATGGAAAGGAACACCGCTTTGGTCATATTTCTGCCAGATCTCCGACAGCACCACATCCTACGGTTCATATTCAGGAGCCGTTCCTAACGAGAAGATCACATGGGGCAAGCTGTCCCCTACCACTCCGCGCTTCATCGTGGAGAGTGACGCGACAATTGTCGCACCGCTGATCTTCGCTTACGTGCTGGGCTGGTAAACAGCGCCATCACTGACTTCTCAAAAGGTGGTGACCGAAAGACAATCCTCGGTCATCACCTTTTCTATAAAAACCATAACATCCAATTGACCAAACCATAGATGAAAAGTAAGACAGGCAAAAGCCACTCGCTGCTGGCCAGCATCTCCCGTAAACTAAGGAGAATTCACACAAACAGTCTGGAAGTAATCCAAAGCAACATTAACTCCAGAAAGACCATAGAGAAAGTCGAGAGACAGCTCGCTCGATGGATTGAGGAGGGGAAACACCATGAACCGGACATCTCCATGGATGACATACTTGACGACCTCGGTCTGACCAGAAAGGAACTTTCATTCTACTGTTCACGCGTACTCAAGAAGAAGTTCCTAACATGGCGTAAAGAGTTGAGGATAAACGAGGCGAAGGCACTTCTGATCCAGCATCCGGAAGTTCCGGCATGCCACATCGGTTATGTTGTCGGGCTATGCGACAAATCCAACTTCCGGCAGCAGTTCAGAGATATCGTAGGGTGCACTCCCCTCGAATGGCGTGAACGGGAACTTAAAAATCTTCAAAAAAATCTTTGAATATAAAAAAACATCATTATCTTTGCGGTGTATTAATAAACTATTACACTAACAAGATATGATAGAAATCAACGATCTGGCTTTCAGTTACGGCAAGACACCCGTTCTGAAAAGCATCACGACAACACTTGAGGAAGGCCGTATCTACGGCCTTCTGGGCGAGAACGGGGTCGGCAAAACTACGCTGCTGACACTTCTTTGCGGCCTGAAGAAAGTCGATTCCGGCAGCATCACCACCGACGGTGAGAACCCTTTCGACCGTACTCCTTCATTGCTCCAGAATCAGTTCTACCTCCCGGACGAGGTTCTTCCCGTGGCGATGAAGGCAGAGTGCTTCGCCAAGGAGAGAGGAGCTTTCTGGCCGAACTACGACCATTCCGGATTCCTTGAGATCATGAAGGAATTCGAGAACGATCCGGACAAAAAAATGAACCGGATGTCCGCCGGGCAGCTGAAGAAGACCTACATCTCGCTGGCGCTGGCCTGCGGCTGCAAGTACCTGTTCATGGACGAGCCGACCAACGGCCTGGACATTCCCTCCAAGACGCAGTTCAGAAGCGCCATCATGAAATATACTACGGATGACTCCACAATCGTAATCTCAACCCATCAGGTAAGGGATCTTGAGAACATCATCGACCCGATCATCATCCTTGACCGTCAGGATGTCCTTCTTAACGCATCCGTGGAGGAGATCACAGGCAAGCTGTATTTTGACTACGGTACGCAGCTTCACCCGGAATCCCTTTACAGCGAGCAGCTTCCGGGCGGATTCATCCAGGTTTACCCCAACACGACCGGCAAGGAGAGCAAAATCAACGTGGAAGCCCTTTTCAACGCCGTCCACAGGAACAAGACGTTGGTAAAGGACATATTCAGTAATAAATAAGGAGGAATGAATATGAGCAATACATTCAATTTAAGCAGGTTCGGGAAATATCTCGCCTATGACCTCAAAAGACAGTGGAAGAACATCGGGATGCTGGCGCTGATCTTCGCGCTGTTCCCGATCATATTCTACATGCTGTACATGTTCTTCGCGGGGTTGTTCGACGGAGGCCTGATGAAAGTGTTCACAGGGATTGAAATCAACGGACCCGCGATACGGACAAGATTCGGAGTGTTCATTGCGATGACCACCGTCTTTGTGATGATCTTCCCTTCAAGAGCCTACGGGGAGATCACTGACAAGGCCAAAGGTTCGGAATGGCTGATGCTTCCGGCATCAAGGCTTGAAAAATTCACGTCGATGATGCTTGTCACACTGATTGTCATCCCTCTCGCGTACATCTGCGTCTATTTCCTCAGCGACGGCGTTGTCTGCCTTCTGGACAAGTCCTGCGGAGACTCTCTGATGTCATTCAGAATCAACGCCAACATTCAGGATGACTCGATTATGATTCCTGCCAACGGCTTCTGGATTCTGGCAGCCTGCATTATGGAGAACGCAATCATATTCCTGCTTGGAGGCTTGGTGTTCAAGAAATGGAAGGTGGTGGGCACCTTGCTTGTACTCTTCGCTCTTCAACTGATACTTTCCGGTCTGCTAAGCGCTTTCATCACCAATGCCGACCTTGAGTGGTGGGGAAACTGGTTCGAGGACTGGACTATCAGACATGCCGACAGTCTTGACCTCTGGCTGAACGCCTTCCTCAACTTCATGCTTCTACTGAATCTTGCAATCTGCGGGACGTGGTCATGGTTCCGGATCAAGAGGCTTCAACATTAATATTCCGAACTATGGAATTCAATTCAAACAAGGCTATATACCTGCAAATAAGCGACATTATCTGCGAGAGGATCCTCTCCGGCGCGCTGAAGGCAGATGACAGGATCCCGTCCGTGAGGGAATATGGAGCCTCGATCGGCGTTAATCCCAACACGGTGATGCGCACCTACGAGAAGCTCACCAACGAGGGCATCATCTACAACAAACGCGGCATCGGCTACTTCATCAGCGGACAAGCCAAGGACATCGTGCTGGAGAACGACAGAAAGGAGTTCCTGGAAGTCGAACTGCCGGCCGTAATCAGGAAGATGGAACTGCTCGGGCTTGACCCGAAGGAACTGCTTGACAAAAACAATTGGGTAATCTAAATTTATGAATATAATGAAGTTATTAAAGAATATCCTGGCCGCCGCGGCGCTGGTCATTATGGCGGCTGGACTGTCATCCTGCTATTTCAGGTTGAGCGATGACGCTAAGAAACAGTTCAAGTACGATCTGCGGTACAGGCTGTGCGATGCGGAAGGAGAGGTTGACACTGTGACTTACAGCCCAGGTGAGTTCAATTCGATATGTGATTTCAGAGGTATTGATGATGTGATCGTCATCCAGACCGGAAATGAATCCAAGGTCGAAGTGATAGCCTACAACACAATGATTGATTCAGTCCGCGTGACAAATGAGAACGGTGAACTGAAGATAGGATTCACAAACAAAACCGCAAGAATCTTCGGACCGATTCAAGCAAGAGTATATACCCCGAATTTGACGAGGATCAACGCTACTTGTTACGGTAATGTCCGGATATCCGGATTCAAAAGTGACTCACTGTACATAAAGTCTGTAGGTTCGGGAAACATCAAAGCGTTCAATCTTGAGCTTTCAGGGAAGTTGACAGTTCTTGGGACCGGAAGCGGAGACCACGAGTTCAGACACGTCACCGCCGGTGAAATGGTCATCGGCAAGAAAGGTTCCGGGGACGGAGAGTACAGCGACCTGAATATTGGCACGCTATCTGTTACGTCAACCGGTTCAGGGGACACGACACTTTCAGGGAAGGCGGATTCTGTCACATTCCACAAGACCGGTTCCGGTGACATCGACGCCAGCGAACTGAAAGCCAAAAGCGTAAAGACCCGCGAAAGCGGCAGCGGAGACCTCACAGTCAACCGGGAATCGGTAAAATAAAAGTGTCAAGTACTGAGAAACAGCCGCTTTGACAAGCTCAGCGACCATCTTACTGACATTGTAGAGAGGTCGCTGAATTTGTCGAAGCCACCAGCTGCCAATGCAAGCGATCAGAAGATGTAGAACTCGCGGCGGTACTGGTAGTTGGATCGTAAGGACTCAAAGGTTTCGGGAGCCATGCGGAACATGAAGTCGTCGGTGAAGATCGGGTAGTTGTACTGAAGGACGGATGCGACCTCGCCTTGGTTCTTACCTTTTAAATCCAAGCGAATCGACTCAAGATCAATAATTTCAGTTTTAGGGAAGAAATCAAACAGGGGGTCTATGCCGAAGAAACGGGCAAGGGCGCGGACAGCCATCGTCGTGCCGTTCTGCTTGCCTTGGTAGGAATAGCCGGCAATGTGCGGGGTCGCGATATCGACCATATTCAGAAGCTCCCTGTCGATGTCCGGCTCGTTGTTCCAGGTGTCGATGATCACCGGCCCTAACTTCGGGATCGCCCTCTTCAACGCGGCCTCGTCCACCACCTCTCCACGGGAAGCGTTGATGAAGATGGTTCCAGGCTTCATCATAGCGAAAAATTCATCATTCGCCATCCCCTTCGTGGTCTCGTTCAGTGGCACGTGCATCGTCACGATGTCCGCATTGGCAAGCAGATAGTCCAGCGGACAGAAACCTTCCATCCCCTCTTCGGCCATGCGCGGAGGGTCGTTCTTCAAGACCTTGAATCCGAGAGAACCGGCCACGGAATCGACCCTGCGGCCGACATTTCCTACACCGACGATTCCTAATTTGCCGCCCTCCAGACGGATGGCCTTTCGGGCAGCCACTCCGTAAAGAGCCGAGAACACATAATTCATCACCCCTCCGGCGTTGCATCCGGCGGAATTGCGGACGATGATTCCTTTCTCGTTGCAGTATGGAAGATCTATGTGATCCATCCCGATGGTCGCCGTGGCGATGAACTTCACCGGAGTGTCTTCCAGCAAAGAATCGACACACTTCGTCCTTGTCCTGATGATAAGAGCGTCAGCACTCATCGCATCCTCATGGGAGATCGCCCGGCCTTCCATGTACCTTACATCCGCATACGGTTCCAAAACACCTTGGATAAACGGAATCGCATCGTCAATTATGATTCTGACCTTGCTGTCCATACCTTCAACAGATTAAAAAATCAAAACACCATCCGAAATATAAAGACTGTCATTTAAGGATCAATTCCTTGACAAACCCGACCTTGTCGTAGTCCTTGACGAACAGCTGATCTTTCTCCAAAAAACTGTTCATCGCCTGAATCAAGGCCGGCTTCTGGAACTCCAGATGGCTCCGCAGCATCGAGGACGACATCGTCACGTAGAGTTTCCCGTCCCTGTAGAACTTCCTGAGCGTCTGACCGGCCACACCAGACACAGCATCCCACGCGGCGAAAACCCGTTGGGTGTTAAGTCCGGCGCTCAGCTTCAAAGCCCGGATGTACATAGGAATGAGTTGTTCCATCCCCAGAGCCTCCTTGCGAGGCGTCCCCTTGATCTTCCTGAACTCTGCCATCGTCAAATCTCCCGGAACTCACCTCCGACCGCCTCGAAATAAGCCCTGTCGGCTGTCAGGCCATCCACAATCCCGGACATCCTGACCTTGTTGCTGTCTGTTATGAATATCTGGCCGAAGTCGCTCCCGGCGACCATTCCAAGCAGGTTGGAGATCCTGCTCATGTCCAGTTTGTCGAACACATCGTCCAGCAGCAGCATCGGCGGAAAGCCGTACCTGCGCTTCATCAGCTCGTACTGTGCGAATTTCAACGAGACCAGGAATGACTTCTGCTGCCCCTGCGAGCCGCACCGACGGATCGGGAAGCCGTTCATCTCAAAGAGGAAATCATCCCTCTGAATTCCGACGGTTGTGTATCTGAACATCCTGTCCTTCTCCCGCGAAGCCTTCAGCAGATCCACCAGCGGGCCTCTCCGCAGATCCGACCTATAGTCGATAGACACTGCCTCGCGGCCGCCGGAAAGCGCGGCGTAACGCTCGGCCACCAACGGAAGGAGGTCCTTGACAAAAACGTCCCTTTTGGCGTGGATCACTCCGGCATATTCATTCATCCTTTCGTCGAACACGTCCAGAAGCGGCCCGTCGAATGTGCCGTCCTTGAGCACCTTGTTGCGCTGGAAAAGGAGACGGTTGTACTGCTGCATCGCGGCGAGATATTCCCTGTCCATCTGAGACAGCACCGAATTGACGAACCGGCGCCTGTCATCGCCGCTCTCACTCACAAGAGAAGTGTCTGACGGAGAGACCATCACGATAGGCAGTGTCCCGATGTGCTCCGAGATCTTCGAGTACGCTTTGTCGTCCCTCCGCACCTTCTTCTCTCCCTTGCCGTCCACTTGCACCGAAAACCGCGCGTCCGGTCCCATATTCATTGAATATGTTCCCGAAACGGCGAAGCTGTCAGCGCCGTGCCGGAAATTAAATCTGTCCGAGGAGGCAAATGCGCTCTTTGTCATCGAAAGGTACCAGACCGCATCCATAAGATTTGTCTTTCCCTCCCCGTTGTTGCCTGATATGCAATTGATGTTGGGAGAAAAAGACAATTCCTGAAACGCTATGTTCCTGAAATTCTGGACGACTATTTTCTTGAGTGCAGGCATCTGACTTTTTCGAACCATGCAAAGATAGTCATTTTCATGAGATAGAACCCCAATAATTGCAGGATTAAACATTTTTTCCTATTTTTGTGGGCTTATTATTCGATAATAACAAAAACTTTATAAAAATGGCAAAGCAAGATGCAGTTTTAAAGGAGAAAGAGCAGGAGCGTGAGGAGAAGGTCATCGAGACCGTGTCCAAGACCGACCAGTTCTTCCGTGAGAACAAAAAGACAATCTATGGCATTCTGGTCGCCCTCGTGGCGATCGCTGTCGTTCTGGCCGCTTACCAGAAGTTCTATGTGCAGCCTAAGAGCGACGAGGCGGCCGCACAGATGATCCCTGCGGAGGCCAACTTCCGCAACGGTGAGTTCGAGCTGGCCCTCAACGGCGACGGCAACGTGCTCGGTTTCTCCCAGGTCATCGAGGATTTCGGAGCGAAAGGAGGGAAGGATATCTACTATTACGCCGGGGTCTGCGAGCTCCAGCTCGGAAACTATCAGGCGGCCGTCGACTATCTCAAAAAGTACAATGGTAAGGACGCTATCCTCTCAGCCCGCGCGACCGCATGCATCGGAGACGCCTATGTCGGCCTTGAGAAGTACCGTGAGGCTGTCGGCTGTTTCGAGAAAGCTGCCGCGGCGGCTGACAATATGTTCGCTGCGAGTTATCTTCTGAAGGCAGGTGTGACCTGCGAGGAACTCGGCGACAACGCCAAGGCTCTGACTTTCTACAAGAAGATCAAGGATCAGTATCCTCAGTCGGTAGAGGGCTACGACATCGACAAGTACATCAGCCGCATCGGAAACCAGACCAAGTAAGGAATATGGGAAGAGCGTTTGAATTCAGAAAGGAAAGGAAGCTGAAGAGGTGGGGGCACATGGCCAAGACCTTCACCAAGATCGGAAAGGAAATCACAATCGCCGTAAAGCAGGGCGGACCGGACGTGGTCGGCAACTCAAGGCTCAGGGCGCTCATGGCGGAGGCCAGGAGCGAGAACATGCCTAAGGACAACGTCGAGAAGGCCATCAAAAGAGCCATGGAAAAGAACCAAGGCGATTTCAAGGAGGTTGTGTTCGAGGGTTACGGCCCTCACGGAATCGCATATCTTGTCGAGACAGCGACCGACAACAACACCCGTACCGTGGCCAATGTGAGAAGCTACTTCACAAAGTGCGGCGGTTCCCTCGGCACCAGCGGCAGCGTGAGCTTCATGTTCGACCACAAGTGCGTGTTCCGCATCAAGTATCAGGAAGGTCTTGACACCGATGAGCTTCAGCTCGCCCTCTGCGACTGTGACGATGACCCAGAGGTTTTCATCGAGGAGCAGGAGGACAAGGACGAGAACATCACGAAGAACGTTGTGATCTACGGTGCCTACGAATCCTACGGCGCCATCCAGAAGTACATCGAGGACAACGGCTACGAGCTCGTGTCCGGAGGGTTCGAGAGAATACCTAATGTGGATCTGAAGGATGTGACGCCGGAACAGCGAGAGACCCTTGACAAACTCACCGGTCTCCTTGAGGACGATGACGACGTCACCAATGTTTACAGCACGCTGAAACCGGCAGAGTAATAATTGCCGATGGACATATTAGAGGCTGACAGAAAGTGTTTTTTCCGTCAGCCTTTCTTTTTTATCCTATTCAAAAACCAGCATTTTACCACAAGTAGCCGAAATTTACGGCTTTGTGGGCAGGAATTTTGAAGAAAATAGGATTCTTGATAAATTTGTCATTTGGAAATTTTACGATTAAAGTAACAGAATATGAGCATCCAGCAGGATAACATCAAGAAATTGGTCGAGCGCAGAGCCGCGGCCAGGATGGGAGGAGGCCAGAAAAGGATCGACGCCCAGCACGAGAAAGGCAAGTTGACGGCGAGGGAACGTCTCGCACTGCTGCTTGACGAAGGAAGCTTCGAGGAATTCGATATGTTTGTACGTCACCGCTGCACGAACTTCGGAATGGAGAGACAGCACTTTGACGGAGACGGGGTTGTCACAGGACAGGGCACGATAGACGGCCGTCTTGTCTATGTGGCGGCACAGGATTTCACCGTCTCGGGAGGTTCGCTTTCCAAGACCATGGCGGAGAAGATCTGCAAGGCGATGGATTTGGCGACACGCAACGGAGCCCCGTTCATCTGCCTGAACGACTCGGGCGGAGCGCGAATCCAGGAAGGGGTTGACGCTCTCGCGGGCTACGGCGAGATATTCGAAAGGAACATACTCGCGTCCGGCGTGATTCCGCAGATTTCAGGAATATTCGGTCCATGCGCCGGAGGGGCTGTCTATTCCCCTGCCCTTACGGACTTCACGGTGATGGTCAAGAACACTTCCTACATGTTCCTCACCGGCCCGGCCGTCGTGAAGAGCGTCCTCGGCGAGGTTGTCACGCAGGAGGAACTCGGAGGAGCCAGTGTGCACGCCTCCAAGAGCGGTGTCGCACATTTCGCCGCCGAGAACGAGCAGAAAGGCATCGACACCATCAAGGAACTCCTCAGTTACATTCCTCAGAACAACATGGAAGAGGCTCCGAGAGTTCCGACCGACGACCCTGTCGGCAGGGTTGACGACTCACTCAACGAAATCATCCCTGACAATCCGAACCAGGCCTACGACATGTACAAGGTCATCACGAGCATCGTCGATGACGGAAGGTTCTTTGAGATCCATAAAGAATTCGCCAAGAACATCATAGTCGGTTTCGCCCACATGAACGGACGGAGTGTCGGCATCGTGGCCAACCAGCCTAAGATGCTCGCCGGAGTACTCGACATCAACGCATCCCGCAAGGGAGCCCGTTTCGTGCGCTTCTGCGATGCCTTCAACATCCCGATCGTCTCCCTTGTCGATGTTCCGGGATTCCTTCCGGGAACCCAGCAGGAGTACGGCGCGGTCATCACCAACGGAGCCAAACTGCTTTACGCCTACGGAGAGGCTACAGTTCCGAAAGTCACGGTTGAGCTGCGCAAGAGCTACGGCGGATCCTACATCGTGATGAGCAGCAAGCATCTGCGCGCCGACCTCGTCTACGCATGGCCATCAGCCCAGATCGCCGTAATGGGAGCCGACGGGGCTGTCAATGTGCTCTACGCCAAAGACATCAAGGCCGTAGAGGATCCGGTCGAACAGAAAAAGATCCGGGCCGCCAAGAAAGAGGAATACGAAGAACTCTTCAACAATCCTTACCAGGCCGCCGAGAAAGGCTACATCGACGATGTCATAGAGCCTCGCAACACCCGCTTCCGCATCATCAGAGCTCTTGAGCAGCTCTCCGGCAAGAAACAGCAGATGCCGGCCAAGAAACACGACAATCTTCCTCTGTAGCCTATGAAGATACTTGGACAAATAATGCTATCAGCCGTCCTCCTTTTCTCTGGATTGACCATAGGTGCCCAGAACCTTACGGACCTGCGGATCGGAGAGGTTCTCGTTGAGAACACGAACGGACTCACGGACGGCTACGGACAAAGAACCGGCTGGGTCGAGATCTTCAACAACTCCTACGGGAGCGTGAAGTTCGCCGGCTGCTACCTGTCAGACGACAAGGACAACCTGAGGAAATATCATATTCCCGCATCAGATGCCACCACCACCTTGGGACCGCGCCAGAGCGTCGTCTTCTACGCAAGCGGAAATTCCTCACAGGGAACATATTACACCAATTTCACCCTGCGCAAAGGTTCCACAGTCTATCTTGTCAGCAACGACGGGCGCACCATCATCGACACGATCGACATCCCGGCAGACCTTCCGGCGGACAATTCCGTCGTCAAGGTTCCGACAGGAGTGAAAATGATGGATTTCGAGACAACTGTCACTGACAAACCGACTCCCGGATCCTACAACGGAGACGTGGACGCAAAGACCAACAGCCAGATAATGAAGGAGAAGGATCCACACGGATGGGTTCTTACCCTGATCTCCGTCTCAGTTGTGTTCATCGCCTTGACCATCCTGGCGTTCATCTTCGGCTGGATAGGCAACGCCAACAAGAAAGCCACGTCACAAAAACCGGCGGAACCTTCTAAAAAGAAAGAGGATATGACTCCGGAGGTCGCCGCCGCGATCTCGATGGCTCTCTCTCGGGAATTCGGCGGAGAGGTCTATGCGGCCATCGCGACGGCGATTGACGACTATCTCGGTGGAGGGATCCACGACGAGGAAAGTTTCGTCATCACGATCCGCCCGTCCGAAGCAAGCAACTGGAACAGCAAAATACAGAATTTCAGACAATCACCAAGATAGAAACATTAATGAATATGAAATCTTACAAATTCAGAATCAACGGCAACGAGTACAACGTTGAGATCAATTCAGTGGAAGGTAACATCGCTGACGTGACGGTCAACGGAGCCGACTATAAGGTAGAGATGGAGAATGCCGTCACCATCGCTTCGACAGGCTCGGCGACCGGAACAGGCAATTCGGCAAGCAATACCGGCAAGAATGCGGCACAAGCGGTCGCTAAGCCTACCGAAACGCCCGACAGCAAACCATCAACTCCTGCTGGAGCGGGCAAACCTGTGACCTCACCTCTCCCGGGCGTGATCATCGAGGTCTCCGTCAAGGAAGGCCAAGCCGTGAAAGCCGGACAGAAAGTGGCCGTCCTTGAGGCCATGAAGATGGAGAACGAGATTCAGGCTCCATCAGACGGAACAGTCACGGCCATCCTCGTGAACAAAGGGGACTCTGTCCTCGAAGGTGCTGAAATCGTCAAGATAGCATAAAAGGATGGGCATAATATTCGAAAGTCTTCGACAGTTCTGGTACTTCACCGGATTCGCCAACGCCACTTGGCAGAATCTGGTGATGATCCTGATAGGCATCGTGTTCATCACACTGGCCATCAAGAAGGAATGGGAGCCTCTGCTGCTCGTCCCGATCGGATTCGGAATGATCATCGGCAACATTCCTATGTTTCCGGGACTGAGCATCGGTGTCTATGAGGACGGCTCGGTGCTGAACATTCTGTACCAGGGCGTGAAGCAAGGCTGGTACCCGCCCCTGATATTCCTCGGAATCGGAGCGATGACTGATTTCTCCGCCCTAATTTCCCAACCGAGACTGCTGCTCATTGGTGCCGCCGCCCAGATGGGAATATTCGGGGCTTACCTCCTCGCCCTCGTCCTTGGATTCGACCCTAACCAGGCCGGAGCCATCGGCATCATCGGAGGGGCTGACGGTCCCACAGCCATATTCCTGTCCTCACAGCTCGCTCCGGATCTGATGGGAGCGATCGCCGTGAGCGCATATTCCTACATGGCTCTTGTGCCGGTCATCCAGAGACCGATCATGCTCGCGCTGACGACAAAAAAAGAGCGTCTTATCAGGATGCCTGCCGCGAGACAGGTCAGCCAGAAGGAAAAGATCATTTTCCCTATCGTCGGATTCCTCCTCACGGCGTTCATCGTGCCATCAGGACTTCCGCTTCTGGGAATGCTGTTCTTCGGCAATCTTTTGAAAGAGAGCGGAGTGACAAGGCGTCTGGCGGAGACCGCACGCGGCCCGCTGATCGATGTCGTTACAACTCTCATCGGTCTCACGGTCGGAGCCTCCACCCAGGCGGACAAGTTCCTCAGCGGCAGTTCGGTCAAGATCTTCATCCTTGGTCTGCTGTCATTCGTGATCGCCACGGCCTGCGGAGTGCTCTTCATCAAGATCTGGAACCTTTTCCTGAAAGGCGACCGGAAGATCAATCCGCTCATAGGCAACGCCGGTGTTTCCGCCGTGCCTGACAGCGCACGCGTCTCGGAACTTGTCGGCAGGGAGTTTGACCCGGACAATCACCTTCTTATGCACGCCATGGGACCGAACGTCGCCGGAGTCATCGGTTCCGCCGTCGCCGCCGGAATCCTGCTCGGCTTTCTTGGATAAAGAGGCCGGCTTGGCGAAATCACTCTCTTCAAAACAGCATATTACTTACACAATATCAAGAAAGTTGAAGCAAAACTTCAACTTTCTTATTTTTATTGTAAACGTGTTCAAAAGATTAATTTAAATTGTTTTGGCAAGAGTATTCTTTTGATTATATTTGTGCGAATAGGAAAATCAACACATAATTATAAATGGAAAACAAGCTACAGGAACTAACCGACAAGCTCTACAAGGAGGGACTGTCAAAGGGTAAGGAAGAGGGTAAGGCCATCCTCGCCAAGGCGAACGAGAAGGCCGCCGAAATCATTGAGGAGGCCAGGAAGCAGGCCGAATCCATTCTCAGGAAGGCTCAGAAGGAGGCCGAGGACTACAAGACCAAGGTTGAGGGCGATGTGAAGATGGCCGCCGTACAGAGCATCCAGGCCACCAGAAAGGACATCGAGAACCTCATGGTCGGCAAGATGACCGACAAGCAGGTGTCATCCGCCCTTTCGTCAGCCGAATTCGTAAAGGAGATCATCAAGGCCGTGGCCGGGAAGTTCAACGCCGAAGAGGCCGTGGATCTCAACATCGTGCTCCCGGAAAGCCTTAAGAAAGAGCTTGAGCCTTTTGTCAGCGGTGAGTTGGCAAGCATTCTGAAGGGCGGAGTCACAGCCGAGTTTTCCAAGAAGGTCGCCGGCGGGTTCACTATCGGCCCTAAGGACGGCTCCTACTTCATAAGCCTCACCGATGAGACTTTCAAGTCCCTGATCGGCGACTATCTCAGACCTGCCACACGCAAGATACTCTTCGGCGAGTAATGAACAACTACGAGTACATAATCTCCAGCCTTCCGGCCATCTCGCTTGACTGGAAGTTCGGAGAGGGAACGTCCTTCGACACCTATGCCGGTTGGATCAAGTCCCAGCTCGGCGAAGCCGACATCAAGGTGGTGGACAGGCTTCTGGACGGATTCAAGGACGAAAACCTTACCAAAGAGTTCTACGAGGCCGCTTTGAAGGACGGGGACAGGTTCCTGAAAGAATATTTCACCTTCGACCTGAATGTCCGCAACGGCAAGGCCCGCTTCCTGAACAAGGCTTTCGAGAGACCGCTTGACCAAGACACTATAAAGCTGGAGACCGGCGAGTTCGCGGAAGCCCAGAGGCTTGACGAGGCTCTGAACGCCCCCGATCTGCTGTCCCGCGAACGCGGGCTGGATTCCCTGATGTGGGACAAGATTGTAGAAATCAACACGTTCAACTACTTCGATCTGGATGCGATACTCGGCTTCATCGCCAGACTGCGCATCATCTCCAGATGGTTCTCCCTCGATGAGAAGACCGGACGCGAGATGTTCCGCCGCCTCGTAGACGAAGTCAGAGGCACCTTCAAGGGAGTGAACTACCAACCTTCAAAATAGAAAATTGAAATAACTGAATATGAAGACAAAAGGAAAGGTAACAGGAATTGTTTCCAACCTTGTGACAGTCCAGGTGGACGGGCCGGTGGCGGAGAACGAACTCTGCTACATCACCCTTGCGGGTACTCCCCTTCTGGCCGAGGTCATCAAGGTGAGCGGAGACAAGGCCTCGGTCCAGGTGTTCGAAAGCACCCGCGGACTGAAAAACGGAGACCCTGTGGAATTTGAAGGCAGGATGCTTGAGGTGACTCTCGGTCCTGGCCTTCTGTCCAGCGTCTATGACGGTCTCCAGAACAATCTGACCACGATGGAGTCAGTGTTCCTCAAGAGAGGAGAGTACACCGACCCTCTGGACCACAAGAAACTCTGGGACTTCAGCCCGACAGCCAAGGAAGGTGACAAGGTCATCGCCGCTGACTGGCTCGGAGAGGTGAAGGAAGGCTGGCTGCCTCACAAGATCATGGTGCCGTTCTCCTTCAAGGGAGAGTACACCGTCAAGAAGATCGCCGAACCCGGAAAGTACAACATCGACATGGTGATCGCCGTGCTGACCGACGCGGACGGTGAGGACGCTTACGTCACCATGACCCAGAAATGGCCTGTCAAGGTAGCCGTCAAGGCCTACAGGGAGAAACCGAGGCCACAGAAGATCATGGAGACCGGAGTCCGCTGCATCGACACCTTCAACCCTATCGCCGAAGGCGGCACCGGATTCATCCCCGGGCCTTTCGGCTGCGGCAAGACCGTGCTCCAGCACGCCATAGCCAAGCAAGGGGAGGCCGACGTGATCGTGATGGCGGCCTGCGGAGAGCGCGCCAACGAGGTCGTCGAGATATTCACAGAGTTCCCCGAGCTCATCGACCCTCACACCGGCCGCCACCTGATGGAGCGTACCACCATCATCTGCAACACCTCGAACATGCCTGTCGCCGCCCGCGAAGCCTCGGTCTATACGGCGATGACGATTTGTGAATATTACAGGGCGATGGGTCTGAAGTGCCTCCTGCTCGCCGACTCCACCTCACGTTGGGCGCAGGCTCTGAGGGAGATGTCCAACCGTATGGAGGAGCTTCCGGGAGCCGACGCCTTCCCGGTTGACCTCTCGGCCATCATCTCCAACTTCTACGCCCGCGCGGGAATGGTTGTCCTGAACAACGGCCGGACCGGAGCCGTCACCTTCATCGGAACGGTGTCCCCTGCCGGCGGTAACCTCAAGGAACCTGTTACCGAGTCCACCAAAAAGGCCGCAAGGTGCTTCTACGGACTGGAGCAGAACCGTGCGGACCAGAAGAGGTATCCTGCCGTCAACCCGATCGAGTCATATTCAAAATACCTTGAATACCCTGAGATCATCGCCTGGCTTGACCAACAGGTCGAGCACGGCTGGGTGGACAACGTCATCAAGGCGAAGAACCTCCTCCGCCGAGGCCGCGAGGCGAACGAACAGATCAACATCCTCGGCGATGACGGAGTTCCGGTAGGCTACCACGTAAGCTTCTGGAAGTCTGAGCTCATCGACTTCGTGTTCCTCCAGCAGGACGCATTCGACGAGACCGACGCCCTCTGTCCGATGGATCGCCAGAAATACATGCTGGACCTCGTCCTCACCCTCTGCGACATAGATTTCGACTTCGAGGACTTCGAGAAGTGCCGCGGATTCTTCAAGGAACTCATCAACGACCTCCGCCAGATGAACTACACCAAGTTCCACAGCGTGGAATTCGAGAATTATGCAGGAAAGATCAACAAACTGATTGAAGACTATGGCAAATAAGGCTTATCAAAGAATATACACAAAGCTGGAAGCCATCACCAAGGCCACCGTTTCACTGAAGGCCAAGGGAGTTTCCAACGACGAGCTGGCCGTAGTCGGCGGCAAGCTTGCCCAGGTCGTGAAGACCAAGGGTGATCTGGTCACACTCCAGGTGTTCTCCGGCACGGAAGGCATTCCGACCGACGCAGAGGTGACTTTTCTCGGTGAGCCTCCTACACTCAAGGTCAGCGGGCAGCTCTCCGGACGTTTCTTCAACGCCTACGGGAAGCCTATCGACGGCGGCCCCGAGGTGGAAGGCGAGGAAAGGGAAATCGGCGGACCGTCCGTGAACCCTTACAAGAGACGCCAGCCGTCCGAGCTGATTCCGACCGGTATCGCCGGCATCGACCTCAACAACACGATTGTGTCAGGCCAGAAGATTCCGTTCTTCGCCGACCCTGACCAGCCTTACAACCAGGTCATGGCCGACGTGGCGCTGAGAGCCGATGTGGACAAGATAATCCTCGGCGGAATGGGTCTTTCCAACGATGACTACCTGTTCTTCCGCCAGGCCTTCGAAAGCGCCGGCGCCCTTGACAGGATCATCTGCTTCGTCAACACGACCGAAGACCCGCCTGTGGAGCGGCTTCTGGTCCCGGATATGGCCCTTGCCGCAGCCGAGTACTTCGCCGTTGACAAGAACGAGAAGGTGCTTGTGCTCCTCACGGATATGACCCTCTACGCCGACGCGCTCTCGATCGTGTCCAACCGTATGGACCAGATTCCGTCAAAGGACTCCATGCCGGGTTCCCTCTACTCCGATCTCGCCAAGATCTACGAGAAGGCCGTGCAGCTCCCGACCGAAGGATCCATCACAATCATCGCCGTGACCACCCTGAACGACGGAGACATCACCCACGCCATCCCTGACAACACCGGTTACATCACAGAGGGACAGCTCTTCCTCCGCGCCGACTCCGACTCGGGAAAGATCATCATTGACCCGTTCCGTTCCCTTTCCAGGCTCAAGCAGAGAGTCCAGAACGTGAAGACCCGCGAGGACCACAGCCAGGTGATGAACGCGGGCGTGCGCCTCTACGCCGACGCCCAGAACGCCAAGACAAAACTGGAGAACGGTTTCGACCTCTCCGACTACGACCACCGATGCCTCGACTATGCGAAGGAATATGCCACCAGACTACTCTCCATCGATGTCAACATCTCCATCACCGAGATGCTCGACACTGCTTGGGAACTGTTCGGCAAGTACTTCACCAAGGCCGAGACCGGAATCAAGCAATCATTGATCGACAAATACTGGAAAGGTAAGTAATGCCTATCAAGTTTCAATACAACAAGACTGCGCTCAACACCTTGCAGAAGCAGCTCAAGATGCGCCAGAAGGCCCTCCCTACGTTGCAGAACAAGGAGAGCGCCCTGAGGCTTGAGGTGCGCAAGGCCAAGGACAAGAGCGAGCGGCTTCTTAAAGACCTCGAAGAGGCCAGGCGGAAGTACGACTACCTTGCCCCCCTGTGGAACGAGTTCGAGCCGGGTCTGGTCTCAATCGTTGACATCGACCTCGTGACCGTCAAGGTCGCGGGCGTGAAGTGTCCGGAACTCAAGAGCATCCGCTACAAGATCAGTCCGTTCAACACGTTCATCAAGCCAGCATGGTACATCGACGGCGTGGCGATCCTCAAGGATCTGTCCAGACTCGGGATCGAGTCGGAGGTCTATGAGGAGAAGCGCCGCATTCTGGACTTCCAGAGGAAAAAGACAACCCAGAAGGTGAACCTCTACGAGAAAGTCCAGATCCCGGGCTATCAGGAGGCCATCCGCAAGATCAAGCGCTACATGGAGGACGAGGAGAACCTGAGCAAGGCCTCGTCCAAGATTGTAAAGCAGCGCCACGCTGAAGAGGAATCTGAAGAAGTTATGGAGGAAGGCGGCAATGATTGAGAAAATGACTAAATATTCCTTCATTCTTCTCAGCGGGAAGAGTGAGGAGTTCCTCAGACGCCTGCAGGAACTGGGACTTGTGGACATCACACGGTCCTCAAAGCCGGTGGACGAGCGCTCCGCCGCGCTTCTGGCCGGTGGGAATGACCTCAAGAAAGCCATCAAGCTGCTGGACACCCTGGACTTCAGCAAGGATCCCGACCTTGAAAAGATCGAGGCCGCCGTAGATCCCAACGCAAAATACGACAATCCCAAAGAGGCTGTAAGGAAGTACGCCTCCCGGCTGGACACAATCAAGAACGAACTCGTCCTTACCCGCAGGGAGATTGAGACGAGAAAACCTTGGGGACAGTTCGACAAGTCCGCCTTGGACGCACTCTCGTCAAAAGGCTTCAAAGTGCGCTGGTACTGCATTCCGAAGAAGAAGTTCAATCCGTCATGGGCTGATCTATACCCTCTTCAGGAAGTGGCTGACAACGGAAGCAAGGTGTGGTTCGTGACCGTTTCCAATGACCCGGGATATTCATTGCCGGTCGAGGAATGCGCGGCTCCTGAAGGTGATGTGCGCTTCTGTGAGAGAAAAATGGTGTCCCTCCTTGAGGATGCGGTCAACTGCAAGGCAAGACTTCTGGAGCTTAAGGAATATTCATCCGCGATGTCGGAGGAATACGGCAAAGAGATGGCCGATCTCCAGCTATACCTTGCGGACGCGGGCGCCGGAAAGGCCGCCGAAGACCATGTCACGACATTTGTCGGCTTCGCTCCTTCGGAGGATGACGGCAAGCTCACGGCTGAGTTCGACACGATGGACATTTTCTACATAAAAGAAGATGCCACGAAAGCCGATAATCCACCCATCAAGTTGAAAGAGAACAAGTTTGTAAAGATGTTCACGGTTTTGACCGACATGTACGGACGTCCGGTCTACGACGAGTTCGACCCGACACCCTATATCTCGTTCTTCTTCACTCTCTTCTTCGCGATGTGTCTCGGTGACGCAGGCTACGGTCTTGTCCTCACCATCGCCGGACTTCTTGTCTGGAAGAAAAAAGGATTCATCGGGCAGATGGCGCCGCTTGTCACAACCCTCGGAGTGGCCACTCTCATCATGGGTACGATCCTCCATACTTTCTTCGGCGTGGACACCTACGCCGCGACCTGGGTTCCAGACTGGCTTAAATGCGTCATGCTCAAAGGGAAGGTAATGGGCTACGATCCTTCGATGGCACTCGCCATCCTGATCGGTGTCGTCCACCTCAGCGTGGCACTCCTCCTGAAGGCCGTCTATGCGGTGAAGCGTGACGGATTCTCGGGTTCGCTCGGGACTTTGGGATGGACGCTGCTCATCGTAGGCGGCGTGATCGTCGGAGGTTTCTCTCTTCTGGGAGTGATCGGAGCCGCGGCCACCAAATGGACGGTCATCACACTTGGCATAGTCTCCGCCCTTGGAATATTCCTGCTCAACGACCTTCACCGCAACCCGCTCATCAACATCGGACTTGGACTCTACGAGACATACAACACGGTCACGGGACTTCTGGGAGACGTGTTGAGCTATCTGCGTCTGTACGCCCTCGGGCTTGCCGGCGGAATGCTCGGAAACGCTTTCAACGAACTTGGAGGCAGCGTTCTGGCGATGGATGTGCCTGGGGTGAATGTGGTATGCTTCGCTCTCATCGTGCTTCTTGGCCATGTACTGAACCTTGCGATGAACTGCCTCGGAGCCTTCGTGCACCCATTGAGGCTCAACTTCCTCGAATTTTTCAAGAACAGCGGTTATGAAGGTGCAGGAAAGACCTACAGTCCGCTCAGAACAAGTGAACAAACAGAATAATCATTAAAAATCATAAAAATCATGAACGAAATTTTAGGTTATCTCGGAATGGGCCTCATGCTGGCCCTCGCCGGAATCGGTTCCTCAATCGGCACCACAATCGCCGGAAACGCCGCTGAAGGAGCTCTCAAAATCAATCCTGAAAAGTCAGGAAACTACCTCGTGCTTTCAGCCATCCCAGCCACGCAGGGTATCTACGGATTCGTGGCCTTCTTCATGTGGCTGAGCCGCGACCTTGCCACCCAGGGATCGCTGATGTTCGGTGTCGGTGTGTCCGTGGGTCTTGTCTGCCTCATCTCCGCCATCCGTCAGGGCATGGTCTGCGCCAACGGTATAGTAGGCATCAGCCAGGGACACGACGTGTTCACCAACACCCTGATCTACGCCGCTCTTCCTGAATTCTATGCGATTCTGGGTCTGGTGGGAGCCATCATGGTATAACAAGACAACAGGCACTATATGTCTTTGATAAAATCAATTTCCGGCATACGCGGAACTATTGGAGGAAAGCCCGGAGACGGGCTTTCTCCTATTGATATAGTAAAGTTCACCTACGCCTACTGCGCCACCCTTCCATCGAGGAAGCCGCAGCCGAACGGGGACAAATACAAAATCGTCGTCGGCAAGGACGCCAGACTGTCCGGAGCGATGGTCGAGAACCTCGTGATCGGTTCTCTGATGGCCTGCGGAGTCGATGTCGTGAAGATAGGATTCGCATCCACTCCAACCACGGAGATGGCTGTGACATTCTCCAAGGCAGACGGAGGAATCATCCTCACAGCCTCACATAACCCTCGACAGTGGAACGCCCTCAAGCTTCTCAACGACCGTGGAGAATTCCTCACGGCAGCCGAGGGACAAGCCATCCTTGACCTCGCCGAGACAGAGGACTTCAACTTCGCCGATGTGAACGATCTCGGCCACGTCACCGAACACGACTACACGGACGAACACCTGGACTCCGTACTGGCTCTTGAGGCGGTCGATGTGGAAGCGATAAAAGACGCTCATTTCAAGGTCGTTCTGGATGCCATCAACTCGGTTGGCGGAATCATAATGCCAAGGCTTCTGGACAGACTCGGGGTCGAGTGCGTCAAGCTCAACTGCGACCCGACCGGCGACTTCGCCCATAACCCGGAGCCGCTTCCAAAGAACCTCTCCGACCTCAGCGAGACCGTGGTCAAAGAACACGCCGACCTTGGAATCTCAGTCGATCCTGACGTGGACCGTCTGGCGTTCATCTGCGAGAACGGAGAGCCTTTCGTCGAGGAATATACCCTCGTGAGCGTGGCCGCATACCTCTTCGAAAGAGCCGCAGCGATCGCGGAAAAGGAAGGCAAGACCCTTGCGGAGGTAACCGCCCCGTACAAGCCAATCTCCTGCTCTAACCTCTCGTCAAGCCGCGCCCTGCGGGATGTGACCGAGGAATATGGCGGTGAATATCATGCCGCGGCGGTCGGTGAGGTCAACGTCACCACAAAGATGCGCGAAACCGGCGCCATGATCGGAGGAGAAGGCAACGGAGGAGTGATCTACCCTGCCAGTCACTATGGCCGTGACGCGATGGTCGGCGTGGCCCTGTTCCTTTCGAACCTCGCCCACAAGAAGATGAAGGTGAGCGAGCTCAAGAAAACCTACCCGGAGTACCACATCGCGAAGAACAAGATCGAGTTGAGCGACAAAGCCCTCATCGACAGAATCCTTGAGGAAATGAAGAAGGAATATTCCAGCGAGGACATCAATGACATCGACGGAGTGAAGATCAGTTTCGAGTCCAAGCGGCAGTGGGTTCACCTGCGCCGCTCCAACACCGAGCCGATAATCCGCATCTACTCCGAAGCCACGACCCTCGCCGCCGCCGAAGCCCTCGCCGATGAGGTCATCGCCATAGCCAACAGAATCATTAATAGTAATTGACAGACAATGTTTTCGTTTAGAACCACGGCGCTGGAGGAGCAGTTGGACAAGGCATTGCTGGACGGACGGGTCGGATGCTTCTGCACACAGAACTGCTGGGACACGGCGCACGGGCGGTATATGTACGATCTGTTCAGGGAACGTGGAAACCTTAAGGTTGTTTTCAGTCCGGCCGGTGCGGAGCTGACACCGGGAACGAACCATATCTCATTTGATGAAGACAGCCTTAAGGATCTGGATGCCGTTGTGGTGGAGATCCAAGACACCGGTTCACGGTACTTCAACTACACTAAGGACGTGTTCCACCTGATGGAAGTGCTGTCACGCATGGAAAACGCTCCCTCGCTGTACATCGTGGACCACATCAACCCGGCCGGCAGGATCGTCGAAGGCTCTATGCCTTCAGGAGACGTGGATCCACACACTCCTAAAGTCGCCCACAGGCACGGGCTCACTCTCGGCGAACTCTGCGACCTGTGGTACAACGAGATCGGAGCCACATTCGCCCTGCACGTGATCTCAGCCCTGGCAAGCGACTCCACCCGCCAGCTGCTCCCTTGGACAATAGCCCCCGCCTCGGACATTCCCGGAATGTTCACCTGCGAGATGTACAGCGGCGGCGGCCTCTGGAACAGCACCACCATCACTCCGGCGATCGGAACGGCAAGGCCTTACGAATATATTGGCGCACCTTTCATAAGGCACAACCGTCTGGAAGTCCTTCCCGCCCCCGCAGGAGTCCTGATGCGCCCCTGCACATTCACCCCGTCCACGGGACGTTATGAAGACCAGCGATGCAACGGCTACCAAATCATGCTCCAACCTGGCACGGAGTATCACTCCATGCTGCACACACTGCAATTGATGCGGTACTTTCTGGAAAGATATTCACAATTCGAACTTCTTGAAGGATTCGAGTCGAAAATCGCCGACCCCGACATGCTAAGCTATCTCAAGGGAGAGATTCCGTTCCAGAATCTCCGGGAACACGTCAAGCTGGAAGAACAGAAATGGATCCGCAAGGCCAAGCGCTACAGCCTTTACGACGACCAGCCCTACCGTATAAAATAAGGCAATTCAAGCCTTCCGATCCGATAAGCTGTTTTGAGTGGATATTGTATTCAACAAGTGAAATGATTATCTTTGGAGTATTAAAAGACAAACACCTATGCGACAATTTAAAGACATTCAGGTAGCCGTGGCAGGAACCGGCTATGTAGGCCTGTCTATAGCCACATTGCTCTCCCGGCACCACAAAGTGACAGCCGTGGACATCATCCCGGAAAAAGTCGAGAAAATCAACAACCGCATCAGCCCCATCCAGGACGAATACATAGAAAAGTATTTCCGAGGCGAATTCGGGGACTACGAGACAACGGGAGTCCCAAGCGAACTGAATCTCACCGCCACCCTTGACGGAGCGTCCGCCTACAAAGACGCCGACTTTGTGGTCATAGCCGCCCCGACAAACTACGACCCCGAAAGAAACTACTTCGACACCCACTGCATAGAGGATGTCGTTGACCTCGTCATAAGTGTCAACCCGGATGCCGTAATGGTCATAAAGTCCACTATCCCTGTGGGCTACACCCGCAGCCTCTATGTCAAATATGCCCTGAAGTTCCTGACGGATCCCGCGCTGAAGGACAAGAAGTTCAACCTGCTTTTCTCTCCTGAATTCCTCCGCGAGAGCAAGGCTCTCTACGACAACCTCTATCCATCCCGAATCATTGTCGGCTATCCCGAGATCCTCCCGTCCGACCAAGACAAGAAGTGGGAGGAAGAGAACGCCGCCATCAACGCCATAGGCAATCCGGAGGCGAAGGAATATGCCAAGACATTCGCCGCCCTTCTCCAGGAGGGCGCTCTCAAGGAAAACATCGACACACTCTTTATGGGCATGAAAGAGGCCGAGGCCGTAAAACTTTTCGCCAACACCTACCTTGCCCTGCGTGTCAGCTACTTCAATGAACTTGACACCTATGCCGAGATCAAAGGCCTTGACACACAGGCCATCATCAAGGGTGTAGGACTCGACCCACGCATAGGCACCCACTACAACAACCCGTCATTCGGCTACGGCGGCTACTGTCTCCCTAAGGACACCAAGCAGCTTCTCGCCAATTATGCCGATGTACCAGAGAACTTGATTCAGGCTATAGTCGAGAGCAACCGCACCCGTAAGGATTACATCGCAGACGCAGTGCTGCACAAAGCCGGTTACTACGGTAGCAATGGCCAGTGGGACAGCACCAAAGAGCACACATGCGTGATAGGGGTATATCGCCTGACAATGAAATCCAACTCCGACAACTTCCGCCAAAGCTCAATTCAAGGCGTGATGAAGCGCATCAAGGCCAAGGGTGCGGAGATCATAATCTACGAACCGACGCTTGAGAACGGCGCAACATTCTTCGGCTCCAAGGTCCTCAATGACATCAATGAATTCAAGGCCAAGAGCAACGCCATAATAGCCAACCGCTATGACTCCTGTCTTGATGACGTGAAGGACAAGGTTTACACGAGGGACATATTCAGACGAGATTAAGAAAAAGGTTGGCCCCACAGGCGACTCTACAACGAGTTTTTCAGTCTGGACTTCGCATAGTCAAGTGTGACGGAGAAGGTCTTCTTGCGGGAGGACGGGGCGTCGTACATGGCATCATCAAAAATCCGTTCGCAGATAGAGCGCAGACCACGGGCTCCAAGCTTGTTCTTGATGGCGGTGTCAACTATCAGTTCCTTGACTCCGTCCTCGATCTTGAGAGTCATGCCGTCGATCTCGAACAGTTTCGAGTACTGCTTTAGTATGGCGTTCTTCGGCTCGGTGAGAATCCTCATCAAAGCGTCCCTGTCAAGAGCGTCAAGATAGGTGATGACAGGCAGACGTCCGATGATCTCCGGAATGAGACCATAAGCCCTCAAGTCCTGGGCATCGACATATTTCAGAAGATTCTTCTTGTCGATCACTTGCTTCTGGGCGGTGCCGAAACCGATAACCTGAGTGTTGAGCCGCTGGGCGATGCGTCGCTCGATTCCCTCGAACGCGCCTCCGCAGACGAACAGGATGTTCTGTGTGTTGACATGGATGAACTCCTGCTCCGGATGTTTGCGGCCTCCTTTAGGCGGGACATTGATGACATTGCCTTCGAGAAGCTTCAGCATTCCCTGCTCCACACCCTCCAGCTGATGCGCTATTTCTTCGAAAGATACCCTCAATTCGAACTGCTTGAAGGTTTCGAGGCCAAGATTTCCGATGATACGATGATGAGCTACCTTCAAGGCAGCGTCAGCTTCCAGACCCTCCGCGAGCACGTAAAACTGGAAGAGCAGAAATGGATCCGCAAAGCCAAGCGCTGGAGCCTCTACGACGACCAGCCGTACCGGATCAAATAAGCCAACGCTCAAGCAAGCCCCCTGCAAAGGTAATCTGGAAGAGACATCGAACAATGTGGAAATTGTCGGGGCTGATTAAAGGGTAAGATATTGTTGAATAGCTACGGCATATTGCCAGTTCAAGATGCTTCCGTAGATTATTTTGAGATTTTCTGCGGAAGTATTCATAAAAAAACACTCTTCCGCAGAAAATCGTTCGATAATTTGCGCAAGAGTGGCAAAAAAGTTATCTTTGCGCAGAAAATCCAGTTGGTATGGCACAAAAAGTTATCGGAAGAACGGCGGAGATGAAGGCTCTGAGAGGCTATCTGAATTCAGACAGGTCTGAGTTTGTGGCACTTTATGGACGACGGCGCGTGGGAAAGACATTCCTTATAAGGATGGCGGCGGAAGACAAGTTTGCCTTTTATGTCACGGGCGTGCACGATGCCACAAAGGCGGAGCAACTCACAGCGTTCGCCATAGCGCTACAGAAATATTCAGGTTCGGGGAGACTGAATATTCAGAAAAACTGGATCCTGGCATTCTATGAGCTTTCGCGCTATCTGGAAACGCTGCCGGAAGGGAAGAAAGTTATATTCATTGACGAACTACCTTGGATGGACACGCCTAAGTCCGGGTTCATAGCAGCGTTGGAAAACTTCTGGAACAGCTGGGCCGCGCTGCGAGATGATGTAAAGCTGATAGTCTGTGGGTCAGCGACTTCCTGGATGATCAACAACCTGATCCACAGCCGGGGTGGGCTTCACAACCGCCTCACGCACCATTTGTTCCTTGAGCCATTCTGTCTCAGGGAGTGCGAGGAGTATTTCAAGGAATATGGTTTCTCATATTCCCGAAAACAGATCGCGGAATGTTATATGGTGATGGGCGGCATACCTTACTATATGTCGATGATGGATCGGTCAAAGAGCCTTGCTCAGAATATTGACTCCCTTTTCTTTTCCTCCAACGCCGAACTGAAGGATGAGTTCAGTGACCTCTATCGGGCGTTGTTCAGGAATGCCGGTCCTCACATAAAAGTTATCACCGCTCTCTCCACAAAAGGGATAGGACTGATACGAAAAGAAATCCTTGCCGCCACCGGTCTAGCGGACAACGGGGCGTTCAGCACTGTCCTTGAAGAACTGGAGAACTGTGGTTTCATACGGAAATATTCTCCCTTCGGCAGCAGCGTGTCACTGAACAGAAAGAGGCTGGACAGTTCCTCGCTCTATCAATTGATCGATTTCTACACCTTGTTCTATTTCAGGTTCATAGAGCTGAACAACTATCAGGACGAACATTTCTGGACAACCTCCGTCAACAGCCCACTGCACAACACTTGGTGCGGTCTCTCGTTCGAGATGTTATGCCTGTGCCACCTGAAACAGATCAAGCAGGCTCTCGGCATCTCCGGAGTCCAGACGCTGGCCTGTTCTTGGCGCAGCAAAGGGGACGAATCCAAGAAAGGCGTTCAGGTCGATCTTCTGATCGACCGCAAGGACGAGACGATCAACCTTTGCGAGATGAAGTACAGCAAGGACAAGTTCGAGATCTCGCTCGCCGAGGAGCAGAAACTCTCGGCACGACTCGACACTTTCCGGACCGAGACACAGACCAAGAAATCTGTCCTTCTGACCTTGATCACCACAAACGGGATCAAGCAAAACTCCCACAGCGACATTGTCCAAAGCGAGGTGACACTGGAGGATTTGTTCTGGTAACCGCTCATTTCTAATGGGGTTTAACGGTTAATCATCACGAGCACAATAACACTATATTTTGCGTCCGTGGGGGTAAAATAGTACCTCCACGGACGCAAAAAAAGGAATAAACGATCCTGTGGGATGACTAATGAACCTCGACTGAAGCAATAATGGGGAATCGGCGAGGAAAGCTGACGCTTGGCATAACTGAAAAGGTGGACGGCGATATATTCCTGTACCGTCCCGGGAATAAACTTGCTGTTGTTCTCGCTGGACTCCACGTAAGCCACAAGCGGATGCATCGTCTTGAAGCCACAGATATTGTTGTACCGCTGAATTGTCTCTATCTTGTAAACGTCTTCCATATTCATCCTGCTCTATCTGGTGATGTTTTTCGTCCTTCTGGATTTAGGCAGATTGGTTCACCTCGTGCCGAAAGCCTGGCTGGTCAGCAACGGATGGGCCTCGCTCTGTGTCCTCGCCACAATCGCCGGAATATTCATTTACGGGAATATTCATTACAAGCACAAGGTGCGTCAGCCGCTTGGGCTGACAACAGAGAAGCATCTTGACAAGGATTTGAAAATCGTGATGGTCAGCGACTTGCACCTTGGCTACCACAACCGGAGGGCGGATTTCGCCAAGTGGGTGGACATCATCAACGCCGAGAAGCCAGACTTGATACTCATCGGTAGGGATGACAGGTCGAATCCGAAACGCAAGAACCTTGACGATCTTATGAACGGAACAGCCGACAGTCTCTACATCATTCTGTTAGACCACCAGCCGTACCATCTGGAAGAAGCGGAGAATCACGGAGTTGACTTCCAGTTCAGCGGTCACACGCACAGAGGTCAGATCTGGCCCGCGTCCTGGATCGCAGACAGGCTCTTCGAGGATTCCTGGGGCGAGCATCAGCGTAGCCAGACCCGCTACTACCTCTCGTCCGGCATAGGAATATGGGGCGGCAAGTTCCGCATCGGCACCAGATCCGAATATGTCGTCGCCACCCTTCGGAACGCGGAGGCCAACTAATTATAAATGAATATATTAACAAACCCTCCTCTCACCCATTATGGACAGGAGGAGGGTCTATTATTCAAGTATCTGTCAATCAGTTGGCCCCCATGGGCAGACTACAGCGAGTTTTCCAGCTTGGACTTCGCGTAGTCAAGTGTGACGGAGAAGGTCTTCTTGCGGGAGGACGGGGCGTCGTACATCGCGTCGTCGAAAATCCGTTCGCAGATAGAGCGCAGACCACGGGCTCCAAGCTTGTTCTTGATGGCGGTGTCAACTATCAGTTCCTTGACTCCGTCCTCGATCTTGAGAGTCATGCCGTCGATCTCGAACAGTTTCGAGTACTGCTTTAGTATGGCGTTCTTCGGCTCGGTGAGAATCCTCATCAAAGCGTCCCTGTCAAGAGCGTCAAGATAGGTGATGACAGGCAGACGTCCGATGATCTCCGGAATGAGACCATAAGCCCTCAAGTCCTGGGCATCGACATATTTCAGAAGATTCTTCTTGTCGATCACTTGCTTCTGGGCGGTGCCGAAACCGATAACCTGAGTGTTGAGCCGCTGGGCGATGCGTCGCTCGATTCCCTCGAACGCGCCTCCGCAGACGAACAGGATGTTCTGTGTGTTGACATGGATGAACTCCTGCTCCGGATGCTTGCGGCCTCCTTTAGGCGGGACATTGATGACATTGCCTTCGAGAAGTTTCAGCATGGCTTGCTGCACACCCTCTCCGGACACGTCACGTGTAATGGACGGGTTGTCGCTCTTTCGGGCGATCTTGTCGATCTCATCGATGAACACGATTCCCCTCTCGGCCTTGGCCACATCGAAGTCAGCCTCCTGAAGAAGCCTCGTAAGGATGCTCTCCACATCCTCTCCGACATAGCCGGCCTCCGTCAGAACCGTAGCGTCCACAATCGTGAACGGAACGTCCAACAGTTTGGCTATCGTCTTGGCAAGCAGAGTTTTCCCCGTTCCGGTAGGACCCACCAGCAGAATATTCGACTTTTCCAGCTCCACTCCATCATCAGGACGGTCAACCAGATTATGGTTGATCCTCTTGTAGTGGTTATAAACCGCGACCGCCAGCATCTTCTTTGCCCGATCCTGTCCGATGACATATTCATCAAGAAATTCCTTGATCTCCACCGGCTTCTTCAAAGCCTCAAGCCTGCCAAGCGACTTGCCGTCCTTTGAGACTGAGCCAAGAGTGTCCCGAAGATAGTCATGCGCAAGCTCCACGCAGTCGCTGCAGATGAACCCGTCCACGCCCTGAAGCAGGAACGGAACCTCACGCTCCGGCCTGCCGCAGAACATGCACTGTCTTGTTGTACCTGTGTTCTTTTTAGGCATTTACTTTGATTTCTTTGTAAGGATCTCATCCACCATCCCGTACTCCAAAGCCTCCTTGGCTGTCATCCAGAAATCCCTGTCGGCATCCGCGAACACCTTCTCATAAGGTTGACCAGAATGCTCGGAAATGATGTCGTAGAGTTCCTTGCGTGTCTTCTCAATCTCCTTCGCGGCGATCATGATGTCAGCGGCCTGTCCTTGAGCCCCTCCGAGCGGCTGATGGATCAGAACCCTGGAATGAGGCAGACAGGAACGCTTGCCTTTCTCGCCGGCGCAAAGCAGGACGGAACCCATCGAGGCTGCCATACCCGTACAGATCGTGGCCACATCCGGCTCCACAAGCTGCATTGTGTCATAAATCGCCAGACCTGAGGTCACCTGACCGCCCGGAGTGTTGATGTAGAGCGAAATGTCGGCCGCCGAGTCAGTTGACGCAAGGAACAGCAACTGAGCCTGGATGATGTTGGCGACATCATCATCGATCGGAACGCCAAGGAATATTATCCTGTCCATCATCAGACGGCTGAACACGTCCATCGAGGCCACATTCAGTTTCCTCTCCTCTATGATGGTCGGATTGATGTAGGCGTCCGCGGTTCTTTGATAGCGGTCAAGGGTCATTGAACTCAATCCAAGACCCTTGGTCGCATATTTCCGAAACTCCTTGTCCATAATTACTTAAGTTCGTGGAACTTGTTCTCGGAGATCTTCTTGTTCTGGAGAGTGATCCTCTCCTTGACGGCGGCGATCACCTTCTCGTTCTCGACATTCTCCTCAATGCCACGCATCTGTTTCTCATCCTTGAGCATCTGGGCGGCGGCTTCGGTGAGAAGTTCTTCAGGGACGTTGCCCATTCCGTACATGGCGTACTGGTAAGCGGCGTAAGCCTTGGCGGCCTCAAGCATGTCCTTGTCCTCAACCTTAAGCTCGAACTTCTTCAGGAGGGAACCCCTGACAAGCTGCCAGCGGAAATCGCCGAGGAATCCGTTGAACTCTTTCTCGATGTCTTCCTTGGAGAACTTCTCCTTATTGTTCTCGTAAAGCCACCTCTTGAGGAAAGCCTCCGGAACATTCACATCGGCCTTGTCAACAAGGTACTTGCGGAGATCCTGCGAGAGTCTGTAGTCAGCCTCCTGCTTGTAGTTGGCCTCAAGCCTCTCGGCGATCTTGGCGTCAAACTCCTCCGTTGTCTTCACAGCATCCTTGCCGAAAACCTTGTCGTAAGTCTCCTGGCACTCGGTGGCAGGAACGAAAGTCTTGACATTGACAACCGTTACATTCCAGACAGGATCAAGGGCGGCAAGTTCCTCCTTCTTCATCTTCAGCATTGAAGCCCTGTCCGTCTCGTTGGTGAAAGCCTCGTTGACATTGACATCGAACCGAGCGTCAACCTTTGCGCCGAGGAAGTTCTTCCTCGCGTCACCCTCAACTTTGTTGACGACGACATAAACGCCTTCCACAGCCTTCTCGCCCTGCTTGAAGTCAACCACAACGTAGTCATCCTCACCGGCGGCGTCAGCCTCTTCGAGCTGGCCGTACTGGCGGAGGATGTTCTCCTTCATGTCGGCCTTCGCCTTGTCGGTCACCTCGATGTCGTAATATGGGAGTTTGTCCTCTTTGGTGACATCAATGTTGATCTCCGGGGAAAGTCCGATGTCGAACTTGAACTCGAAATCGTTGCCGTCCTTCCATTCCTGCTCCTTCTGAGACTCGCTCGCGAGAGGTTCGCCGAGAATGTGAAGATTGTTGTCCTTGATGAACTTGTCAAGCTGCTCTGAGACGACTCCGTTGATGGCCTCGTAAAGAGCCTGCTCACCGTAGATCTTCTTCACAAGAGTGGCCGGAACCATTCCCTTGCGGAAACCCTTGAAGTCAGCGTTTCTCCTGTAAGCGGAGAGCCTTTTCTTCTCCTGCTCCACATAGTCCTCGGCCTTCAAGGCAAGCGTCAGTTCGATGTTAAGATCATCAATTTGGTTTTTAATCACTTCCATAATTTGTCAATATTATTATAAATTAATTATTCTTTCTCTGAGGGTAAACCACGCGCTCGTGGTACATCTGTGAAAGATAAGCCTTGAGCGTCTCCTTCACGGTGTTTAGATCCTTGATCGAGATGTCAGCCTCGTCAAACTGGCCGCTCTTCATCTTCGACGCCACGATGTTCTCCACAAATGCCGAGAATGTGGCCGCCGAATTGTCTTTCAATGTTCTTGACGCAGCCTCCAGTGTGTCACAGACCATCAGGATTATCTGTTCCTTGGTCTGAGGCTTGCGTCCGGGGTAGAAGAAGTCCGCGACATCGTTCGGATCCCCGCCGTCATTGAGGTACTTGTTGTAGAAGTACGATGTGCTGGACGTGCCGTGATGTGTCAGGATAAAGTCCTGAACGACATCAGGCAGCCTGTTTCCGGCGGCAAGTTCCAGACCGTCCGAGACATGCTTGATTATCGCCCTCGCGCTCTCCTTCGGACTTAGGTTCTCATGGTAATGGACTCCAGCCGGAGACATGCTCTCATTCTCGATGAAGCAGAGCGGATTCCTCATCTTGCCGATATCGTGGTAAAGGGCTCCCGCACGCACCAGAAGCACGTTGGCGTCAATGGCACGGGCAGCCGCGTCGCACATATTCATCACTTGAAGGGAATGCTGGAAAGTTCCCGGAGCCTTGTGTTCCAGTTCTCTCAAAAGCTTGTTGTTCGTGTCGCAAAGTTCCCTCAGCCTTGAGCTGGAGACAAGGTTGAACATCTTCTCGAACAAGTAGATGAGAGGATACCCGGCAACGATGAGCATCGAGCCGATAAACATGTAGAGCACGGCAATGTAAGGGTCATCGTTGACCATGTCGATCAACCGGAAGCCGAAATAGGTGACAAGCTGGCTCACGAACACGATCCCCGCCATGATGAACTGCTGCCACCCCTGATTGAAGAACTTGAACACGAAGACAGCGATGACGCTCGCAAGCAGGAACATCACGAAAAGCACCGTACCGTTCTCGGCGAAGACAAGCAGCGGCAGGAATGACACACAGCAGATCGGGAAAATCACCTTGTTCTTGAAGAACGCCTCAAGGTACAGGGCGGTCAGCGTGAACGGCACCATGTAGAGGCACCGCGGCGCGAACTTGCTGATGTCCAAAGCAAGGACAGAGACAATGATGAATATGAATATCAGGTACAAGAACTTGCGATGATCCAAAAACAATTTTCTGTTCAGAAAATAGATCATCAGGAAGAACATCAGCACCAGCACGAAAGCGATGAAGGCGTTGCCGAGCCAGTAAATGATTCTCGGTCCGCCATAGCCCATGCTGTTCTCGTACTCAACCTTGTAGGAATCAAGAATCTGCGCTATCTCGGCCGTAACTATCTCACCTTCGGAGACAATCAACTGGCCGGCGCTCACAAAACCTTGCGTCGTGGAGACCTGTCCGGATGATTCTGAGTGTACAAGTTCCGTCGTCTTCGCGTCATAGTCAAGGTTCGGGATGACGAAATCGTAGATCCCGGCGGTCCGGAGAACCGAATCCGCATTGATTTCCGGGTACTTGTCGGTCACCGAGGAAAGCAGACGGCTCTTGGCCTCCGATTCCTTGAACACCTCCTCTACCGGCTTCTTCACGGCTCTCTTGCCCTTCTGGACGTACAGGACCGCACCGGAAGGATCGGCATGTCCATCAAGCCTGACACCCTCGTCAGACACCACGCCGTTGGAATATATCCCGTCCATCGAAGACACAATCAGAGGGCGGAGGTATGAATATGCCCCCATCTCTATGCCTTCGGCGGCCTTGCGGCAGTTATCGACGATGTCCTGACGGTACCTGTAGTAAGGGATGACAACCGATTTGCTCTTGCTCCTCTCCTCCCGGATCTGTTCGTCGGTCTTCAGGATGGGAAAATCAAACTGAGCCAGAAGCGTCTCGTGAGACCACGGCGAACCCTTTCTGTAGTCATAGCTGAACTTTGCGGTCCTCGGGAATATGAGCGTGAGGATCACAAAAAGCACGACCAGAGGTACAAACTCCCTCTTGTTGATGGAAACGCGCGGCAGCTTCATTGTTTTTTTGCTATTTGAACGGGCTTCCCGCCTCCTTGGCGATAAAACCGTAAGTCAGTCTGTCTGTCAATCGTGGAAAAAGTCTGTGGGCAAGCACGGTGATCTTGCCCAGCCCGGTGAGGATCATCTGTGATTTTCTCTTCTCAAGCCCCTTGGCAAGGTACTCGGCGCACTTCTCAGCGCTCATCAACTTGTCCTCCTTCAAAGGAGTTTCACCCTGAGGGCTGCCATCGGCGGTCAGCGCCGCCTTGCGGACATTGGAATCCGTGTAGCCGGGAGCGAAGACAAGCACGTTGAGCCCGTCCTTGAGATGCTCGATACGGATGGTGTCAAGAAAACCTCGGATGGCGTACTTCGACGCTGAGTATCCGGTCCTTGCCGGAAGCGCGGAAAATCCGGCGATCGAGATCACGCCCACAACCTGTCCCTTGCTTTGGAGCAGGTAAGGCAAAGCGAACTTCGTGCACTGCACAGTACCCCAGAAATTCACATCCATCAAAGAACGGATCACACTAAGATCCAAGTCCTTGAACATGGCCCTCATGGAGATCCCGGCGTTGTTCACCAGAATGTCTATGCGACCATATTTCCGAACGGTGCGATCGATGAGATTCCGGCAGTCATCCTCCTTCGTCACATCTGTCTTCACGCACAGAACCTTGTCAGGATCGGCGTTCACCGACGGAGCCAGTTCCTGAAGCCTGTCCAGCGATCTGGCGGCCATCACGACATCCGCTCCGAACGAACCGAAGAGACGGGCTGAAGCCAACCCTATTCCAGAGCTGGCTCCCGTTATGATAATGACCTTATCCTTGAAATATTCAGGATGCATATAAGCCACTATTCAGCGATTGACTACATAATGGTCTTCACTGCGATGTCATCTCCGTCGTAAGCGCCGGCGTCAAGTTTCTGCTTGATCTCCTTGAAAGCGTTGAGTGTGTACTCTATGTCTTCGTCGGTGTGGGCCGCTGTACATACGATTCTGAAGATGACCATTCCCTTAGGAATGACCGGATAGATGACCATGGAGCAGAAAATGCGGTAGTTCTCACGGAGATCCATCGCGATCTTGGTGGCCTGGGCCACGCCTCCGCCATCAATGTGGATAGGGATCACGCAAGCCTGTGCCTCACCGATGTCGAATCCGAGTTTCTTGAATCCTTCCTGAAGGGTATGAGTAACATGCCAGCACTTCTTGCGGAGCTCGTCACCTTCTTCAGACATGATGATCTCAAGGCGTTTGATGTTGCCGTACACGAACGCCATAGGCTGGGACTTCGCATACATCTGCGAACGCATGTTCAGACGCAGGTAGTTGATGATCTTCCTTGGGCCGGCTATGAAACCACCGATCGAAGCCATTGACTTGGCGAACGCGCCGATGTAGAGATCGATGCCGTCCATGCAGTGCAGTTCCTCGGAAGTTCCGCGTCCATGCTCGCCAAGAAGGCCGAATCCATGCGCGTCGTCAATGAATATGCGGAAGCTGTATTTCTTCTTCAGCTCGACGATCCGGTCGAGGATTCCCATCGCGCCTGTCATCCCGAACACACCCTCGGTGATAAGGAGAACTCCTCCTCCACTTTCCTCGGCCTCCTTGCAGGCTCTCGCCAGAACCTTCTCACAGTCAACGATGTTGTTATGACGGTACTTGTACTTGCTTCCGATGTGAAGACGGATTCCGTCGAGAAGACACGCATGCGCCTCGGCGTCATAGACGATAACATCATGGCGGGCGGTGAGGCAGTCAATCGCAGAGACGATTCCCTGATAGCCGAAGTTGAAAAGGAACGCATCCTCCTTCTTCTCGAAATCAGCGAACATCCTCTCAAGCTTCTCATGCAGGGCTGTGTGGCCGGAAAGCATACGGCTTCCCATAGGATAGGCCAGTCCCCATTTCGCTGCTCCCTCGGCATCAGCTTTCCGCACCTCCGGATGGTTCGCAAGTCCGAGATAGTTGTTCAGACTCCAATTCAGAACCTCTTTTCCGTTGAACGTCATGTGAGGGCCGAGCTCGCCCTCAAGCTTCGGGTACATGTAGTAGCCGAACCCCTGGTTGAAGTATTGTCCGATAGGACCGCCTGAGTCCCTTTCGATTCTGTCAAAAATATCAAGCATCTTATTTTGATTTTTAATTGTTTGCTTATGCGTCAATGTTGGCGTAATGGGCGTTTTCCTCGATGAACTGCCTTCTCGGAGGGACATCGTCACCCATCAGCATCGAGAATGTCCTCTCCGCCTCGGCGGCGTTGTCTATGGTGATCTTGCGCAGACGTCTCCTGGAAGGATCCATGGTGGTGTCCCAAAGCTGCTGGTCGCTCATCTCACCCAAACCTTTGTACCTCTGCACGGTCACACCCTTGTCAGATCCCTTTCCAAGACGTGCCGTGGCCTCGAACCTCTGCTCGTCTGTCCAGCAGTAAACCTCTTCCTTACCTTTCTTCACAAGATAAAGCGGAGGGGTGGCGAGATAGACATAGCCGTTCTTTATGAGGTCGAACATGTAACGGAAGAAGAATGTCAAGATAAGGCAGGCAATATGGCTGCCATCGACATCGGCATCGGTCATGATGATGACCTTGTGATAGCGGAGCTTGCTGAGATCCATCCTCTTCTCTCCGTTCTCATCCTCCTGGGCCACAGTGACTCCGAGAGCCGTGTAGATGTTCCTGACCTCAACACTGTCGAACGCGCGGTCACCGGCCGCCTTCTCCACGTTAAGAATCTTTCCTCTCAACGGCAGGATGGCCTGGATCCTTCTGTCACGCCCTTGCTTGGCTGTACCGCCGGCGGAGTCTCCCTCGACAAGGAAGAGCTCGCACTTCTCCGGATTCCTCTCCGAGCAGTCGGCCAGCTTGCCGGGCATTCCGGCGCCGGTCATCGCGGTCTTTCTCTGCACCATCTCACGGGCCTTGCGGGCGGCGCTGCGGGCGGTCGCGGCAAGCACGATCTTCTCAATGAGCAGCTTACCCTCCTTCGGATGCTCCTCAAGGTACTGATCCATGGCCGCCGAAGTGGCCTGGGACACGGCGGAGGTGGCCTCCGGGTTGCCAAGCTTTGTCTTGGTCTGTCCCTCGAACTGAGGTTCGGCGATCTTCACGGAGACAACCGCCGTCAATCCCTCGCGGAAGTCCTCAGGAGCGAGATCCCCTTTGAACTTGGCGAGAAGGTTGTTCTTCTCGGCATAGTTCTTCAGTGAGCGGGAAAGACCCATCTTGAAACCCTGAAGGTGGGTGCCACCCTCTATGGTGTTGATGTTGTTGACGTAGGAATATATCTTCTCGGAGAATCCGTTGTTGTACGAAAGGGCTATGTCGATCGGAATGACCTTGTCGCTCTGCACGCACACCGGCTCCGGGATGAGCTGCATCGCCCCTGCGTCAAGGTAGTCGATGAACTCCTTGAGGCCTTCCTTCGAGAAGAAGACATCTCCGCGGTAAAGCTGCTTTCCCGTGGGCTTCGAGTTGCCGTTCTCGTCGGTGACATATTCATCGACCAGTTCCCTCTCGTCTGTGATGCTGATCCTGATGCCCCTGTTCAGATAGGCCAGCTCACGCATCCTCGCGGCGAGGGTGTCATATTTATAGACAGTGGTCTGGGTGAATATGGTCGGATCCGGATGGAATGTGATGATGGTTCCGGTGTCGCCGCAGTCGCCCACGATCTCAACCGGCCCCAGCGGCTTGCCTTTTGAATATTTCTGCACGAAAACATGCCCTTCGCGATGAACCTCGGCGATGAGACTGTCTGAAAGGGCGTTCACGCAGGACACTCCGACACCGTGAAGACCTCCGGACACCTTGTAGCTGTCCTTGTTGAACTTGCCTCCGGCGTGAAGAACCGTCATGACGACCTCAAGGGCGGAGCGATGCTCCTTCGGATGCATTCCGGTCGGGATTCCTCGCCCATTGTCGGTCACCCTTATCGAGTTGTCCGGGAGGATGGTGACACTGATTTCGGTACAGTAACCGGCCATGGCCTCGTCGATACCGTTGTCAACAACCTCATAGACCAGATGATGGAGTCCTCTCTCCCCGATGTCACCGATGTACATCGAAGGCCTTTTCCTCACAGCCTCCAGCCCTTCCAGCACCTGAATGCTGCTTGCGGAATATTGCTCTTCCGCCTTCTTCATCTCTTCGTTTTCAATCATATTCCATTGCCTGTTTTTATCAAAAGTATATGGTCAACCCATAAAACAGACAAAATTAATAAAAATTGAGGGCAATGCGAAATTTATTTCCACATTGCCCTATCTATTCACCCTTGCCGTGTGGTCACTTCGACAGTCTCGGTGACAGGCACGATCGGTCACTGAACCTTTCGAAGTGACCGTCCTGCACGGGACTAAAGATTCAGCAAGACTCCGGCGGTGAGCCAAGGACCTTTCTCGGCATAGAACGGATTCCTCTGGACAGTCTGACAGAGCAGATTGCCCGATTCCATCCAGAACTCCAGCTTCCGGTTGAACTTGTAGCCGCAGTTCACGCCAAGATCCACAAAACCCGGCACGCGCACATTGACATTCCCGGCGGAGACTTCCTCTGATTCGCACAGACCTTCACGCCACGAAGAAGCCTCCACGACAACCCCGGCATAAAGACGGGAACTTATGTCATACGTCGCCTTCAGACAGCCGCTGTATTCGGGAAGGACAAATCCGCGGTTCAGAACATCTTCGCTCTGAAGGGACACGTTCCTGTAACGAAGGTCCGCATCAACCTTCACCCGGTCAGATTTCCATCCCAGCAAGACGTTGGCATAGGTGAGGCTTAAGTCTGAATATGTCAACGAAGGCAAGAACCTGCCGTCACTCACGAACAGCCCGGACTCCATCAAGGCGTTGTCGTACACACCGACACCACCGTTCACATCAAACAGAAGCGACGATGCGATGTTTCCCCTCACGCCGATCCTTGCATTCACAATCTCCACAGTGTTGTCTATCATCTGAGTCATCCGCCCGTGCGCAGGAGCCACAAGGAACGAAGGGTTAAGGTGATGGTTCCCGGAAATCTGTGAGGAATATGTGTTCAGGCGGCTTCCGCCGGTCGCATCAGCATAAATGGACACACACTCCCCCGCCGCGAATCTCACATGCGCGTCAGGATAGACGATCTGTCCCTCATCTCCGGTCATTTCACGGAAATAGTCATGGGCGTCATTCCGGATCACATACTCAAACCGGACTCCAAGGTCAAGATTCCATCGGCCGGATTTCAACCTGTAGCTTGGGACCAAGGCGACACGTCCGATATTCCCTTCATACAACTTACTGTAAGATGCGGTCTCCGCCTCGAAACCGACCAGAAAACTCCGGCGGCCATCCAGGACAGACCCGGCCAGCCCCTCAAGGCGGAACCAAGACTCATTCTGACCGTCAACAGCCGTTCCTCCGGAAAACGCGAACGCCGTGTAGTCCAGATTGTCATTGGCAAAACGACCTTTCACTCCGACATCATACAGAAAATATGACTCGGCGTCATTGTTGGAGCGGATCCTCACATTGAAATCCACGGCGTTATACGATCTGGACATGGCTGAATCCCTCGCCGCCACACCGTAGTAGCCCACCCCGAACGACAGGATCGCCTTGTCCCAGCTGTAAAGTCCGTCAAAGCCGGCCGAGGTCAAAGCGTCATGGCCGCCGAAATGATCACCCGTTTTCTTCAGACGGTAGATCCCATCTTCACTCACCTGCGGGGCGATCCCGTGATAATTCCCGAAATAGGATCCGTGGCTGGCATACACACTCATCTGGAACGGTCCCCTCTGCTCAGGGCTGAACACGAAATCAAGCCGCGGATGAAAAGTGTAGCCAGCCCCGACCTTGAGATAAAGCGTCCGTCCTCTCCAGGCATCCTTCGCCGGTCTCATGTTCAGCACGTAAGGCTTGAAGCTGTAGGCACCCTGATATGGCTTCTCGAACACTTCGTAGTCAAAGTCCAGATCGAAGCGAAGCAAGGAATCCGGCACGTTCATCTCCAGCAAAGGCTTGTGAACCTCGGAGGAATTGCCCTGATAGGTGTTGGTTACCTCGACGGTCGGATTGAAATTCTGTCCGAAAGAGACCGCGGCTGTCATCAGCATCACCGCGGAAAGCAGATATATCTTTCTCATATTCATTTCCACTACATCATGGTTTTAAGTTTCTCAAGACGCATCCTGACATTGTCAAGCACGTCATCGGACGTGCCGTCGGCTGGCTTGTAGCCGTTCCGGACACTCTCGAACGTGGCCTTCGCCTGAGCGAGATTATCCTGCTCGGCAAACGAATCCCCAAGGGTGATGAACGCCTTCGCAAGCCAGTAGCTCTGGTCTCCGGCCTTCTCCGCGAAGGCATAGACCTTTTTCTCGACCGTGTCGTACTTGCCTTGGTCGTAAGCGTCCTGGATGATCATGTAGGCAGCTTCCGCGCCTTCAGCCGTGGACGGAGCGGAACTGAGACCCGTGAATATCTCAAACGCGGCCTCGCGTTCGTTCATCGAAAGCAATGACTTGGCCTTGAAGTAGTCCGCCTCACGGATCTCCGCGGCGGTGCTCATGCCGTCAGCCTTCACCTTATCTGCACATGACTTGGCCGAAATCCAGTCACCGGCCTTGTAGGCGGAACGCATCATCCCGACCCTCGCCGTGTGTTTGTTGTTCTCGATCTTGGCATCTTCAAGCAGAGAGGAATAGCCTCCGAAAGCATCCTTGTAGCGCTGCAAGTCGTAGGACAGCCTTGAGAAGTTCAGCATGGCTGTCTCGGCGAACGCCGATCCGTCAACCTTCTCCAGAGACTTCCTGTACCAATCACATGCTTGCTCCTTTTTGCCTGTGTTCCTGTAACACTCAGCGACATAGAACTCCGCAACAGGAACTTTCCGACCGGACGGATAACGTTCAAGATAAGTCAGGAGCGAGGACAAAGCCTTGCCGTAGTTCTCCGTAAGGAAAACCTGCTCGGCTGCGTTGAAGTACATCGTCTCCTTCTCGATATCGGACTTGTCCTTGATGACTCCGGCCTTGTCGGCGAAATCGATGTACTCGTCCGTTCGCCCCTGCGACTGGTAAATCGATTCGATGGCCAGAAGGGCGTCCCGGGCATATTCGGTGCCGGGCATCTCGGAGATCACCTGCTTGTAGTAGCCAAGGGACCGGTCGTACTCGGACATGTTCCTTGAGATCATTCCAAGCTCAATCAAGGTGCGGGCCGCAATGGTCTTGTCATCGGTTGAAGAACGGAGTCTCGTGAAAGCGGAGACCGCCTCATCGCTCCTGCCGGCGGCGACATAGGCCCTGCCGAGCTCAAACATAGCGTCAGAGTAATATTCCGCGGACGGGCTGGCGTTCAACGCCCTTGAAAGAGCGTCAATCTTGCCGTTCATGTTTCCAAGAAGACCGTAGGCGATTCCGGCGCGGTAGTCAGGGTAGAGATTGTCCTTGAACGGGAAACGCTTCAGAGCGTCCTCATATTCAGAGGCAGCGGTCTTGTAGTCCTTGCGGATGAAGTCGCAGTCGGCCCGGCGCACGGCGGCATCCTCTCCCTCCGCAGGATTGCGGGAGCCGAGATACTCATCGAACCATCTGGCGGCGTTGGAGTAGTCTCCGAGACGGAAGTAGCAGTAGGCCAGATCGTAAGGAATGAGCCGGCCTTCCGCCTTACCCTCCAGCGCCGAGTTGTTGTACAGATCCTTGAAAGCTTCCAAAGCCTTGTCGAACCGGTCGCTGCGGTAGTAGGACTCACCGAGCCAATACCTTGAAAGCTGGTAGAACGGAGAACGCTTGTCGGCGTAGAAGGAAGACGCTCTCAAGAAAGGGACCGCATCGCTCCACGAGCCTGTCTCCACGAGCTGCACGGCACGCAGATAGTTGGCTTTCATGTAATTGGCCTTCTGATCGTCATCAAGCATATCGATGTTGGAATATGCCTCCACCGCTCCGGCGTAATCGTGGCTGTAAAGCGACGCAAGCGCCATGTAGCTGTAGATCCTCTCGCCTTTCTTCCTGTCGGAGTATCTGGCGAGATATTCGTTGAACACGGACGGATTGTGGTTAAGGTCAAATGACAGCTTGGCGTAGTTGAAATGAGCGTCCTCCCGGATGTCCGGGTTGAACGCCACCTGCGAGGCATCCTTGAAAGCGTCAAGGGCCGCGACCTTGTTGCCGGTCTGGATGTAACTATAGGCCAGATTGTAGTTCGCGATCTGCCCGATGGAGTCCGTCCTGTTCCTCATCATCGAGAAGTTGTCGATGGCTCCTTTGTAGTCTCCTGTGGCGTAGAGGACCGAACCGGCGTAGAAATAGTCATCGCGGTCCATATCCCTGTCGGTGTTCCCGGTCATGTAGTAATATTCCTTGGCCTTCTCCGTGTCGCCCTTCGCGAGATAAGACTCCGAGATGATCCTCGCGAGATGCCTCCGACGCTCCTGCGGTGCGTTCTCAAAAAGTTTCAGACCATTCTCAAGCACGTAGGAGTAGTCCTTTTTCATGAATCGGCACTCCGTCATGTAGTAGGCGGACATCTCGGCGAAACGAGGATCCCTCGCCGCCTTTTCGAACCAACCGTAGGCCTCGTCGAAATTCTTCCCGGTGTAGTTTATGTAGCCGAGGGAGTACCTCGACGGAGCGGTGTAGTCCGAATGCGCCAACTTGTCAGCCTTCTCGAACAGAGACTTGGCCTTAGGCAGATCCCCTTCCTCAAAGTATGAATACGCCTCCTTGAAGGAATATTCGGCCACCAGCCCTCTGGGCAGTCCTTTTCCGTCAATCTTGCCGAACTCCGCGACGGCCGACTTGTAGTCCTGGCTGTCGAAATAATTCAAAGCCTTGTAGAAATGGATCTGCGGCACGAGACCGGAGTAAGGATGCGTCCTGACATATTCGTCAGCCAAGGTCTCATTGCCCCTTTCCTGAAGCCTCACGGCGCACAGTGCCTCATAGCCTCCCGCCATGACATCGCCGTTCCCGGCATAGATGGCACTGAATATGCTTCCGGCCCTCTCGAACATTCCATGCTCATAGAACTCCACCGCCTGACGGTATTCCACGGGGCCGGTTTCCTGCGCTTCCAAAGCAGTCCCGAAGCCAATGGACAACGCCGCGAGAAACGCTGCTGCAAATTTGCTTTTCATATAGTTTTCAATCATTTCTTTCGCGAAAAATATTTTACAAATTTACTTAAATATACCCGAAAAATAAAGTATATTTGCGTTACTATGGAAGTGAACGCGCAATCAGCATCAAAAAGCGAGCCGCTTGTCTCATTCAGGGACGCCGACATCCTCAACGGAGAAAACACCGTGATCTACGGACTCGACATGGAAATATTCCCGGGGGATTTCATCTACATCGTCGGGAAAGTCGGAACCGGAAAAACATCGATCATCCGCACCATGATCGGGGAGAACCCTCTTGAAAAGGGATCCGGCGAGGTCTGCGGATTCAAGCTGAACGGGCTGAGGGATAAGGACATTCCTTACCTTCGACGCAAGATCGGGGTTGTCTTCCAGGATTTCCAGCTGCTGATGGACAGATCTGTGGAAAGCAATCTGGAGTTCGTCCTGAAAGCGACCGGTTGGAAAGACCGTAACGAGATCGACGAAAGGATCATCGAGGTTCTGGCCGATGTGGGGATGGAGAACAAGGCACACAAGATGCCTCACCAGCTCTCCGGAGGCGAGCAGCAGAGAATCGCCATCGCCCGGTCAATGCTGAACAGACCGAGGCTTATCATCGCGGACGAGCCGACAGGCAATCTGGACAACGAGACGGCTGACGGGATCCTGCGTCTGCTGACAGGGATCAACAAGGAGGACGGCACGGCGGTCGTGATGGTGACGCACAACAGGAACATATTCGAGAAATATCCCGGCCGGGTCTTCGTCTGCAAGCACGAGAGGTGCAAGGAGAGCCTTGATGATGAAGTTATTGACCTCGCCATGACCATTTGAGCCTTATGCTGAAAAAAGACAGATACCATCATATCCTTTCATGGTTTCAGACCAATCAGCCGGAAGTGCGGACGGAGCTGCACTACGAATCACCTTTCCAACTGCTCGTGGCGGTGATTTTAAGTGCGCAATGCACGGACAAAAGGGTGAATATGATCGCACCGAAACTGTTCCGGAGATTCCCGAAGCCCGAAGACATGGCTTCCGCACCGTTCGAAGAAATGCTTGGAATGATCAAAAGCATCTCCTACCCCAACAGCAAAGCGACACACCTGATCGGAATGGCGCAAAAGTTGGTTTCCGAATACGCCGGCGAGGTTCCGTCGGACATCGACAGCCTCATGACCCTGCCAGGAGTCGGACGGAAGACGGCCAATGTGCTGGCCTCTGTCATCTACGACAAGCCTGTGATAGCGGTGGACACACACGTCTTCCGCGTCTCCCACAGGATGGGGCTTTCGGACGGGAAAACGGTGGAAGCGGTCGAGAAAGAACTCGAGCGGCACATTCCGGAAGAACTCAGAGCCAAAGCGCACCATTGGCTCATCCTGCACGGGCGGTACACCTGCACGGCCAGGAACCCTAAATGCGATGACTGTCCGCTGCGGGACTGGTGCAGAGATTACGAACGACAAAACAGAATAATACCATGATACAGTTTTCTCCCGAGAACATCCTTCTCATCGGCTCTTTGCTTATCTTCACCGCCATCCTCATCAGCCGCGCCGGATTCAAGTTCGGAATTCCGGTCCTGCTCCTTTTCATCGTCGTCGGAATGGCGTTCGGCGAGGACGGCCTAGGACTTGCGTTCGACAATTTCCACATAGCGCAGTTCATAGGAACGATCGCCCTGTGCGTCATCCTGTACTGCGGCGGCCTTGACACAAAATTCGACGCGATAAAACCCGTCATGAAAGAAGGTGTCGTGCTGTCCACCGTCGGGGTCTTTCTGACGGCCTTGTTCACCGGAGGGTTCATCTATTTATTGACAAGGGTCGGACACCTTTCCGAAGGGATGTCGATCGTGATGTGCTTCCTGCTCGCCGCCGTAATGTCCTCAACCGATTCGGCCTCGGTGTTCAACATCCTGAGGAACGCCAAGATGAAGCTGAAAGAGAATCTCCAGCCGGTCCTTGAGCTGGAGTCCGGCTCCAACGACCCGATGGCCTACGTAATCACAGTCGTGCTCATCCAGTGCGCGCAGCAGCTTTTCGAACCGGCCTCGGGAATCGACATCGACTATCCGAGGATGATCGGCAACGCCTTGCTGACCTTCTCCATGCAGCTTGGAATCGGAGCCATCATGGGCATAGGACTCGGACGCGCGTTCTCATGGGCAATAGGGAAGCTGAAACTGAACAGCGCGTCACTCTACGCCATCCTCGTCCTGAGCATCGGATTCTTCGTTTACTCCATCACAGGGCTTGTGAAAGGCAACGGATTCCTTGCCATCTATCTGGCCGGCGTGATCATCGGCAACAAGCCTATGGCCCACAAGAAAGAGGTATTCCGGTTCAACGACACATTCATCTGGCTGATGCAGATGGGCATGTTCCTGACTCTCGGGCTGCTCGTCAGTCCTAAGGAAATGCTTTATGTGGCGCCGGTGGCCTTGCTCATAGCCGTGTTCATGACTTTCATCGGACGTCCGCTGGCCGTGTTCCTGTCGCTGCTGCCTTTCAGGAAACTCTCGTTCAAGGCAAGAGTGTTCATCTCATGGGTAGGGCTTAAGGGAGCCACGCCTATCATCTTCGCCATATTCACGGTTGTCGCCGACATCCCCGGTTCCGACCAGATCTTCAACATTGTGTTCTTCATCACGATGCTTTCCATGCTGGTACAGGGCATGAGCATCCCGGCGGTGGCCCGCAAGCTGAATCTCGCACTGCCTCAGGAGAAGGCTCCGGAGACTTTCGGAATCGAGATTCCCGAGGAGGCCGGAAAGCTTATGGATCATAAGATCACGGACACGGACCTTGCGGCTGGTGACACGCTGAAAGAGGTTCCCCTCCCCGAGGGCACACGCGTCGTGATGATCAAGAGGGACGGTGAACTGATTGTTCCGGACGGTTCCGTGAGGCTGAAGGTCGGAGACAAACTGCTCATGATTATGGGCAACCAGTTTGACGAATCCGAATAATGATGTAATTTTGCAGCCTGGTAACGGTCAGCCCGGCAGGCTCGACGACCGGAATGACAACGGCCACTGACTTGCCGAAGCGCCGAAGCGGCCGCATAACAAGAGTAAAACCAAAATTTTAAGGAATATGAAAAGAATAGTACTTATCCGTCACGGCGAGAGCCAGTGGAACAAGGAGAACAGGTTCACCGGCTGGACCAACGTTGACCTGAGCGAGAAGGGCATACAGGAAGCCTTCGAGGCCGGAAAGGCTCTGAAGGATGCCGGCATCACCTTCGAGGTGGCCTACACCTCTTATCTTAAGAGAGCCATCAAGACCCTCAACAACGTCCTCGACGCGATGGATCTCGACTGGATCCCTGTAAAAAAGACCTGGAGGCTCAACGAGAAGCACTACGGAATGCTTCAGGGGCTGAACAAGGCCGAGACCGCACAGAAGTACGGTGACGAGCAGGTGCTCATCTGGAGGCGCAGCTTCGACGTGGCTCCGCACAACCTTCCGGAGGACGACCCTAACAGCGCCACACAGGATCCTCGCTACGCCCTCGTTCCAGACCAGTACATCCCGCGCACAGAGGCTCTCAAGAACTGCATCGAGCGCGTTATGCCTTACTGGGAGTGCGAGATTTTCCCGGCGCTGAAACAGCACGACAACATCGTGGTCGTGGCTCACGGCAACAGTCTCCGCGGCGTGGTGAAGCACCTCAAGGGGATCTCTGACGCGGACATCGTCGGTCTGAACATCCCTACAGCCACCCCTTACGTCTTTGAATTCGATGACAATCTCAATCTTGTAAAGGATTACTATCTCGCTGACCCTGAGGAACTCAAGCGCAAGCAAGAGGCCGTCGCAAAACAAGGCAAGGCGAAATAATTGAAAACAATTCCGCCTTACCGGAATAATTCCGCCACCGGACGATTGTAACCGAAATGTAACACGGTTGCAACCGTCCGGTAACATTTTATCGTGAATTTTGCACTCGTAATAGAGAGTAATGATTATGAGTGAGATTTACCTTGTGTTTGTGGTGTTCCTGTTCGTGCTGGCGGTGTTCGACCTGATGGTCGGAGTCAGCAACGACGCCGTCAACTTCCTGAACTCGGCGATAGGCGCTAAAGTGGCCAAGTTCAGGACAATCATCATCGTGGCTGCCGTCGGAGTGTTCCTCGGAGCGACGATGAGCAACGGAATGATGGAAATCGCGCGGCACGGAATATTCCATCCCGCGATGTTCTCAACCAAGGAGTTGATGTTCATCTTCCTTGCCGTGATGATCTCGGACGTAATCCTGCTCGACATATTCAACAACCTCGGACTGCCTACTTCGACAACCGTGTCCCTTGTGTTCGAGTTGCTTGGAGGCACCACGGCTTTCGTGCTGCTGAAACTCGCCTCCGACACGACCGGACTCACGGTAGGCGACCTGATGAACACGGAGAAAGCCCTCGCGGTGATCATGGCCATCTTCGTCTCGGTGGCGATAGCGTTCTTCTTCGGAATCGTCCTGCAGTACATCTCCCGTCTTATCTTCACCTTCACCTACAAGAATAATCTGAAATGGAAGATAGGACTCTTCGGAGGCGTCGCCACGACCGCGATTTTCTACTTCATGCTTTTCAAGGGCATCGAGAACATGTCGTTCATCACGCCTGAGATCCACGAATATATTCAAGAACACACGGCGACCTTCCTCGGAATCTGTCTCGTCGGGTCAACGGCGGTGATGCAGATCCTCCATTTCCTGAAAGTCAATGTGTTCAAGATTCTGGTGCTGATGGGGACCTTCGCCCTTGCTATGGCGTTCGCCGGGAACGACCTTGTCAACTTCATCGGAGTGCCTCTGGCCGGATATTCATCCTACATCGACTACGCCGCCAGCGGTGCCACGGATCCCGGCAGTTTCATGATGTCTTCTCTTGAGGGGCCGGCCAAGAGTCCGCTCATCTTCCTCGTGGCCGCGGGAGCCGTGATGGTCTTCTCGCTCGCGACATCAAAGAAAGCCCACAATGTCATCCGCACCTCAGTGGACCTTTCCCGCCAGAGCGAGGGGGACGAGATGTTCGGCACTTCGAAGATCGCAAGGGTACTGGTAAGGTTCTCGAACAACACCGCCAACTTCTTCAAGGATGTCGTCCCGGACAGAGTCAAGGTCTGGTGCGACAAGCGTTTCAACACCGACGAGGCCAGACTTCCGGAGGGAGCGGCGTTCGATGAGGTCAGAGCCACGGTCAATCTTGTCGTGGCCGGTCTGCTGATCGCACTCGGAACGTCACTCAAACTGCCTCTCTCCACTACCTATGTCACATTCATGGTGGCGATGGGTTCCTCTCTGGCCGACCGCGCATGGGGACGTGAGAGCGCCGTGTACAGGGTGACGGGAGTGGTCTCGGTCATCGGAGGCTGGTTTATCACCGCGGGAGCCGCGTTCATCCTTTGCTTCCTCGTGGCGATGGCCATGCATCTGGGAGGCTTCGTGGCTGCCTGCATAATGATGGTCCTCGCGATTCTGATCCTCATCCGCAGCAACATCCGCTACAAGAAGAAAGCTGACGAGGAGAACGGTGACGTGACCTTCAACCAGATGATGCTCAGCACGGACAAGGACGAAATCCTGACGCTCCTGAGCAAGCACATCTCCGAAAGCCAGTCATCGTTCCTTGAATATGTCAACACGACCTTCCGCCAGATCACCGACGGATTCATCAAGGAGAACCTCGGGATGCTGCATCAGGCAGAGGATTCGATGAGACGCAAGAGGGACGAACTCAAGAACAGCCGCCGCAAGGAGATGGTGGGATTCCGCAGGATCGACCCGGAGGTCGCGATGGAGAAGAACACCTGGTTCCATCTCGGAAGGAACTCCTGCGAGGAAATCCTGTACTGCCTCAGGCGAATCGCCGACCCGTGCGAGGAACACGTGGACAACAATTTCGTGCCGCTCAGCGCCGAGCAGGTCAAGGAATATATTCCATTAAGGGACACGGTTCTGTTCCTCCTGAGGCGCACCGAGAAGATTCTCCAGACAGACTCCTACGGCGAGGTGGACGAGGTCCGCAAGGAGGCCGAGGATCTGAAGGACTGTCTTGAGAAAGCCCGCGAAGTCCAGATGCAGAGGATGCAGTCCACCAAGGAGAACATCAACGTGGCCTACCTCTACCTGAATCTTCTTCAGGAGACCAGAGAGTTGACAAGTTCCCTCCGCCACCTCCTCCGCGCCTCCAAAGGCTTCAGGGAATAGGCTGATATCCTTAAAATGTCTTTTTGGTCATCTCTTTTTCGGCAATGTGAACATGAATTCCAGGCCGCCGGAGACACCGAGACGAACCGAAATCGTGCCCCGATGGAGCAGCACTGAATTCTTTACGATGGCAAGGCCGAGGCCGGTGCCTCCCATCTTGCGGGAGCGCCCCTTGTCGATGCGGTAGAACCTCTCGAAAAGATGAGGAATATGCTCGGGCGCGACCCCGGGGCCGTTGTCGGAAAAGCTGAACGTGTAGAAATCAGGATCATCGGACAGCAACTGCACCGTGATGGTCACTCCATCTCCACCATAGGCGATGGAGTTGTCCGTCAGATTCCTGAAGATTGAATATAGCAGCGAAGGGTTGCCGTCCACTTCCACTCCCGGCTCCACCAAAGCCCTGAACGTCACGTGATTGGTCTCCATCTGCATGGACACGTCCCTCCGGATGGACTGGAGCAGTCCAAGGATATTCACTCCCTCAAACTCATAACCCTGAGGTGCGTCATCCAGTTTATTGAGTGTGGAAATGTCGGCCAGAAGGCTTGAAAGGCGGCGGCTCTGCGCATAGCATCGTTGGATGAACCGGTCTTTCGTCTCATTGTCTATGTCCGGATTGGACACGATCGTCTCCAGATAGCCCTGGATGCTGCTGACCGGGGTCTTCAGCTCGTGGGCCACATTCTGCGTCAGCTGCCTTTTAAGGCGGACTTTATCCTCCTCACTGTCACGCAGCTTGTCGTACATGCTCACCCTTCCCTTCTCTATGGAATCCTTGAGATGGACATAGCGTCCCCTCATCGTGACCAGCGCAAGGATCAGCAGGACAACGGCTATGAACAACAGTATCGTCATTTCTCCTCGTAAAGATAACCGAACCCGTGGCGCGAGACTATCCTGTCTCCATATTCCCCGATCTTCTTGCGCAGACGCGCGATGTTGACATCCACCGTTCTGTCGGTGACGATAACATCGTCAGGCCATACCCTCGAAAGAATGTCCTGCCGGGGGAAGACCTTTCCTTTATTATAGAGCAGGAGTTTAAGTATCTCATATTCAATCCTGGTCAGAGACACCTCCGCTCCGTCAAAAGTCACGGTCTTTTTCTCGTCGTCAATCAATATCCCGGCAGGGACATTCCGCACGACGGACGTACGCCTGAGCACAGCCTTGACACGGGAGATGACCTCCCTGATGGAGAAGGGTTTGGAGATGTAGTCGTCCGCTCCGAGATCCAGGCCCTCGACGGCATCGTCCTCGGTGTCGCGGGCCGTAATGAAAATCACCGGAACACCTGCCGAATGCGGGTCGGACTTTAGCTTCCGAGCCATTTCGAAGCCGGACATTCCGCCCATCATCACATCCAGGAGAAGCAGGTTGAAGGACTTGATGTCCAGCGTCAGCGCTTCCTCGGCGGAATTGGCGGTCACGACATCGAAACCCTCCTTGGAAAGGTTGAACTTGAGAATCGCGCAGATGTCCTCTTCGTCATCGACAACAAGAATTCGGGCAGTCATGTGAAAAAATCGTCTTGATTCTGTAAAGATAGCCACATTTTTCTTAAATTTGGGCAAACACATAACTAATATGCCTAAGATTTCAAAGCGTGGGGAGGAAATCCCCGCATCGCCGATCAGAAAGCTGACCCCGTTCTCTGACGCGGCAAAAGCAAAAGGGGTGAAAGTTTACCACCTAAACATAGGGCAGCCGGATCTCCCGACTCCCCAAAAGGCGTTGGACTCATTGAAGACAATAACCAGAACGACTCTTGAATACAGTCCGAGCCAAGGGCTGAAATCATTGAGAGACAAACTTGTCGGTTACTATGGCCGCTTCGGGATCAATGTCACCGACAACGAGATCATCGTGACCGCCGGAGGATCCGAGGCTCTTCTGCTTACCTTCATGACCTGCCTGAATCCTGGCGACGAAATCATCATGACCGAGCCTGGCTACGCCAACTACATCTCATTCGCCGTCACTGCCGGGATAACAGTAAAGACAGTCACCTCGCGCATTGAGGACGGATTCGCCCTGCCGTCAGTCGAGGACTTCGAGAAAGCGATCACTGAAAAGACCAAGGCCATCCTCATCTGCAACCCTAACAACCCTACAGGCTACCTCTATTCAGAGGAGGAACTCTACAGGCTGCGCGACATTGTACGCGACCACGGCCTCTATCTTATCGCCGATGAAGTTTACAGAGAGTTCCGCTACACCGACGCGCCGTACATCTCCGCGCTGAATCTCGAAGGAATCGAGGAGAATGTCATCGTGATCGACTCCGTCTCCAAGAGGTACTCCGAATGCGGCACCAGAATCGGAATGGTCGTCAGCCACAACGCCGCCGTGATGAAAACCATCCTTAAATTCTGCCAGGCAAGGCTCAGCCCTCCGCTTCTGGGTCAGATCGTGGCCGAAGCATCCATTGAAGGGACGGAGGAATATTCCAAAGCATGTTTTGACGAGTATCTTGCCCGCCGCGACTTCTTCATCGCCGGACTGAACAGGATTCCGGGAGTCTATTCCCCAATGCCTAACGGGGCGTTCTACACCGTCGCCTCACTGCCGGTTGACAATGCGGAGGACTTCTGCGCCTGGTGCCTGACTGACTTCGCCTACAAAGATGCCGGGACACCTGAAGGATTCACCGGCGAGACAGTGATGATGGCGCCGGCCGCAGGGTTCTACAGCACCCGGGGACTTGGCGGAAATCAGGTCAGAATGGCCTACGTTCTGAAGACCGAAGACCTTGAACGATCACTCATAGTTCTGGAGAAAGCCCTGGCCACTTACAGATCGAAATAAACACAAACAGTTAAGTTTTATCGTTTTACCAAACTTTTTATCCCCATAATCGCTTGGTTTTTAAAAATTATTAACTACCTTGAACGAATAATTGGTTATGAGTGATGAAAAGATTGGTGGCAATCCTGCTGATTCTGGCTTCATGCATCCCCGTATGGAGCCAGGTTTCTAAAAAAATCTCAGGCACGGTCAAAGATGACACCGGCAGTCCCCTGCCGGGCGCCGCTGTCACGGTCAAGGGACAGTCAAAGAAAATCTATGCCCTGACAGACCTTGACGGCCGTTACACGATTTCTGTCTCCGGCCTGACCGAGGAAACTGAACTCGAGTTCTCTTTTTTGGGAATGAAGCCTGCTGAAGTAAAGGTCGGCAAGCGTTCGACCGTGGATGTGGTGATGTATCCTGAGGGCAACCAGCTTGACGAGGTTGTCATCGTGGCCGGCTACGGTCTGGCGCAGAAGCGGTCCGACATGACCGGATCGGCCTATCAGGTCGATTCCAAGAAACTTGAGAAGCTTCCCGCCGCCCGGATTGACAACCTGCTCGACGGAATGGTTCCGGGACTGACGATCCAGGAGAAAGACAGCTCCACGGGAGGCCGGTCGCAGTACAGCATCCGCGTGCGCGGAGACGCCTCGCTGAGCGCGAGTTCCGAACCGCTGTGGATCATCGACGGCGTTCCGGTTTACACCGGGACAAGGACATCGGCCACCCTTTCAGGAATGAGCTACAGCATCAGCCCGCTGTCATTCATCAACCCGGACGACATAGAGTCGATGACCGTACTCAAGGACGCGGCCACCACGGCACTATACGGTGCGGACGGAGCGAACGGGGTCATACTCGTCACCACGAAATCAGGAGAGGGCGACTCGAAGACCCGCGTGAATGCATCCGTCAGGTACGGAATCTCACAGGTGGACCGTTCGACGCTCCTGCGGCTCTGCTCCACGGAGCAGTGGTGGGCGCTGGCGGAGGAAGGCTGGACCAACGCCGGGTACTCGATGACGAATTTCCCATATCAGGACAACGAGCATAATTCCTACTCCACGACCAGCACGGATTGGTACGACGTGTATTTCGGGACCGGATCCAACGCTCAGTACAATGTGTCGGCCAGCAGCGGAGGCCGCAAGGCAAGACACTACCTGTCCCTGAGCTACTACAACGAGAAGACCGTGGTCAAGGGAAATCAGCAGCAACGGTTCTCGGTCAGCGACAGATCCACCTACAAGTTCGGCGAGAAGCTCTCCGCCAATGTGAAGATGTCACTCTCCTACAACGTGAACGACATCCTGTCCGTGTCCCGGAACGAGCTGAAGGTCATCCCGATCTTCTCCCCCTACGATGAGGATGGAGTGACCCCGAGACTTTACAACTACTACAGCCGCGAGGTCAACAGCTACAATCCCCAGATGTACAAGTTCGTCTATAGTTCTGTCGCGGACAGGAAGTACAACGACAACAAGCAGCGGACAGTCTCGGCCGACGGCAACATCTCATTCAAGTACGACATCATCGAGGGATTGTCCGCCACAGTTCAGGGAGGAGCGAGCATCCTGTCGGGGCTTGAGCTGATCTACGACTCGAAACACACGCTTGACGGAATCACGGACTCGGAGCAGGATGGGTACTCCCGCAGATCGGCGGCATACGCCTTCACATGGAACAACATCGACCGGCTGAACTTCAACAGACGCTTCGGAAAGCATTCCGTCGGAGCCTTGGCGGGGACCGAGTTCGTCAACAAGGAGAACCGCAGCCTCTACGCCACCGGCTACGGCTTCGCCAGCGACAACATCAAGGAGATCGCCTACGCCTTGCAAAGTTCCGTCAGGGGCTATTCCTCCGCAAGCAACAGCCGATCGCTCTCCTACATGGCGCAGGGGACATATTCCTACGACAACAGGTACTACCTGTCCCTTTCATGGCGGCGGCAGGGCTACTCCTCTTTCAGCACTTACTCCCGATGGGGAGACTTCTCCTCTGTCGGACTGTCATGGAACGTCCACAACGAGAAGTGGTTCCGTGTCCCGCTGATGGACAAGCTCAAACTGAAGGCCTCATTCGGCAACAGCGGCAACTCAAGGGTTGACACGGCGGCCGCCTACGGGACATATTCCTACACCTCGGGCAACTACTACGGAGGCATCATGGGAGCCACGCAGAGTTCAGCCCCGAACCCGGGACTGAGCTGGGAGAACACCTACATCTACAACGCCGGAGTCAACGTGTCATTCCTCGGAGGCCGGATCGATCTTGAAGTGGAGGCCTACGACAAGTACACATCCGGTCTTCTTTACAGCGGACGCGTCTCCTCGATCATCACCGACGGGACAGTTGTACGCAACGTCGGCGCGATCGAGAACAGGGGACTCGAATTCACCCTGACGACAAAGAACATCGACACCCCGAAATTCAAATGGACTACCGATTTCAACGGATCTCTCAACAGGAACGTCATCAGGGAGCTTTACAAGGACATGCACACCGGTTTCTTCGACACCGTCTGGATGGTCGGAGCCAGCAAGAGCGACTGGTGGCTCAGCAGATGGGCGGGAGTGGATCCTGCTACAGGCAGTCCGATGTGGTACACGGTGGACGGAGACCTGACCTACACCTTCTCCTACGACAACCGTGTCCTCCTGCCGGAGTACAGCAAGGAGCCGGACTTGAGCGGCGGCCTCTCCAACAATTTCTCTTTCGGACCTTTCAGCGCGAGAGTGATGATGACGTACACGATCGGAGGTTGGGCACTCACGTCCTACACCCAGGATGACGGACACGACATCATCGGATTCAACACCGTGGTCGAGGATCTGGATCATTGGAGGGAGCCGGGTGATGTCTCCGCAAACCCGAAATATGTCTACAAGAGTTCCAATCTCTCGACGATGAGCTCGACCCGATTCCTCTACAGCAGAACAAACGTCCAGCTTAAGAACGTCACCCTGTCGTACTCGTTTCCGCAGTCGCTGTGCCGCAGATTGAGGCTCTCGGGGGCCACCTTCTCCGTGATGGGCGACAACCTCTACCTCTGGTGCCCCGGACAGAGCAAGTCACACAACAGCTACAAGACGATCACCTATGCCATGGGAGTGACACGGTCCGTGTCCGGGCAGCTTTCAATTGATTTCTAATATGAGAAAGAATATCATCATTTCAGTGTCATTGGCAATCTCGGCGGCGGTCTCCTCCTGCACGGGATTCCTCAATGTGGAGACCCTCGGGAAAAGCACCATCGAGGGATTCTTTTCCGATGTGGACGGTCTCAAGGCCGCCGGGATCGGACTGCACAGGACAATACTCGATTTCTACGACGGTTCGTACCTGCGGTTCGCAGACATCTCCGGAGACACCCAGAACGCCTCCCGGGTCAACTGCGACGAGTCCCTTCTGAGGCTGTTCGACTTCGACTACTACGCCGAGGACAACTCCGGCTACCCTTACACCCTCTGGAAGAACGGCTACGTCATCGCGACAAACGCCAACAACATACTCTACTACGGGCAGCAGCTCCTTGACAAATACCCGGAGTACGCAGACATCGTCAGGACGCATTTCGCCTACGCCTATTTCGCAAGGGCTCTTGCTATCTTCGACCTGTGCAACTGCTTCGCACTGCCTTACGGGGCTACCGAGGACGCGTCGCATCTCGGTGTCGTGGCGATCGACTATATTCCCGGATTCGACGACAAACTCTCACGGCACACCATAAAAGAATGCTACGACAGAGTGGTCTCGGATTTGGAGAAAGCTTTGGAATATTTCGGCGGCGACACCATGTCAGACCCGACCTACATCTCCGGACTGGCCTGTGAGGCTCTCCTTGCGAGGGTCTGCCTGTACAAAGGCGACTATGAGAACGCAGCGAAGTACGCCGCGAAAGTGATGGAGAAAGTACCCCTGACCGGAAGGGACGAGTATGTCAAAATGTTCCGCAAGGCGCAGGAATGCTCCGGGGAAGGAATTCTCCGTCTCAACACCTACGACGAGGGTCTCGGGATGAACTCCCTCTACGACCCTACCGGAACCCAGAAACTGGAGCCTACTCCCGAATTCATCGCCAGTTTCGATGACGGCGACGTGCGCAAGGAGCTGTTTGAATATGTCGGAGAGGATGAGGACGGCGACACGTACGCCGGCAAGTCTTTCACGACGGTCAGCAAGTACCTTCCGGTAAAAAGCGGAGTCAGCGACGAGAAGAACAGACGATGCGACTTTTTCGTGCTGAGGGTGTCGGAAATGTACCTCATCCACGCCGAGGCTCTCTGCAAGGGAGCTTCCGGAGACCTCTCCGAGGCTACCGACGACATCAGAAAACTCAGGGCAAGAGCCTTTGGTACAACTCCCGACAAGATCGCCCTGAGCTGGACATCGGCCTCCGACCTTGACTCCATCATTCAGGAGGAAAGGAAGAAGGAACTATGCTTCGAGGGACACCGCTTCTTCGACATCAAAAGGCGCAAGGAAGGTCTGACCCGGCCGGCAAGCACCACATCGACGAAAAAGTCCCTCTCCTGGCCGGACATCCACTACACGCTGCCTATCTGCCAGCTTGAGATGCAGGCGAACGACTACATGGTTCAGAACGAAGGCTACACCGGAAGAAAAACAATCGGGGAATGATGAGAAAGTTTTTAGGAATATTGGCGGCCGCCCTTCTGTGCTGCGGCTGCGAGTGGCACGAGGATGTCCTTTTCGACACCCCGTTCGCCAGCGTCTTTGACAATGCCGGAGGCTCATCCTCCACGATTGACAGCCGTTTCGGCAAAGGGGTCGAGAGCATACTGTCCGAGCTGAAAGTCACAATCAGCGTGAGTGAGAGCCATTTCTCAGAACCGGTCTCGGTCGAGTACGAGGTGATCGTCGGCAACGGACTGAAAGAAGGGGTGGACTTCAGAATCCAGCCTTCGACGGCAAGTCCTCTGACGTTCAGCCCCGGGACATACACCTTGCCGGTCCGCATCCTGTGGCTCAAGACCGACACACCGGATTCATCCAAGGACAACACCCTGACCATCAGACTTTCAGGAAGCAGTCTGGAGGGTATGGTGTTAGGCTACCCCGGGCCTGCCAGAAAGGGTTTGTCATTCGTTTTCACGAAAATATAGAGGTTCCCCAAAACTGATGTCTGGGGGACAGAACCCTGAAGACAAAAAAACATAAGTAGATCATATTAACCAATTTGTGTATTATGAAACGAATTTTTCATTTTTTCAGCATCGCGCTGATTGTCGTTGCCGGAACGGTTTCCTGCAACAACGACCCGAAAGCGGACGGTTTGGCCCAGATCAAATCCTTCTCGCTTCAGTCCTCTCTCAACCAGTCTCTCTCGTCCGACGTTGCAGGAGCCATCGACGAGACAGCCAAGACTATAAGCCTTGTTCTTCCGGAAGGTTCCGGAAGCTCGTTCATCCCTACTTTCACGGCGACTGACGACGATGTGGTCACTGCCGGTTCCACGGTCGTCACGAGCGGTGTCACCACGATCAGCGTCACCGACGGGGCAAAACTCACCGTCACAGATGAGGTTTCCGAGCTTACCGCTACCTACACCCTCTCCGTAAAGGAGAACGACGGGGCCGCCGAACTCAAGTCAGTCTCGTTCCTCAAGGCTGACAATGCGGTCCTTACCGATGATGTCGCCCCCGAGGCCATCGCGGCGGAGATGATCGCGCGCGTCCCGGCTGCCGCCTTCAGGCAGGAGCTCACCCTTACCGTTGAGGCCGGTCTGAACGATGTGGTCAAGGTCGGAGGCAAGGAAGTGGAAGGCGGCAAGACCAAGGTTGACACCAGCTTCCCTATCGACATCACGGTGACCGACGCAGTCGCCGGCACATCCGCAAGCTACGTTCTTAAGGTCGGCAAGGTGCTTGAATATGTCGTCACAAAGGTAGCCTCCATCTCCGACGGCACAAAGATCTTCGGTTCGATCGACCTTGCCATCAACCCGAAGGACGGCAACCCTTGGATCGCCTACTACAAGGAGATCGACGGCGACAATCTCGACAGGGTGGCCGTGCAGAGGTTCGACGGGACTTCCTTCTCATTTGTCGGCGAGTCATACATCAAACCAGACCCTGACACGAAGGATGCGAAGGATCCTACCCTTGCGTTCGCAAGCGACGGCACAGCCTACCTCAAATACATCGGAGGAGAGGTTGCCAGCAAGAACACCGTCAGGAAGTACACCACAACTTGGGAAGTCGTGGGCAAAGCAGGTTTCAACTCGGTGAACATCAACTCAACGTATCCTTCGCCACAATACATCCAGAGCGACGGGACCCCGGCCTTCTTCTTCCAAAACAATTCAGCCCCTTACAGACGGACAATAGCTTCTGCCTATTTCAATGGTTCAGAATGGGCTGAACAGCCTTCCGCAGCGAAAAGCGGAATCGCTCCAAAGAATGGAGAGCCGGAAGGGAGCGCCGGTACGTTCTACGGTTCATGCTTTACGAAATTCAACGGAAAGAATTATATGCTGGCATCTTTCAACAAGTGGGGCTATTTCGTGTATGAAGTCGGTGACGGCTGCGTCCTGAACCCTGTGGTGTACGATTTCAAACCGGGTGCATCCGAGTACGGTGTCCCATCAAACTTCAACATCGCTACCGACGGAGACAACCTCTTTGTTTACGTTTGTGATGTAGCGGCCACCAAGATGCAGGTTTACAAGGTAGATTTCACTAACAAGAAACTCGTTGAATACGGAGAAGGCATACCCGCTACTTTCAGCACAAATTCCGGAGTCAACGAAGCGTCAACCTTCTCGGTTTCGCCGACCGGCCTTACTGTCGCAGCAGTTGAGGATTCAGATCACGCCGTCACATTCAAGTACTTGAACAGCAGCCTCCAGTGGGAGAACTTCACCCTGACGGAAAGTGCGGTCAACAACTCTGTCAGCGGAAGATTCCGGATAGTCTTCAACTCGGACGGTGTCGGCTACATCGCCTACCCTGGAGAAACCGGTGACGCAAAGATAGGAAACATCGAGGTTTACAAGATTGCTCTTGAGGCCGACATCCTCCCTGAATAGACACTCAGGAATATTCATTGACCGTGGCCGTACTGGTTACGGTCATCTGGAAAAACACATTCCCGCGTTCCGGCATCACCGCCGGAACGCGTTTTTCTTACGCAGTTCGTAGCGGACACTCAGCAGGAAGTAACGCCCGTAGGAGGAATTCCATTTCTGCATGTAGTAGTCGGCAGTGGTCCGGGTCGTGTAAGCGGAGGCTCTGTTCAGCAGGTCATAGGCGCACAGGCTGACGATGAAACCCTGCTTGGTGAATCTGTGGCCTATCTCCAGTTTAACGTCAGCGAAAAGATTGTCAGTCCCCGCACCGGAAAGATAGTCATTGTTCTGAACAGAGGCCGAGACATTGATGAACGCAGGTTTCCCGAACTGGTACCTGACCGAGCCGTTAGCGGATGTCACCAAAGAACTGGACAACAATCCGTAGGCATCACTGGAAGAATGCAGGTAAGTCAATTTCAGACCGCCTGACATGGACAGCCTTTTCGAGACAGTGAACATTTCGGACAAGTCGGCTTTCGCGCGGAAGGTTCCCACATGGGCAAGTTCGTCCCGCAGGTACTGCGGTCTGCTGTCATAGCCTCCGCCGAGCTTCAACGAGGATGACAGTTTGACCTTTTTCGAACGGAGGGACAGTGAGACAAGACCGTCCACAGACAACACCGGATCCGCAGCGTTCACGAAAGTGTTCAACAACGAACCCTTCCTCGCCACGTAGCCGTCATACTCCGGCAAAGCCGTGTCCTGGGTGAAATAGTACGTCCGCATGACAATCGGATCGAAGGTACAGGAAGCCCCAAAGTTGTAGCCTAGGTTCAATCCTGTCTTCTTGTCCATGAAGATGTTGTCGTAGGCCACCGCATTGACCATGTACTGCTGCCTCAGGTTCGGGTTTCCCCCGGCAAGGACCAGAGGATTCGTGTCAGTGATCCTGTTTCTGGTCTGCTCCAACGACGGGACCATGGACTGGCCGGAGATGGAGAACATTCCGAATTTTCTGCGGTATGAGATCTCCGGGCTGATGTCAAGGTAGGAATGTCTGAAACGCGCATCGGCAGGAAGACGTTCGTCATCCCTCTGGGAAATGACGGATTCCTTCAGGGAGACCTCGAACCGATTCCCTCCCTTGTTGCTGGAAAATGTCTGGTCAAATCCCGCGGAGATCGTGTTCCAGGTGTAATCGTAAGTGTTGGCCAGATCCTGGACAGGTGATTCCGGATCCAGAATGTCCATGGTGATGTTGCGCCGCTTCATCCTCTCGGTCTTGGCCGAGGCTCCGAGGGTCAACTTGGATGTCCTGGCCGACTTATTGGTCAGAATGATGTCCACGTCACTTCTCAGCCTTGCGTTCCAGGACTTTCCTATTCCGTCGGACTGGAGGTTCCTCCTGATGTAGGATGTCGAGAGGGTGTCCACATTCCACGACAACGAGTTGGCGTTCTTGAAAGAGCCGTTCAGAATAACCCGCGGCCGGATCTTGCCCAGATCATTGTTTTTCCAGACAAGATGGCCGTTCAGGTTCAAGTCATCGGCATTGGAGCCGAGACCGGAGTTCTGCGAGATGTTCCCGTCCGGGCTGATGACCAGACTTGAAGCCTTTGTCCAGCTGTCAGCCTCCGTCAAGGTTCCGTCAAGACTGAAATCGATGCTTTTCAGCGGTGTGTCCTGAAAGAACAAGCCCACCCCGAAATCATGACGGCGACGTTTTGATCCGGTCAGAGTCGTGTCGGACATGTTCCTTGCGGGCGAGGCGTCCGTCTCGAAATAATCCGTCAGCACACGTTCCACGCTGCGGGAATACACGTGCGAGAAAGCATAGTTGCCGGTCAACGCATTGCCGTACTTCCTGTCTTTCCACCTGTGAGTGAACTCCATCTGAGCGGCGATGTTCTCCTTATACGAACTCAACGGACCGAAGGAAGCCACTGCGGACGGCATCCCGCCGTCAACCATTCCTTCCACCGGCTGCGCGACATTGTCAACCCCGAGGAAAACCGAGGCCTGACGCATCTCCGAATAGAAGTTCGCGGTTCCGCGTGCATAGTAGCGTCCCTGAATGTTCCCGTTTTCATTCCTGGCTTCGTCCGCGCCTCCGGAAACCTGCATGGAAACACTCCCCAGGGAAAGGATGCTCTCCTTCGTGGTAACGTCAAGAACCTGATCCTTCTCGGAATTCTTCAGTCCCCGGCGCTTGTCCTCCGCAGCGGCCTCCTCATAGACCTTCACATGGGTCACCTCATCGGCAAGAAGCATGTCAAAAGCTGTTCTGGCATTGTCCCCGAAGACCTGGACTCCGTTCACGTAGGTTCTTGCAATCTTCTTTCCCCGGTACTTGAGACTTCCGCCGCTCAAATCAAAGCCCGGAAGCTGCTCAAGGAGTGCGATGGCCTTGTCTCCCTCCATCGTCTTCACCGCCGCGGCATTGAATACCGTGGTGTCACCAAGCATCCGCATAAGGGATGCCGATGCCGTCACGGTCGCCTCCTTTATTGTTTCCGCACTGTTCCGCATGGTGAACAGTACAGCATTGTCTCCTCCGACGAGATCGAACACTCCGTCAACAGTCTCCAAGCCCATCTTTGAAACCTTTATGTAAACCTTGCCGGGTTTCAGATTCTTATAGATGAATATTCCGTTCCGCGTGCTGACACGGTATGTAGAGTCAACCTTGTCTCCGTTCACCTGAACCAACAGCACATTGGCCTCAATGACAGGAGCCTTATAACGCTCATGACTCAATTCCCCATAAACATTGGCCCTCTCCATCGGCTTTTGCTGTGCACGAACCTGCAGAGAGAAGATAAGGAAGGAAAAAGCTAAACACAAACTTAAAAGTCTCATGGACAACTTACTTAACAGAAAGATTCATGATATGATGGCAAACCGGAACGGAATTATGTTGACATACTCGTAAAAACGTTCGCCTGACACAAATATAGCGACAATAATCTTAAAAAAGCAAGTGTCACAGCAACATAGTCGCCCGAAAAAACGCATCTATATTCCTAAAACATCATGGATTGCAGGGATCAGGAGTGAGAGGACATATTCATACTCCATAAAGTGAGTACCGTCGTAAAGGGTCCATGTCCCGTCTCCGAAGTATTTTCGCCAAGTGCGGATTGAGACAACGCCGCTGCGCCGGTAATGGTCACGGGTGCCGAAGAAGGCGTGGAAATAGTCCTCACTGCCGCCACGTGGAGTGTTTTGCAATGCATTGCGGAGAACCTTTCCCCATTTTTTCAAAGGTTTGTAAGTGAAATGAAGTTTCTGCCTGTCGCCAGGCCTGGGCCGGTAAATCCTGTCGAACAGAGCCGTCACGCCGGGGATCAGCGTCAGCCATGCCAGAGCCGTGAAATAGCGCGGAGCGTTCAGCGAGGGAGAGACGAACAGATGTGGGTATCCTCTCAATGCGATGGCGTGCGTGGAACCCATGCTCTCCCCTATCACAAGGTCAGGCCGGACTTCCGAAGCCCACTCCGCCAACTGCACATGGGCGATTTCCGGGTCAAAGTCATACGTTCTGACCACGACTTCGAAATCCGGCCCCAGATTGTCCTTAAGAATGGACGGAATGCGGCTGTCTCCGCCTCCGCCCATTCCGTGGACATAAAGTATCACATGCCTGGCCATTCGCTATTTCTTGGCGACAAATTCACTCATCGCCAGATTGATGAGTATGTAACCCAAGAAACCTGTCAGGAATATGAACGACCAGTGGAAACGCCCGGCAAGCGCGATGATGATCGCTAACCCTATTATGACAAGAAAGGCTATCCTCTTCACCATTTCCAATTTCGAGGCTTTCTTTCCTCCTCCGAATTTCATCGAGAACATAGGTATCTCGCTAACCAACAAGAAGCAGAGAACAAGTGTCAAGACCGGAATGAAAACCGGTCCCTCACACCAATGCGCCGGAAAACTTTCCGGTCTCACTGTCACAAGAGTCGCGAGCGAACCGCAGATCATCGCCGCCGCCGGAGTCGGCAACCCGATGAAACTGTCGTGCTGACGCTCGTCCAGATTGAACTTAGCGAGCCTCAAGGCCGAGAATGCGGCGAGCACAAGCGGCAAATATTTCAAGATCAGGATGTCCGTCCCGCTGATCCGGTAAAGCATCACGGCCGGCAGCACTCCGAAACTGATGTCATCCGCCAGTGAATCCAACTCCTTTCCTATTTCTGAATATGCCTTAAGAAGTCTTGCGGCCAGGCCGTCGCAAAAATCAAAGACGGCGGCGCAGATCATCAGGATGAATCCCAACTCCAACCGTCCTCCCAAAGAAGCGATTACCCCCAGAACCCCGCAGAGGAGATTCATAGAGGTAATCGTGTTGGGAATATGCTTGACGATACTCATTTATTTGATACCAAGCTTCTTCTTCAGATCCTTGGAAAGAGCGTCCTTGTGGACGAGGACATCCATCGACTTGGCGCGGACAAAGGAGTCTGAGCAGTACCAGATTCCGCCGTACTTGCTTGCGGTTCCCCAAGAGTTCTTGACCATAAAGTACTTGGTGCCGTTCTGGTCAGTGGCGAGTCCGAAGATCTGCATTCCATGATCGTCAGTGGTTGTCTTGTTGTCGAAGCCATTCTGACGGGACTCCTGGGTCACAGAAGCCTCCTTAGGCAACTCGGAGACAACTTCCTTCTTCTCACCGGCCTTGCCTACCCAACGCTCCTGATCCGAGCCGCTGGTGGCCTTGACATCATCAAGAAGCACACCGATTCCGTTTCTGGTGAAGCCCTTCTCGCTCACGTCAGTCCCCCATGCAAGGGTGTAGCCTTTGTCGATGGCACTGTAGATTACCTCCATGAACTCGTCAAGAGGGATGTTGTAAGCGGAGTCCCACCTCCAGTTGTCCGAGAGTTCAATGATGAACGAGGTGTAGAAAGGATGATGAGTGAACGATGTAAGGGTCACATAATCAGCCGGAACGATACCCATCTCATCCCTGTAGGAAGCTGGGGTGCAGGTCTTGCCGTCATACTCGAAAGTCTCAGGAACCTCACCGAGGAAATTGTCAACGATGGCGTCGAAGCCCTTCTTCCAGTTCGGGGAAAGGGTCTTGTTCGGATTCCTGGCGATCGCCTCAACATAAGCCTTCGTGGTGGCGTCAAGCTCTCCGTGTACCGGAAGAGGCTGAAGCCCCGGCATGGCACTCTGAGGAACAAGCCCATAGTCCTCGATGACGTGGAGAACATCGTCCGCCTCAGAACCCGCCGCGAAATTGATGTGACCGTCCGTGCGCACATATTTCACAGCCCTGTCCTTGTAGGAATGGGAGACGACAAACATCTCGGAAAAGTCCGGGTAGAGGGTGGTGTCCTTGATGTTCTTGATTCTGATCGTCTCCGACTCAAGGAATCCGAGGGTGGAGAAGCACCAGCAAGTACCGGAACGATATTGGTTCTTCACCGGTGTGATAGGGTTCTCCTTCACGACGGTAAACTTGTACTCGGCCTCAGGCTGCGCCGGTTTCGGCTGTGCAGCGGCAATGAACGGGATGACGGCCACCGCTACGGCGGCCGCAAAGATCTTCTTCATATTATCGATAAATTAATAGTTTTCAGCTTTGATTTGGAAATAACTTCTCGGGTGCTTGCACACCGGGCAAATCTCCGGAGCCTTCTTGCCGACCACGATATGGCCACAGTTCGAACACTCCCAGATCGCATCTTCATCCTTGGAGAAGACAACAGCGTCCTGTACATTCTTCAAGAGCTTCCTGTAACGCTCCTCGTGGGTCTTCTCGATAGCGCCTACCTTCTCGAACAGGAACGCGATCTCGTCGAACCCTTCCTCTTTGGCAGTCTTGGCGAATCCGGCGTACATGTCTGTCCACTCGTAGTTCTCGCCCGACGCGGCATCCGCAAGGTTCTCCTCCGTGGAAGGGACACCTCCGTCATGCAGAAGTTTGAACCATATCTTGGCGTGTTCCTTCTCGTTCTTGGCCGTCTCCTCGAACAACTTGCCTATCTGCACATAGCCATCTTTCGCCGCCTTCGACGCATAATACAAATACTTTGTGTGAGCCTGGCTCTCCCCCGCGAACGCGGTGCGCAGATTCTCCTCGGTCTTAGATCCTTTAAGTTCCATAATCCATGAATATTTAATATTACCTTTTGTTTTCCTTTCCGTGCCATCGCCGACCTGAGCTCATCATCCTTCGCCCCAGGTTGATAATTCCCTCCGCCTTTCCGTCAACATCATTCCTTTCCCCGAGCCACAAGACACCGGTCTTGCAAATGTAATAAAAATACCTTGATAAAGAAAGTACCCGGGCACAACTTCCCGATCCTCAACACATCCCCTCATAACCAGTGGAGGCCAACTACTTGGCTATCACCCGGTCTCCACAATCTCCTCCTGCCCGTTTCACCGAAAGGAGGTGTGCCTTATCAACTGAACAACAACATGTTACCCTCCACGGTGCTTGGACTGTTTCTCAAAGTCCGGGTGAATCCGGCAGACGAGTCATGAACGGAATCAAGATTTTGTCACAAATCATTATCTTTGCAATGATCGTAGATGCAAAATAAGAAGCTGTTTAAAAATGATAAACCTTGATTCCATAAACCTCAGCTCTACTCAGCGGCGGGCGGTGATGAAGCTTGCCGTGGAACTGGTGAAGGCCGACGACCGGATCCACACGAAGGAAGTCTCGGTCCTGGACGGATTGCAGTCCGTGCTTGGGCTTGACCAGGGGGAACTGGATCTCACTCACTACATTTCTCTGGAAAACGCAGTGGATTGTCTCAAGGATCTGGAGGAAGAGCCGACAAGGCGCGTCATCAACCTCTTCAACGAGATAATGTGTTCGGACAACGACATCGACTTCGAGGAAAATCTTTTGTTGTCCTCAATCTCAATGTCTTGCGACAGCGGATCACGAGACTGGTGCAGGATTCTGTCCGCGGACGCACCAGAATCTGAAGCGCCTGAAAAGCAGATCGTCTTTCTTGAAGGCCAAACCTCGGAAGCGGCGCATCTGGTTCTCGATGACAAGTACGACAACCTGCTCATCTCAAAGGCATTCGGTGACATCGGGATTGAGTTCTTCTACCTTCCGGACATTATTCGTGGGTTCGGGCGGCACCTTGAGGACGATGACAAATTCGGGCTTCTCCAACGTTCGATGGAATACCTCGTGCCTGCCGGGGACAAGATCAAGTTGAACAACCTTAAGGAATCACTGGCAAGCCTCGACACAAGAACCTTTTACCATCTCATCCTTTCAAGGTTCAACATTGATCCTGAGCGGATTCCGTACCAAGCGTTCCTGCTCGTCAAAATCCGGGACAGCCATATTCTTGACGACAGCGACACTATGCGGCGCACGGTGGATTTCTTCTGCATCGACATCTCATCCGAGGTCAAAAAACGAATCCTGACATTCGTATCACGCTTCGACGAACGCCGCGACCTCCTCTCCTACAAAGGCTACTACAAGTTCCTGTACGGCTATCTCAGTTCCGAGGCAAAAATCACCAACCCCATCAGCATCAGCTCAAAAGGCGACTTCATCCTCGGCTCAGGCGAGATCATCAGATTCAAATCCGCACCGCAGGCCAAAACCCTCTACCTGCTTCTCCTGAGCCGCGGACACAAAGGAATCTCCCAAACCGACTTCAACAAAGCCGTCTCATTTCTCAAAGCGCTGGACATCAATGACTATCTCACCTCATCCGGCGATTTCGACTTTCCGCGTTTCAATGAATATCTCGCCGGCAAGGTTGATGAATATGCCCGGATCATCCTCGACACGATCACAATCTACCGCACGCTTTCGACCAAGGACTGCCAGAAGAAAAATTTCCTTGAATATATCCAGAGCATCCTCCGGCACCGCAGCTCGCTCAAAACCTACATCAACGCCGGTTTCTCCTCCGCTCGGAAACTCGCTTATCCGGAGCACTTTACAATCCGTTTCGACACCGCCGCCCAAACCTACTCAGTGTCTGCCAGTCCATCTCTTTTCACCTCAGCCTTAGGCTCCACAACCTCCAAGCCTCTTACCGAGACTAATTTCTGGAACTCTCTCTAAACAGCTTCTAATTTCCAAACGATTGGATTTTTGGTGAGGAAACCGTGGGAGGGTGGTATCTTTGCCGGGATATTCAAAGATTGGATTGGTCATGAAGAAAGAAATCGGCGGAATGAATGCCGGAAAGGCAGGGAATGGATTCGCACAAAGCGGTATGGAGACAATGTATGACATCAATAAAGGGACCAGAGAAGGTGGCGAGCGCAAGGATTGTCTTATAGATGGGTCTGATGATGTGACTTTGGGCAAAGGACGGAACGTCATTCCGGAGGCGGAAAAAGAGCCGCTTTGGAAGGCCTATCTGGAGAAATTCAAGGATCCGATCATCATCATTCTGTTGGTGGCGCTTGGACTTTCACTGGGAGTGTCAGGGTACGAGATGGCATATTCGGGAAGGGACGCTTCCTGCCTGGTCGAGCCGCTTGGTGTGCTTGTGGCCATACTTCTGGCGACGGGTATCGGGTTCCTCTTTGAGGTCCAGGCCGAGAAAGAGTTCAAGATTCTGAACAAGGCCAAGGACGAGAGGCCGGTAAAGGTGCTGCGCCTCAAGAACGTCGGAGACGCTGTCCCGCAGACTTTCGAGATTCCGAAAAGCGATGTGTGTGTCGGGGACATGGTCGTGCTGGAGAACGGTGACGAGATTCCAGCGGACGGGATTCTGGTCAGTGACAGGAATCTGTCCATTGATGAGTCGAATTTCACGGGAGAGCCGTTCACGAAAAAGCGGACAGAGCCGGATGCGGAAACGGAAAGCACCTATCCGGAAAACTTTCTGCTGCGCGGCACGACGGTGATCGAGGGCAGCGCGACCTACAGGGTCACGGCTGTCGGGACAGAGACAGAGGAAGGCAAAGGTGCGAAAATATTACAGGAAGAGACAGATGTCGAGACACCGCTGAACGCCCAGCTGAACAAACTCGCCAAGTGGATCACCTACGCAAGCTACATCATCGCCACACTGATCGTGGTCGGAAGGATGAGCATATTCTTCCTCACAAATGACGCAGGGACATATTCATTCATCGAGGTTTTCCGCACCGCGCTCAATTCGCTGATGATCGCCGTGACGCTGATTGTCGTGGCTGTGCCGGAGGGGCTGCCGATGAGCGTTACGATCAGCCTAGCGCTGAGCATGCGCAAGATGCTGAAAGAGAAGAATCTGGTGCGTAAGCTTCACGCCTGCGAGACCTTAGGGGCGGCCACGGTCATCTGCACGGACAAGACCGGAACGCTGACCGAGAACAAGATGAGCGTGGTGGAGTCAGAGTTCTGGGGAGTCGGCAAAGACATCATCGCCGACAGCATCGCGGTGAATTCCACGGCGGCTCTCAGCACTTCGGACAACGGTGCTCCACGCGCGATCGGAAACCCGACGGAAGGGGCGCTGCTGCTTTGGCTCCGCAGCCAAGGGATTGACTATTCCGAGCGCAGAAACGCCTACAAGATTGTGGATCAGATAGCATTCTCCACTGAAAGGAAGCGGATGACCACCGACGCGACCGACAATGCCACAGGCAATGAATATCTTTTCATCAAAGGTGCGCCGGAGCTTCTGCTTGAGACCTCGGACATCATAGAGGGAGACCCTTCAAAAGAGAGCGTAATCACTACTCTGGCGACCTGGCAGTCAAAGGGAATGAGAACCTTGGGATTCGCCGTCAGGAATATGTCAGAGGAAGGCTCCAAGGTCAGATTCATCGGCATTGTCGGCATTGCGGATCCTATCAGGGATGATGTGCGTCAGGCGATCGACACCTGTTCAGGACACGCCGGTGTGAGGGTGATCATGGTGACGGGAGACACGGCACTCACGGCCTGCGAGATCGCCCGCCAGTCCGGAATCATAGGGGAAGCCGAAAAGAACCCTCTGACAATCACAGGCCCGGAATTCGCATCAAAGAGTAATGACTATCTCAAAAAGAAAATACTCCCCGGCCTCAGGGTTCTTTCCCGCGCCCGCCCCGAGGACAAGGTCCGCCTTGTCACATTGCTTCAGGAGATGGGCGAGGTCGTGGCTGTCACCGGTGACGGGACGAACGACGCTCCGGCTCTGAAAAAGGCCCAGGTCGGGCTTTCGATGGGCGACGGCACGGCAAGAGCGAAAGAGGCCAGCGACGTGACGATCATCGACAACTCGTTCTCCAGCATAGGCAAAGGTATCCTGTGGGGTCGTTCATTATATTTGAACATAAAGCGCTTCATCCTGTTCCAGATGACTATCAACGTCTGCGCCTGCCTGATTGTGCTGCTGGGAGCGTTCATCGGGCTGGACTCACCGCTGACCGTCACGCAGATGCTGTGGGTCAATCTGATAATGGACACATTCGCCGCTATGGCGCTGTCCTCGATCCCTCCTGATCCCAAAGTGATGGACGAGAAGCCCCGCAATCAGAAGAGCCACATCATCGACCGGCGGATGGGGAAAAGAATCCTCTTCACGGGAATATTCTTCTTCGCCTTCCTTGCCCTTCTATGGCAGCTTCTCTGGAGGATGGACATCAGTTCGGTAACCGACCTCCTGCACTGGAACGTTGCCGGGGAGTTCTTCCGCGGAGCGTTCTCCGCCCACACAAAGGCACATCTTTCCGGCTATGAGCTGGGAGTGTTCTTCACGACATTCGTGCTGCTCCAGTTCTGGAATCTATTCAACGTCAGATACTTCACCACAGACGGCAGTGTTCTTCAAGACATTCTTGATTTCTTCTTCAACCGAAAGAGATTCAAGGCCTCAGCCTGCTATGGCTGCCTTCTGGTAGCCGGAGTCATCCTGGCCGGACAGTTTCTGATCGTCAACTGCTTCGGAGCATTCTTCGAGGTCTCTCCCCTCCCTCTCGCAGACTGGGGTTGGATTCTGCTATGCACCTCACCGGTACTCATCCTCCCGGACCTCTACCGGTTCGTCCATTCTAAAATCGTAAAGTGACCTCACCGCTGAATTAATGTTGTTCTGAAAGGGATGCTTTTCAGAGCAACATCAACACCTGCCCGGAAATCACACGGAGAAACATCTCCATAGGATAGACGGTGGCATAGGCGACGGACGGCTCATCGTCATCAACCGTAGTAAGTGCGTAGTTGAGCGCGATAGGGTTGGCCATAGAGGCGCACAGCATACCGACATTTTCCGAATAGCCCGTCTTGCAGAATTTGGATGCTATGAAGCCGACCAGCAGCACCGGAACGATGGCCAGAAGGACACTGACTCCGATCCACAGCAAACCCTCCGGCCTCAAGACCGTCTCGAAGAAGTCCGGACCCGCGCTGAGTCCCAGTCCGGCAAGATAGACCGTCAAGCCAAACTGCCTTAGCATCAGGTTCGCGCTGTGGGTCGTGTACGTGGTCAGATGAATTCTCGGCCCGAAAGCCCCCATCAGGATGCCGATCAAAATCGGACCGCCAGCGATCCCAAGCCTGATCGGAACGCTCATCCCTGGAATGGAAATCGGAAGACTGCCCAGAATCAAGCCGAGCATAAGCCCGATGAAGATGAACAGCAGGTTCGGGTTGCGTAGTTCTTTCTCTTGATTGCCAAGCACTTCCGCCACGCGATCAATCGCTTTCTGCTCCCCGACTATCGTCAGCTTGTCCCCGATCTGAAGTCTGAGGTCACGGGACGGCAGCAGGTCTATGCCGGCTCGGTTCACCCGCGTGATGTTGATTCTGTAAGCGTTGCGCAGATGAAGATCTCCGAGTTTGGCTCCGTTGACACTCGTCTTGGTGACGAAAATGTGACGTGAGACAAGCATCCCGTCCAGATGGTTCCAGTCAATGTCCTTCTTGTTCCAGTCCTTCACGACCTTCTCGCCGAACAACTGCGCGGCCGCCCCGGCATCCTTCTCACGGGTCAGCACAAGCACATGTTCCCCTTCCTCAAGCACAGTGTCCCCGTCCGGGATGATCACCTGTCCACGACCCTCGCCGCCATATTTCCAAACCCTGGACACGACAAGACGGACATGAGCGTCCTTCATGATATCACGGAGGGTCTTGCCGAAGATCGCAGGGTTGCTCACCTTGAACTCAGTGATGAAAGTCTGATTGTCATGAACATCCTTAACTCCACTGTTCCTTCGGAATATCGCAGACAGAACCACAACGCACAGAATCACCCCGATGACTCCGAAAGGATAGCCGACCGCGCAGGCCGTGGCCATCCGGTTCGAGACATCCGCCGCTCCCGGATCGATCTGGAGCAGGGTCTGCTGCGCGGCACCCAGCATCGGTGTGTTGGTGGCCGCCCCCGTGAGAAGGCCGGTGGCCACCGGCAGCGAGATTCCGGATAACTTGCTTATGCCCAAAGTCATGAGAGTACCGACAAGCAACACGGCGAACGCCAGGATGTTCAGTTTGATGCCCCCTTTCTTCAGCGAAGGGAAGAAACTCGGGCCGACCTGCAGGCCAAGAGTGAAGACGAAAAGCACAAGGCCGAAATTCTGCGCCAACGCAAGCATGCGGGGATCAATGTCGAGTCCGAAATGCCCCACAATGATTCCGGCGAAGAACACGAAAGTCACCCCCAGACTCACGCCCTTGAATTTGAGCTTATTGCACAAAAGCCCGATCACACAAACCAAGGACAGGACAAGAATCGCCTGAATGTAAGTCTGTTCCGTGAATATCTCGATGAACCAGTTCATAGTCCTACCATATATACAGCATGCAAAGATAGTCAGAAATATTCATTAATTTTGCCTGACGGCAGCCACTGTTGCCGCAGGTTCAAGGGTTTTATGAATATGCCAGAGGCAAAATAATGAATATTCAAGGTTCCGCAACCGGAAAAACAAAGAGCGAAATAAGCGGGAGAACCAGAAATGGAGGCACCGGAAAAGCCAGAAGTGACAGATTCAGGGGAAAGGTTGACACGCAGAAAGCGAAAACCAATCACAAAAAACGGGTCAGACGGAAAAAACGCAAGCCGCGGAAGGTGAATCTGGGAGTCTGTACAGCGGTCGGTATCGCCGTGGCTGTTGTCCTGGCTTTGACACTTATGTTCCACAGATGGGACGGCGGAAGCACCCGGGAGACAGGTGCCAAGGTCCCGCGCGGAGACTGGCGCTACGGAATTGACATCTCTCACCACAACGGCGGGGAGATTGTCTGGGACTCACTCTTTGTCTTGACCGACAAGCGTGGCAGGACAATCAGGGATCATCATCTGGCCAATGACATCAAACCGGTCAGTTTCGTGTTCATCAAGGCCACGGAAGGTGTGTCGATGGTCGATAAGGATTTCAAGAGGAACTGGCGGTGCGCCGGCATGTCCGGGCTTCGCCGCGGAGCATATCATTTCTTCAGAAGCTCGAAGGACGGAGTGGCGCAGGCCAAACTGTTCATCAAGACTGTGGGAGACCTGAGGTTCAAAGACTTGCCTCCCGTGCTGGACATTGAGACCATCCACCGCGGAGGTTCGAGGAAGAAGCTGAACGAGGAGGCGCTCAAATGGCTCAGAACCATTGAAGACCATTACGGCAAGAAACCGATTGTCTATGCCGGGGCATCTTTCGCGAGAGACTACCTCAGCAAGGACATCACGGAAAACTATCCGGTCTGGATAGCGCATTATGAAAAAGACCGGCCATCTTTCGATGGATGGATTTGGTGGCAGTTCACGGACAGAGCCATCGTGAAAGGCGTACCCGGCCTTGTTGACCTCAGTGTCATGAGGAAGTGATCGTCGTGGCTTCGGCCTCTTATAACCTCACGAAAGGTTTGGCGAAGTCTCCCGTCCAGCGGTAAAGATGAGTTCTGGAGTACTGCATTCCGGTCTCAGAGGCCTTCCCCGGCTCGGCGAAATAGAACAAGCCGCCGCCGACCGGACATATTCCGGTAGAACCATACTTGAAGTAAAAACCCGGAACCGGTTTTTCTGGCGATCCAATCACCGGATGCTTGGTCCTGTCGTAAAGCACCCCCGCCAACTGTCTTCTTACAGGCTTTTCTGCGACATCAAACACAAACATGTCATAATTCGGGAATATGCTCTTTCGCCCCTTGTACACAGCCATGAACATATTCCCGGTCTCCGCATCATAAGCCAGGTTCTGCACGCCCCACTCCGTGTTCCCGGTGTAGGCGAAATACTTGTCCGAAGGCTTGGCCGGGCCTACACCGTAGAAATCCCCGAACTTAACCTTCCCGGCATATTCATTCAGTTTCCCCATTTCATAGCGGAGCAGCACCTGATGGTTGTTGTCGTTGCGGGCCTTGTCGCCATAGATGCCGTAGGCCACGTAGAGATAGTTCTTGCCGCCCTTTTTGCCAAGTTTCGGAGCGATAGTGATTCCGTCAATCCCGGAGCATCCGTAAAAGTGTTCGTAATCCTTGTCCGCGAAACCTGTCATGTGGTAATCCCTCGTGGCGTCCTTGACGCAGACAATCTTGAAAGCATCGTTGTTCTCGGAATCCATGCCGACCTCCGTGACCTTGTCAACGTCTATGATCGCTATGTAGAACATCGACCGCCCTTTTGCGAAAGAGGAAAGTCCCGCCCCTATGACATCATCCTTGCATTCAAGCGAGGCATAGACCTTTCTGTCGGAAGGATTGAACGTCATCGCGCCAAGGTGCCCTTGAATGCGGTCGATAGATCCTACCACATTCCCTTCGTAATCCGTCTTCAGGAAACTCGTCGTGAACGAGAAGTACATCTGTCCGGCCGTCTTGTCGCAGGCGATTCCCTGAACGTGGTTCTTCCCGCCCTCAACGTAAATCTCGGCCGGCAGATCCTGCTCCGTCTGTGAATATGCGGCCACGGCTCCGGCGACCATCATCAATGCGATCAATGCTGTTCTCTTCATCTTCAAAATGTTTTTCTGTCATTCGGGTCACTTCCTATTTCCTCAGTTCTTCTATCATAGCCCCGGCCACGGCAGCGGAAGCCCCTTTCCCTCCGAGGGCGTCACGGATCTCCCCGTAGCCGGAGAGCATCGCGGAACGATACTCCTCGTCCTCAATCATCCTGCGAACCTCATTCAACACATTGTCCGGTGTGAAATAGTACTGGAGAAGTTCCCTGAAACAAATCCGGTCAAGGATCAGATTCCCGAGACTTATGTACTGAATCTTGATTATCGACTTGGCTATCATAAAATTAACAGAGGAACCCTTGTAGGCCACCACCTGTGGAGTACCGATCAGCGCGCACTCCAGCGACGCCGTTCCGGAATTGACCACGGCGGCCTTGGCATGACGCATCACGGCATAACTCTGGCCGAAGACCACGCTGACATATTCACGCCCCTCGATGTACTTGGTGTAGTCCTCCTCCGAACGCGCCGGAGCGGCGGCCACCACGAAACGGTAGTCTGAATATTCAGGAAGATCATGCAGCCTGTCGGCGAAAGCCATGAATGTCGGCATCATCGTGCTGATCTCACCGTTTCTGGAACCAGCAAGAAGTGCGATCATCGGCTTGTCCGGGAACCCCGTCTTCGCCAAAAACTCCTCCCGCGTCTCCTTGAAAGCTTCCGAGTTGTCGATCGCGTCGATCAGAGGGTTACCTTTATATATGAAGTCCACGCCCTTCTTCGTGAAGTACGGAATCTCGAACGGGAACACTATGAACAGCTTGTCCACGAAGGCCTTGAGCTTCTTGACACGGCTTTCCCTGGATGCCCAGACCTTCGGGGCGATGTAGTAGAAGACCTTGAATCCGGCCTTGTGGGCGAACTCGGCCACCCGGAAGTTGAATCCGGGATAATCGATGAGGATCACCACATCCGGTTTCCAGCGGAGGATGTCGGACGTGCAGTCCGTAAACCTTTTGGCGAAGGCTCTGGCGTGGATCAGAATCTGGGTGAATCCGATGACAGCCCCGTCCTTGTAGTCTTTCACAAGGCCGCTTCCCTGCTGATGCTCATGATAGACGGCATCCATCAGCCCTCCGCCCCAGAAACGGACATCGGCTTCGGGATCTTCGGCGTAAAGCCCCCTCATAAGGTTGGATCCGTGCAGATCCCCGGACGCCTCCCCGGCTATGATGTAGTAGCGCATGTTATGATAGATAAATCTTTCGCGAGCGATCCCCCTCCCCTACCGGAAATCCTCATTGAATCCGAGGCCGTTCAAACGGGCGATTTCATCGCGGTCCGAGTTGTTGATGTTGTGGGCCACAATGGAGATGTAGCCATCGGCGATGACGTGATGGTCAGCAAGAATGTCATCCGCCGGAGAATCGTCCTTGAAATCACCCATCATCATGTAGAGGGTCTCGCCTTCCTCCGACTTCGGAAAAGATGTCTGCCCAAGATCCTCGGGACAGGCTCCTCTTTCAGCGAAAAGTCCGGCGTCCCAAAGTTTGAACTCCTTTTCCCAATGCCCCAGTCCCTGATGCCCGACACGGATGCCTTTGACCGCCGCAGCTGGAATATTCGGGAAATTGACATTATAATATACTCCGGTCCCGGAGCGATGATGCTCCCAAAGCTTTTTGAATATGCCGGGGAAATATTCATTGACAACCGAGAAATCAGGATCAAGAGTCATTGAGTCAAGCGAGACTCCGATGCCTAATATTCCGTTCAAGGCCGCCTCCTCCGCCGCGCCGAGGGTGCCGGAATAGTTTGCGGCCGTGGCGGCGTTGGAGCCATGGTTGATTCCGCAGACCACGACATCGGGCTTCTGCGGCCAGAATATCTCGTCCAGACCGTACTTCACGCAACTCGCAGGTGTCGCGTCGAGGTATGACCACCGTACGCCGTTCTTTTCCGGAAGTTCCTTGTAGGCGATCGCCCGGCCTCCCATCGAGACCGCCATTGACATCCCGGACTGGTGGAATTTGGGTGCGACCGCAGTGATCCTGCCAAATTGACACATCATGTCTGCCAGCGAATGTATGCCACCGGCCTGATAGCCATCATCGTTTGTCAGCAGTATATTCAGTTTATCGGACATTCCATTATTTTTTTAACTTACAAATATATTAAATTCCGCAATTTTTTAATAATTTTGCACCACTTTTGCAGTGAAAGGCTGCGGTTAGTTTAGTTTAAGATAGTATTAACAACTTATTTAATATCTAATTAAAATGGTAAAACTTGGTATTAACGGATTTGGCCGTATCGGCCGTATGGTTTTCCGTGCAGCGGTTGAGAACTTCTCAAATGACATCGAGGTTGTAGGCATCAACGACCTTCTCGACCCGGAGTATCTTGCTTACATGCTCAAGTATGATTCAGTTCACGGAGCATTCAAGGGCGACGTAAAGGTTGAGGACGGACACCTCGTTGTAAACGGCAAGAAGATCCGTGTCACCGCCGAGATGGATCCTGCAAACCTCAAGTGGAACGAGGTTGAGGCTGACGTGGTTGTTGAGTCAACCGGTTTCTTCCTTACAGACGAGACCGCACGCAAGCACATCCAGGCCGGCGCTAAGAAGGTCATCATGTCAGCTCCTTCAAAGGACAGCACTCCTATGTTCGTCTATGGTGTCAACCACAAGACCTACGCCGGACAGGACATCATCTCCAACGCTTCCTGCACCACCAACTGTCTTGCTCCTATCACCAAGGTTCTCAACGACAAGTTCGGTGTCAAGAGAGGTCTCATGACAACAGTTCACGCCGCCACCGCCACCCAGAAGACCGTTGACGGACCTTCAAAGAAGGACTGGAGAGGTGGTCGTGGAATCCTCGAGAACATCATCCCTTCATCAACAGGCGCCGCCAAGGCTGTAGGCAAGGTTCTTCCTGAGCTCAACGGCAAACTGACCGGTATGTCTCTCCGTGTTCCTACATCAGATGTTTCCTTCGTAGACCTTACCTGCGAGCTCAACACTCCAGCCACCTACGATGAGATCTGCGCCGCCATGAAGGCCGCTTCAGAGGGCGAACTCAAAGGAGTTCTCGGCTACACCGACGAGGCAGTGGTTTCCACCGACTTCCGCAACGACTCACGCACTTCCATCTTCGACGTAAAGGCCGGTATCCAGCTCGATCCTACCTTCGTCAAGGTTTGCGCTTGGTACGACAATGAGTGGGGTTATTCCAACAAGGTGCTCGAAATGGCACGTGTCATCTCGAAATAATTCCTGACTTTACCAATAGTAAAGGCCAGGCCTTTGGGTCTGGCCTTTTTTGACTACTGGACAAAAACAGCATTCGAAAGGAAAGCCATACATTTAAAAAACAACTTTATGAAGAAATTAGTTTTGACACTTATGTGCGGAGCCACGATCTTCTCTGGCTGCGGCACCATGTCCCAGACAGGGAAAGGTACACTTATCGGTTCCGGAGCCGGAGCCATCATCGGAGCCGGAATCGGAGCCGCGATCGGTGACGGCAAAGGAGCCGCGATCGGAGCCGCGATCGGAACTGCCGTAGGGGCCGGCACGGGAGCGGTGATCGGTAAGAAGATGGACAAGAAAGCAGCCGAGCTGGAGGCTCTTGAAAACGCCCAGGTTGAGACCGTGCAGGATCAGAACGGTCTCCAGGCTATCAAGGTCACATTCAACAGCGGCATCCTCTTCCCTACCAACGGCTCGACCCTGTCACAGACTTCCAAGAACGAGCTCTCGCAGTTCGCCACAAAGATGAGTGACATGCAGGACACAGACATTACCGTCTATGGCCACACCGACAACACCGGTTCCGACGCAGTGAACGAGCGCCTGTCCAACGAGAGGGCTCAGTCCGTCGCCAACTACCTGAAGAATTGCGGCATCGCTTCCTCACGCATAACCACCGAAGGGAAGTCCTACTCAATGCCTGTGGCCGACAACTCCACCAAGGAGGGACGCGCCCAGAACCGCCGCGTCGAAATCTACATCACCGCAAACAAGGCGATGATCGAGAAGGCCGAGAACGGCACGTTGTAAGGAATGAATATTCTTTATGGATATCTTACGCCAAGCAGACATCAATGTGTTCTATGACAATTAGAATCTGTCTCAATCTTCTATATAATAAAAGCATAAGCGTCTGTTATTCAATACATCATTTTGGGTGCGCCCAATCCGGTATTGAACAATAACCTTAAAACGGCTTCATGGTCATCACACCATAAATGTCTGTTGCTGAATATTCATAAAGACAACACTGAATGCCGCGGAACACAGAATCCGCAAAGCGAGTTAGGTTATATCGCACCTGACTCGCTTTTTTGTTCCCGCCACGAGGTGCGGTTGGTACACGGGAGGGGCAGATGAGGTACGGAACGGGGCGAAGAAAGCGGTTGGTACACTACAATGTGTACTGGTGTACGGAATGTATGGAAAGAAGGATTTGTACACAATATAAAGCCACGGCAAGCCCAACACGCGGCGGATGAGACCGGTGTGCGGAGAAAAAGGCGAAGGAGAGGAAAGGGTTGAGGAATCAGTATTGGCGCGGACCGAAGATGGAGGTGCCTATGCGGACGATGGTGGCGCCGTGACGGATGGCGAGAGGCCAGTCATGGGACATTCCGATGGACAGTTCGGTGAAGTCGGTCAGCTGCGGGTAGCGGGCATCCAAATCCTGCTTGAAGGACTGGATGCGGGCGAAATCAGACTCGACCACCGCAGTGTCATCGGTGTGGGTGGCCATGCCCATCAGACCGCGGATGCGGACGTGGCCATAGGAACTGCCACCGGAATATTCATCGAGGATTGACTCGATTTCCTGTTCTGTGAGGCCACCTTTGGTGAGTTCGGCTCCGAGATGAAGCTCCAGAAGGACGTTGACGGTCCGGGAATTGACCGAGGCCCAGTTGTCGATGAGGTCAAGCAGGTGGCGCGAATCCACTGACTCCACCAAAGAGGCGTACGGCAGAACCAGCTTCAATTTGTTGGTCTGGAGATGGCCTATGAAATGCCACTCTATGTCCTGCGGAAGCTGAAGGGCCTTTGCGGCAAACTCTTGCGGACGGTTCTCGCCGAAACGGCGCTGGCCGGCCTGATAGGCGGAAAGGATGTCCGAAAAAGGATGAAATTTGGAAACTGCCACCAGTTTGACCCCTGATGGCAGTTCCTTTTTGATATTGTTAAGATTCTCTTCAATCATTCCGTAAAGGATTTAGAAGCTGTTTAAAAATGCTTCTTACAGAAATCAAAAACCTTGTCAAGACTTTCAGCGGCGACCTTTCTGCTGCTCCCTCTGCATCTGAGCCTGCATCCTCTGAGCCTCCTCAAGGCGCTGCTGCCACTTGCTCTTAGGCATCTTCTTGCCCTCGGTGGCCTTCAGTCTGGCGCGGATCTCGTCCGCGTTCACGAACCACTTCCGGATCACCCAAGTCTCAAGCATTGTGATGAGGTTGGAAAGAAGGTAGTAGTAGCTCAAACCGGCGGAGAGACTGTTACAGATGAAGAACATCATGATAGGCATCATCCAGACGCTCATGAAGCGCATCGAAGCCATCTGAGGGTCATTGGCCCCGGGCTGGGACGCCGTTGTGATCTTCGAGTAGAAGAACATGGACACGGCCATCAGAAGGGCGAAGAGCGAGAGGTGGTCTCCGATCAGCGGAACCCTCGTACCGAAATCGAGGATGGAATCGTAGGCGCTCAAATCATCGGCCCACAGGAAAGACTGCTGACGCAACTCGATGGAGGCCGGGAAGAAGCGGAACATCGCCCACAGGATCGGGAACTGGAGAAGCATCGGCAGACAGCCGCCCATCGGGCTGATCCCCGCCCTCTTGTAGAGCTCCATCTGCGCCTGCTGCTTCTTCATCGCGTCCTCCTGTTTAGGGTACTTCTCGCTCAACTTGTCAATCTCGGGCTTGATGGCCTGCATCTTGGCGGATGAGGAGTACGACTTGTAGGAGAACGGAAGCACGACAATCTTGATGAATATGGTCATCAACAGGATGATGATTCCGAAGTTGGAGATGAACCTGTGCAGGAAGTCGAACAGAGGGATGATCACGAACCTCGTGAACCAACCCACGAGCCAGCCTCCCAGGGGGATGATCTTCTCGTACTTCTGGTCGAAGGACTTGAGGGTCTTGAAATGGTTGGGGCCGAAGTAGAACTCGAAAGGAACCACGGTCTCATGCCGCCCCGGCTGGAAATCCATCCTCAGGCGCGCCTCGCCCGTCATCAGGTTGTGACTCTCGTCATCCTCAGGAAAATAGTTGAGTGCGAAATCAGCCGAAGCGAACTCCTGCGGAGCCCTCATGATGGCCGAGAAGAACTGCTGCTGGAAGGCGAACCAAGAGACCCGCGCATCGACACGTTTCTGCGCGCTGCGCCCTTTGGCGATGGCCTCCGGCTTCTTCTCCCCGTTGAAATAGTAGTCAAGTTTGGAGTACTGGACCTCGTTCTTGTAGCCCTTCTCCATCCTCGGCATGGTCACGAAATAATCCAGATCGAACGAGAACACATTCTTGGGAATGACATTCTCCATCCCGACGAACGATAGGTAGTTCTTCACTGAATATGATCCCTCGGCGATCACGTACCTCTGCTCGATGTACCCGCCACCGGCGAACTGAAGACGCATCGCAAGCGAGGTGTCCGTCCTCTCCGCGATGGTAAAGTTGAAGTCGGCAGTGTTGACCGTCTCTCCCGCATAGATCTGAACATCGTAGCGGCTCATCTCCGGTTTGAAGATGTAGAGCTCTCCGCCACCGTAGCTGCTATATTCATTGATTTTCACTGAATATGGCTGCGCTCCCTTTGTGGTGAAGGCCACCTCGAACTTGTCGTTAGCCAGAGTGATGATCTGAGCCTCGGCGGAATGCGCCGCTTCCAGAAGGGAGTCCTTGTAGATGCTCACCGGGGCGGCCACCTGTGCTATCGCCGCCGTGTCAGAAGACATCCTCCGCGCCGCCTCCGCGGCGGCTATCGAGTCTGCCTGAATCTGTTTTACCAGCGCTATGGAATCCAACTGCGCCTGATAGGCGGCCTGCTTCTGATACTGTTTGTTCTGGTAGAAGGTAAAGCCGAACAGGAGCAAGCCTATCAGGACAATACCTGTGATTGTGTTCTTATCCATTCTCTGCTCTACTTCTCTTCTTCGCTCTCCTCTGCCTTGCGGATCTTCGCCTCAAGATCCTTCAACTCCTGCTTCGCAGCCTCGATCCTCTCCTGCATCTTCTGGATCAGAGGAGCGGAGTTCTTCGATGACGAGAAGAAACCGATGTTGTTCTCGTAGGTGTCGATGTCCTGCTGGAGCTTGTTGTACTGCTGCACAAGACGATCCTTCTCGCTGAGCGGCCTCCTGGAGAAGCCGGCGCTCCTGCCACCGTTGCCGGAAACCTGTCTCGGAGCCCTGAGTGAGAAATCCGGGAACTTGGCCTGCATCGCCTCGGAGTAGGCGGTCTGGACGGCATCCTTCTCCTTGAACGGAACGAAACCTATCCCCTGCCACTTCTCGACGAAAGCCCCGGCGGCCTCACGGTCCGCGGCGGCGTCGCCTGAGAGGACATATTCATTGATCTCATCGATGAGAGCCTTCTTGGCCTTGAGGTTGCCGTGGAAGTCATTCTCCGGCTTTACGTTCTTGTCGCGCTCGTTGAAGAACTCGTCACAGGCGGCGCGGAAACGCTTCCAGAGCTGCTCGGACTTCTTGCGAGGCACGGCTCCTATCTCCTTCCACTGCTTCTGCAGCGCGATGAGAGCCTCGGCGGTCTTCTTCCATTCCTTGCTGTCCTTCAGGGCCTCGGCCTGCTCGATCAGGGAAAGCTTCTTCTCCATGTTCTCGTTCATCGAGTCCTTGAACTGTGTGTAATATTCCCTCTTGCGGGTGAAGAACTTGTCGCAGGCGGCGCGAAAGCGGTCGTAGATCTTCTGGTTCTCCTTTCTGGTGGCAAAACCGATGGTCCTCCAGGTCTTCTGGATCTCCTCGATCGCCGTAGAGAGAGCGTTCCACTCATTGGAAGACTTGACCTCCTTATCGGCTATGGCCTCCACCTGCTCGCAGAGCTTGGTCTTCTCGGCCAGATTCTCCTGCTGCTTCTCCTTCTGTCCTTCGAAATAGGCCTGATATTTCTTGTTTATGACGGCTGTGGCGGCCTTGAAGCGATCCCAGATGGAGTCGCGGTACTCTTTTGCCACCGGCCCGAACTCCTTCCACTGCTCATGAAGCTTCTGGAGCTCGCGGAAAGCCTCGACGATGTTCTCGTTCTCTGAAAGTCTCTCGGCGGCCTGACAGAACCCCTCCTTCGCCTCAAGGTTCTTCTTGAAATCAAGATCCCTGAGGTCACGGTTGATCTTCACCATGTCATAGAACTTCTCGACATAGAACTGGTAGGTGTCGTTCAAGTCACGGAACTTGGTGGCCGGAACCGGTCCTATCTCCCTCCAGCGGTTCTGGAGATCGCGGAAAGCCGGGAATGTGGAGTTCACATCCTCTTGCTTCTCCACGAGGTTCTTCAGATCCTCGATCACAGCCTGCTTCTTGGCGAAGTTCTCCTCTCTCTGGGCATCCTGCTGGCGGTTATATTCGGCGCGTTCTTTCTTGTAGTTGGCATAGACACCTTTAAACGCGGTCTCCATCGCCTCGAACGGATTGTCCTTCACTTCCTCGGTCTGAGCCTCGGTGGCGACCTCATCGATCACGTCCTCCCTTGACGACGGCTCGTCAACCTTTGCCCCGAGACCGGCCTCGGCCTTCTCCTTCGAGAGTTTCTTGTAGAAAGCGGACTTGATGGCCTCGGCCTCCTTGTACCTCTTCATCCTGTCGTCGGCCTGGGAAAGCTTGTCGAACATGTCCGACAGCTCGGCGAGCGTGAGAGCGCCAAGATCAACCGGAATCTCTCCGCCTTCCTCGTTCCCGGCGGCTTCCTCGCCACCATCATTCACGTCAACCACCTCCTGTGGGACTTCCGGAGCGGCGTCAGCGGCCTCCGCGGCCACTTCCTGCGCCTCAGGATTTTCTACATTCTCATTGAGAGCCTTTGGAGCTTCCTCTACATCTGGGGTCACATTAACCTCAGGAATATTACCTTCACTCATAAAGCAGTTTAATTATAAGAGTTTCAACATATCCGCAAATATACCTAAAAAAACAATTAAAAAACCTATTTTTGCAAAAAGGAAAAACAATATTCTATGCGAATCGACATTCTTACAGTCGTTCCGGAACTTCTGGAAAGTCCTCTCAGCCACTCGATAGTGGGACGGGCGATCAAGAAAGGTCTGGTTGAAATACACGTCCACAACATCAGGAAATATGGAATCGGGCCGCGCGCCTCGGTGGACGACTACAGCTACGGCGGCGACGCTGGCATGGTCATGATGATCGAGCCGGTGGAGAAAATGATGGACGAGCTGAAGGCTGAGCGGGACTATGACGAAGTCATCTACATGTCCCCGGACGGCGAGCGTCTGAACCAAGGAATATCCAATGAGCTCTCTCTGAAAGAAAACCTCATCCTCCTCTGCGGCCATTATAAAGGAATAGACCATCGGATCCGGGAGCATCTTGTGACCCGGGAGATATCCGTGGGCGACTATGTGGTCAGCGGCGGCGAGATCCCGGCGGCTCTGCTGGCGGACTCGATCGTGAGACTGATCCCGGGAGCCTTGTCCGACGAGACATCCGCCCTTAGCGACAGCTTTCAGGACGGCCTGCTCTCCCCTCCCGTGTACACCAGACCGGCGGAGTACAAAGGCTGGAAAGTGCCTGAGGTTCTGTTGAGCGGCAACCCTAAGCTGATCCGGGAATGGCAGGATGAACAAGCTATGGAGCGGACAAGACTTCTCCGGCCGGAGCTGCTCGGCGACACCGGCAGGAAGCACGATCAGGATCTCGTCAAAGACAAGAGAAAGTGAAAAAATCAGGATCTTCGTCAAATCTGAAGCGATCTACCGATAGATAATAGATAAAAAAGTCAGGTTAAAAAATCTCCCGGCAAGAATAATCAGAAACTATTGATAGTCAAGGCGAAAGGCAGTTATCAACGTAAAACGTTTAAAACTTTTTCGGAAAAAGGCTTGCTTAAACGTTTTTTTTGACTACTTTTGCCATCGGAAATGTGAGAGTTAATCACACTCTAACGACTATGACCTTCTTTCAAAATAAGGTAATACACTACTAACTAACCGAAAAAAGTCCGCAGCGATGTGGGCTTTTTTGTTTATGCGCCACCAACAAGGAGCGCAAAACGGGATCAGGCGTAAAACCGCGCCACGGAAAACGGTCCACGCTTAAGATTTACAACTTATGCCGTCGGAAGCCGCTTATAAATATGCCTCCACGGCCATGCCACATGGCCGTCGTTTGTAAAAATACGAACATGAACCGAAATGAACTTGAAATTATTGTTTTTTATTGCCTACTTTGCAATCGGCATTGACATAAGTCAATTTCGCGATTATCGCATATTAACACTACATTTTGAATAAAGCAATGAAAAAACTCGCATTGATCCTTATGACGCTGGCGGTTCTGGCGTCCTGCAAAAAGGCAGAGGAACCGACACCGGCTCCACAGCCGAATCCGGAACCGGAATCCGAATTGGTACCTATCAAGATCGCCACAAGCATGACCAGGGCGACAGACTATGCGTTCGAGACCGGCGACAATGTCGGACTGTTCGTGGTCAATGAGCCGAAAAGTCTCCAGGCCAGCGGAAACCACGCCGACAACAGCAAGTTCACTTTCGACGGTACTAAATGGAACGCGGAGAAAGAACTCTACTGGCTTGACGCGACAACAAAAGCGGACTTCTATTGCTACTACCCTTACACGTCTTCAGTGTCATCAATCACAGCATTCCCGTTCCAGGTCAGTCAGGACCAAAGCACGGAAATCGGCTACAAGGCATCGGATCTCATGTGGGGGAAGGTGGCAGGTGTCGCACCTACTCCCGATCCTGTCGTAATCAACGTAAGCCACAGCATGAGCTGTCTCATCATCAACCTCAAGGCCGGAACCGGCTGGAAAGAGGAAGACATCAATAATGCGGAGGTCACACTGTGCGGCCTCAAGACAGCCGCACGGATCAACCTTGCCGACGGAGTGACCACGGCCGAGGGAGACGCGTCCGAAATCAAGCCGAACTCCATCGGCAACGGAGCGTTCAGAGCCCTTGTTGTGCCACAGAAAATCTCAGACGCAGGACTCGTCAGGATCAAGGTGGGTGAGAACATCTACACTCTCAAGACCACAATCGATCTGAAATCAGGCAAACAGCACACTTGTACCGTTGTGGTCAACCGAACCAGCGAGGGCATCAACATCGGCATCGGTCCATGGGAGACTGACAACAACGACTACGGCGGCTCTGTGGAATAAAAACGGAGAAGCGCGACCCACCAAATTTTGAACATCAATCATCTGAACATAGCATCACAGGACAATGATCATGAGGAAATCATCTCATTTCATAACTATGGCCGCCATCTTGCTCGGGCTGGCCGCATGCAGCCTGGAGGAAGATAATTTCAGACCGGAGCCGGGCGACGAGGAACCGGGACTTATCACCATCTCCGGAGAGATCTCGCAGGTCTATCAGACAAGGGCGAACGACAGCGGTTTCGCCGACAAGGACGGAATCGGAGTTTACATCGTGGACTACAGCGGCGGCGAAGCCGGAACGCTGAAAAGGAGCGGCAACAGGGCGGACAACGTCAAGTTCACATTCGACGAATCGGCCTACAAATGGACCCCGGCGCGCGACATCTACTGGAAAGACAAGGAGACGCACATCGATGTCTATGGCTACTACCCTTACGCCTCCATCGAGAATGTCAATGAATATGCATTCGAAATCCAGAAAGACCAGAGTACGGAGGCGATTAACGGCAAGTCCGGAGGCTACGAAGCTTCAGATTTTCTTTGGGGCAAGGCGGAAAACGCCGCACCGACGGACAGGATCGTCCGCCTGTCATTCGCACACAAGATGGCGGGAGTAAGAGTTTCCCTCGTGAAAGGCACCGGATTCTCTGACGATGAGTGGACCGCCGCAAGCAAGGAGGCCTTGATCCTGAACACCAAGAGAAACGCCACCATCGATCTGGCGACAGGTGTTGTCACAGCCACCGGCGAGGCTGGAGGCACAGGCATAATCCCTTACAGGAACGGAGAGGATTTCAGAGCCGTTGTCGTGCCGCAGGAGGTCGCCGCGGGCACTCCGGTGATCAGCGTCACCGTGGCAGGCGTCTCCTATAAGTTCAGCAGGAGCGAAGCTATGACATTCACCGCCTCCAAGCAGCACAATTTCACGATCACAGTCAACAAGAAAGCACAGGGAGACTTCGAGTTCAAGCTCAGCGGCGAGAGCATCACCGCTTGGGAGAACGATACCGTCTCTCACGATGCCACGACAAGGGAATATGTCGTCATCAATGTCGAGACTCCTGGTACTCTGGACAAGTGCATTGAGGCGGCGGGAAAGGATCCTATCAAGCTGAGAAACCTGAAACTCACGGGTAAGATCAACTCAAGGGACATGGCGATAATGCGATTTGTCATGACCCGTCTTTCCGCACTGAATATGAAGGAAGTTGAGATTGCAAAAGGCGAAGGCGGTCAGCTCACTGTCGAAGACGGGTATAGTGGCAGTGAAGGCGGCTATGCCGCCAATGAAGAAGGAGAAATACCTAACTATGCTTTCAACGGTAAGAAGACGCTCACATCGCTTGTCCTTCCGGATAAGTTGATGAAGATCGGAGGATCAAGGGGCGGCGGCCGCGGAGCATTCAACGGTTGCGAGAATCTGTCGGGATCTCTTATCATACCGGAGGGAGTTGTTGAAATTGAACCTGCCGCATTTGGTGGATGTAGTGGACTGACTGGACAGCTGGTTCTGCCATCTACATTAAAGATTCTCGGAGACGCTGATATTTGTTATACTCCAGGTTGGGATGGGGTTTTTGCAAACTGCAATTTTGTTTCTGAAATAAAGTTACCGGAAGGCCTTGAGAAACTTGGTGCCGGAACTTTCAGCAACTGTAAAAACCTGTATGGAGAAATTATCTTACCTGAGGGACTCAAGGCGATAGGCGAAGGTGCGTTTGAAGGCTGCAAGAACCTTACAGGCTCAATTACTATCCCTCAAGGCGTAACTTTAATACCAAACAATTGTTTCAACGGGACATGGTTGGGAGGAACGCTTACTCTTCACGAGGGTATTATCAGCATTGGTGATGGTGCCTTCGCGAATACTGGGTTGAAGGGAGAACTTATTCTTCCTGAGAATCTTGAGGCTATCAGTACATCCGCTTTTTACAATTGCGACTTTTCAGGTAATCTTGTACTTCCTAAAGGACTGTTTTCTATCGGAGACAAGGCGTTTGCCTATAACTGGAGGTTGACCGGAGTACTTGAGATTCCGGAGAACGTCATCTCAATCGGAGCCGGAGCTTTCGCCAAGTGCCGCAGCCTCGAGGGTGTCATATTCCCTGAAGGGCTGGAGTCCATCCGCTATCAGGCGGAATATTACGAGGACGGCGGCGCCTTCCAGGACTGCTTCGGAATCAACAAGATGGTCTGCAAGGGCACGATCCCTCCATATATCCAGGACGGAGCTTTTAACGGCGTGGCTAAGGACAACTTCACTGTGGAAGTGCCCGAGGAGGCGGTCATCCTCTACCAGAACGAACCCGGTTGGAGCGACTTCAAGCGCATCTCAGCCTACCGCAACCTCGTGATAAGGCCAAGCGTGGCCACGGCGCTCAATACCAGAGTCAGCCGCGATCTCGTGCTCAACGCGGACGATGAATGGATAGTGGAGAGCCAGCCGGACTGGGTGACTCTCAGCCAGACAGAAGGCAAGGGCAAGGCCGAGCTGAAACTGGAGTTCCAGCAGATGCCGGCAGGCTCGAACCGCGAAGGCAAGATCGTCTTCAAGCTCAAGGACAAGGACTACCGCACGACCTGCTACGTCACCCAGTACGACTACGGCTATGCCGAGGACGAGATCGTGACACTGCAAAAAGCCACGAAGGGAGGCGGAGTCAACCTCGTCTTCCTCGGGGACGGGTACAATGCGAAAGACATCAGCGAGGGGCTGCTTATGAAGAATATCAAGGAGGCCGTTGGGCATTACTTCAGCATTGAGCCGTACAAGACTTACAAAGATTATTTCAATGTCTATACCGGAATCGCCGTGTCGCCGGAATCCGGCATCGGAGGTGTCAACACCATCATCTACAACAGGTTCAACACTTCCGCCAAGGGCGGTGTCGCACTTGGTGGCCGCAACGGGGAGAGCGACTACAACGAGATCTTCAAATACTCCTGCAAGGCACCGACTGTCAACGAAAGCAACCTCAACCAGACGTTGATCGTCATTGTGCCGAACACGACCGACTATGGCGGAATCTGCTATATGTACGACGGCGGCGAGGCCATAGCCTACTGCCCGATGAGCGACTACGGCTATCCGCTGGATTTCCGTGGAGTCATCCAGCACGAGGCCGGAGGCCACGGATTCGGAAAGCTCGGCGACGAGTACATCTACCACAACGCTTTTATCGACGCCTGCGGGTGCTCTTGCTGTGGCCACGTGTACGAGTTCAACGGAGCCAAAGCCAAAGGCTGGTACGAGAACCTGTCCCTCTCAGGAAAGATGAATGAAGTACCATGGAGCCACCTTATCTTCGACGAGAAGTACAGCAAGATAGTGGACATCTACGAAGGCGGCTTCATGCACTCGCGCGGAGTCTATCGTTCGGAGTACAACAGCTGCATGAACAATGACATCCCTTACTACAGCACCATCAGCCGCGAGGCGATCGTCAGAAGAATTATGGAATATGCCGGCGAGGAATATTCATTCGAGAAATTCACCGCCAATGACAACATAGAGAATCTTCCGGAGACCGCCACGGCCGCCACGAAGGCCTCTCCGTTCAGCTTCTCGGTGTCCGGCCGAGCTCACCAACATGAACCTGTGTTCATGGGTAAACGTCCAACTCTCAAATAGCAACCTCAATATGAAAAAAATATTCTACATTTCAATGATCCTTCTCGCCGCCGCCTGCTCCAAGTCAGGCGTAGCGGTGGAGGAACAGCCGGAAATCCGTTTCAATCTTGGATTCTCCGGACAGACCAGGGCCGCGGCCAACGCCTTCGAAAGCGGAGATGTGACCGGTCTTTACATGACGGAGTACGACAGTTCCAACAAACCTGTCCCGCTTCAGGTGTCAGGCAACGCCGTCAACAATGCGGCACTTAAATTCGACGGTTCGTCCTGGGCAGCGACCCCGACCCTCTACTGGGACAAGGGTGTCAAGTACGATGTCTATGGCTACTACCCTTATGCCAAGCCCGCTTCCGTGGACGAGTACCGTTTCAGCGTCGCCACCGACCAAAATACGGGAAAGACTGCGGGGGCGCTCGGCGGCTACGAGGCATCGGACTTCCTCTGGGCGAAACAGACCGGTGTCAAGTACCCCGATGTCGTAAGCCTGACTTTCAGCCACAGGATGAGCCGTCTGGTCGTCAAGCTGGTCAAGGGCGAGGAGTTCGAGGGCGACATCCCCGATGATGTCGTCGTCAAGGTTCACGGAACCGTGCCGGAAGCCATAGTGGATCTGGGGAGCGGAGTCGTGGTCAAGGATAACTACGGCACGGCGAAGACCATCACGATGAAGAAGGAAAGCGACTCGGTCTTCTCCTCCATCATCGTTCCGCAGCGCATCGACAACCGCCAGCCTCTGATCGAGGTGCTGACCAACAATGTCTCCTACCTGATGGAAAGCCGTTTCATCTTCCGCTCCGGAGTGCAGCACTCCGTCAACATCATCCTCGACAGCGACCCTGCAAAAGTCAAGATCGAGATCGGCGGCGAGATTCAAGGCTGGAATTAGACATTCAACGGTGAGAAATCATTTTTTTTGCGTAGGTTTGTATTCAGAAAGATCACGAGTATTATGACAATAATCGATAAAGCCATAAGCAGGAAGATATTAACAGAGATGGCACAAAACTTCTATGGTGAAATGATCAAAGGAGTTGTGGACATCGACAGGCGAATTATGGCACTGGATGCCGAACTGCATTCTGATTTGGAGAAACTCTTACTTGAAGATGGCTCTAATCAAGAATCGCTGTGGGGAATCAACTTGTATCCAGATGTTGAAGGGGATGATTTCATTGAATTTGACTCACTTATTAACATAAGCCCTCGAAGGAACAATTTCAGCAGGGATGTGGAAGACGAGGTAGTACGTGGTCAAATTCGTTCAATAGTCAATAATCTTATCAAATGACAACGACATCTCTTCCTGCGAGACCTGATAAGGATAAATGGGCGGCGATGGATTTCATCGCACAGATGGCGAACATTGGAAGCGAGGTTGGGCGAACCTTGAAATGGAAACGAAAGGGGAACATCACGCTGGCCAACAACGCCTTTATCCGGGCCCTCGACTTATTCGATCTCACAATCGAAACAGGACGCGCTAATGGTTCTCTATCATCCAGAGATTCGATGCTCAGGGAGCTTCTTATGGCGAGAGACCAATTCTGCGAAGAATATCTTTCCGAGGACAACAATGCGATAGCGCCATCAGACAGGTATTTCTCTCAATTCGCCAAAGCATGCGCACTCAGATCGGGACGCTAAGCTATGTTGTCATCCCATGGAATAATCGGACAAAAAATCTACAGAATCGTTTTGGAAAAACGGACATGTTCATGATTAAAAGAAAGATTCACAGCGACATAGTTGATTTTTACAAGAGCCACAACAAAGCTTTGCTGCTTACGTGAGCCAGACAGGTAGGTAGAGAAAACTTATGCTTTCCGAAAGTCCCGGTTCCTAATTTTACCAGATGTGTGTCTCCAACCACATAGAGAAGAATTTGTCATACACTTCGTACACACCCTTGTCATTGGTCACGATCTGCCGGTCAACCAGTGCCTTGATTGAAGTCTGAACGGTCGAAGGACTCTGGAGGCCATATTTCTTCACGAATTTTCCGCCGGTTATCGCAGAGGCTTTCTTCTCCCTGTTGATTGCCATAAGAAGTTCCTTTTGCCTTCCGGTCAACTGATAAAGAAGATCGCTGTAGATGCTGCTGTTCTCATCGATTATGCTTTTGACAGCGGCATCAACCATATTCAGTGTGCAGTCCGTGCCCTCCGGCGTGTCAGAAAACAATCGGTTCATCACCCGCTGCATAAACCAGGTCACGCCTTCAAATTTATTGTAAACAAGCTCCGGGACCTCACGCTCGACACTCTTGCCATATCCACGAAACAATGACTGCGAGAAATCGGTGTAGGCACCGCAAGGAAGGCACTCCAGACTCATCGCCGCCGTCGAAGCGTAGAACGGTCTTGCCGGCGATATGAACATTTCAGAAAGAAGATGCCTTGAAGACCCCGAAAACACCCATACAGTGTTTTTGCACCTCTGGATCAGTGTACGCAACACAGCCTCGACATTCTTTTCCGGATAAAACACAATCTGTTGGAACTCATCGATAGCGACGATGTTCGGCTTCTCAGACTCACTGAGGTACTTGAATATCTGATCCAAAGAGTACGACGGCTCCTCTGAGCGTGACGGTTCTATGCTCCAATTTGGATTTCCCATAATGTCCACAGACATCACAGGACGCAAAGACGACACCGTTTTCACAAAACGTGACAAGGTCTTCTGGCCACGAGACATCAACTGCGACAGTATCGCCTTACCCATAGAGAACACAAGATCCTGCAGATTGCTTGTCGCATAGATGTCAATCAGGAAAGTGTTGTACTCTCCTGCAATCTCAGTCTGACTGAAACTGTGCATCAGGAGTCCGGTCTTTCCCACCCTGCGCGGTGACATCAACACGACATTATTCCCGTTCCGAAGCAGTCTCGTCAAGGATTCGGTTTCTTGTACACGGTCGCAGAAATATTCCGGACCCTCATAACCATAGGTAATGAATGGATTTTTCAGCATAGTATGTTATTCAATCTTTACAAATATAGCACATTAGCCCATAATACGCAATTTACATTACGTTTTTTTACGTATGATTGTCGGCATATTCCCTGAAAAGAGCCGTTAGTTATCCCCATTTCGCCGGACCTTCGTTCACTCAACGACAATAATCTCGGTGTCAGGGTCACAGATCAGATTGAGTGTCTCTTTCTGGGCGGCGGTAAGGTAGAGTGTCTTGATCGGGGAGCTGGACAGGTAGGCCTCCTTCAAGGCTGGATTGTGAGAAAGGTCCAGCGACTCCAAGGATGTGTTTTGTGCATAGAGCGACACCAGAGCCGGACAGCAGCCGGGATCGAGAGTTTTCAAAGACGTGTTGTCGCACGCCAGAACCGTCAGAGAGACGTTCCCGGAAAGATCAAGAGCCGTCAGCTGGTTCTGACCCGAGACATTCAGGTTTTTCAGGGCGGAGAACATCTCGACGCCGTGAAGCGAGGTTATTCCGGAATATTCCTCCGGGGAGATGATCATCGACACGGCTTCGGAGGCTTCAGTGCGAGACACAAACTGATCATTGTCAAAATCATAGTTGTCAAGCAGGAAGCGTTTGAAAACCGGATCGTCAATCCTGGGCGTATAGACGATTTCGACGGACTCTGGAATGTACCTGTGCCACCCGAGATTCACGTTGACACCGTCGATCTCATGTCCCTCAAGAAGTTCCAGACGGGTAAGCCCTTTGCCCATGCACCGCAGGTCGGTGAGTTTCGGATTGGTGTTGAGGTCCAGATTCCCGATCAGGTCACATCCGTCCAGACGGAGACTCGCCAGTTCGTAATTGTAGCGCAGATTCAGCGTACGGACAGGGCTTCCCGCACAGTCGAGCAGTTCCAATTCCTGAAGCAAGTACAACCACTCATCGTAACCCGACGCGTCACCCGCATAGAGACGGCGAATGCCGCGCATCTGGCGAAACATAGACGCACAATCATTCACTCCGGAGCGGGCGTCATAGTGAAGTTCCTCAAGAGAAGTGAAAATGGACAGATCCGCGCCAAGATTCCGGCAGCCGGAGATGTCCAGCGAGACAAGTTCTTGAATGAAAAGCTGCCCGGGATCCAAGACCTCCGGCCGCATATTCACATTCCCCCCGACACTAAGGGATGTCAGCCTTTCCAATGACGACAAGTCCAATGACTCGATCCGGTTGTTGGACAGATCGACACAAGTCAGGTTCACATTAGCCTTCAGACCGACCTCGGAAAGTCCGCCGCTTCCGCCTTCCGCCCCGTACGACAGTCCACGGCAAACCAGCGTGTCCAAAGCGGTCAGATATTCCACCCCCTTCAATGAAGACACTCCATCGGAGCGGATGTCGATCTTGGTCACCTTGGCCGCTTCCTCCAGACTGATGCCGCCGTCAGAGTCCTCGTCCCACGTGGAAACCATGTACTCAGACAGCATCTCATCCTCAAACGGAACCGGAACCAACAACCTCACCTCATCGCTGTAGGCCGTGCCTTTGCCGTTCACCGCATAAATTCTGAAATAATAAGGCTTGCCCACCTCAAAACCGTCAACCTCGGTGGTGTGGTCGCCATAGCCAGGCCCATCCAAGGTCTTGCCTACCGATTGGATGGACGGGACGCCGGTCTCGTTCCAGCACAGACCACAGATTATCATCTCACCGCTGAAGTGATCCTCGACGGAATAGTCACAGACCACAGAAGTCCCACCCTGCACCTTGATCGACCTTATGACCGGCAAAGGCAACTGTTGGTCAATCTCTTTCGTCTGAATGCCAGACATTCTGACATCATCCCCTCCGGAAATGAAAGAACGGAAGTAGTAACGCACACCGTATGTCAAGCCTCGTATGCTGAATGTAAACTCATCATCCACCGGAAGATCCGAGACATATCTTGTCATCTCGTCCTCACTCAATCCGAAATAGAAACCGCAATCCTTGATGTTGTCGCTCCTTGACACCTTGCACTTCAGCCGGACTTCAGACTCCTCTACGCTCATGGTGGTGGAAAGAATCTCAGGAACGGAATGATGCGACGCATCGGGATCCCTCACACAAGAGACCGTCACGACGCAGAGCGACATAAGCATCAAAAATATTCGTGAGACTGACATATTATTGTAAATATAGTGAATTTCGGAACATAAACAAACATGAACCGAAATGAACTTGAATAAAATGGCTGAAATGAATATCTTTGCAGCGTCAAGATGAATTCATGAATGACTAAGACAGTACCGGAACTCAATTACCTGCTCGCCGAGGTCGAGAAGCGCTACGGAAGAAGACTTTCGACATCCGCCGATTTCGAGGCTCTGTCCGTTGTGGTCGAGCACGAGTCAGGCGAACTGATCTCAGCCTCAACCTTGAAAAGGCTGTGGGGATATGTTAACCTGAAGCCTACCCCGAGAATCTCCACCCTCAATATCCTTTCAAGATACATCGGGAAACGGGATTTCAGCGCATTCAGGCAGGACATCCTGAATGACGGACACTATGTGTCGGGTTTCTTCACGGTGAAGAAAGTCTGCTCTTCCGACCTGAAGAAAGGGGCGGAAGTAATCATCGGATGGGCGCCGAACCGGCTCGTCACGCTACGGCACGACGGGGACGGAAACTACACGGTCATCAAGTCCGAGAACTCCAAACTGTTTGAGGGGGACAGTTTTCAAGCGGACTCGTTCATGATCGGATACCCGCTGTACATCCCAAGAATCCTCAGGAACGGGGACTATACCCTCTCCTACATCGCGGGGAAACAGGAAGGCCTGAACAAGGTTGATGTCATCAGCGAAGGGAACGATCAATAGCCCGCTTCCTTTATCTCAGCGGAGATCTTCTCGAAGACGGAATCCACGGCGCGGCGGTTCTTTGCGACATCTAAGTCCAGACGCAGCAGACTGATTGACAGCACGATGACAAAAACAGATGCTATGATGGCCGCGACTATCCAACGTCTGCGCCTCTCCTTTCCGAGAATGGCGGCGCGGACTTCCGAGACCGAAGCATAGCGCTTGCCGCGGTCTTCCGAGGCACAGACGGCGGCAATCCGGGAATATGCCCCCATCGCCTTCATTATCTTTCCCAATGAATATATGTCCGTACGGCAGTCCAAGCTCTCCCCCGCCATCTGTTCCGGTGAGATGTAGTCCATTGTCCCGGCCGGCTTCTTGAAAGTGGCGTACCAGTCGGCATCGGAAAGTCCGAAATCTATCAGCTTGACATTCCGACCGTTTCTGGTTATCATTATGTTGGATGGTTTCAGATCCCTGTGGATGATCTGGTGGCCGTGCAGGTACTCAAGCGCGTCGCAGAGTTCGAGAATGATTTTTCCGGCCAAGGACTTGACGCTTGGCAGCAGGTCGGCAAGATTCTCTCCGTCAATCCACTGGGTGACGATGCAGTTGCCAAGGCCGGGGATATTCATAAAATCAAGGGTCGGGCAGATGTTCGGATGGTCGAGAGAGCCGCCTATCTCATACTCCTTGCGGAGAAGTCCCTCGTAAAAGGGATTCCCGAAATATTCGGGCTTCAAGGATTTCAGAGCCACCAGTTTGCCGTCAAGCGTCATCCGGCTGAGTATGGAATAACTTTCCGGCGACTCGTGGATTTTCTGAATATCCCCGAACCCGTCGTCCGCCAATTCTTCGAGAGAGCCGAAAAAAGCTGATGTCTCTTCCATCATAACACAAACTATGCAATCCTAAAAGAACATTACTGACAAATTGAAACAGCAACAAAATCGCCAACTTGTATTTATGCTCACAAAATTCAAATATAACCTTTTCCACACGTTTTTTACCAAAAAATAATGGTAAATTTGTCAGTTAGATTGAATATGCACAGAGAACCAATCATATTTCTGATTCTAATCCAGATGGCTGCGGCTTGCGCTTCGAAAAACGAGGTGCGGGATGTCAAGTATGACTACGAAACGGAGACCGACTGCCTCAACGGGACAATGATCGTGTCGGTGGACGGCAAATTCGGACTGGCTGACACTTCCGGAATGGAGATTCTGGCTCCGGTCTATGACAATGTCTTTTTCCTCAATGACGAGATCGCCGCTGCTTTTCACGGACAGACGGTCGGATTCTTTGACAGGGAAGGAAGCCGGCTGGGAGAGACCGTGACGGAGGGCGAAGCGACTTTAGATGACCTTCTGGAAGCATATTCAAAGATAGAGAAGGCGCGCAGGGAGCAATGGGACAGCATATTGGCGAGTTACGAGGAGTTGAGGAAGTACTGCCGGTCCGACAGCGCCTCAGCCGGAACGGCCGGGCTTATGGCGGATGACATCCGGGCCGCGCTTCAAGAGGTCGGAGGGCCTATGGAAAAGGATCAGAAAGTCCGGTTCGAGGCCGAACGCTCCGCATACAGACGTTAGAATGATGAGAAATCTGCTGATTACCATACTGATCACCTTGTTTTACGCTCCAGTGTTCGCACAGAGCGCCGCAAGCATAAGGAAAGACAATTCGTACATCTACGCCGAAGGCTCGGCGGCCACCACGACCGTGGCTGACAGCGTGGCGCTTGACGCGCTGGTCGGAAAACTCGCTCAGACAACAAGTCTGCCATATTCATTGGAAGTCAGGAAAAGGCTGATGAACACCTACTTGGGAGACATCAAGAGGGAATGCGGGATGATCTCGTCAAACGGCCGGGGAAAGGCTTCCGTGATGCGGTATGTTAAAAGAAGCGATGTGGAGCGGATCTTCGAAGGCAGAAGGGGCAAGGTAAAGGAGATGCTGTCCATCGCCTCCACGGCGGACGGAAAACGACAGATGGACGTGGCGCTGCGCTACTATTCCTGGGCAGAGACCATGATGCGGAGTCTGCCGTCGCCGGATGTCACCGCGATCGCTGAGGCCAAAAGCAGACGCGAGACCATCCTGAAAGGGTTGAATGTCGAGTTCGACAGGCAGAACATCTACGACAAGGACATCGTGGAGCTGACATTCACTTACAATGACAGTCCGGTCAAAAACATTGACTATAAATTCTTTGACGGGAAAACTTGGAGCAAAGCGCTGTCCGCCAAGGACGGGAAGGGGTTCGTGGAGGTCAGGCCGGACTCCAGGATCGACCAATACAGGATCAAGTACGAGATCACTCCGGCGCACCTCCAGCATCTGTTCAGGGAAGTAAGCCTCGTCGAGAAGGCACTGGCATCGGAAGCGAAGGATGCCGGCGACTCGGCACAGCCCGGAAAGACTTCCTCCTGTCCGGCCGACACACACGAATCCGCCGCGCGGAAGATTGATTTCTCAGCCGTCAAGAAGAAAGTGCTGGACGTTGTGGCAAGGGAGGAATTCCAACAGGAGCCGGATTCCACGCGGGGAGGACTCACTCCCGTCATCTTCTCTTCCGAGTATGAAGACATTGTCTCCAATGTATGCAAAGGCATAACCGGCGGAGCGGGTGATGCCATCTCTGAATATTTCACCCCGGAAGGCTACGAGATATTCAACCGCCTCATCCGCTACGGCAATGCCAGGGTGCTGAACTTCGGTGAGCTGAATTTCTACGGACTCGGAGACGAGGTCTATTCAAGAAGCGTCCCGATGGTGTTCTCGTTCAGAGGCAACCAAAGGCAGTTCGTGGAGAATGTCGTGTTCACGTTCAACGGAGACAAAAAGATCTGCGACCTCTCGTTCTCTCTTGGGAAGGAGACCGTGCAAAGCATTATCAATCAAAACGGTTGGACAGAAGAAGCAAGGATAATCCTCATAAGTTTTCTGGAGAACTACAAGACGGCGTACGCCCTCAAGCGTCTGGACTACATCAGTTCCATCTTCGACGACGACGCGCTGATCATCACCGGCCGCGTGCTCCGGAACGTCAAGGGGCCGAACGAGTACAGCAACAACCGCTACGTCACCCTGACACGCCAGGACAAAGCGAACTACATCAAAAACCTCAACAGAGTCTTTGAGAGTCAGGAATATATCAACCTGCAATTCTCCGACTGCGAGGTGATCAAACTCGGCAAGGGTGAGCAGCTGTTCGGCATAAAGATCCGTCAGGAATATTTCTCCACGACCTACTCGGACACCGGCTACCTGTTCATCCTCGTGGATCTTCGGGACTACCAAAAGCCTGTCATCCACGTCAGGACATGGCAGGAGGCTCCGGACAAGGATTTCGGGGTGATCGGACCTTATAACTTTTAGAGCATGAAGAGGTTCGCCGTCATCATATTCATTCTTCTTTTTGCCGCCGTCCCTGTCTTGGCGCAGACTGATTCTTCCGGATTCTTCGTCCTGTCTTTCAAGAAGTTGGAATGGGATCTGGACGCCAGAAGCAATTACCCGGTGCTGGATCAGAACAACCGGAAAGCCGCATTGATCAAGGTCGTGATTCCGGAGGTCGGATTCGATTTCGATGTCGGTGTGATGGGCGTTGTCGGAGTGAAGCAGGAAGTCGGAGAAGTTTGGGTCTATGTTCCCGAAGGAGTGCGCAAGATCACGGTCAGACATCAGACCTACGGCATAATCCGGGACTATGAGTTCGGCTGTCCCATAGAGTCCGCGGCCGTCTATGAGATGCGGCTTCACGTGCCTTTACAGCCAAAAAACACGGTAATAGTCAAGGATTCAATCGTGTATGTCCCGACACCGGTCAACGTTGAGACTCCGAGGGTGCGAAAACGGATCGGTGTAGGAGTACTCGCAGTCGGCAGCGTCCCGGATCCGTCCGGCGGATTCATGGTGTTCTGGAATCCCAAACGGTTCGGAGCGTACCTGAAGGCCACAGGCAATCTCAAGTCCTCCGACTCCAGTTACATCTGCCACGAAGACGGAACCACTGACATCGGCTACATCTGGACCAACGGCGAAAGCCACGTCTCAAAGATGACGGTCACCGGCGGAGGACTATTCAGATGTCTTGATTGGCTGAGCGTCAGCGCCGGAGCCGGCTACAGCCAGAGGACTCTTCTTTGGAAGGACTCCAAAGGCAATTTCGCCAAAGTGAGCGAAGCTTCCGCCAAAGGCATCGCCACCGACCTTGGAGCCGTCCTGCATTTCGGGCGTTTCACAGCCTACACCGGTGTTAGCAGCATCGCGTTCAAACACCTCTACCCGGAGCTCGGCGTCGGTTTCGTCTTCTGAGAACGTTCTGAAACCCTCGAAGTCCGATAGGAATCCACAGCCGATTATCGCATGATAATCGGCGCAAGAATGCTAAAAAGTCATTTTGCGCAGAAAATCACTTGAACAACGTCATCAAGCCAAACTCCCACAGCGACATCGCCCAGAGCGAGGTCATGCAGGACGATCTTTTCAGCTGAAAATCGGGAAAAACTTGTTATAGCACTGCCGTGCGAGCTGCGACGGCTGCGGCGGCCGCGGCGAAGTCTTCACCGGAAGAAGCATAGAGAACCCCACGGGAAGAGTTTATCAGGAGACCGCCTTTGGCGTTGGCTCCGTTCGCAATCACTTCCTCGGCACTTCCGCCCTGCGCTCCCACTCCCGGGACAAGAAAGAAATTGTCAGGACAGAACTGTCTGATTTCCTTCAGTTTGTCAGCCTTGGTCGCGCCAACGACGAACATCATGTTCTCAGGCGATGAGATTTCCATCATCCTTTCCATGACGACTTGATAGAGAGGCTTTCCGCCTTTCTCGGCGGTCTGGAAATCGACAGAGGATGAGTTGGAGGACAGAGCCACCACGATGGCGTAGCGGCCTGGATATTCAAGGAACGGAGTGACCGTCTCGCCGCCCATGTAAGGTGACAGGGTGACGGCATCGAAATCGAAGGTCTCGAAGAGGCTCTTGGCGTACATCATGGCGGTGTTGCCGATGTCTCCCCTCTTCGCGTCCGCGATGATGAACTGCTCCGGATGGTTTGAACGAATATAATCGACTGTCCTGTCGAGGATTGCCATTCCGTCCACTCCAAGGCACTCATAGAAAGCGAGATTCGGCTTGAAGGCGACGCAATGGGGAGCGGTGGCGTCAATGATCCGCCTGTTGAACTCCAGCACGGCCTCGCCAACCGCCCTGCCGGCCTTCACGCACTCTGGAATCTTGGCGAAATCGGTGTCAAGGCCGACACAGAGCATCGAACCTTTTTTCTTTATTTGGGAATATAATTCTGTCGTTGTCATTCTTCAATGTTGTTATTCGTAATATTCATAAAATTTGGCGATGGATTCCATGCCGGCGAAGAACTGCCTGAGCAGATAACTCTCGTTAGGAGAATGGATCGTGTCCCTCTCAAGACCGAAGCCCATCAGAAGCGGATCCACGCCGAGAATCTTCTGCATGTCAGCCAGCACAGCGATGCTGCCGCCGCCGCGGCTCGGAACCGGCTTGACGCCATAGACCTCCTCCATGGCCTTTGAAGCCGCCTGAAACGCCGGCGACGAAATCGGAATGAGGAACCCTTCCCCACCCTCGCACGGCTTTACCTCTATGCGGCAATATTTCGGAGCGATCTTCTCCAGATGCTTCTTGAACAGCCTCGTGATTCTGGCGCTTTCCTGATTCGGAACGAGACGCATCGAGATCTTGGCGTGAGCGACCGACGGGAGCACCGTCTTGGCGCCCTCTCCGATGTAACCGCCCCAGATTCCGCACACATCCAGACAAGGCCTGATGCCGATCCTCTCAAGCGGAGTGTAGCCTTTCTCTCCACGCAAAGCCTTGACACCCACAGACTCCTCGAATTCCTTGAGATCGAACGGAGCCCTCGCGAGCTGAGCCCTGTCCTTTCCGGAAAGTTCCACCACATCGTCATAGAATCCCGGAATCGTGACACGTCCGTCCTTGTCAATCAACCCGGAGATCAAGTCGCAAAGCGTCTGGATAGGATTCGCCACAGTACCTCCGTAATGCCCGGAATGCAGATCCTTGTCCGGTCCGGTGAGCGTCACCTCAAGGTAAGCCAACCCTCTCATTCCGCAGTTGATCGAAGGCACCTTGTCGGAGATCATCGTGGTGTCCGACACCAGAATCACATCTGCTCCAAGCCATTTCCTGTGTTCCTTGACCCAAGCCGGAAGGGACGGACTGCCGATTTCCTCCTCACCCTCGAAGATGAACTTCACGTTGTGGCGCAACCTGCCGCTGCGGAGGAGATATTCAAAAGCCTTGATGTGCATGAAGAGCTGTCCCTTGTCATCGTTGGCTCCGCGAGCATAGATCGCCTCCTGACCGGCAGAATCCTGCTTGATGACAGGCTCGAACGGATCAGTGTGCCATTTCTCAAGCGGCTCCGGCGGCTGCACGTCATAGTGGCCGTAAACCATCACGGTCTTCCACTCCGGATTGATGATCTTCTTGCCGAAGACCACCGGATTACCTTTGCTCGGATAGACCCCGGCCTCGTCGGCGCCAGCCTCCAGAAGAAGTTCCTTCAACCTCTCGGCACAACGTTCCATGTCCTTCTTGTGTTCCTGCTTAGCGCTGATCGACGGAATCCGCAGGAGAGAGAACAGTTCCTCAAAGAACCGATCCCTGTTTTCTTGAATATATTCCTTCATCCATTTGCGTTTTTTGCGTTTCGCAAAAATAGACAAAAGCAACGGTAATGTCAAGATGCCGGATAAAAACCGCCGCGGTCGCTTCGGCAATCTCAGCGTCCGCGCGACATGCATATTAAAGGAATAAAGGAATAATTGCGGAATTTTTGAGTAAAATGGCTATTTTTGTGATTTGGCAAGCGATGAGCCATAAACATATAAGGATATATCTTAAATTTTTGAAGCAATATGGTCAAAGTCAATTTGGGAGGATGCTCCTCATTCGTCAAGGACGCGGATTATAAAGAATATGTCGAAAAGGCCCTTGACGCTTTTGATGTACTTGAAAACGAGACTGGCTCCGGCAATGACTTCCTCGGTTGGAAGCATCTGCCATCCCAGACTCCGGAAACCCTCATCGCCGACTGCGAGGCTGTGCGTGACAGTTGGAAAGCCAAGGGAGTGAATCTGGTCGTCGTGATCGGCATCGGCGGCTCCTACCTCGGGGCACGCTGCGCCATAGAGGCTCTTTCCCACAATTTCGCCAAGCAGCTGGCAGGCGCCAAGGAGGCACCGGAAGTTGTCTTCGCCGGCAACAACCTCTCCGAGGAATATCTCGCCGAACTGATGGATCTCGTGGCCGAGAGGAATGTAGCCACCGTCGTGATCTCCAAGTCCGGAACCACCACCGAGCCGGCGGTCGCATTCAGGATCGTAAAGGAACACATCGAGAAGAACTACACCGACGCTTCCGAAAGAATCGTCGCCATCACAGACGCTCACAAGGGCGCTCTCAAGACACTTTCCACACAGGAAGGCTACAAGACATTCGTCGTCCCGGACAATGTAGGAGGCCGTTTCTCGGTTCTCACTCCGGTCGGACTCCTGCCCATCGTACTAGCCGGCTTTGATGTCCGCGAGATGATCGCGGGAGCGGTCGAGATGGAGAAGGCTCTCGCGGCCAAGAGCGAGGAGAACCCTGCCGTGCAGTACGCCGCGATGAGAAACCTCCTCTACTCGAAACTCGGGAAGAAAGTCGAGATTCTGGTCGCCTACAACCCTAAGTTCCAGTATCTTGGCGAGTGGTGGAAGCAGCTCTACGGAGAGTCCGAGGGCAAGGATCTCAAGGGAATATTCCCGGCTTCCGTGAACTTCACCACAGACCTTCACTCAATGGGACAGTTCATCCAGGACGGCGACAGGATAGTTTTTGAAACCGTTGTGAACATCGAGAAGAGCAACCGCGAGGTTGTCATCGGCTCCGACGAGCAGAATCTCGACCAGCTGAACTACCTCGCCGGCCAGCATGTGGAGCACTGCAACGCGATGGCGCAGCTCGGAACCAAGCTCGCCCACATCGACGGCGGAGTGCCTCAGCTGGAGGTTTCCATCGAGAAAATCAACGCCTTCAACCTTGGCGGCCTGTTCTACTTCTTTGAATATGCCTGCGGGGTCAGCGCCTATGTCCTCGGTGTGAACCCGTTCAACCAGCCTGGTGTCGAAGCCTACAAGAAGAACATGTTCGCCCTCCTCGGCAAACCTGGCTACGAGGAGCAGGGCAAGGCTCTTCAAGCCAGACTGTAGAGCCATGACTTGTGAACAGAAATTCAGGGAGACGTACAGACGGGAGCCGGAAGGGCTCTCGTTCTGTCCGTACCGTGTCTGCCCTCTGGGCGCACACTCCGACCACCAGCTCGGCAAGGTGACCGGTCTGGCCATCGACAAGGGAATCCACATCGCCTTCGCTCCGAAACAGAACGGAGTCATCGAGTTTTCCTCACTCCAGTTCTCCAAGCGCGCCCAATGGCATGTCAGTTCCGTCCCGGAGCCTAAACAAGGTGACTGGGCGGATTATCTGCGTGGGGCGACGCTCAAACTCGGAGCCAGGTACCCGCTCCGTGTCGGTCTTAGCGGAGTGATCGAAGGATCGCTTCCGATCGGAGGGCTTTCCTCGTCCGCAGCCGTCACGATAGCCTTCCTGAAGGCTCTGTGTACGGTCAACGGAATCCACCTCTCAGACATCGAGCTGATCAAGACCGAAATGGCCGCGGAGAATGACTATGTCGGAGTCTCCTGCGGAAAGTTGGATCAAAGCTGCGAGGTGTATTCGAAAAAAGATCATCTGCTCTTCCTTGACACCAAGGATGACAGTTACGAGCTCATCCCGACATCCCCGGCGATGAAGCCTTACGACATCGCCATCTTCTTCAGCGGCGTTGAGCGTACGCTTGCCGGCAGCAAGTTCAACATGCGTGTGGATGAGTGCCGCAGTGCGGCCTACGCACTTAAAGCCTATGCGGGAATGGAGTACGGGAAATTCGGAGAGACAAATCTCCGCGACGTTCCGGTAGAGGTGTTCCACAGATTCGCCGACCGGCTGCCGGAGAACTGGCGCAGACGAGCGGAACATTGGTACGGGGAATATGACCGCGTGCAGCGTGGCGCGGAAGCCTGGAGAAGAGGCGATCTGGAAGAGTTCGGCCGCCTCAGCTTCGAAAGCGGCAAGTCTTCCATAGAGAAATGGGAGACCGGATCGCCGGAACTCAAAAAAATCTACGAGATCATGACACGGGCTGACGGAATCTATGGCGGACGCTTCAGCGGAGCCGGATTCAAGGGCTGCTGCATGGCTCTGATTGACCCCGAATTCAAGGAAGACATATTTAAAAAAGTTGAGACAGAGTACCTTGCGGCGTTCCCGGAACTTAAGGGACACTACTCCGCATGCATCTGCCACAGCGCCGACGGTGTGAAGATATGAAATGCCTGATACTTGCCGCGGGTTACGCCACACGGCTGTACCCGCTGACCGAGAACTTTCCGAAACCTCTGCTGAAAGTCAGGGACAAGGCTATCCTAGACTGGTTGATCGACGACATCAAGACCTCCGGGATGCTTGATGAATATGTCGTCATTTCAAATCACAAGTTCGCCGGCCACTTCTCCGAATGGGCGGCCGGACACTCTGACGACAGGATCACGGTGGTGGATGACGGCACATCCACAAACGAGACGCGCCTTGGCGCAGTGCGCGACATCCAATTCGCCATCGACACGCTTGGGCTTGACGATGACATGCTCGTCATCGCCGGAGACAACCTGTTGGATTTCAGCCTTGCGAGATTCATTGAATATGCCCGTGCGAAAGGCACATCCTGCATCATGCGCTTCTTCGAGCCGTCGGAGCAGCGGCTCCGTAAGTGCGGGGTAGTGGAAGTGGACGATGAGGATCGGATACTTGGCATGGTGGAGAAGCCGGCCGAACCTCGCTCGAATTGGTGCTGCACTCCATTCTATTTCTACACCCGTAAGGACGCGCGTATGGTTCCTGCCGCCATCGCCGCCGGTTGCGGCACAGACGCACCGGGAAGTTACATAGCATGGCTTTCGACACAGGTTCCCGTACATGCCATGGAGATGCCGGGACACCGCTACGACATCGGCGACCTTGAGAGTTACCGCTCCGTCTGCGAACAGTATGACGGAATCTCCAAATAGATGCCGCGAGCGCTTCGGCAAGCCCGGCACTCCTGAGCCGTTTCTTTTTCGTTAGATTCTATTCTCCCGCCTCTTTGAGACGCTCGGCGTTCTCGGCGATCTGGAGCTGGTTGATGCATTCCTGAATGTCACCGTCCATGAAGACCGGAAGGTTGTACATCGACCAGTTGATGCGGTGGTCAGTCACACGGCCCTGCGGATAGTTGTATGTACGGATCTTCGCTGAACGGTCACCGGTGGAGACCATGGTCTTGCGCTTCGCGCCGATCTCGTCAAGATACTTCTGATGCTCAAGGTTGTAGAGACGGGTACGGAGTTCCTCGAAGGCCCTGTCCTTGTTCTTGAGCTGTGAGCGTTCCTCCTGACACTGCACGACCAGACCGGTCGGAAGGTGCGTAAGGCGCACGGCCGAGTAAGTTGTGTTGACTCCCTGGCCTCCCGGTCCCGACGAACAGAACAGGTCAAGACGGATATCATCCCACTTGAGATCGACATCGAACTCTCCCGCCTCAGGGAAAACGGCCACGGAAGCCGCCGATGTCTGGATTCTGCCCTGAGTCTCGGTCTGAGGGACCCTCTGCACACGATGCACGCCGGACTCGTATTTCATGATGCCATAGACACCCTCATCGTTGGATGAAAGTTTGAAGACAATCTGCTTGTAGCCTCCGGCGGTACCCGGGGTCTCGTCGTTGACCTCCAGTTTCCAACCACGCTTCTCGGCGTACTTGGAGTACATTCTGAAAAGGTCTCCGGCAAATATGGCGGCCTCGTCTCCGCCTGTGCCGCCACGGATCTCCATGATGGCGTTCTTGCTGTCATCCGGATCGGCCGGAATCAAGAGGATCTTTATCCGCTCCTCCATTTCCGGGATCTTCGGCTCGATCTCGGCGATCTCGGCCTTGGCCATGTCGCGAAGGTCTTCGTCCTTCTCGTTGATCATGATGTCCTTGGCCTCAGCCAACTCATCGACCATCTTCTTGTACTCAAGGCCAGCGTTGATGATCGGCTCCAGCTCCTTGTAGTCCTTGTTGAGCTGGACGTACCTCTTCATGTCAGCGATCACCTCAGGGTCAGCAAGTTGCTTCTGAAGCGATTCGTATTTGTCCTGGAGAGCCAGGATCTTATCGACTAATGTGTTCTCTGCCATATTCAATGGTTAATTTTCTATTCCGGCCCTTCGATGCTTCGACAGGCTCAGCAACCGAAAGATGAGGGACAGAAGTCAGTATATTCCTAAATAGACTTGAGGTAGCAGCGGCGCCGCATGAAAAGCTCATGGTCGTACTTGCCCCACACATTGACCGCACCGTTGGACTCAATCTGCGGATTCGAAATCGCCCACTTCGTGCCTGCCTTGCGGTACTTTTCCGACATCGCACAATGGTAAATCGAAGAGACACCTGTGTTCTGCCACTTCGGGGTGGCGCCGTTGATCATCAAATCAACCGTGTCGTACTTGAACATCGCCTTCAGCAGATGGAACCAGCCGAACGGGAACAGATGCCCCTTCGCCTTCTGAAGGGCGGGGGAAATCGTCGGGAAAGTTATCCCGAATCCTACAAGTTCCTCATTGTCATCGAATATTATGCTGCTCGTCTTGTCCGAGACGTACCTCAGCACCTCGGAAGCCTCTTCCTCTATCTCCTCCTTTGTGAAAGGAATGAAATTATAGACGGATTTGGCGAAACTCTCGTTATAGACATCGAAGAAGTAACGCACCATCTTCTTGTCTTTCTTGAGTTTGTTCAAGCTCCCCTCGTGCAGGTTGTATCTCTGTTTCAGAAGCCCGGCTATCCTTGTGATCTTCTCCTGAAGGGGCTGGTCGGCCACAATCTTGTACTGCACCCAGTCACATTCTTTCTCGTAACCCAGAGCCGTAACGAAATCATTGTAGTAGGGATAGTTGTACAGACAATTGAACGGAGGGATGTTCTCGTAACCCTCGACGAGCATACCTTGCTTTCCAAGGGTGTTGTAGTACAAAGGGCCGTGGATCTCGTTCATCCCGTTCTCCTTCGCCCACGCCTCGGCAGTGCCCAGAAGCAACTTGGCGACCTCCAAGTCATCGATCGTGTCGAACCATCCGAAACGAGCCCTTTTCTTGTCGTAGAGGGCATTGTAACGAGGATTTATCATCCCGCAGATGCGGCCGACAACGTTTTTCCCATCCATGACCATCCACATTGTCCTCTTGCAATAGGAAAGGGTGGAAACTTTGGTGAGGGATTTGACTTGATCGCTGTGAATAGCGGGGACATATTGAGGACAATTCTTGTACAACTTGTCAGGGAATTTGATGAATTTCATCAGATCCCGTCTGCTCACAACCTCAACTACCTTATAATCATGCATAAGTATCCATTCTACAATACTTTCTTCTCAAGAAGACATCCACAAATTTACGAAATTGTCTTCTTTTGGACAAATCTGAACCATCAAAGTTTAGCCTCAAGAGTCACTTTCATCGCACCGGGCAAGATTCAGTGACCATTAATTATCCGAACAACCGCTCCCTACAAACCTTTGGCCTTTCCCTCATCCCAGATCTCGTCCATCTCGGCGAGGGTCATGGAATGGAGATCCCGCCCCTTGCGGATCGTGTTCTCCTCAAGGTAAGTGAAGCGGCGGCGGAACTTATCGCACGCGCGGTTCAAGGCAGTGTCCGGATTGAGACCGTAAAGCCTCGCCGCGTTGATGGTCGCGAACATGAAGTCCCCGAGTTCCTCCTCGGCCCTTTGGGCGGCGGCCTTTCTGTCATCCTCTGACGCGGCGGAATCCATCGCATCCATCTCGGCCTGCAATTCTCCCTGCTCCTCCTTCACCTTGTCCCAGACCTGACTCTTCTCCTCCCAGTCGAAACCCACTCCGCGTGCCTTGTCCTGCATTGAATAGGCCTTCAGAATCGGAGGCATCGCGTCCGGAATCCCGGAAAGGATGCGTTTGTTGCCGCCCTTCTCCTTGGCCTTGAGCATCTCCCAGTTCTCGGACACCTGCTCGGCGTCGGCCACCTTTGTGGTGGAGAACACATGAGGATGACGGTAGATCATCTTCTCACAAAGCTTGTTCATCACGTCGGCGATGTCGTAGCGGCCTTCCTCCTCGGCGATCTTGGCATAGAATATCACGTGAAGGAACACGTCCCCGAGCTCTTTCTCAAGGGCGGCCTCGTCCTTCTTCATCACGGCGTCGCTGAGTTCATAGACCTCCTCGACCGTCATAGGCCGCAGAGTGTCAATGGTCTGCGCATGGTTCCACGGACACTCGGCCCGAAGCCGGTCCATCACCTCCAGAGCCCGCTCAAACGCCACAAGTTTCTTTTCCTTATTGATCATAACCTGCAAAATTAATAAAATCTTATGAATATGCTTGTGTCCGCCCCTGTATCTGTCCGGTCTGTTAGCTTTCCGAACCTTCAGGACGGTCACTTCGGCAAGCTCAATGACTGAAAATTTGAATAAAGTTCCAAAAGCACTATCTTTGCCACGCGATTTCGCTGCCGTCAAGAAACGGAAGGTTTTGTGGCGGATGTGAAAAAATAAGCCGGCGATCCATAGTGTCGCCATGTCTTATCCGATCGCTGAGACAGAATAACCAGTCAACATGAGAATACAATGAGAAAATACCGTTACATTTCCGCCGACGAGGCTGTGAAAGCCATAAAGTCGGGCGATCATATTCATTTAAGCAGCGTGGCGAGCGTACCGCACATTCTGATCGACGCGCTCGTGCGCAGAGCCGAAGCCGGAGAGGTCGAAGACCTTCATTTCCACCACTTCCACACCGAAGGGCCGGCTCCGTATTCCGATCCTAAATATTCAGGAATCTTCTTTGAGCAGGGATTCTTCATCGGTCCGAACGTGCGCCCGAACGTAAATTCAGGGTACGCCGACTATGTGCCGGTGCATCTTGGTGAGTCTCAGAAACTTTACCGCTGCGGAGCGATCAAGTTGGGAGCCGCCATGGTCCAGGTGTCACTTCCTGACGAAAACGGCATGGTGTCGCTGGGGACCTCTGTGGACTGCTCTCTGGCGGCCATCGAGACAGCCCGCATCAAGATCGCCGTCGTTAACCATCACGTTCCGTTCGCTTTCGGCGACCTCGTTTCGATTGACACTTTCGACCACCTTGTCAAGGATGACACTCCATTGGTTTCCAAAGATTTCGCCGAGCCTACACCCACCGAGGTGCTGATCGGGAAGAATTGCGCGGAGCTGGTCCCTGACGGGGCTTGCATCCAGATGGGGATCGGTGCTCTGCCTAACGCGCTTGCCGCACAGTTGGTTGACCACAAGAATCTCGGCGTTCACACGGAGATGTTCGCGGACGGGGTTCTCGGCCTTATAAAGAAAGGTGTAGTGAACGGCGCCGACAAGAAGATCAACAAGGGGAAGATCGTCGCTTCGTTCCTGCTGGGATCCCAGGAGGTATATTCATTCATCGACCATAATCCGGACGTGCTGATGAAAGACATCAAGTACGTCAACGATCCTTGGGTGATATGTCAGAACCCGAACATGATGGCGATCAATTCCGCCACTGAGGTCGATCTGACAGGGCAGATCTGCGCCGACTCCATCGGAACAAGGATATTCTCCGGAACCGGCGGCCAGCTGGATTTCGTGAAGGGAGCCTCGATGTCGGAGGGCGGAGTGTCGATGACGGCGTTCGCCTCCCGCACCAACAAAGGCAAGGCGAAGATCGTCCCGACGCTGAACCCTGGAGCCGGGGTGGTCACCCCACGCGCCGACGCGCACTGGATCATCACCGAATATGGTGCCGTGGACCTGTACGGCAAATCGCTTCAGGAACGCGCCAAACTTCTCATCAGCATCGCCCACCCGGACGACCGCGAGATGCTGGACAAGGCAGCGTTCGAGAGATTCGGGCCGCACTGGCACGTGGTAAGGATCTGATTCACGATTATCGTCTGCGAAGCAATTTCCAGGAAAGGACAGGGATGAGGAAGCTGAGGAGACATGCGGCGATCCAGAAGACGGAGACGGGGGCGAAATCAAAGTCGTTCTCCCCTATCATGACACCGCTGACAATGTTCTGCAATCCGGCGGCGGCATAGCTTGCCAGACCGACCATACCGAGCGCGGCGCCGGTGGCTTTACGGGGTACGATGTCAAGAGCCATCAGACCGGCTACAGTGCAATAGACCACGCCAATCGCCAGACTGAACACCGACACATAGATAATGTTCAATGAATACCCTCCTCCTGTAAAAAGGAACGCCCCGAGCGACAGCAGGCAAAACACCCCGGAAATCAGCACGGGGACGAACCGGTTCCCTTTGAAAACCCGGTCGGAGAGCCAGCCGGCAAGCACGGTCCCAGCTATTCCGAAAACCTCCGAGAATGCTATGATCTGGGTGGCTCCGGCAAGGGAAAAGCCTTTTCCTTTCTGGAGGAACAAAACTCCCCACTCACTGACGGCGTGTTGGGTGATGTACACGAACGCGCTCGAAAGTGCGATTATCCATATTCCCGGATGACGGACAATCTTTTTCTGCAGCTCCTTGACCGGCATGGAATCGGTCTTCTGAGGTTTCTCGCCAGCCAACGTCTGAACCGAAGGGAGGCCGCGGCTTTCCGGCGTGTCGGAAACCATCAGCAGAATCATCACGGATCCGATGACTCCGGCCACGGCGGAGAAGATGAAGCCATACTCCCAGCCAATCCATCCTACGACAAGTCCTAAAGCAAACACTGACAAGGATTTGCCTAGATAAGGGGTGGCGCTGAAGATGCTGTAGTATGTACCCCTGCGGTCAAGCGGGAACCAGCGCGAAAGGCTGATGACTCCCGGGGGCGCACCCATCGACTGACAGAAACCGTTGACTCCCCAGACAACGGCGAACACAACGAACAGCAGCATCGTGGATGTGCCGGTCCACCCTTGAAGCAGCCCGAGGGTACCCATCAACAGATTTACCACAGTCGAGATCAGAAGCCCGGTCGCCATGAAACGGCGCACATTGCAATAATCGGCGATGAAACCGTTGGCGAACTTGCCGAAAGCATAGACAAAGTAGAATGCTGATCCGATGATTCCAAGCTGCGCGGCCGTGAATATTTCCCCATCGATCAACGGCTGCTTCACCACACTCATCGCCATCCGGCAGACGTAGTAAAGGGCGTAAGCTCCCGTAACGCCCCAGAATGTGCTGTTGCGCAGATGTTTGTACTCCCCCGCCACCCTTTCCGGAGCGACTTTGGCATCCGAAGGCTTGGAGATTCTATAGAATGAATACAGACCCATAATATTCCTAAGCCGTTTTGATTTCTCAGATCTCAAGAAAACACTCCTGACAAATCAAACACAGACTTTCAGACACGCAAAGATAGCTATTTTTCACGTGGCAGACAACAGCCTTATTATCAAAGAAATAACCATATCTCTGGTACTGTTTTGGCAACCACTTAAGTCATCATTTATCTCACTATCACATAGTTAAGTGCCACGACACACGCTATGGCTCCTTGGTTTCCAAAAACCGAAAAAAGTTATAATTTTGTTCTTATGAATATCATAGGCTATGGCTCCGAAAGCCGCCGGCTCCGAAAATAGCACTGTAAATTAATGAATGTCAAAGCAATATGAAAAAAGCAATCGCAATCTTGATGTTGTCACTCGCCGCAGTGACAGTGTCCGCACAGAAAAGACCTGTTAAGTACCACTTCACCGAAGCGTCGGATCTGACCATGGTCGGGAAACTGATGACCGACACTCCTAACCCTTACCACAGGGTGGACACTGTGAGATTCAAGGGGTTCACGACCGGAGAGAACAAGCAGGTCAGGATGTCGGCAGGGCTTTCAGTGGCGTTCAAGACGGACTCCAAGACCATCACGGTCAAGACTAGATACCTTGACAGAGGTTTTCCGACCAACACCGGAGGATTTGCGGCTAGAGGCTACGACCTTTACATAAAGAAAGACGGCAAATGGCTCTGGGCCGCTTCCAATGTGGCGCATGACCAGAAACCGGATGACAACATCATGCTTATCGGCAACCTGGACGGTTCCATGCACGAGTGCCTGATGTACCTGCCTATCCTGAGCGAGGAGGAATCCATCCTGATCGGTGTCAACGAAGGAGCGGTCATCGAAGCCATCGAGAATCCATTCCGTCACAGGATCGGAATATTCGGTTCCAGCTTCACGCACGGAATCAGCATCTCCCGGGCCGGGATGTCCTATCCTGACCAGCTTTCGAGAATGACCGGGCTTCAGTTCCTCAGCCTCGGATGCAGCGGAAACTGCAAGCTCCAGTCCTATTTCGCGGACGTACTCTGCGCCGCCCAAGTGGACGCTTTCGTGTTCGACTCGTTCTCGAACCCTACTCCGGAGCAAATCGAGGAAAGGTTGTTCCCGTTCATCGAGAAACTTCAGGCCGCCCATCCGGGGATTCCGCTGATCTTCCAGAAAACCATCTACAGGGAGAGCCGCAACTTCAACACCGGCAGCGACAGTTACGAGAGCCGTAGAATCGAAGTTGTTGACAGCCTTATGAACATAGCCGTGAAAAGATACCCGGACGTTTATTATGTCACGGTCACATGCGCCACGGCTCCAGACCACGAGACCTCCGTGGACGGAATCCATCCGTCGGATTACGGCTACACCCTTTGGGCCGAGTCCATCAGAAAGCCTGTCGTGAAGATTCTCAAGAAGTACGGAATCAAGTAAGCGGATTGGTCGCAAAGCCTGTGTCGATGTGCATCTTCACAAAGATGACAAAACATCACTTACAAAAGATCCGGCGACCGGAAAAGATAATAACATAAAATGGCGAATCTGAAGTCATTGGCCAAGGACACGGCGATCTACGGCCTCAGCAGCATCATAGGGAGGTTTCTGAACTACCTTCTCGTCCCGCTTTACACCCACGTCATCGCCTCGTCAAGCGGTGGCTACGGTGTCGTGACGAACCTGTACGCCTACACCGCCCTGCTGCTGGTGATCCTGACGTACGGGATGGAGACGACATTCTTCAGGTTCTCCAACAAAGAGGGAGAGAATCCGGACAAGGTATATTCAACGATCCTGACCTCAGTGCTGACGACTTCCGTGCTGTTCGCCGTGCTGGTCGTGCTTTTCATCAAGCAGATCTCTTCAGCCCTCAGTTACGCCGACCATCCGTCCTACGTCTGGGCGATGGCCGCCACGGTGGCGCTCGACGCTTTCCAATGCATACCGTTCTCGTACCTCCGGCTCAAGAAACGTCCGCTTAAATTCGCTGCCCTGAAGCTGCTCTTCATCGGATTGAACATATTCATGAACCTTGCATATTTTGTGATTCTTCCGAAGCTGGGGGCAAATCCGCTCGGAATCTACGATGGCGGGCTTGATGTCGGTTATGTGTTCTACATCAATCTGTTCTGCACGGCGGTCATAACACTTTTCTTCTGGAGGGAACTGAAGGGCTTCAGGTTCGGATTTGACGGGGGGCTATTGAAAAGGATGCTCGGGTACAGCTGGCCGATTCTGATTCTGGGAATTGCCGGAATCCTCAACCAGAGCGGCTCACAGATCATATTTCCGTTCATCTACGGGGAAGGCTCGTCCGTTCCGCTCGGCATCTACGGGGCCAGCGTCAAGATAGCGATGATCATGGCGATGATCACACAGGCCTTCCGCTACGCCTACGAGCCGTTCGTCTTCGGCAGCGCGGCGGACAGGAACAGCAAGGAGATGTACGCCAAGGCGATGAAGTACTTCATAATCTTCACCCTCCTCGCATTCCTCTGCGTTGTGGGGTACATGAATATCCTGAAACACATCATCGGCCAAGGCTATTGGGAAGGTCTCAAGGTCGTGCCTGTCGTGATGGCCGCCGAAATCATGATGGGAATCTATTTCAATCTGTCATTCTGGTACAAGCTTACGGACCGGACACTTTGGGGAGCTTTGTTCTCGGGGATCGGTTGCCTGGTGCTTTTCGGTGTGAACATCCTGTTCATCCCGAAGTTCAGCTACATGGCCTGCGCATGGGCCGGTTTCGCCGGCTACGGAGTGGCGATGACGCTGTCCTACATTGTCGGCCAGAAAAAGTTTCCGATCAAGTACCCGCTTAAGGACATCGCTCTGTACGTCAGCCTGACCGTGATCTTGTTTGTAGGTATGTCCTGTGCCAACGCCCGTTTGAGCGCTTGGGCTGCCATCGCGGTCAACACCGTCATGATCATGGTCTTCTGTACCGTGATCATCAAACGCGACTTTCCCCTCTCCTCCCTTCCCGTTGTCGGGAAGCATTTCAGAAAAAGATGATCATCTGTCACTTCGGCGGCCCAAGTGGCCGCTACCGGATCGGATCAAGGATGGATTTGCGGTAGAGGGCGGTCTGATATAGGGAGCGGTAGATGAGGTGGGAGAAGTAGGCGGCAAAGAGGAGGTGGGCTGCGGCGAAACCGGTGGGGTGAAACAGGAATATTCCTGAGAACCAGACCACGAAGAAGGCGATGACGCAGCCGATGTTGGAATCGCGCATGGCTTTGGTGGCGGTGGCACCGGTGTAGATGCCGTCCCAAGTGAAGGCAGGGCAGCCGACCAACGGTATCATGATGAGCCACGGCATGAATGCTTTGGCGGCCTCCACGACAGATGAATCCGAAGTCATGAGCCGGAGCATCGGCACGCCTGTCAGGGAATATATTCCTATGAACAACAATCCGATGCCCATACTCCAGCCGAATGTGTACTTTACGGTCTCTCTTACCTTATTAACCTCACGCGCGCCGACATATTTCCCGGTCAACGCCTCGCCGGCGAATGCGAAACCGTCCGTGAAGTAAGAGAAGATCAGCAGAAGCTTCAACATGATGGAACATGAGGCCAGCAGCACGTCTCCGAAACGGGCGGAGATGGCGGTGAATGCCAGATATACGATTATCAGGCAGACCGAACGGATGAAAAGGTCACGGTTGACGGAGAAGAATCTCCGGACTTTGTCACCATTTAAAGCGGCCTTGAGATCCAGCACCGAAACGCCTCCTATTCTATTCCCGAATTTCAGAGCGACACGGCCTGATGCGAAAAGGAGTCCCGAATATTGCGCCACGACTGTCCCCAAGGCTATACCTTTGAAACCAAGTCCATTAAAGGCCGTTCCGGGGATTCCGAAGGTCAGAAGGATGCTGAACAGGATGTTGCCTCCGTTGACGATGACATCTGTCAGCATCGAGCTGAATGTGTCTTGCATCCCGATAAACCACCCTCGGAAAGCCATCAGGCTGAGGGTCGCCGGAGCGGCCCAGATGCGGATGTAGAAATATTCAAGGGCAAGGGAACGCACCTCGTCAGAGCAGCCGACGAAGAGGAAGATCAGTTTCTGGAACGGCCATTGGATCAGTAGCAGGGCAAACGCTATGATGAACGCAAGTCCGACTCCCCTCATAAGGTTGCCGGCGCAATCGTACCAGTCCTGCCGCCCGAAGGCCTGGGCTGTCATTCCGCCGGTCCCGGCCCGCAGGAATCCGAAGTTCCAGTACAGCAGGTCGAACATCAGGGAGCCGACCGAGACCCCTCCGATCAAAGCAGCGGCGGAAGCGTTCAGATGCCCGGCCACGGCTATGTCAACCATCCCGACCAGAGGTACGGTCAGGTTGGCGAGTATGCTCGGCAGAGCCAGCCTCAGCATTTCCTTGTTCATCGCGTTCATGCGGCAAAGGTAGCCATAATGCGGAAATATTCACTACCTTTGAGACTGGATATTCATAAAGAGAGAGTTATGTCGGAAAACACTTCGGTTGAGAGGATAAAGGAGATAAGGAGGCGGCAGGAACGCTTTTTCAGGAGCGGGGCGACCCTCGATGTGAAATGGCGTCTGGAGCGGCTGAAGGCGTTCGAGGCTGCGGTGCACAAATGGGAAAAGCCACTGTGCGAGGCACTGTGGACGGATCTGCACAAGTCCTACGAGGAGGCTTACCTGACGGAGGTCAGCATACTTCTCGGTGAGATTCGCGGCCATATTCATAACCTTCGGAGATGGAGCAGGCCGCAGTGGAAGCCGACTCCGCTGAAGATGTTCCCGTCACGAAGCAGGATCATCAGCGAGCCGCTTGGCACCGCGCTGGTCATCTCGCCGTGGAACTATCCCGTGCAGCTGCTTCTGACTCCGCTTGTTGGAGCGATCTCCTCCGGCTGCACGGTGGTTCTGAAACCGTCCCCTTACGTCCCGAACGTCTCCAAGGTAACCCAGCGGATGATCGAGGACACATTCAGCGATGAATATGTCGCCGTCGTCCTAGGCGACCGCGAGGTCAACTCGGCCCTGCTGGAGGAACGCTGGGATCTCATCTTCTTCACCGGAAGCCCGGCACTCGGCAGGATTGTGATGGGAGCGGCGGCGAGGAATCTCACACCGGTCGTGCTGGAGCTTGGCGGGAAAAGCCCGTGCATCGTGGACAAGGACGCTGACATCAAGGTGGCGGCGAAGCGAACAGCCTGGGGAAAAAGTCTGAACGCCGGGCAGACCTGCATCGCTCCGGACTACCTCATGCTTCACGAAGACATCAAGGACGAGTTCCTTAAAGAGCTGGAAATAAATTTCATGGCTCTTCTCGGGAAAAATCCGCGGAAAACGGACCACTTTGTCAGAATCGTCAACGACAGGGCCTTCGACAGGCTTGAGGGTTATCTGAAAGACGGACGAATCGCTTTCGGTGGACATACAGAGCGCGGAGACAGGTACTTCGAGCCTACGGTGCTGGATGGAGTCTCACCGGACGCACCGGCAATGCGTGAAGAGATTTTCGGGCCGGTCTTCCCGGTGGAGACATTCAAAGGCATCGACGAGGTGATCTCTTTCGTCTCTTCAAGGGAAAAACCTCTGGCTCTGTACTACTTCGGAAGCCAAGGGGATTTCGTCCTTCATCACACGTCATCAGGCGGAGCCTGCATCAATGACACGATCATGCACATCGCCAACGAGAGACTTCCGTTCGGTGGAGTGGGAAACTCCGGTCATGGCAGCTACCACGGCAAACGCAGTTTCGACGCTTTCACGCACTACCGGGCCGTCGTTACAACTCCGACTTGGCTTGACCTCCCGTTCCGGTACATGCCTTACAGGTTTTTCAAGGTTGTGAAAAGACTGCTATAGAGAATAACCTTTTAGACTTTCCACACCTGCCAGGACAACCATCGCAAATTCTGAAATATTTTTTTTGCGGATATGTTTTTTGTCAATATATTTGCATCGACAAAATTGTTGAACACGTTTGTCGAACATCATTGTCTAAGATAAATATCTATTAATGAGGGCAAAAGATACGGCGAACATAAGGAAATATGGTTATGAAATGGGCGATAATGGCATTAGTGGTCATCGGGGCGGTCAATGTACTGCTCACGGAGGAATATATTCCCGATGATGACATCGTTGTGGGAGAACTGCAAGCGGACAAAGGGACTGGCTCAGGGGGCAAGGTGATAAGATGCAAAGAGAGCAAAATGGAAAAATAAAAGAGTGAATGAGAAGCTGTTTGAAAATGGCAGAGGAGACAATGGACACAGCCGCGAAAATCCTCAAGGCGGCGGAAGAAGAGTTCATGGAGAAGGGGTTCGGCAACGCCAAAATGATGTCAATCGCCGCCAGAGCCGGTGTGAGCCACTCTATGCTGCACTATTACTACAGATCGAAGGAGAATCTGTTCCAGACGGTGTTCAAAGAAAAGGCGCAGCTTCTCGCGGAGATTCTGGAGGGAATTTACAACAAGGACCTGAGTCTGAAGGAGATCATCACACAATTCATCAGAAAACAGTTCAACCTTATGATGGAGAACGACAGGTTCATCTGGTTCATAATAGACGAGCTGATACACAACGAGGAGAACCTGATGAAAGTCATCGACTTCGTGAAACCGAAACTTTCAGATTATCTGGTCTGGTTCAACAACCTGTTGGAAAAGGAAACCGAAGAGGGACACGTCAGGAGCATCAGCGTGAGAAGTCTGCTGATGAACATCATATCTCTCAACGCTTCCTCGTTCCTGTGCATTCCGACGATGAAGAAGCTTGAGCCGGAGCTGGATCTGAACGGGTTTCTGCTGGAACGTCGGGAAGAGAATGTGGAGTTCATCTGGAATGCGATCAAAAACGGCGACAATCAATGACAATACCGATGAAACTACTTCTTACAGCAATGGTGGCTGCCGCGGCCGTCCTCCCCTGCCACGCACAACAACGGACGGCCACGCTTGAAGAATGCTATACCGCGGCGGAGAGGAATTACCCGATGGTACGGCAATATGAACTGATTGAGAAATCAAAGGATTACACCCTGTCCAATGCTTCGAAGGCATACCTGCCGCAGGTGACTCTGTCGGCCAAGGCAAGCTGGCAGTCGGATGTGACCAAATTCAGTCTCGACAAAGAAAAGCTGGCGCAGAGCCAGTTCGGAAGTATGATTGACCCGGATGAACTTGCTGGGATGATTCCGACTATGAGCAAGGACCAATACGGAGCCTCAATCGACATCAGCCAGACAATCTGGGACGGAGGGGCTGTCAAGGCCAGCAAGGATGCGGCGACAAGCCAGGCTGAGGCCGATGCGAAAAGCGTTGACGCAAGCATCTACGGACTGAGGGCGAAAGTGAACGAGATGTTCTTCGGGATAATACTGATGCAGAGCAACATAGAGCAGTGCGAACTGATGCTGGCGAATCTGGAGACCAATTATAAAAAGGTTGGGTCCTACATCGAGAACGGGATGGCCGGGCAGGCCGTCAAGGTCTATGCAGACCAAGGCGCTTCCGGCAGAAAGGAATATGACGGCACACTCATCTGGATTTCGGACAAGGCGGAGTTCACCCCGAAAACCATCCAGACACGGAACGAAAGGGCCAATCTTGTGTATGCCGTGAAGATAGCCGTTAAAAATGACGGTCTGATTAAACTTGGGATGTACGGAGAAGTCAAATTCTGATGATAAACGGTTCATTGACAGACTCGGCGGTGCGGGCGGTAGGTCTTGTGAAGTCCTACGGCAAGGTCAAAGCGTTGGGCGGAGTTTCGCTCGATGTCCGGCACGGTGAGACATTCGGGATCATCGGCCCGGACGGAGCGGGGAAATCCACGCTGTTCCGTCTGCTGACATCCCTGCTGGTTCCGGACGATGGCTCGGCTCTGGTCGAAGGGCTTGACACCGTGAGGGATTACCGGGAGATCAGGAAAATCATCGGGTATATGCCCGGAAAATTCTCTCTGTACCAAGACCTTACCGTGGAAGAGAACCTGACGTTCTTCGCCACGTTGTTCGGCACGACGATAGATGAGAACTATCACTTGATTGAGGACATCTACAAGCAAATCGAGCCGTTCAAGACCAGAATGGCCGGAAAACTGTCCGGAGGAATGAAGCAGAAGCTGGCTCTTTGCTGCGCCCTGATCCACAAGCCGAAGGTCTTGTTCCTGGACGAGCCGACTACCGGTGTCGATCCGGTCTCCAGAAAAGAGTTCTGGGATATGCTCGGAAGGCTGAAGAACGACGGAATCACGATTCTGGTCTCCACCCCGTATATGGACGAGGCCGGAAGATGCGACCGGATAGCCCTTATCAGAAACGGGAAGTTCCTGACCGTCAACAGCCCGTCCGGCATCATAGAGAAGTTCCCTGACCGGTTATATTCAGTCCGTTCCGACAGGATGCACGCCCTGTTGGGAGATCTGCGGGCATATTCAGGAACAATCAGGGCCTTCTCATTCGGAGAATCAGTCCACCTTTCCACGGGGGATGGATTCAGCGAGGATGACCTCAGGAAGTTCCTGCAGGACAGGAAGCACAACAATATAGATATAAATGCAATCCGACCGTCCGTGGAGGACTGCTTTATGATAATATGATGGCGGAGGTAATTCATACAGACAACTTGACGAAGCGTTTCGGGGCGTTTACAGCCGTGGACCGCATCTCCTTCGATGTGCATCACGGGGAGGTGTTCGGATTCCTCGGAGCGAACGGAGCCGGGAAGACCACGGCGATGAGGATGCTCTGCGGCCTGAGCAAGCCGTCATCCGGAACCGGAACCGTGGCGGGCTACGACATTGCCCGTCAGCCGGAGATGGTCAAGAAGCACATCGGCTATATGAGCCAGAAGTTCTCTCTCTACGAGGACTTGACAGTGAAGGAGAATCTGGTGCTTTTCGGAGGGATTTACGGAATGAGCCGCAAGGAGATTGCGGAGAAGACTGACGCACTCCTTAACGAGTTGAATTTCAGTTCCGAAAAAAACACTATGGTAAAGGGACTGCCTTTGGGATGGAAACAGAAACTGTCTTTCTCGGTCTCCATCTTCCACAGACCCGGAATCGTCTTTTTGGACGAACCGACAGGAGGGGTGGATCCTGTGGCCAGAAGGCAGTTCTGGGAACTCATCTACAAGGCGGCCGACGAAGGAATCACAATATTCGTGACCACCCATTATATGGATGAGGCTGAATATTGCGACCGCGTCTCGATAATGGTGGACGGCCGGATCAAGGCTTTGGACTCCCCTGCCGCGTTGAAGCGGAGTTTTGGAGCGGAGAGTATGGACGAGGTGTTCCGCCGCCTTGCCAGGGATGCAAAAAGGAATGGAGAGTAACAGCGGATGAAGTCATTATCAGCGTTCATACAGAAAGAGTTCCGACATATCCTAAGAGACAGGTGGACTCTGCTCATCATAGTCGGGATGCCGATCGCACAGCTCCTGCTGTTCGGATTCGCACTCACGACAGAGGTGCGCAACGCCTCGGTGGCCGTGTTCGACCCGGTCAATGACGAACTCACGACACGCATCATCGAACGGATGGATGCCAGTGAATATTTCAACGTCACCGAAAGGATCACAGACATCGACCGGATCAACGACATATTCAGGGAAGGAAAGGTCAGCCTCGTGATGGTCTTCAGTGACAATTTCTCGAACGAAATACTCAATGGCGACGCATCCGTGCAGCTGCTCGCCGACGGAACTGACCCGAATCAGGCCTCGATGATCACGGCCTACGCCTCCAACATCCTGGCCACCTGCCAGCAGGAAACCGCGGAGAAAAGCGGGATGGCCGGAGCGTCGATCGCCCCTGTCGTCAGAATGCTTTACAACCCTCAGGGCAAGAGCGCCTACAATTTCGTGCCCGGGGTTATGGGCTTGATTCTGATGCTTATCTGCGCAATGATGACAGCCGTGGCGATTGTCCGGGAAAAGGAGACGGGGTCGATGGAAGTCCTGCTCACCTCTCCTGTAAGCCCTGCGATGATCATCATCGCAAAAGCGATCCCCTACCTAGTGCTGTCCATCTTCGACCTTGCACTGATCATTCTCTGCGCGGTGCTCGTGATGGGAGTTCCGATCGCCGGAAGTCTGTTCTCACTGGCTCTGGTCTCCGTGCTGTTCCTGACCTGCACACTGTGCCTGGGACTTCTGATCTCAACCTTGGTCGAGACGCAGATGGCGGCGATGATCGCCTCCGGAATGGGTCTGATGATGCCGACGATGCTGCTGTCCGGACTGATATTCCCGATTGAGAGTATGCCCCGCATCCTGCAATGGGTCTCCACCGTCGTCCCGGCTCGCTGGTACATCCAGTCGATAAAGATGATAATGATTCAGGGTACACCGCTTGGCCACACATTGCCGGAAATCGGGGCGTTGTCCCTCATCACCGTCATACTCATAGCGTTGAGTGTCAAGAATTTCAAGACAAGATTAGGTTAGGAATATGTTGTCTTTCCTCATAGAAAAAGAGTTCAAGCAGCTGTCTCGGAACAAGATGATCCCGAGGATGCTCGTCGCTCTGCCGCTGATGGCGCTGCTCGTCTTTCCTTGGGCGGCGAACCAGGAAATCAGGAACGTGCGGGTGGACGTGGTTGACAATGACCACAGTCCGCTGTCGCAAAGGCTTGTGGCAGAAATAGGAGGCTCGGCATATTTCAACATCTCCGGCACATCAGCCTCCTACCCGGACGCTCTCGGCAAGGTGGACAGCGACGGAGCCGATATGGTGCTCGTGATTCCGCCGGATTTTGAGAAGAACCTTGTGAACGGCCGTCCATCGCAGATTCAGATAGCCTCAAACGCTGTGAACGGCACGAAAGGCACTCTCGGCGCCTCCTATATGATGTCGATGGTCTCGGGGTCGGCAGCCCTGCGTGAGTATTCAGAAAAGGTGAAGGTCACTTCCGCGGGGAAGGATATTCCTTCATTCTCGGTCAGCCCGCTCTACAAGTTCAACCCGTCGCTTGACTATAAGGTGTTTATGGTGCCTGCGCTGATGGTGATGCTTCTGACCATCATCTGCGGCTTCTTCCCGGCTCTGAACATCGTCGGAGAGAAAGAGAGCGGCACCATAGAGCAGATCAACGTCACGCCGGTGGGAAAGTTCCAATTCATCCTGGCGAAGCTGATTCCGCTCTGGATCATCGGGGTCGTGATAATGGCTGTAAGCCTCGGCCTCGCGAAGATAGTTTACGGAATCACACCCGCCGGAAGTCTTTGGACGCTGATGCTGTTCTCCGGAATCTACATCCTGGTCGTGTCGGGGATGGGGCTTGTTGTCTCAAACTACGCCTCGACCATCCAGCAGGCGATGTTCGTGAGCTTCTTCTTCATTATGGTATTCTTCCTTATGGGAGGCCTTTTCACTCCGGTGGGCAGCATGCCGGACTGGGCGCAGGCCATAACAATCGCGAATCCTCTTAAATATTTCATCGAGGTGATGCGGCTTGTTTACCTGAAAGGTAGTAAATTTGTGGATATGATTCCTCAGTTCCTGGCGCTGTGCGGCTTTGCGGTCGCGTTCGGAGGCTGGGCCATCATCAGTTACAAGAAATCAAGTTAACATTCAAATATGAACAGAACAACTGAATATGCCCTCACCATTGTGGTGCCTGTCTTCAACGAGGAGGACAACATCCTCAATCTGGAAAAGGCTTTGTCTGAGTTCATTCCACACAGCAAAGTGCCCACCTGCGCCCTGTTTGTGGACGATGGCTCAAAGGACGGCGGTCTGAAGATGATCCGGGAAGTCTGCGCCCGCCACAAGGACATCTTCTACATCAGTTTCCGGAGGAACGCAGGGCTGAGCGCCGCAATCAAGGCTGGATTCGACTATGCCTTCTCTGAATATGTCGGCTATATGGACGCAGACCTGCAGACCACTCCGGAAGATTTCAACCTGCTGCTGGACGGCATGAAGGAACACACGCTGATGACCGGCTACAGGGCCAACCGCAAGGACACGGCGTTCAAGCGGATCCAGTCCAAAATCGCGAACGGGTTCAGGAATATGATGACCCACGACGGAGCCAAGGACACCGGTTGTCCCCTGAAGATCATCCGCACGCAGGCCGCCAAGAGAATCCCGATGTTCAAGGGGATGCACAGGTTCCTGCCGGCGCTTGTGCTGCTCCAGGAAGGAGGCAGCTTCGGGCAGGTCCCCGTGAGGCATTTTCCGCGTATTGCCGGGACATCAAAGTTCCACATTTGGAACAGGCTCTGGGGGCCGTTCGCCGACTGCTTCGCCTACCGCTGGATGAAGCCACGGTACATCAACTACTCCGTGGGGGACGGCAATGTCGATGAAGATCGTAATTAAAGTTCAGGAATATGTTTGACGATATTCCGGTCTGGATCACCTACACCCTGGGATTCTCCGCCCAGTTGTTCTTCGGACTGAGGACAGCCCTCCAGTGGCTGAAATCAGAAATGGCTCACAAATCGGTCTCACCGGTGTCCTACTGGGTCATCAGCGTGGTCGGGGCGTGCCTGATGTTCATCTATGGCGTACTGAGGGATGATTTCTCAATCATCCTCGGACAGTTCATCGCCTATTTCATCTACCTTTGGAACCTTCACGCCAACGGAATCTGGAGCCGGATGAAGACACTCACGAAAATCCTGCTGCCGGTTCTTCCTTTCGTGGCGGCGCTTCTGCTGCTGAAGGACGCGCGGGAATATTCACATAACTTTTTCCGCAACAGCGACATTCCCATCTGGCTCGTGGTGTTCGGATCCACTGGCCAGCTGATGTTCACGCTGCGGTTCGTCTATCAGTTCATTTTCTCCCACCGCAGACACGTGTCCGTGCTGCCGGCCGGATTCTGGGTCATCAGCATTGTCGGCTCAGGGATGATCATCATCTACGGAATCATCCGGCTCGACCCGGTGCTGATTCTCGGTCAGGTGTTCGGTTTCGTGGTGTACATCAGGAATCTGGTCCTTGGACCGGGCAAAAAAGACTCATCAGATGCTTAACGACAGACTTCTGCCCGGACAGGGCAACATCCTCACCCGCCATCCGATGATGACGGTCTTCGCCTTCACGCTCATCTGCCTTTTCCCGGTGATGTTGACAAGGGATTTCACGCCTTCCAACGAACTGAGGTACCTAAGCATAGCGGACGAGGCTCTTGCTGACGGCAACATATTCGCATTTTACAACCATGGGTTGGCCTACGCCGACAAACCGCCGCTCTATTTCTGGATAGTGATGCTGTGCCGTCTGCTGTTCGGCCACCACAGCTGCCTGGCGCTTTCGATGTTCTCGCTCCTTCCGGCGTTCGGAATCGTCGGCATAATGGACAAATGGGTGATGAAAGGCAAGCCGGTGATGGACAGGATGGCCGTGGCCGGAATGACGCTGACCTGTGTCATGTTCCTCGGAACGATGATCGTCCTGAGGATGGACATGCTGATGTGTCTGTTCATCGTGCTGGCGCTGCGGACGTTCTACAGGATGTACTCGGAGGAAGGAGCGCGGAAATCCGACCCGGTGATGCTGCCCGTGTGGATATTCCTCGCCCTTTTCACAAAGGGGCCTGTGGGGCTTCTGATGCCGCCGCTTGCGGTCGCCGCATTTCTCGCCGTGCAACGGGACTGGAAAGGATTCGGCAAGTACCTTGGTCTCAAGACTTGGGGCATAATCGCCGGACTTGCCGCCCTTTGGATCGGCTGCGTCTGGATTGAGGGCGGATCGGAGTACATCAACAACCTGCTTGTCAAGCAGACCGTCGGACGGGCCGTCAACGCCTTCACCCACGCCAAGCCGTTCTGGTTCTATCTCGTGACGATCATCTGGTGTCTGGCGCCGTACTGCCTGCTGCTGATCGGATCGTTTGTGGCCTCGCTGCTGCCTGTCCGGAATGCCTCTGTCGCAGAGACTTCCGGCAACGCACAACCTGAAGCCGCCATTCCGGACACTTCCGACGCAGCGGGTCAATCAAAACAGCAGCGTTCCGACTTGGAGGTTCTGTTTCTCTGCACGATCATCTCAACGGTGGCGATGCTGTCTTCGTTCAGTTCCAAGCTGCCTATCTACCTTGTACCAGTCTTCCCGTTCTGCGTTTACCTCTTTCCCGTAGTGCTCGACCGCATCGGGGAGCGGTGGTGGATGCGACAGTCGGTCGGAATATTCTCCATCATATTCACAGTCATCGGATTATCTGCGCTGCTGATTCTTTTCAGGGTAGTCAGCATCCCTGTAGTGGATGACCTTCTGACTGAATATCCTTTCGCCCGTAAGGCTCCTGTGGTCAACGGTGTCATCCTGTTGACCCTGTCCAACGCTCTGGGAACGTTCTTCCTTTTCAAAAGGAGGGTCTGGAACATTCCCGCTCTGCTTCTCGGTGCCGGGCTGTTCCTGGCGGTGTTCTCCGCATCCGCGGTGGTCAAGGACATCAATCCGTACATCGGCTACGGGACGATCTGCGCCAAGGTTCCGGAAGGCACCGACGTGGCCACGGTCTTCCTGCACAGGCCTGAAAACATCGATGCCTACATAGGCCGCCAGATAACCGACTACGGCAAGGAGGCCGAACGTCTTGTCAAAGATGCCCATGATTCCGACAAGCCGCTGACCATCATCACACGCACATCCAAACTGAATGAATATCCTGAACTCCAGTCACTGTTCAGCCGCGGAGCCATGCTGTATGCCGGACCGTACTGCCTGACCACAACAGGCAAGTGATCCTACGGCACATGATAAAATAATTACTTGGAAATCTTTATGTTGTCGATGTGCTGACGGTGTGCGCGTTAAGAGCGTTGTCCACCTTGTCCCCTGACAATGGTTCGCCTGCCTTAGGCGGATCAAGTAAACGTGACATAAATACCAAAAACTGTTATTGAAACATTTTACAAGTTGCGCAAATATACCTTTTCGACCCGAAAGAACAAATAGAGTGATGGCGCTGTCGCAGTGGGATGGTCAGGGTGTAAAAAGTGTAAAGTTTTTTTACATGGGGTGTAAAGAAATTTTACACTTTTTGATTTCGTTGGTTTAGTCAATATATTGAGTGATAGATATTTATTGATTTTGGCACGGAAGTGGCTCGTCAGTTTTCCGTGTTCGGGGAACTTGAGGTTTTTGGGACGTGGCCACACGAAGCGGAGGCTGGAATGTTCCCGATCGAAAGTGAAGATGACAACGCACCTGAAAAGTTAAAATAACAAGCGATATGGGAATATTCAGAAAAAGAAAGATGGGAACGCCTCTGTCAGGGGTGCTGAACATTCTGGGGATGACGGTGGCGTTCG
>CAVIHT010000003.1:0-109219 GCA_963642795.1 Bacteroidaceae bacterium
ATGTGCTGATCTGCAAAGTCTAACAAGGCGCTGCGGCCCGACAGGAACCCGAAGCATTTTATCTCCCCTGACATATTCCGGGCAGATTCTCAGGTACCGGATTCTGCACTATTGCGTCATTGTTTTACTTGAACTGGCACGGCTATTCAACTCGGCGGAATGTGTCGAGGAAAGCCGGGAAGGATTTGGCGATGCAGGAGGTGTCATCGATGAGTATAGGGGAGTCGGCGCACAGGGAGGCGACGGTCAGAGCCATGGCCATGCGGTGATCGTGCGAGGAGGTATATTCACCACCCTTCAGCAGGTGGCCGTTCAGGAGGCGGCTCTCGACGGATTCTCCTTCGATGGTCAGGGTGTCGCCATCGGCGGAGGCAACCACTCCCATCCGGGTGAGCATATTCAGAATCGCTGTGCCACGGTCGCTTTCCTTGCTTGCCAACCTCTTGAATCCTTGAATATTACTGCGTCCGTGGCAGAATGCCGCAAGGATGGAGACGATCGGGAACAGGTCCGGACAGTTGTTGAGGTCGGTGTCGAAGGCGCGGAGCGGGGCTTTCTGGGCGGTGATCAGGCCTCTGCGGCTTTGCGGGGCACCAGACTCTGATCGACTCCCGTCGCCGGTCGCTTTGCCATTCGCTCCGTCACTGGTGGCTTCGTCATTTGCCCTGCCGGCGGATTCATCGGTAGCGTCGCAGCCGACATTTTCATCCTGCCGCTCGTCCTCAATCTGCGAGAGGCTGGCTCCGGCTTCCATCAGGATGTCCATGATCGATATGTCGGCCTGAAGAGAAGTCGTGTCGAGACCTGTAAGCTTCACGTCTCCGAACAGAGCCCCGGCCACAAGGAAATTGGCGGCGGCGCTCCAGTCACTCTCTATGTCGAAGGCGGCCGGGGAATATTTCTGCCCACCCTTGATCTTGAATGTGATGTCGGTGCAGAGGCTCCAGTCCTGTGTCTCAAGGAAATCCTCGCCGCCTTCCATCTCGCTGCCGATCTTGATGCCGAAACGGCGCAGCACATCAGCGGTGATGAACATGTACGGGATGCTCTTGGGGTCGTGAACGTGCAGGGTCGAGTCTTCCTGAAGGAGCGGCAGGGCCATCAACAGGCCGGAAATCAACTGTGAGCCACCTTTGCCGGAAATGCTTTTCTTGCCTGAGAGCAGGGGTCCTTGGACGGTAAGAGGGACATGGACCTCGGGTGCAGGGTTCAGCTGTCTCAGGACTGTTCCGAAACCGGCCATGATCTCAGACGCTCCTTTCAGCGGTCTGGTCGGGAGGGTTCCGATGCCGTCGATTTCGATTTGGCTGCCGTTGCCGAGAACGGCGGCGAGAGGGATCATCAGGCGGGTCAGGAGGCCGGATTCGCCAACGTTGATCTTTTCGGGAATATTCGCTGACGAGCCTATCCCTTCCATGATGAGGGTGCTTCCGTTTTCTATCCGAACCTTGGCCCCGAGCGCCTTGGCGACCTCTATGGCCGCCTCGTTGTCTCCGCAAGGAGAATAGCCGCGGAGTCTGGACTCTCCATCGGCCAGCGCCGCCGCGATGATGGCGCGCTGGGCGAAACTCTTGGAGGCCGGCATGTTCAATGCCGTGTCGCAGCGGAGGGGTCCCCTGTCGCCATAGACGGCCATAAGCATCTCTGAATAACTCCATTGGCCGGGAGCGGCGGCTTCGTCCTCATTCAGCGCGGCGTAGGTGAAAGGACTGCCCAGCTTCAGGCATTCCAATCTGCTGGCCTTGCCGTTCTCGCCCATCGAGAAGGCTATCAGTTCACAAGGCCTCTGACAGGCTTCGACAGGCTCAGCGACCGAGTAAAGCCCCAGCACCTTTGCGACATCCTCCTCCGAGGTCGCCATAGCCGCGATCTTCACAATCTCTCCACCGAATTTCCTACACTTTTCCACAGTGTTCCGCAGCACATCATCCGAAGGTGTTCCGGCGAAGAAATGACTTGACCGGATCATCGTTGTGCCATACTCGGTGCAAGCCCTGCGAAGCCTTTTGCCGATCTCCTTCGGAGCCTCGATCTCCAGATCCAGAAACGCCGCTCCAGCCTCCACAGCCGCCGTCAGTTTCCGTTCGGCTTCCTCCCACGTTCCGTTTCCGTCATCGGCGACCCGGCAGGTCGCCACCAACGGCGTGTCCGAAGACGAAAACAAGTACTCAATCTCCTCGATGTCCAACGGACACCTGTCCAGCCGGATCTCGGCCATCTGAATCCGTGGCTCGCTGCTTTCCAGCAGGTTCATTATCTCTTCCAGCGTCCGGCACTGGATTGTCGTGCAGATCATAAGTATGGAATATTCAAATATTTTTTCGTGAATATACTAATATTCCCGAAATCCGCATCTACAAAGTGACGTGTAAAATGAATATGCGGCTCCTCCGGCCACCACGGCTTTTGTGGCAGGTAACGGCGTTGGAGCGCATGAGCCGGAAGGCGTTGTGGCGGTACACGCCTGTTGGAGCGGCAGGTGGCGGTTACTTGTCCGGAGTCAGATCGATGTCGCCGTCCCAGTTAGGATTGATCCTGATGACGAGCCGTTGTCTCTTTGTGACAAGAGTCAGATAATCTCCCGATATCTGGTAATAATGGTTACGCTGGGACACGAGAGTGCCGGCCGCCAGCTGTTCATCGGTGTTGACTTCGTCCGGGCTGACGGCAGTACCGTCGGCATCCACCTTCCACTTCATGCGCAGCGGTACCACTGTGACCTTCTCACTATCATCATCCGCTCTCTCCGTTATCCGCACGTAAAGGGTGGAGGTGACAGGCAACAGGTTCGATTCATTCATGGTCACGTTGATGCTGTCCGTCACGGCCTCGACACCGTACTCGCTCACCCAGTTATCCGGACGCTCCCACTTGTCCAGCACGAATTTCGTGGACTCCTCCCCTTCCGTCACGGTCTTCGTACCTTCGGGAGTCAAGAAATCGTCATAACAGGTAGCCTTGCACTGTGTGTTCACAGAATTGGTAAGCAAAGCCAGCCCCGTCACTTCAGGCGGAACTTTCCTAAGTGTCAGTCCCACACCGGCTCCACAGCGGTAGAGCCATCCACCCAGAGCGTTGATGGCACCCGACTCATAGGAGAACACCACATCGCCGGCATCCTTGTCCGTCATGTCGGCACCGTAACGGGGAGTGCCGAAGAACAGTTCCGGGGTGGTATATTGAGCCGCGTCAGTGAGGCTTACCGCCGCGCCTGTGAACGCACCGCTTTCCGTGAAACTGAACAAAGTCCTCTCGCTCCGCCGCTCGGCATAGGCGAAGGCAGTGCAACGGTACTCATAGTCCTTGTCCATGTTGACAACACCGGTGGCGTAGGCATAGGGGAAGTGATTGTAGAGATACGCCCCACCGGGAATCTCGCAAGGCAAGACCACCTTCTTGTCAAAAGTGAAGCCGGTCTCTTGATCATCATAATCGCCTTTGGCCCGTTTATAGACATTCACTTGAATATGGTCGGTGTACAAAGGCCGCACATTAGCGTAAGTCGGATTTTCCCCGCTGCTCCGCAAATAGGTACTTGTGGCCGACTGGACGATGAACGACACCGGCATCTCCCAGGTCCCGAGGTCCGGCTCTTCACTCTTCTGACATCCGCAGAAGAGCGCCAGGCAGAGAAGTCCTGCGGCAAGATAAGTGTATGGGTTTCCTTTCATTTCTGTTTCTTTTGTCATTGCACGCTCCACTGCGAAGTCACCGTCAAAGCTTCCGACTGTGACAACTTGGGCAGGGTGATCTGGAGGATGAACTTTTCGAGGCTTTCTCCGTATTTATCCTTGCAATCATCTGTATCGAAGAAATTGTCAATCGCATAAGAATGCATGCCGTAACTTCCCATCCCGGCTTCTATGCCGGTTTTTATGTTAACAGGTTCCAACCCGTATGTCCTCCCCTCTGTAGTGAAGCCCGAGTTATACTCTATTGATTTGATGGGGCAGTACAGCAGCTGCACCCGTTCATTGCCGCCCTGCTCAGCGAAGGACTGCACATTGCTTGTCATAGGAATCACAGTGACAGGACTCGCGTCACTGACAGACTCATAGAGGCGCAGTTCCGTCATTTTGTTCAGTTCGCTTCCGCCCGCAGTTTCAGCGTTCTCTCCGAAACCGATCAGAGTAAAGGTGTTCTGCGTGACGGCAGTACCATCCGTGGCAGTTGTCTCTTTCTGTGTCATATCGAGGAACGGGCTTGATTCCTCCGCCGCAGTGGCATCGCCCACCTTGGCCGTTTTACCGCTCACATAGAAGCGGTCGGCACGACTGCCGTACACCACTTTCGCCTGGAGTCCTGTCCACGGTTGCCAAAGACCTTTCAACTTCTCATTCTCTAAGCACTCGTTGTACAGCAACACCTTAATTGCCTCTTTGTCCGAGTCCGAGATGGAGTTGACGTACCCGCTGTAATCCATGTCATTCAACGCTATGGTAAAGTCCGTTATCCACGACGAGAACGTAGGCACCCCGTAATACCCTTTCGTAGCCGCAAACGCAGCGAAATCATCAGTAAAGCTTTTCAGCCAAGTTTTGATACTCAAAGGCATTTTGTCGTCAGTATCACCAGGCATCAGCACATTATACACCTTCTTATCGGAAAAGGCACGTATCTTATCTCTCGTGAAGTCCGTGTCCCACGCCGGGTAGTCGTCGGAGAAGAAGTCCGTGCGGCTGACGATACGCTGCAGCGTGATGGGGCAATCGCAGTGAGTGTCCCTGTCGTACACGTCCGACGAAATCTGTTTCACGCAGAGGTAGAACATGTTATTGTCACCGAAGGCCGTTGTCGTCGGGAGCGACAGATACACCTCCTCCAGTGCCACGGAAATCTCTTCGCCGTCCACAGTCTCCGTGAGATGCAGCACTTCTTCGCCGCCGAACAGCGTGGGGTCCGCGTTGGCCACAAACACCGCAGTATAGTTCTGCCCTTGCTCCAGCGTGTCTTTCAGCGCCTCGCGCTGCGCCCACGTCATCGTCGAACGCTTCATTGGCCAATCGCCCTCTTTCATGCCGCTGATGCCGGGTATCTCACGCTCCTTTACCAGCTCCCCTACATCATCATAAAGCAGATAGACGAGCGACTTGATCCTTTCGTGCGCGGGCAGAGCCTCGTGACTGACGCTGCGTGTCGGAGTCTCGCCGACTGTAAAGTCCACTATCATCGGCTTCCCTGTCTGAGAATCCTTACCAGGCATGTCCGAGTCTTCGCCGCACCCCGCGGACAGCAGCAGTCCGACACAGGCGACAATCCACAACCGGCTGCACGCCACATGACTTATCTTGTCTGTATAGTTCATCCTTGTCTTCTTAAACATTTCCTCACTGAGTCCTTATTTCCAGCCATCCCATTTATCTTCGTCCACGTCCACTTCCGCGTCATCGCCGGCGGCAAAGCCGGCATAGCGCACCTCGAACTCGTTCTTCTGCATTCCGTTGTAGAGCACTGTGGTCACACGGTTCTTGCGTACCTCCACTCTTGTCTTGCCCGTGTCCGTACCGATCGGAAGGGTCGTGGACGCTGTCGTCTCCTTGAACGTCACGGCTATGCTGCCGCTCAGCACCTCGGGGAGAAGGCAAAGGCGGAGCACTTGTCGTGTGGCCATCGCCGTCTTGTACGCCTCGTCACTCAAACCAGAGAAATCGAGCGTGTACACCACGTCGAAAGTTCCAGCGAGCGTTGTCACCTCGTCCTTGGCCCCATCGCGCACATACACCTTCATGGCAGGTGTTTTCAGCGTGAGCGTGATGGTCTCCACGCTCTTCTCAAACTGATCGGCAGGGATGCCCATGTCAATCTGCAGTTCACCTGTCAGTCGGATCAGCTCCACATCTTCCGTATTATCGGTGTCCGGGTCTATCCATCGGTCTATCACTTGGCGGTAAACGTTCAGGTCCGCCGTTCGGGCGATGTTGACGTTGTTCTTCTGGTACGTCAGCACCGGACTGAAGTCTATCAGCAGTTTGTTGAAGTCACACGTCTTGTCCACCGGAGTCTCTTCCGTCAGCAGATTCGCACCGCCACCGTCCGTCCACCGCGGCACGCAGACGAAGGCGAACTTGTACCACTGGCCGTAGAGGTCGGTCAGTGCATACGTACCGTTCGTCAGCGTATAGCGCCTGTCGGTGGCACAATGCAAATGGTCGCTCGAATGCTCCTGCAACCGTTCGACGACATAAAGTCCGGTGTACTGGTTATCATCATCCGGGACGGACGTGCCGGTTCCTCGGGTACGCACATCAAAAGAGCAGCATGCCGTGTCCTTCGCCGGTCCCTCATCGACCGAGCAGCCGGCCAACATCGATGCCAGCATCATCAAACCACAGACACAACAGTATTTCACATCATTTACCATATAATTCATCTCGGTTGATTGCCACTACTTCGCTTTCGGTATAATAACCTCGTCGCCGTCATCCCAGTCAGTGTCGATCGTCACACCGCCGCCTGCGTTCTCATCGCCCGGACCTCTCCACGCACCCTTGCGCCGACAGGCGATGACATTGTACTTGCGGTCACGCAGCACGATGTGCGTCTTGCCATCGCTCATCTTGACGCTGTACGACAAACCCGGGGTAACGCCCTCAGGGTCGGCGCCCGACGGCGTGGAGGCATGGAACTGCGTCTCGCTGCCCTCAAAGCTGAGGTATTCTTTCGACTCGTAGATTTGCTTAAGTTCCTTGGTGGCAGGCCAGTACCACATGATCTCGTCATAGTCAATCTTACCGTTGCCGTTGCGGTCGCGGTTCTTCTGCACGATATAACCGATGGCGTGCTCCAAGAGCAGCCCGTCCGGGTAGGCCGGGGCGATGAGTTGGTCTCCGTTGCTTTTCTTCTGGCCGTAGAGTCCCACATTGTACAGTCTGCGCGTGTTCGACAGCCCGTCCCACGTGCCGGTGGAAATCATGTTGTCCGTCTCGAAGCTCCAGTAGTGGTAGAATCCCCACGGCATGTATTTCTCCTCCAGCTTGCGCTCGATGAAGAAGGTGTCGCGCACCGCTCCGAAGGTGAGCAGGTCGAACTTGATGTCGAGGATGACAAGCTGAGCCGGCAACTGCCCCACCGTCAGCTCCTGAGTCTCGTTTTTGCTCTTGCACACTATGGTTCCCGTGCGCGTCGGTACACCGTAGTTCTGCTGCGGCTTGTCGATGTCCGGGATGTAGTCATCCGTATGGATGTAGAAATAGACCAGTCCGCTCGTTCCGGAGATGGAGAACGCGGCGTCGTAGTCCGTAGCGGTCTGTCCGAGCAGCCGCGGCTTATAGATGGCCGACTTCGACACCTCCAGCCACGGGGTGTTGTCGGGGTCTTTCACCGACACCGTCCAGTCCTCGGGCGCATACATCAGCGCTTTCACCACGTTGCAGTGAGCGTCCAGCGCATCGTCCAGTGAGGCGTACACCGTCAGACCGCCCAGCAGCTTGCCCGTCACACGATGGTCGTAGCTATCCTGCGCCTTGATGGTTATCTCATGGTTGTACCAGTAGTTGCGGCGGATGTTGAAGTCCTTGTAATTATCCTCACCCAGATAGACATAGTACGAAGTCTCGTAGGTTACTCCGTTCGTGCGCTGGTACACACCGTCGATACGCAGGTAAGTGGCATTGTAGAACTGCCCAGCCTTCACCCTCTCATCCTCCTCGAGGGTCTCGTTGGAGACATCCTGGCTGATGGGAATCTGGTTTATATAGCCCGGATAGTCTATCGCGCGGTTCCGTTTATAGAGTTGTTTGTAGTATTTGTACTTACCATGCGCCTTAAGTCCGTCGAGTTCCGGCCAGTTTGCATCCAAGTCAGGTATGCTGCCACGCCGGTTCTCGAAGAGGTCGAACTCCGCCGTTATCTTTCCGCTCTCCTCCTGGGTGGAGAGCAGGCAGGAGCCGAAATAGTTCGCGCGCATCTTATCGGCGGACACATTGTAGGTGTAGTCGGACGTGCAGCCGCCCGAGATGTCCGTACCGCTCTCATCCTCACTGCTTCTCAACAGATAACTTCCCCTGGGTACGTTGCAGATGTAAACGTTAGCCAGCTTGAACTCGCCGCCGTCGCCTCCGTTGTCATCGTCCATACTGGTGTCCACCTTGATGGTGATGTTCAGGTGGGCGGCCAGCCGGTAAACGGGAATCTTCGCAGTCTTGCCGGCTGCGATGGAAGCCTTGATGGTCGCAACCGTCGAGTGTCCCGTCATCACGTAATGGCCTGGGTGCGCTCCATCGGCGACACTGATGGTAAGCTTCTTGCCTTGCAGGTCAGTCAGCGCATCGACGGACTCCAACAGTGCGTCCGGGTCGGGATAGTTGCAGACCGCATACACTGAATAGTCCTTTGTCTCGTTCAGATAGACATCGATGTACTGGATGTTCTCTGACGATGTCTGGACAAATCCGCTGTTCTTGGATCCGTCCGCCCCGAACACGAACACAACCACGTTCTCTATGGTCTCCGTCTCGCTTGCGGCACGGGTGGTGATGACAGAGGGTGCAGAACCGGAGAGCGCGATGGTGACCTTGCTCTCCATCACATCGTCACCCCCTATCCTGTCTTCTCCGCACGATGACAAGGCCAGGAGCGAGAGAGACAAGACAGACAGATATGCTATGTATTTCATCATACGATTCATTTTGGGCGGATCATTTTATGGTAGCATCATAGTCATCGAAGTGACGGGCACGACGCGCATAACCCGTTTCGGTTCGCCACGTTCTTGCTTCAAACGAATCGGTATCGTTCATTTTTACCGGTTTTCCATCGTCACCGAGCATCTGACCGTATGAGTAATAAGAGTTCAGGCTTGAACTGTGTTTGGAAAGGTATTTTGCCGTTGAACTCCAGTACCAGTGGTTGATCTTTACGTTGGTATTGACAGCTGATTGGCTGGCTATATCACGAAAGAAAATAGCCAACTCATACCATGAAGGCAGGTACCAGTAGTTCTGGCTCTGTTCTCTTTCTATTCCGTTCCATACCCAGGATTCGGTCCATGAATAGCGGATAATGGGTTGGCTGGAGATGTCACCCGTCGTACCCCAGTAGCCGCTCGTCGGGTCTGTGATTGAACTGTTTATATTTTCGTGCGCTTGATAGCCGTCATAGTAATTACTGCTGGTATTGTCACGATAAACGAGACCGTACACCTTATCCTGAATTCCCCACTTGCCTTGATACCCATCCCCATCTTCGGTTATCGCTCCGTTTCCGTCACGCACCACACCGTAGTTGTAGCGGCTGAACCCGCACGGGTCCTTGGCTTTGCCGTCGTATGTCACATTCACCGTAATCGCATTGTACTGCCGGATGGAGCAGTAGGAGGACGAAAGGCTGCCATCCGTCGTGATCACAATCCTCGCGCGCCTCAAGTCTCCGTTGATGGCCATCTGTCCTGCCGTAGTTGCCGGATCATAGTTGCGTTTCACCACGTAGTCATTGAGCCTGATGACCACCTCCGAATCCTTGCTGGTGCCGTACGTATAGTCGCTTGAGGTGATGGTCTGCGTGTAGCTGCCGTCCTTCGGATTCACGAAGTAAATCCAGTCGCACGAACGCGTGTAGTCAACGTCCCCGCCGTCGTCTTCCGCCGCCAAGGTAAGTGTCCAACTCCGTTGCAGCAGGGAGGGCATGACGGTGAGCGTGTCATAGGTGTTGATGCAGTCGTAGATGTACGACAACGGATTCTTGTCATAGTCGATGGTGGCCTCCAGCGGCACCTTGGGGAACTCCGTCTCTATGGTCAGTTCCGTCCACTGCTGCACCGCCAGTTCGATCCGGTCACCCGCGAGGCTCGCCGGCCGGTCGCTGTCCGCCGAACGTGTCCCCACGTGGTACACGTAGTTCGGATAGATCGGATATTCGGTTACGGTTCCCGCTGTCGCCGGCACATTGTTCCACTGAGCAGGGAAACTCTTTATCAGCCCACCGGACCCGTCCAGCAGTTCAATCGCCAGCGTACTTTCGGTTCCCGCCTTCATCGGCAGAAGGTAAGCACTGAGCAACAAGGTGTTAGATCTAAGGTTAAGTTTGTCGGTGTAATCTTCTTTTATATCGTAAAGGTTAATGGCAGTATTAGCTTCAGCTATGTACTCCAGAGTAAGTTTATCGAGTATCTTGGCAGACTCGTCTGTAGTGGCCACGCTGCCGAAGTCATCGGGCAGCATGTCGTCAGCGGTACGCTCCTTTCTTGTCAGCCCGATCTGCGTGTTAGGCAAGTTGCCGAGAACCAGTTGTATGGACTTCACTTCCTTGCCGTCGATCTTTACTGGGATGTCTTTCAGATAAGCGTAGGCACCGGACACGCGGCGGGTCAGTTCCACCTCCACCGCAGTCGTGTCCTTCCGCTGGTAGGTGAATGTCTCCCACCCGGCAAACAGTTCAGCCTTGGTCATCGACTGGTTTTCAGCCAGTATGGCCTTGGCATCCGAGAGCAACCTTCCTTCGGCACAGAACGAAGGAGAGTTGTCGGTGTCCAGCTTCAGGGAGTAGGTCACACCCGACGCATCGTCCAGCCCGACACACAACAACGTGCACTCGCTGCCCGATTTGAGTGTCGGCGGTACTTCAAGTTCATACACCTTCTCCTGCACCACTCCCTCATCATGGTCCAACGAATCCTTCGGACTCCAGTTGAGGTCCTTATGGCAGACATAAGTGGCTCCGTCGCCCGTCCCCTCATAGAGGATGGCATACACCTGACCGACATGGTTCAAATTGTACGACCCCTTCAACTGGGTCCTCGTCCGTGTCCCGGTTCCTATCCGCAAGATGATGTCCCCTTCGGAATGCTTCCGCACAGGGTCAAAATCCGCATCATAATCCGAACAACCGGCACATACACCCGCGAGGAGCGAGAGGCACAAGGCAACGATCTTTCTTATCTTCACTGCTTATCCGTTTGGGACATTCTTAATGAATCTTGCTTTGGGGATATCCTGCGATATCCCCAAAGCTTAATCAATGCTTGCCGGGATTAGTCGATCTCCATCTCGTGGATCATCTCCCAGTTGTCGTTGACACGCACGATCACGGTCTCGTTGTTCAGAGGCTGAGCCTTGTCATCACCGTCGGGGTCTGTACCACCGTCACCCGCGTTCCTTGAACCGATACTGTACAGGTGGTTGCGAAGGATGCTGTAGTTTACATAGTTCTCTTGTTCAGTATTAGGTGTTACTACTCCGTTTGCATTCACCACATTCACGTACTCGTCAATCTGCGAATCCGTAGATGACGTGGTCTGAAGACGGATGTTCCAGTAACGGATGATGTCACCGCTTGCGTCAAGCATCTGCAGCTGGAAAGTCGGTTTGCTTGAATCCATCACGAATGGGAACAGGAATGAGCTTCCCAGTACCGTGCCTTTCTTTACACACGGCGTCGTGTTTGATGCGTCTAAAGGATTCACCCAAGTCGCTGTTTCATTGTATTTAACATCTCCTTCGTTCAACATGCCGTCGCCGTTGATATCCATACCGAGATCTGAATATCCTTTAAACCAGTCTGAAAGTTTCACCTCATACACAGTGTAGGCATCGTTGGTGGTGGATCCATAGAACTTGGCCGCATCGGCTGCCGCTCTGGTAGCTACGCCATAACCGTTCACTACGTAATCCACGTTGGTGGTTGTGCTTCCCGGTGCACCTGTATATTCACTGTTGAAGGCTGCGAAAGCTGCACTGGCGCTACGGCTTGAAGCCACCAGACGCAGTTTTTCGCCGGTCTGTTCCTTATGATCTGCATTACCCTTCAACGGGATGTTCGTGAAGTAACCGATGGTGCCGGCCACCTGACGGTGAAGTGTCAGTGAGACATTGAACTGGTAAGAATATGTACCGCTACCTGCTGAAACTTCTTTCTTTGTCACCACGAACGGTGCGCTGCCCGCGAATACCTCATACACCTTAGGTGCCACCTCGCCGTCGGATGCTGTATTCTGCGCCACTGTGAGAGGGAAGGTGAACGTGCCGTCTTTAGCTAAAGCGGCGAAACTTGTGTAAGCTGCGTATTCAGAGTCATTGTAACCTACAGCATACGCCATGTACACACCTTCTACCACAATCTGGTCGTTCTTGGAGAGAGTCCAGGAAGCCTGACGGCCGTGTCCGGAGGTTGTGTTGTTGTAGGCGCTGCTAACACCATTGTTCATCCAGTCCGAGAACAGCTTTTGGGTGACGATGGTCTTTGAGCCGTACGGACTCGCCAAGGCATTCTTTTGTTCATCTGTAAGCCCTGAATAGTCCGTCACGCCCTCCGGCAGCTCTCCAATTTTGTAAATCACTACCTTCACCTTCTCGATGTTCTGAGCGGCCGCGGAACTGTAAAGATTACGCGCCGTACTACGGGTAGCGAGGAAGTTGTCGCCAGTGTTGGCCACCGCCAACGTGATGGTCTGCGCCGATTCGTTGATGACGACGTCACCGCCGTTCACAGCATCTTTGCCGCATGATGAGAAAGCCGCCGCCACTGCCAGCAGACATGCTACTCTAAAACATTTTCCGTTGAAACTTTTCATTTTTCAATACTGATTTTAAGTTAAAATAAATTTTTATAAAAGCTAAATATTCAATTATCAGTCAATCACCATTCCGTGTACCTTCTCCCAGTTGTCGTTCACAAGGATGTAGATGGAAAAACGCCCCTCCTCGTACACGTACTTCAGCACCGTGAGTTCGTTGCGTCTCATAGTGATCATCACGTCGTCCGGCACCGCCGCCGGCATCGTCCTGTCGGGTGCGTCGTAGAAGTTCACCTTCAGCGTTGCCCCATCGGCGTGCGACGGGCTCAGCAGGGTCTTCATCACCACATCCTCGGCAGAAGTCCATTCACTCTCCGCCGTAACGTTCGTAAGGCCCGAATAGTCAAAGCCACTGTCCACCGTGCCGTACAGTCCTGAGACAGTCCTGTCCGACCAGGCGATGTCGTCCGGCAGGTTAGAGGCAAGTATGACCAGTTTGCCTTTCACGCGCTCCATCTCCACAGTGTAGTCGCTGTTCCATGCGTCGTACACCAACGTGTCACAGGTCATGTACACGTCATCGCCCTCAATGCCACCGGGGTGGAGGGTAAGGGATGTACGGTCGGAGTCCAAAGAAGACATGTCTTTCATTCCGCCCCACACGGTAAGCACGTAAGTGCCATGCGGCAGTTGGTCACTGAACCGGATGGAGTGGGTCTTGTCCTCGCCCGTCACCTCGAACAGCTCCCGTTCCGCCACCGGCTCGCCGCTTCCCAACGGACACAACCGATAATACAACGTGGGAACATACTCTCTGAAAGCGAGGTCTTCGCTCAACGCCTTCTCCTGCTCCACCTTGCGCACATTGAAATAATTCTTGTCCTTCACGCCGATCCGCACGGACAGATCCGGGCAGGGTGGAATCTCGTCACGTATGCAGGACGAAAGTACCATCAGAGGACACAGGATATATAAAACTTTGTTCGTCATGCGCTTCCCTTTATTTGTCCGTCAAGGCGCGGAACGCCTCCTCGTCATGATAAGGATAGAAATCCGGTTCCTCGGCCGCACGGTTACGCAACCTCTCATCCGCACAGGCGCGGGCGAGATGGTCGTAGAAAAGAGCGCGTTCACGCAGACGGGCGGCGGTGAGCGCACGGACGTACTCCGTCAGCGGACTCTCGTCATTCAGGTTGTCAAGCATCCTTCCCGCCTCATCATCCCTGTCCACGTTCAGCGCGGCGATGGCACTGTTCACGTCACCGAACGGACGCAGCAACTCGTAAGCCTCCTGCAGTCTGCGCTGCTTCGCCCTCACGAGTCCGAGGTTATAACGGGCCTCGGGCAGCTCCGAGTCCAGCAGCAGTTCGATGGCGCGCCCATAGTCGCCTGCAGACACGTAACTTGCCGCCAAAGTGTTGAGAGTCTCGTCAGAGTGCTCATCGAGTGTGCCTAGCGCCTCAAGAGCCTTCCCCTCGTTCCCATCTCCGAGCCACAGCACGGCGAGGTTGTTCGCCGCTATCCGCGACTGCGGGAAATAAGTCAAGATGGTTGCATAGACAGCTTTCTTCTCCTCATGGCCACCGGTCAAGGCGGCGACACGCAGCAACTCCTCCTCATTGAAGGCGTCGGGGCGCTTGCCGTACATGTCCAGAAGTTCCGCATCGCCGGTGAAGCTCCTGACGATGTAGCTGTACACATACTCCACCTTGCGGTCCTTCTGCAGGTACTTGTCGCGTATGTCGTTCCAGCAAGGCAAGCGGCGGATGTAACGCTCCTGCACGTCATCATTGCCGCCGGCATATTTCTCAAGTATCTCTTTCACCGCCACAGAGTCGGGATTGCCGTCGGCCGTCATCGCATCAAGCACCGGTTGCCAGCCCTCGGGACGCGACCCTACGGAGATCACACGCCGCTCCGACGGACGGATGCCCAGACGGCTTACCAGCCACTCCGTCGCAGCCTCGGCGCGACGGCGGGCCAGGGACGTGTTGAACGCCAATGAACCATCGGCGGAAGCCATACCATAGATGTCGAGCGAGGTGAGTGTGGCAAGGGTGTCGTTCAGCACCGGAGCGAGTGTCCGCACCATATTCTCCAGTTCCTTACGGTTGTTGCCCATGGAGAGGTTTATGTCGTGCTTGTTGATGGCGAACTGAAGGTTGGCGACCCCCTTGCCTTCCATCGTCTTGGGACGCACTACGAACTCCTTTTCCATCCAGACGAGGTCGAGCGACTTCTTCACGTCGATAAGTGACGCGAGGTCTCTGACCGTGGCAATGTCTATCGTGTCGATGCCGGTACACTCGCCGCAACCGTCGGTGGTCACCACACCGACGATACGTGCGTTGTCGGTGTCCTTGGGCAACCGCACAGTCTGGCTGTACGGCAGTTCAAAGTCGCTGGAGGTACGATCAATAGCCACGGCACGTCCCTCGTACGGGTCGGTGTAATTCTCAAGCACTTCCCAACGTTCCTTCTTCTTATTGTATATAGGTGCGTCAATCACGATGGGCTGGTACTCTTCCCTCACACTGTCCCCGACCACCAGTCTTGGAAGTATCACAAGACGGCTTCTCTTGGACAGGTAACGGGAAGGGACACGGAACGTCACGTCCATCAGCGTCTGTCCGCCACCGTCCGGCGTAAGCACCACAGGCGACGGACTGACGGTCACCGCCTCTTTGGCTTTCCGTACGGAGGCGCAACCGGCAAGCAGTCCAACCGTGGCGGCCGCGAGCGCAAGAGCGAATCGTTGTTTTCTCTTCATATTCCGATCAGAATAAATAAACAAGGGAGATGGCGGCTTTCGTGAGGCCGAAATAGTTATCGTGTTTGCGCACTCTGCATTTCACGCATGGGATACGGGGACTTTCATCGTACCAGAGTCTGGCGTAGCCGATGCCGACAGCCGCCTCCAAGTTCCAATGAGGCGAGAATATCCAATCGTAACCATAGGTGAAGCCGCCTCCGGCAAGGTAGCCGTCATAACGCTTGTCCTTAAAACCGCCGAAATACTGTGCGCCATGAAGATGCACACCTACCAAGTGTCCTTCGTATTTCTCGCAGAGCCAGTATCTCAACTCCGGCTGTACCAACCAGGAACGCATCTTCTTTCCATCATTGAACGTCCACGGGTTATAGCCGCCGGAAAGGTCAAGCGTCCACTTCCGATTGAACGCAACCTCAAGTCCGACATTAGGTGTGGTGGCCGCCCAGTAAAGTCCGTTGGTCTTGAGTGCCACGTCCTGTGCGCGGGATTCCCGCAGGAAACCACAGACAAGAAGCAGAACAATGCATAAGACCCTACGGCACAGGATCATCGCCAAGCCGTAGGACATCCCGTCCGAACGACATTCTTCATGCTGCGAACCATTGCTCAAACTCATAATCGCATCATTTTGAGTAACTTTGAAGTCTTTCTTTAATGTCTGTCTCTTACGGAGAGAGGACTTCTCTTACGGAGAGATTGACAACATCCGGAGCCAGAGGATTGCCACATCATTATATTATTGGAGGTGAAAAATTTTTGACTTGCTCGCGCGCGGCTTCGGTTGTGCGCCTTGTTGTTTTCGCTCATTTTTTTACACCTAATATTTGGTATTATCCAACGATTATTACTATTTTTGCACAATTTTTGGCGATATTGTCCGTCTCTCCGTAAGAGAAGTACACCTTCCTTATAAAATATCGTCACAAGTCTTTAACAGTCGTCCAACTTTGATCTTTTTTCATTAATATTGTGCTTCGGAAACGGTCGCGCGACAAAAATTTCAGGATTGCACGACTTTCCGGAATCATCACATTGACACCATGCAGGAGCGACACACGGACAGAGAACAGTATTTCAGGGAGTTGGCTCAGACTTCCAGAGAGTTTTACATCGACTATCTTCGGAGATTCAAGAGCGTCGGAGCCGGGACCAGCGTTCTGGAGATCGGCTGTGGCGAGGGCGGGAACCTGCTGCCGTTCGCCGAAGCGGGATGCTCCGTGACAGGCATAGACCTGGCTGCCAACAAGATAGCAAACGCCAAGGAATATTTCGCAAAAAGGAATATGCCGGGCGAGTTCATCAGCGGGAACTTTCTGAATATGCCCCCTCGGGAGAACCGTTTCGACATCGTGCTGATCCACGACGTGATCGAGCACATCGAGCCGGAGGACAAAACAGCCTTTTTCTCAGGTCTTGAAAAATTCCTGAAGCCTGACGGAGTCGTGTTCTTCGGATTCCCGGCCTGGCAGATGCCGTTCGGCGGCCACCAGCAGATCTGCAAGAGCGGAGTCTGCTCGAAGATTCCATTTATGCACCTACTGCCGACCACCCTCTACCGAGGCTATTTAAGAATATTCAAGGAAGATCCCGCCAAGATTGACGAATTGCTGAGTATAAAGCGGTCCAAGATGACACCGGAGAAGTTTGAACGCCTCTGCATAGAAACAGGTTTCCGGATCGTTGAGCGCAAGCTCTGGCTCATCAGTCCTCACTACAAGGCCAAATTCCATCTCCGCCCGACCCGTCTGCGCCTCGGCCTCGACCACATCCCGTTCCTCCGCAACTTCCTCTCCACCTCCTGCTTCTACATCATCTCGGCGAAGTGATGCACATTATCTCGCCTCAACACCGGACAATGTTACAGAATTCGACAAGCTCAGCGGCCTAAGCCGCATCGGTGGTCGGTGAGCCTGTCGAACCACACGGCGGGACCGTAACGGAAGATTCAAGGTGGTTTTACAGGTAACTGAAAGTCACGCTGACGTCGCCGAAACGGTTCGGCTTGCCGTTGTACTTCTCGAAATAGTTACTGGAGAGCTTGCCGCGCCAGACAAGATCATCGTTGCGGCGGAAAGGCAGCTCAACTTCGAAGCCGTAGGACTTGGACTTGATCTTCACCAGACCACTGGCCTTCCATGAAGTCTGCTTGCCACCATCATCCTCGGTCATCAGGAAGACGCACTCCTCCAGCTGCGGAGTCCATTCAGACACGACGACCGTGTTGAACCGGATGGACTTGCCGACTTGCTTGCGCTTGACATTGATCATCATGTCCGTGACGGAAGGGGTGTAAAGTTTGAGCTCATCCTCGGTCGTGGCGGTGAATCCATTCAAGGCGCCACATTTCACAAAGAACTCGGAACCGCCGGCAAACCATGGGTCATAGTTTCTGTGAGCCTTGAACTCTTTCAGGACCAAAGTCTTGCAATCACTGTAGGATCTCGTCAGAACCTGAGCCGAGCGTTCGGGACACAAGGCCTCGATCATTTGGGGCGTCATGTGGGACGAATCCTCGTTGTAGTTGACAACCCAAACCGGATTGCATCTTGCATAGTCCTCATCCACAACAATTTCCTTGACAACCCATAAGCCTCCGGGCAGTTGTTCCCGCAAGAAACCTATGTTCGTGCCATCGCTTGGACGGACATGCGCGGCCTGATTGGAAAATTTCGTCTCATCATCAGGATTGAATGTCATCACAGGCATGGTCACCCCGTCCCAATCCTCCGAATATGGCCAATAGATCTGAAGTCCGGCATCGGCGAGGGTCTCCAGGAAAGACCCGGCTCTTGTGTCAGGAGAACCGACATGAGCAGAAGACACAAGCGAACGCAGCGGATTGGGATATTCCTGAGCCGAACGGGTCCGCAGCAACTCGTCCCCTACTCCTGAGCCAGGCTGTGAAAGCATGTTCGCGAAAGGATATTCCTCATCATAACCATTGGAAGCAGAGGAGCTTACTCCATCAAAGACCTCTTTGACGTGTTCGGTGGTCAGTGGAAGCTCCGACAGCATTCTGGCCACACTTTCCAGAGAAAGCTCCGAGGCCGACCGGCTTTCTGTCATCGCAGGATCGACATAAGAAGAGTCGATTCTGTCACATGCGGGCGAGAGCATGGCCACCGTCACCGCAAAGGTCGGCATCACCGATGCCGCAAACCTTTTCCTTGTACTGAAATTCTTCATCTTAAATGAGTTTAAAGTTGTTTTTCGACACAAAGGGACACAAAAATAGCCGTGGACGCAAAATTTCCACGGCTAATTGTAAAAATCAAGCTCAGAGATGTGTACGGGGCCTATTTCGAATAAAAGACAAAGCGGTTTTTGTCGTAAAAGTCCTTGAGAATCTCTGTTTTCGGGAATCCGGCGTCGCTGAACACCTTGGCTGTTTCCGATCCCAAAAGCTCGTTTATCTCTGTCATACCCTTGCCCTCCGGCGCCAGAAGCCCGATTGACAGCTTTGCGATCGAGCGGTAGAACTCCAAAGGATCCTCGTCCTTCACGAACAGAGCCGTTGAAGGCTCGAAATTGAGGACATTGGATCTCATATGTGCCTTCTGGGATTCCATGATGTAGGGCGGATTGCTCAGAATCAAGTCGAAATCCCCTTCAGCGAATGTCTGAGGCTCGGCAAGAATGTCCGAGACGACAAAACGCGGCGCGACAACTTCCGTCTCCTTCGGTTTCGAGATGAAATCCTGCCCGGCAGCCACTGCCACGGCGTTCTCGGAGATGTCAACACCTGTCACCTCCGCTCCAGGAATATTCAAGGCCACAGTCCACGCTATACATCCCGAACCGGTGCAGAGATCCAGGATCCTGACAGGTCTGGCGGATTTTCCATAGGCTTTTCTCATCCTCTGCATCCGCGAACCGATCTTTATGGCCTCTCGGCACAGAAGTTCGGTCTCAGGACGCGGGATAAGCACATCAGGTGTAACCTTGAACCTCAAACCACAGAAATCAGCGAATCCGATGACATACTGGATCGGCTCGCCGGAAGCCAAACGCTCCAAATCCGCGTTCAGCCCTTCCAACGCCTTGTCCTTGATCTGGTACTCCGGCTCCACGATGTGCGTGTAGCTTTTCGTGCCTATTCTGCTCTCACAAAGCATCAGCAAGATATTTCTTGACTCTTTTGTCGGATAGAGAGTTTCCAACCGCACGACTCCTTCGTTAAGGAAATCCTTCAATAGCATAAGCTCTTAAATTTGTTATAATTGATTACGAGTTTTCAATGATTCCCGTCAGGAAATCAGTTATGTCAAGACCGGCTGTCCGGATCATCTTAGGCACGAGAGACGCGCTTGTCATTCCCGGAATAGTGTTTACTTCCAGAAAATAAAGGCCATCCTCGGCCAGAATGTAGTCCATCCTGACGACACCGGCGCAACCAAGTTGTGAATATATTCTTTTACTTACTTCTTGAATATGTCCGCTCAGGTCATCATCGATGGGAGCCGGACAGATCTCCTGACTGTGTCCGTTGTACTTCGCGTCATAGTCGAAGTAGTCATTCTCAGTGACAACCTGAATGACCGGCAGGGATTTCACACCATCCGGATCCGAGTAAGCCGCGCAGGTGAACTCCTGACCGGCTATTCCTTGCTCTATAATGACCGAAGGCCCTTCGGAGAAAGCGAACTGAATCGCCTCCGGCAAGTCTTCAGCCTTGCGCACCTTGGTGATTCCGAAGCTTGAGCCTCCGTCCGTCGGCTTCACGAACACCGGGAACCTCAGTTTCTCCACCACATCGCGGCAGACCGTGTCAATGTCCATTCCGTTGCGGACAAAGACATCAGGAGCGCATTTGACGAAATCAACCTCGCGCAGGTAACTCTTGCAGGCGAACTTGTCAAAGGCGACGGCGGAGACAAACGCGCTGCAACTGCTGAACGGGATTCCAAGCATCTCCAGATAGCCTTGAAGCAGACCGTTCTCGCCCGGAGTACCATGCTGCACTATGTAGGCGTAATCGAATTTTATCTTCTCACCGTACACCTTTACGGAAAAATCAGTCTTGTCGATTTCCGGTCTGGCTCCCTCGGCGAAAGGAATCCGCATGGCGTCCCGTTTCTTCATCGCCACAAGAGACCATTTCCCGAACCGTGCGAAAATCTCATAGACATCGTACTTCGTCCCGTCGATGCGGGAGGCGACAAACTCCCCGCTGCGGCAAGCGACCTCCCATTCAGAAGAGTCGCTTCCATAAATCACTGCAATCCTCTGGTACTTGCCCATATATTCCTTATTATTCAAAATAATAGTCTTCCGTTTTCTGCTGCCGCGCATCAGCCGAGGCATCCTCACTGCCGCCGGTGCAACTCAGATCGAGGGTCACTCCGGCTGGAGCGATGAACCTGTCGTTCTCGGACACACCGAGAGTGCCATCCTCTATGACCTTGCGCATGAATATTCCCCAAGTCGGGAGGGACATGTGAGCGCCCTGCCCGTAGGTGATCGACTGGAAGTGCACCTGACGGTCTTCCGCGCCGGTCCATACTCCCGCCACCAAAGTCGGAGTGTAGCCGATGAACCATCCGTCGGCATTGTCGTTGGTGGTCCCGGTCTTTCCGGCGATCTCTCCCATCAGATTGTAGCGGTAGCGGAGCCTGATGGCCGTTCCGCCCTGAACCACGCCTTCCATCAGATTGACCATCAGATAGGCGGTGTTCTCCCCTATCGCCTCGCGCTTGCGGTTGGTGAACTCGCTGATGACGTTGCCTTGCTTGTCTTCGATCCTGGTCACGAAAAGAGGCTCGGTGTAAACTCCTCTGGACGGGAAAGTGTTGTAGGCCGCCACCATCTCCCAAAGCGAAAGGTCAGCCGGACCGACACACAAGGCCGGCACCTCGTCGATATGGCTCTGGATGCCCATCCTCCGCATCATGTCAGCCATCGCCTCCGGGCCGAACTGCTTCATCAGGTAGGCGGAGATGTTGTTCGAACTGTTGGTGAGACCCCACTTCAGGGTGACTGTCTTTCCTATCCACTCCTCTTTGTCAGTGCTTCGCGGAGTCCATGTGTCGCCGTCCGGAAGCACGAAAGTCTGAGGCAGGTTCACCACTTTGTCGCAAGGGGTCATGCCCTCCTGCATCGCCAGAGTGTAGAGGAACGGCTTGATCGTGGAGCCGACCTGCCGTTTTCCCTGACGGACGTTGTCGTACTTGAAGTAACGGTAGTTAGGCCCTCCGACATAAGCCTTGACATGTCCCGTCCCCGGCTCCATGGCCACAAAGGCGGTGCGGAGGATGGACTTGTAGTAACGGATGGAATCGTCCGGCGTCATGGTCGTGTCGGCGTAACCTTTCTTATTATAGGCGAACACGCGCATCTTGGTCGGCTGGGAGAAAGTCTTGAGGATCTGCGCCTCGGTCTTGCCTTCCTTCTTCAGAATGCGGTAGCGGTCGCTCCAGCGTCTTGCCTGACGCATCACCCTGTCTCTGGTCTCCGCGTCGATGTCGTTGGAGAACGGCTTGTTTGTCTTGCTCCGGAGATCCCTGCGGAAATCCGCCTGAAGGTCGCGGATCCTCTCGGCGACGGCCTCCTCGGCATATTTCTGCATCTTGTAGTTGATGGTCGTGTAGATCCTCAGACCGTCTCTGTCAAGGTCGTACTTCGAACCGTCGGCCTTTTTGTTCTTCTCAAGCCATCCGTACAGGTCGTCGGAAGCCCAGGCGAGAGAGTCCGCCGAGTAATCCTCAACCGTGTAATAGTCTGACTTGCGCGGCTTTCTGGCATTCATCACGCGGCGGATCATGTCCCTGAAGTACGGGGCAAGACCGGAGTTGTGGTCCTGAACCTCGTAGTTGAGTTCGATCGGAATCAGACGTATGGAATCCCTCTGAGCCTTGTCCAGATAGCCGGCCTTCTCCATCTGCCCGATGACGAAGTTCCTTCTGGTCAGAGCCTTGTCAGGGTTGATGGTCGGATTGTACCTTGTGGGCTTGTTTACCATGCCCACAAGCATGGCGCTCTCCTCGACCGTAAGCTCGAACGGCAGCTTCCCGAAGAATGTCTCGGAGGCGGAGCGGACACCGTACGCCCCGCTGCCGAAGAATATGGAGTTGAGATACATCGTCATGATCTCGTCCTTGGTGTAGTCCCTCTCAAGCTTGACGGCGGTGATCCATTCCTTAAGCTTGACCCACACCATCTTGGCATGGTATATTCCCGGAATCTTACGCCCCACGTCCGCCCTCGGATAAAGGGTCTTGGCAAGCTGCTGGGTGATCGTGCTTCCTCCTCCCTGACTTGAGTTGTGGAGCAGGATCGTCTTGACAAGCACACGGCCAAGTCCTTTGAAATCAATCCCGGAATGTTTATAGAAACGCACATCCTCCGTCGCCACGGCGGCATGGACTAGATTCGGCGAGATTTCATCGTAGGAGACGTAGGTCCTGTTCTCGATGTGGAACGTGGTCAGGATCTCGCCGTCCACGGCGAGAACCTGAGTGGCCAGCTTGTTGTCCGGATTCTCCAGATCCTTGAAAGACGGGATGTCGGCGAAGGCCCAGACAAGGAATATCATCACTATCAGAAGCAGCACCGGAAACGTGATCAGAATCCAGAACCACTTTGTGATTTTCTTTCGAGTCGATTCGGTCATAATAGGGACAAATTTATAACAAAATTTGGAAAATTGCCCTGTTTGTGGCTTACTTTGCAGATTGAAATGGCAAACTATCTATGAAATGCTTGTAAAATAGTACAGTATGGCAGACAATCTAGTTATCGTCGAGTCTCCGGCCAAAGCCAAGACTATACAGAAATTCCTGGGAAACGGTTATGTGGTGAAATCCAGTTTCGGTCACATCAGGGATCTTCAGGACAAGAAGCTGAGCGTGGATGTGGAGAATGGCTTCACTCCCGAATATGTGGTACCATCGGACAAGAAGAAAGTGGTGTCCGAACTGAAGAAGGCGGCGGAAAGCGCTTCCACAGTGTGGCTTGCGTCCGATGAAGACCGGGAGGGAGAGGCCATCTCCTGGCATCTCTACGAGACTCTCGGACTTAAAGAGGCGCAGACAAGGAGAATCGTGTTTCATGAGATAACAAAGGATGCGATAGTGAACGCTGTCCGAAATCCCCGCGCCATCGACATGAATCTTGTCAACGCCCAGCAGGCGCGCAGGGTCCTGGACAGGCTTGTCGGATTCGAGCTTTCCCCGATCCTGTGGAGAAAGATCCAGCCGAAGCTCTCGGCCGGACGCGTGCAGTCGGTCGCGCTCAGGCTCGTGGTCGAAAGGGAGAAGGAGATCATGGGATTCAAGAACGAGGCTTACTACAAGGTCGAAGCTTTCTTCCATCCCGCCGGCATGCCGGCCTCGGTGAAAGTCAAGGCCGTCCTCGACACAAGGTTCAAGACACAGGAGGAGGCGCGCGCCTTTCTTCAGGATTGCATAGGAGCCTCTTTCACGGTCTCTGACGTCGAGAAAAAAGAGACCAACAGATACCCTACGGCGCCATTCACGACATCCACTCTCCAGCAGGAGGCGGCAAGGAAGCTGCGTTTCCCGGTGAGCATGACCATGAGGGTGGCCCAAAGCCTCTATGAAAGAGGTCTCATCACCTACATGAGAACCGATTCCACAAACCTGTCAACCCTGGCTCTCGGCACGGCGAAGAAGTTCATTTCGGAGAACTTCGGTCCTGAATATTCAAAACCACGCCAGTTCAAGACTCACAGCAAAGGCGCCCAGGAAGCCCACGAGGCGATCCGCCCGACATTCATAGAGAACACTGAGATCGAGGGGACCGCACAGGAGCAGAAGCTTTACAACCTGATCTGGAAAAGGACCGTCGCCTCACAGATGGCCGACGCGAAAGTCCTTAACACAACCCTCAGGGTCTCTTCCGACAGAAGAACAGAAAAGTTCAACGCCCAGGCCACCCAGGTCCTGTTCGACGGATTCCTGAAGCTGTACATCGAAGGCACTGACAATCAGGACACAGAGGAGGATGAGGTGATGCTCCCTGACCTTCAGGTCGGGACACCTATGGAGGAAAAGGGGATAAAGGCGGAATGCAAGTTCACCGCCGCCCCGCCGAGATATTCGGAAGCCACATTGGTCAAGAAGCTTGAGGAACTTGGAATCGGACGACCTTCCACCTACGCCCCGACCATCGCCACGCTGACCACCGGACGCGGCTACATAATAAAGGGCGACAAGGAAGGCAAAAAAGTCTCCGTCAACGATCTGGAACTGAAGGGTGGGGATATTTCCGAAACCGTCAGGACAGAGACAGTGGGGACAGAAAGAGGGAAACTGCTGCCGCAGGAGATCGGGATGATCGTGACGGACTACCTTGAGAAGTACTTCACCGACATCATGGACTACGACTTCACGGCCAACGTCGAAAAGGAGTTTGACCAGATCGCCAGCGGCAATCTGGTTTGGAACAAGGTCATCGGAGAATTCTACTCACCGTTCCACAAGAAGGTGGACGAAGTGCTGCATGACGGCAACTACAGTCATGTCTCCAAGGATCTCGGGACGGACGCCGATGGCAACAAGATCGTCGCGAAGTTCGGCAAATTCGGCCCTTACATCCAGAAAGGAGAGGGTGATAAAGCCCAGTATGCGTCTCTCGGCAGGGATCAGCTCATCGAAAACATCACCTTGGAGGAGGCGCTCAAGATGTTCCAGCTGCCTCGCACTGTCGGGCAGTACAATGGACTTGACGTCATCGCCTTGAAAGGCCGCTTCGGCCCGTTCCTCAAGTATGGGGACAAGAATTTCTCGATCCCGCGCGGAAAGGATCCTCTGAAGATCACCTTGGACGAATGTGCGGCTGTCATCGAAGATGGTCTCAACAAGACCGCGGCCAATTCCGTCATGATTGAATACAAGGACAACGACATCCAGATCATCAACGGTCGCTATGGTCCCTACATCAAGCACGCGGGCTCCAATTACAGAATACCGAAAGACACAGACGCGGCGACTTTGACCGAAGCCGCCTGTCTGGAGATCATTAATACTTCAAAACCAACCGAAAAAGGACGACGACGCTTTAAGAAATCTTGATATTTTAAGATTTTTTACATAATTTAGCGGCAGTTTAGTTATAAATCGAAAGCAATGGCAACTTATCACATCGATCAGATTGACCAGAAAATCCTTTCCTTTCTGGTCAAAAACGCCAGGATGCCTTTCCTGGAAATCGCCCGCGAGTGCGGTGTCTCCGGCGCCGCGATCCATCAAAGGGTTAAACGGTTGGAAACCAACGGAGTCATCACAGGCTCCAGACTGCTCGTCAAACCTCAGGCCCTGGGGCTTAATGTGTGCGCTTTCATCAGTGTGACACTTTCCGAAGCGAACAAGTACCCGGAAGTCGTAACCAACCTCAAGAAGATCGCCGAGATTGTGGAGTGCCATTTCGTAACAGGGAAAGCCGCCCTGCTCCTTAAGGCGTACTGCTTTGACAACGACCACCTTATGGAAATCCTCATCAACACAATCCAGAACATTCCCTACATTCAGTCCACGGAGACAATGATCTCCCTCGACCAGGCGATAGAGCGTCAGGTCTGGGTGAAGGATTACAAGCGGACTACCTACCAGTCCGGAGAACCCGCGAAGAAGACGAAATAATCAGCCTCGCGAGGGACAGATCCTCGGGAGACGTCAGTTTGAAATTGTACCTCTCACCTGCACAAAAGGAGAGCGGTATTCCTTTTTTGCGCGCGACGGAGGCATCATCGGTGAAAGCCGTGTCGAAGGCTTGTGAATATGCGGCCTTGATGTCCTCTGAGAGGAACATCTGCGGTGTCTGAGCCCCGAAAATCCGGCTTCTGTCCACATCCTCTCCTTCGGGAGAGACCATCCTCTCGTTCCCGTCCGCATCCTTCACACGGTCAATGACTTTCAGGGTGTCCACGGAAGGAATCACCGGAATGAGGGCCCTGATGTCTCCGGAATCCATCCGCTCGAACATATTCCTGATCAAGTCCACCGAGAGCAGGGGTCTCACGCCGTCATGGATGGCCACCACCGCTCCGTCAGGAATCTTCTTCAAGGCGTTTCTTACGGAATGGAAGCGGGTGAACCCTCCTGAAATCAATGATTGAGGGCAATTGAAGCCGGATGACAGGCAATATTCCTTCCAAAAAGGAATATGATTCTCCGGAAGGACGGTGACCACCCTGATGTCAGGAACCGCCGAGACGAAGGTCTCCATGGTCCTGCGAAGAACGGGGACGCCTCCCAGATCCAAGAACTGTTTCGGGACAGAAGCCCCCATCCGGACGCCGCTTCCGGCAGCCATAACGATTAATATTCTTTTTCTGCTCATATAATTCTTTACAAATATAACTTTTTTTGTATATTTACAACTTGTTTGTAGATACGATACAACAATAAATTTGTTTTTTTATAATTTTAAAGAATCGAGACAGTCATGGCTTTTCTGACTCAAGAGATAGCGATGGACCTCGGAACGGCCAACACCGTCATTTTCAGGAATGACGAGATTGTGCTGGACGCACCGAGCATCGTAGCGATAGACAACAACACCGGAAAATGCATCGCGATCGGCCGGCAGGCCAAGCTTATGCACGAGCACACCAATCCGGGGATCAAGACCATCAGACCTCTGAGAAACGGGGTGATCGCGGATTTCAACGCCGCCGAGATGATGATCAAGGGCTTCATCAAGCAGGTCAACAGCAAGAGGAAGTCACTCTTCACACCGAATCTCAAGATTGTGGTCGGGATTCCGTCCGGAAGTACCCAGGTGGAGATCCGCGCGGTGCGGGACTCATGCGAACACGCTGGCGGAAGGGATGTTTATCTTATCTACGAGCCTATGGCGGCCGCACTCGGAATAGGTCTTGACGTGGAGGCTCCGAGAGGCAACATGGTGGTTGACATCGGTGGAGGTACCGCCGAGATAGCAGTCATCTCTCTCGGCGGCATCGTGGCGCAGGAAAGCATCAACACCGCCGGAGATGTGTTCAACAGCGACATCCAGTACTACCTGCGCCAGCAGCACAACATCAAAATCGGAGAAACCACGGCCGAGGAGATCAAGATCGCGGTGGGAGCCGTCATTCCTGATCTTGACGAAGAGCCGGAACCGCACATCGTCCGGGGACCGAACCTGATGACAGCGCATCCTGTCGAGGCCGCCGTCACCTATCAGGAGATCGCCCACTGTCTGGACAAGTCCATCGCGAAACTGGAGTCCTCCATCCTTCACGTCCTCGAGCTGACTCCGCCGGAGTTATACTCAGACATCGTCGAGAACGGGATATTCCTTTCCGGTGGCGGCGCGCTCCTGCGCGGACTCGCCAGGAGGTTCACCGAGAAGGTCAACATCCAGTTCCATGTCGCGGAGGATCCGCTCCGTGCTGTCGCGAGAGGTACTTGCATAGCACTTAAAAAGACATCCAACTACTCATTCCTGATGAGATAATGCCCAAGGAAAGGTCTGTTGTCCAAAACATTCTGACAGTCGCGGTCTTCATTATCCTGGAGGTAGCGGCTGTTTTGACGCTCTCCCACAACAGACAGATCCAAAGGCTCTGGATCGCAAGGATCTCACACGGGTTCATGGTCAGGACCTGGGGGGTGACACAGTCCGTCTCAAGCTACTTTTCCCTTAAAAAGCAGAATGACGAGCTGGCTCTGGAGAACGAACGGCTTCGGAGACTGGTCAGAGGCTACGAGCTGGCTGCCAAAGAGGCGGATCCAGCATCGAAACCGACACTGGCCGACAACGGGTTCAACTACATCCCGGCGACCATCATAAAGTCCGGCACGAACACCCAGCACAACTACCTCATCATCGACAAGGGAGAAGATGACGGGGTCACGCGCAACTCAGGCGTGATCACACCGCAAGGCGTGATAGGAATCGTTGATGCCGTCAGCAGCCACTACTCCTATGCGATCTCGTTCCTCAACACAGAGCTGTTCATCAGCGCGAGGCTTGGGGATTCCGGAGCTGTAGGACCTATCGCATGGGACGGGACCAGCTCTGACAAAGCCATCCTCAAGGAAATTCCGCTACAGTTCAAGTTCGCCCCCGGAGACACGGTCTATACCAGCGGGTATTCCACAATCTTCCCTCCCGACATCCCGATCGGCGTGGCCGGAAAGTCCAAGATCATCAACGGAGCCACCAATGAGATCGAGGTGAGCCTGTTCCAGAACCACAAGGCTCTGAAATATGTCACCATCGTCTCGAACACGAGAGCCGCGGAGATAGAAGCCATCGAGAAACAAGAAGAACAGCCGGAGAAATGAGAAACAGCTTCACGTTCAATTACATTCTGATGACGGTCGCCCAGATGATCCTGAGCAACTATTTCCATTTCACGCCATACATGATGATGACGGTCCTGCCTGTGATGGTCCTTTGCATACCTACCAAGACAAGCACCGTCCAAGCCATGCTGATCGCCTTCGCCACCGGTCTGGCGGTGGATTATTTCGCTGAAGGGACCCTTGGGATCAACGCGATGTCGTTAGTGCCGGTCGCGTTCCTGCGGCATCCGGTCATAGAGATGTTCTTCGGCAACGAGCCATTCGGCCAAAAGGAGAACATCACCATCCGGAAATACGGTTTCGAAAGGGTCTCTCTTGCCATCATCCTGATGACCATCCTGTTTCTGCTTGTCTATACCGTCGCCGACTGTGCGGGCACAAGGCCGTTCTGGTTCATTGTCGCCAGAGTGGGACTGTCCACGTTGGTCAGCTACCTTGCGTCAATCTGCACAATCAACCTGCTGACCTATGAAGACAAAAGGTAGGGACAAGGCCTTGGTCATAGGACTGCTTGTCGTCACGGCCATCATCATCGGGAAGTTGTTCTATATCCAGATCATCGATGACAAGTACAAGATCAACGCATCCAACAATTCGATGGTCTATGACATCATCTACCCCACCAGAGGGATCATCTACGACCGTAACGGGAAGATCATAGTCAGCAACAAGGTAACCTACGACATCCTCGTCACCCCGAGGGAAGTGAAGCCGTTTGACACTCTGATGTTGGCGAACACCCTCAACGTGTCTCCCGAATTCATCAAGGACAAGATGGCTGAATATGCCAAAAACCGCCGCCGCATAGGCTACCAAAGCGTGGTGATGCTCAAGCAGATAAAGCCGGAGACATACATGCGGTTCGCCGAGCTTCAGTACAACTTCCCCGGATTCAAGGGACATACCCGGAGCATTCGGGACTACCCCGTCAACGCCGGAGGAAACCTGCTTGGCTACGTCTCCGAAGTGGATGCCAACTACATCGAGAAGCATGCCGGGGAATACCGTTCCGGAGACTACGCCGGGAAAACCGGCATCGAAGCCGCCAGGGAAAAGGAGCTGCGCGGCGAGAAAGGCTACCACATCTACCTGCGCAACTCCCGCAACCAGATCGAGCAGCGCTACAAAGACGGTGAGATGGACAAGGAAGCCGTCCCCGGCCATGACATACACACCACGATCGACGCCGACCTCCAGCAATACGGTCAGGAACTGATGAAGAACAAGGTAGGCAGTCTCGTCGCGATCGAACCCAAGACAGGAGAGATCCTGACCCTTGTCTCCAGCCCGGGAGTCGATGTGAGCATGCTCGCGGACATCGGCCAGCACTACGACGAGATCATCAAGGATCCGCACAAACCGATGTTCAACAGAGCTGTCCAGGCTCCGTACCCTCCGGGCTCGGTGTTCAAACTGGTAAACGGTCTCATCGGACTTCAGGAGGGCACGCTCACGACAGAGATGGCCTACCCTTGCAGCCAAGGCTACCATTTCGGCAATCATAAGCTCGGCTGCCACGTCCACAAGTCGCCTCTGGTGCTGGAGGAGGCCATCATGATGTCCTGCAACGGCTACTTCTGTTATGTGCTCAAGAATATTCTTGAAAACAAGAAGTACCACGGCATCGGCGAGGCGCTTGACAATTGGAATGAATATGTCCAAAGCTTCGGCTTCGGGCACAAGCTCGGGAGCGATTTCCCGGCCGAACTGGGCGGGACATTGCCGACATCGAAACTGTACAACAAACGTTACGGGAAAGGAGGCTGGAAATTCACCACCATCATCTCGATCTCCATCGGACAGGGCGAGGTCGGGGCGACACCTATGCAGATCGCGAATCTGGCCGCCACCGTGGCCAACAGAGGGTGGTACAAGATTCCGCACATCGTGAAAGCGTCCGAAGGAGTGGAAATCGATCCCAAGTATTACGAGAGACAGTACACGATGGTGGACACGACAAATTTCAAAAAGGTCACACAGGGCATGTGGAGAGCTGTCAACAGCGGTTTCGGATCCGGTGGCACGGCCTCCATCGCCGCCGTTCCGGGGCTGGACATCTGCGGTAAGACAGGGACAGCCCAGAACCCGCGCGGAGCCGACAACTCCGTGTTCATCTGTTTCGCCCCGAAGGACAATCCAAAGATCGCAGTGGCGGCCTACATCGAAAACGCCGGGTTCGGAGCGACCTGGGCCGCCCCTATAGCGTCCCTGCTTGTTGAGAAATATCTCAACGGAGAGATCAGCGACCAGCGTCGCGGTCTTGAGGACAGAGTACTGCATGGTAATCTCATGTCAAAGGTCAAGGCCTATAAATAGTCGAGGGATGGAGAACTTTTCGGACAGAGGCATAAAGAAGAGTGTTGACTGGGCGCTGGTGGTCACTTACCTGCTCCTCATCATCATCGGATGGGTCAACATCTACGCCTCGATCCATTCCGATGGCCCCGCAAGCATATTCGATTACAATTTCCGCTGCGGCAAACAGTTCGTCTGGATCCTCACCGCGTTCGGACTCGCCGTCACCATACTCCTCGTGATCAACGCTCAATTATGGGAAAGCGCCTCCTTACCTTTGTACCTTGGAGTATTGTGCCTGCTCGTGGCTGTAATATTCCTTGGAGTCGAGGTCAAGGGATCGCGGTCATGGTTCGAGTTCGGCTCGATCCGATTCCAACCTGCGGAAGTCTCGAAGATCACGACATCCCTGCTGCTGGCCACACTGATGAGTCAGGTCAACTTCAAGATATCAAGGTTAAAAGACTTCCTGATGGCCGCATTGATAATCGGCGTCCCAATGTTGGTGATTTTGGCGGAGAGCGAGACCGGATCGGCGTTGGTCTATGTCGGGTTCATCTTCGTGATGTACCGGGAAGGATTTTCCGGCTGGTGGATCTTCTGCATCGGCATCGCGGCTTTGCTCTTCATCCTGACGTTGACCGTCTCGCCATACGTGTCCATGCTGGTATTGGTCGGTATTCTCCTTGTCTGCAACGTGTTGGAGTCCGATAAACTCAGGGCGGCATTCTGGATCTGTCTCGTAGTGTTCATACTCCTCTGCTTCCTTCCATGGATCCTCGGGAAGTTCGACCCGGAATCCTTCGCCGGAAAGATCAAGCCTCTCTACATTCTGATCGGTGTGTGCGCCTGTGCCGTGCCGTACATGATTGTCAAGGGCTACAAAGCCCGCAAGGGATTCCTGTCCATGTCCGCGCTCGGATTGATCGCCGGGATCGTCTTGGTTTTCTCAACTGATTTCATTTTCAACAACATCCTCCAAGATCATCAGCGAAAAAGGATCGAGATACTTCTTGGCATGAAGGAGGATCCGACCGGAGTCGGGTACAATGTCAACCAAAGCATGATCGCGATCGGATCCGGGGGGCTTTCCGGCAAAGGATTCCTCGGCGGCACGCAGACGACATTCGGATTCGTCCCAGAACAGAGTACAGACTTCATCTTCTGCACCATCGGCGAAGAATGGGGATTCATAGGTTGCTTTATCGTGATCGCACTCTATGTGTTCCTGATCCTGAGGATCATTTCCGATGCCGAGAAGAGCCGGGAAGCCTTCACCAGAATCTACGGCTACTGTGTCGCCGCCTGCATATTCATGCATCTTTTCATCAACATAGGAATGACCATCGGGCTGATGCCTGTAATCGGCATCCCGCTGCCGCTGCTCAGCTACGGAGGCTCGTCGCTGTGGGCATTCACGGTGTTGATCTTCATCTTCATCGCATTGTATCGCCAAGAAAAAAAGTACTATTAGAAGAGTCCCCCGGCCAGATTTCACTCAGGGGACCTGAGAAGCTGCTTTTTTGACTGTCAACGAAAAACGGCACATTGGGAAGATGGATTTCCGAATAAATGACTTTTTTAGTAACTTTGCAATCTCTACCGCCTTGGTGGTGAAATGGTAGACACGAGGGACTTAAAATCCCTTGGACAGAAATGTCCGTGCGGGTTCGATTCCCGCCTGAGGCACAAAGGGGACGGCGGAAGCCGTCCCCTTTGTGCGTTGTCCATCTCCCAAAGCTCTCTAACCGATCATGTTCTTCGGATCGAGAGCCTTGTCAAGATCTTCCTTGGTGAGGAGACCTTTCTCAAGTACGATGTCATAGACCGAGCGGTTGGTCTCAAGGGCTTCCTTGGCCACCTTAGTGCTGGCCTTGTAGCCAATGATCGGGTTGAGGGCGGTCACGATACCGATGCTGTTCTTGACCATCTCATAACAGCGCTCCTTGTTGACGGTGATGCCTTCCACGCATTTTGTGCGCAGAGTGTCCATTGCGTTCGTCAGCCAGGTGACGCTCTCCATGATGGATTCGGCGATGACAGGTTCCATGACGTTCAGCTGAAGCTGCCCGGCCTCGGCGGCGAATGAGACGGTGGTGTCGTTGCCGATCACCTTGAAGCAGACCTGGTTGGTCACTTCAGGGATGACAGGATTGACCTTGCCCGGCATGATGGATGATCCCGGAGCCATAGGAGGAAGGTTGATCTCTTTCAAACCGCAGCGCGGGCCCGAGGTCAGAAGCCTGAGGTCGTTGCAGATCTTGGAAAGTTTGACGGCAAGTCGCTTGAGGGCACCTGAATAGCTGACATAAGCGCCCGTGTCAGGGGTGGCCTCCACGAGGTCCGGAGCGGCGATGAAGTGCTCCCCGGTGAGTTCGGTCATCTTCTTGGCGCAAAGCTCGGCGAAACCAGGCTTGGCGTTAAGGCCGGTACCGATGGCGGTTCCACCCATGTTGATCTCATAAAGAAGGTTCACGTTCCGCTCAAGGTTCAGAACCTCTTCCTCAAGGTTGGTGGCGTAGGCGTGGAACTCCTGACCCGAGGTCATAGGCACGGCATCCTGAAGCTGTGTGCGTCCCATTTTGATTACGTGCTTGAACTCCTCCCCCTTGTCCTTGAACGCACCGATAAGATCCTTGAGACTCTTTTCCAGTTTCCTGTTCATCCTGATGAAGGCGTAACGGAAAGCTGAAGGGTAGGCGTCATTGGTGGACTGGGCGCAGTTCACGTGATCATTAGGAGAGCAGAACTGGTACTCGCCCTTGTTGTGGCCCATGATCTCAAGGGCCCTGTTGGCGATGACCTCGTTCGCGTTCATGTTCACAGACGTGCCGGCTCCTCCCTGCATCATATCGACCGGAAACTGGTCGTGGAACCTTCCGTCGATGATCTCGCGGCATGCCTGGACAATGGCATCAGCAATGTGCGGCTCAAGCGCGCCGAGTTCCTTGTTCGTCTGGGCGGCGGCGAGCTTGATGCAAGCCATTGCGATGACGTACTCCGGGTAGTCACGCATCCTGGTGTTGGAAATCTTATAATTGTTGAGAGCCCTCTGTGTCTGAACACCATAGTAGGCCTCAGCCGGAACCTGAAGTTCCCCAAGAAGATCGGATTCAATCCTGAATTTCCCTTCGCTCATAATGAATTGATGTTATCTGTTTATAAATTGTTTTACAATCTGTCTGACAAAGGTAAGTCCAAAAAAGATTATAAGCAAAAATGCCGTGATATATTTCAAATTATTATTTGCCAGGAGGTGAACTTCAGCCGCTGCGGCAGGTTCTGCGGCCGGTCGGTTCGGTCACTGAACCTGACGAAATGTCCAGGCTCACTTTAGCCATTGAGTCAGCGGAAGTTCAGAATATGCCGATGAATATTACTACCTTTGCGTCCGATTTTGATGTTTGCAATATGATGAAAGCTGTAGGAACGGTTCTCTTGTTGGTTTTGTCCAACATATTCATGACATTCGCATGGTACGGCCACTTGAAGCTTCAGGAGATGAAAATTTCCACAAGCTGGCCTCTCATTTTAGTCATCCTCTTCTCGTGGGGACTGGCTTTCTTCGAATATTGCGCACAGGTCCCTGCCAACCGTCTCGGCTTCAGTGGCAACGGCGGCCCGTTCAGTCTTCTGCAATTAAAAGTCATTCAAGAAGTTGTCTCCTTGATTGTCTTCACCCTCATCGTCACCTTCCTCTTCAAAGGCGAGACTCTCCACTGGAACCACATCGCCGCCTTCCTCTGTCTCGTCCTCGCCGTGTTCTTCGTGTTCCTGAAGTAGCGGGGGACACCGCTCCGCCACACGCCCTCCCGTCACCCGAGGTCTCAAACAGGCTGCATTCAGAGGCTAAACAGCTTCTCAGAGCCACGGATGGGATGATCCGATCCCGATTATGCAAAAACAATAAGTGCCGGGCTTTCCGACCCGGCACTTTATCATATTCATTGTTCAAAGATTATTTCTTTGACGGTTTGGCGTTGCCGTTCTTGGCTGCAAGGCGCTTCTGGTTCCAGATGGTCGCATCGTACATCACAGGTGTACCGATGAAGATGGAAGCGTAGGTACCGATGCAGATACCAAGGATGAGGGCTACCGAAAGACCTCTGATGGACTCTCCTCCGAAGATCGCGATGGCGAGCATCGTGACGAGGGTCGAGGCGGAGGTGTTGATGGTTCGGGTCAAGGTCGCGTTGACGGCCAGGTTGGCGTTCGTCTTGACATCCATGTTCGGGTGCAGCGTCCTGTACTCACGGATTCGGTCGAAGATGACCACGTTGTCGTTGATGGCGTAACCGATGATGGTCAGGATGGCCGCGATGAACGTCTGGTCAACGTCAAGGTTGAACGGCAGGATACCCGAGAACAGGGAGAAGAAGCCGATCACGATGATGGCCGTGTGCGCAAGTGAAACCACGCCGCCAAGTCCCCATGTCCAGCCTTTGAACCGGAATGCGATGTAGGCGAAAATCACGAGCAACGAGAGGATTACGGCCACGATGGCGTCTCTCTTCATGTCGTTGGCGATCGTAGGGCCGACCTTGTCGGACGAGATGATACCGTTAGGGTTCTCAACGGTTGACTTGAACTCGTCAATCGTGATGTCCTTCTCGGCGAAGAACGGCTTCAAGGCGTGGTAGAGCTTGGCCTCGACCTCGGCGTCAACCTCGGTTGACTCCTGCTCGTTCTTGTACTGGGTCGTGATCTTCATCTGGCTCTCGCCACCGAACTGCTTGACCTCGACGGCGCCGTCGAACTCGACGATCGCGGCCTCACGGATCTGCTCGGCCGTGACAGGCTGGTCGAAACGCACCACATAGGTACGGCCTCCGGTGAAGTCAACACCATAGGTGAAACCCTTGGTGAAGATTGAGACAATCGAGATGACAATCAACGCACAAGAGATGGAGTAAGACCACTTGCGGAGGTTGATGAAATCAATGTGCGTGTTCTTGAGGAAGTTCTTGGTAAGGTCGTTCTCAAAGGTGACCTTCTTGCCCTTTTCGATGCGGTCATCAAAGATAAGCCTTGTGATGAAGATCGAGGTAAGTACAGAGGTGATGATACCGATGATCAAAGTGGTGGCGAAACCCTGCACCGGACCCGAACCGAAGAAGAAGAGAACCACACCGGTAAGGAGGGTGGTCACCTGACCGTCGATGATGGCGGAGTAGGCGTTGCTGTAACCGTCGGCGACAGCCTTGCCTATGCCCTTGCCGGCTGCAAGCTCTTCCTTGATTCGCTCATAGATGATCACGTTGGCGTCAACGGCCATACCCATCGTCAGGACGAGACCAGCGATACCCGGCAGCGTCAGCACCGCTCCGAACGAGACAAGGACTCCGAAGAGGAGAAGCACGTTGCAGAGGAGGGCGAAGTCAGCGGCGACACCGGCTCCCTGATAGAAGAAGATCATGTAAACCAGAACCAGAAGGAACGCGATGGCGAATGAGATCATACCGGCGTTGATGGACTTGGCTCCGAGTGAAGGTCCGACAACCTGCTCCTGGATGATGGTGGCGGGAGCCGGAAGCTTACCGGATTTGAGGACGTTCACGAGGTCGGTGGCCTCATCCGGTGTGAAGTGGCCGGTGATGGAGGAGCTTCCTCCTGTGATGGCGCCATTGACGTTAGGATAGGAATATACCATGTCATCGAGGACGATGGCGATGGACTTGCCCACGTTGTCGCTTGTCATGCGAGCCCAGATGTTCGCGCCCTCGGCGTTCATTGTCATGGAAACGGAAGGCTCACCGTTCGAGCCGTGGTCGTAAACGACGCGGGCGTCGGTGATCACACCTCCGTCAAGTTTCGCCTTGCCGTCCCTTGAGGTAGCCTTGATGGCGATGAGCTCGAAGATGTTGTCGCCCTGGGCATACTCTGAAGACTTTACTGACCACATCGGCTTGAACTCGGCCGGGAAGATCTCGGCGATCTGAGGCATTGAAAGGTACCTGTTGACCTTGGCCGTGTCAATCGCGGCGGCGAAACCGATGCAGGCGTTGTTGAAGCCCGAAGGGCTGAGCACCGCAAAGAGAGGGTTGGCCTTCCTGTAGGCGTCAATCTCGGCTGTGTTGCTCTGGTTCTGCGCCAACTCCGAGTCAAGGAGAGAGTCCGTGCCGTTCTTGGCGGCGGCCTCAGGTTGAGCGGCGGTCTCGGCCGCGGCGTCTGTCTCATCGGAAAGAATCTCGGCGAGCTTCGCGTTGGCCTCGGCGAGATAACCCGAAATCTCCTGGTTGGTGTAGGTCTCCCAGAACTCAAGGGAAGCGGTTCCCTGGAGGAGCTTCCTCACACGCTCCGGCTCCTTGACGCCAGGGAGCTCGACGAGGATACGTCCGCTGTTGCCAAGCTTCTGGATGGACGGCTGGGTCACACCGAAACGGTCGATACGGCTTCTCAAAACGTTGAACGAGTTGGCCACCGCACTCTCGGCCTCCTCACGGATGACGCTGATGACATCGGCGTCGGATGAGGCCGGGGTGATCTTGTCCTTCATCTCGTAGGTTCCGAAAATCTGGGCAAGGTGCTGACCGTTGGCAACCTCCTTCCATGCGTCCGCGAAAAGTGTGATGTAGTCTTCCCTGGAATTGACGCTGCGCTCTTTGGCGAGAGCGAGAGCCTTCTGGAACTCGGGATTAGTGTTGTCTCCGGCTATAGCGTTGACCAGATCCTGAAGCTGCACCTGAAGCATCACGTTCATACCGCCCTTGAGGTCCAGACCGAGGTTGATCTCCTTGGCCTTGCACTCCTTGTAGGTGTTCCAGAGGAAAACCTTCTTCGAAGAGATGGAATCGATGAATACCCTGTTCTGTTCCTTCCTGATCGAATCCAGATAGTAAGCCTGGTCATTTTCAGGAATCCGGGCGAAAGCCGCTGAATTCTGAGCCGCCACGGCAGCCTTCTCGGCGAACTTGGCCGCTTTCTTTTCCTGGACGGATGTCACCGCTGTGAAGGAAAGCTGCCAAATGGAAGCGATCGCAAGCAGAATGGCGACAAGCCTAATCCAACCTTTACTTTGCATAATTTTAAATTTTTATTTTATTGTTTTAATTTTTACGCATAAAAATAGGGGTACAAATTTAGCATTTTTTTCCGAGAAATAAATTATCTGCCAAGTATTTCTTATTTTTGCAGATGCAACCACCGTGTTTTTTAGAATGAGGAACAAGATATTCATCGGCATATTCACCTTGCTCGCACAGACAGCCTTCTCCGCCGGGGCTTCCGCGCAAGTCTCTCCGACCAGGCTCCTGATCAAGGCGGACTCATGCAGAATGGCCTACAGTTTCGCGGAAGCCGTCAAGTACTGTGAGAATGCGTTGGAAGTTCTGGACTCAACCGCCTCATCCGGAGCGGAGGAACAGTTGTTGATGGCACGCAACGGACTGAACATGATGGGCTTCTGCAGCCAGCCGACAGTGGTGGCCAAACAGACGTTCCCGCTCAAGGATTTTTTCCTGTTCTACCCGCTTAAAGACCACAGTTGGAGAAAGACACCCAACCAGCTGGACTCACTCGGAGGAGATGACCTTTCCCGCGCTATCTTCGTCACGGACGGAAGCAGGGACATCTACTACTCGGCCAAGGACGAGGAAGGCATCAGGAACATCTATAAAACCAGCCTGACTGACTCCCTGTGGTCGGTGCCTGCATTGATCAATGAGCAGATGACAAGTTCCTCCGACGAGATCTACCCGATGCTGTCGCCTGACGGACAGTCACTTTACTTTGCGTCCAAAGGTTTGTACGGAATGGGAGGCTACGACCTTTACGTCTCAAACTGGAACAAGGAGACGAATGACTGGGACATGCCCGTCAACATGGGGTTTCCATATTCTTCACCCTATGACGACTTCCTTTTCGTCAACACCGAGGACGGGAAATATTCCATCTTCGCGTCAAACCGCGGGTGCGGACGCGACAGCGTCACAATCTATGTTCTTGAATATGACAGCATGCCTGTCCGCAAAGCCGTCACCGATGTCAGCGAACTGAGGATTCTGTCGTCCCTCGATCCGGCCGGAGACCACTCAAGAATCGACAATGACGCCGCTGTTCCCGACGAGGGACATCAGGACGAAAGCACAAAGCGCTACATGGAGAAAATGCGTGAGGTCAGGGCGTTGCGCGATTCCGTCGCCAGATTCGGGAAGAATCTTGATAAGCTGCGTTCGGGACTGTCCGGAGCGTCAGGAGAGGAAAAAGCCAAACTCACAACGGAAATCACCGACAAGGAAATGATGCTCCCAACCCTGAACAGCACGCTGAGCGCCGCCGTGAAGGAACTTCAGAACATAGAGATGGATTTCCTGGCGAACGGAATAGTGATCGACTCCCGCAAGCTTCAGGCCGAGGCTGACAAGGAGATTGTAGGGGCATCCTCCGGCTACACGTTCTCGAAGAACAGCTACGGCTCCGCTCTCCATCTGGACATCATGAGGCCGAAGCCGACTTTCGATTACTCGTTCATGATCCTCCCGGAGGGACGGTTCGCCGAAAACAACACCCTGCCGGAAGGCATCATCTACCAGATCAGGATCTTCACCCTTGGGAGGAAAGCCACCGTCGCCGACCTCAACGGCCTGAGTCCGGTGTTCGAACGGATCACGACTTCCGGGAAGCACGCCTACTCCGTCGGCTTGTTCAAGTCCTACAAGGATGTCCTCTCCAATCTTAACAAGGTGAAGAACAGGGGCTTCCGCGACGCTCAGATCGATGCGTTCCACAATGGGCAAGTCATCAACGTAATTAAAGCCAGAGAACTCGAGTCCAAGGTCAGGACGCTGTTCATGGTCAAGATATTCCCGGAAGACGGCCAGTCTCTGTCCGAACAGGCTCTGGACAGCATTCACAAGCACTCCGACAAGGATCTCATCAAGAACATGGAAGACGGCGCGGTAGTGTTCACTGTCGGCCCGTTCGACGACAAGGCGCAGGTTGACGCTCTGGTCTCCGCCCTTAAGGCAGCGGGAACCGAAAACATCACCGTCACAGAAAATTCACAGCCATTATGAAAGATCCGAAAGTCCTGTCCTACCCTCTTGTCGACATGTCGGAGCTGAACCGATGTCTGCCCTGCGGCGACGCACCTTGCGAGCGGGCTTGCGTGCCGGGCAGGAAAAGCTTCCAGGTCAGGAAAATCGAATCCACATACCCGTTATCCCCCAGAGAACCCTGTTTGGAGACGAACCAGAGATAGGACGGCTGTCCTTCTCAATCTCGTCCACCACGTAAACAGTGTCCCCTTCTTTCGTACAGGAAAGAAGCAGGAGACCGAAAATGCAGATTAATGCCTTCTTGAACACTACCAAAACTGATATCAACTAAAGACAAAAGGCTATCATATTCATAATTAACGAATTGCATTTCTCGGCCGACCTTTTGGATTTCTGCTTTGTTAGGCGTATCTTTGTGAAGCCCGGAATCCGGGAGGTCAGGCCTGTTAACCGAAATATGGTCTGCCTGAACAGATGCGGTGACCAAGTGCAGGAAAGCGCATAGTCACCGAAAGAAAAAAAGATCAAGATGAAGAAAGTCGGTAAAGTGCTCGTTGTGGACGACAATGCGGGGATCAGGTCCGCGTTGAAGATTCTGTTGCCCCTGCGGTTCGAGGCGGTGGAGATCCTGCCGTCGCCCTCGCAGCTTATCAGCACCGTCAATGCTTTCAGCCCGGATGTGATCCTGCTGGACATGAATTTCAACACGGACATCAACACCGGGAACGAGGGTCTGTTCTGGCTCAGTGAGTTGCGGAACAACAACCCGAACCAGAAGGTGGTGCTGTTCACGGCCTACGCGGACATCTCCCTTGCGGTCGAGGGGATGAAAAGGGGGGCTTTCGACTTCATCGTGAAGCCTTGGGAGAACGAAAAACTGCTCGCCACCCTGGAAAGGGCGGTGGCGGAGAACCGCAAGGACATCAGACAGTCAAATGAATATTCCACCGGACCGACCGGGATGTACTGGGGCGCCTCCCAGGCCATGGCCGAGATCCGAAAGACGGTGGAGAAAATCGGCCCGACGGACGCAACGGTGCTGATAACGGGCGAGAACGGAACTGGCAAAGATCTACTGGCCAGAGAGATACACAATCATTCCGAGCGTCGGAACGGTCCGATGGTGAGCGTGGATGCGGGAGCGATTCCGGAGACTCTGTTCGAGAGCGAACTTTTCGGACACGTCAAGGGAGCGTTCACCGACGCTTACGCCGACAAGGCCGGAAAGATCGAGATGGCCGAGGGCGGAACCCTTTTTCTGGACGAAATCGGCAACATCCCCCTGCATCTACAGGCTAAACTTCTGAGAGTTCTCCAGAACCGGACGATAACCCGTGTCGGAGACACGAAACCTCGCAACGTGGACATCCGCCTTGTCTGCGCCACGAACATGGATCTGCGCCAGAAAGTCCAGGAAGGCACTTTCCGCGAGGATCTCTTCTACAGGATCAACACGATGAGCATCCGGCTGCCGGCCCTCAGGGAGCGGGCGGAGGACATCGTTCCGCTCGCCGAGATATTCATAAAAAGGTTCGACGAGAAGTACCACCGCGAGGTCGAGGGTATCGCTCCGGAGGCGAAGGCCGCGTTGAAGGGCTGCCACTGGAGCGGGAATATTCGTGAGCTTCAGAACTGCATCGAGAAGGCGGTCATTCTGGCGGAAGGCAGCGAATTGACGGAAAGCGAGTTGCAGCTGCCGTCGGAGGCTCTTGTCGAGGGAAGCGAACCATCGGTGGCGACGCTTGAGGAAGTGGAGGAAAAGGCCATCCGCACCGCGGTGGAGAAATATTCAGGGAATATGTCGCTGGTGGCCAAGGCGTTGAATGTCAGCCGCCCGACCCTCTACAGCAAACTCAAGAAGTACGGGATTTAGGAATATGCTTCCGTGGACTCACATAGTGATTCCGGCCTGCGTTCTGGCGCTTGTGGCTTCGGTCTCGGCGCTTGTGACAAAGCGGCGTGTCCTTAAGAAAGTCACCTACATGCTTGACGCCCTGGAGGACAAGGAGACCAATTTCAGGTTCGGAGAGAGAAGGTTGGGAAGCCGTAAGATCAACCGGACCCTGAACCGAATCCGGACCATCTTCCAGAAAGAGACAGCCGACATCCGGGAGCAGGAGGAATATTACGGACAGTTGCTGGACAAGGCGAAGACCGGCATAGTCGTGCTGGAGTCCGGGACTGATTCCGTGCTTTACACCAACAAGCAGACACGGCTTCTTCTCGGGGTGTCGTCTTTGAGCACGCTTCGTCAGCTTGACATCATAAGCCCTTCGTTAAGAGGAGCATTTGAGAAAGTCGAGGAGGGGTTGGACCAGAAAGCGTCCATCTATTCGGAAAGCTCCCAGACGAACATTTCCCTTTCCGCCACCTCCGCCCACATCGGGCGCAAGGATGTGAAGATCATCGCCGTGAACGACATCTCGGAGGCCATCGAGGAGAACGAGTCGGAGTCCTGGACGAGGCTCATCAGGGTTCTGACCCACGAGATAATGAACACAGTCACCCCGATCGCGTCCCTTTCAGAAGCCCTCTCCGAATATGCCGGAACGGTCACTCCGCCATCCGACGGTCCGGACCTCAAAGCAGGTCTGGAGACCATAGCCAGCTCGTCCCGGGGACTGATAAAGTTCGTCAATTCGTACAGGGATCTGACCCACGTGGCCGTGCCGGTAAGAAAGGCGTTCTTTGCCCGGGATCTCGCCGCCAAGGTCATCGACCTGAGCCAGCCGGTGTTGACCGCCGCCGGTGCCGTGGCGAAATTCGTCGAAAAGACAGAGGATGTGCTTCTGTACGCTGACGAGAGCCAGATCTCACAGATTCTCATCAACCTTGTGAAAAACGCCGCACAGGCCGGAGCCAGACACATCGAGGTCTCCGCGGAAATTGACAAGCGGGACAACATCATCATAAATGTCAGCAATGACGGCCCGCCGATCAGCCCGGCGAGTCAGGATGAGATCTTCATTCCGTTCTTCACGACCAAGCCAGAGGGCAGCGGCATCGGCCTGAGCCTTTCCCGTCAGATAATGAGGATGCACGGCGGCACCCTCCGCCTTACCCGCTCGGACTCCGACGCGACAGTCTTCACACTGATATTCAAGTAGAAAAAATGTGGAAACCGTGGGATGGAACACATTCATTATCAGAAACATAATCATTTACCTTTAGTCATTTCTCACTAAAGACGTAATGCTTATTCGCTGATTATCAGCATGTTAATCGCCACTCATTGACCTTGAGCGAGTGGCAGATAAGTAGCTCATTATCAAAAGATAAAGCAAGTACGTGGTGCTTAAACCGGTACCACGTACTTGTTTTATTACATTAATTAGCAGATAGTTATCTGCCACGACCCTCACGCCCAATCGGTCGCGTCGAGGGGCTGACTAAAAAGCATTAGTCAAGCTCCTTTTTCCTGTTTTTCGGCGAGGTCAACCTCGACCTTGTTTCTGAATATTCAATTCTCAGATAGTTATTCTGACTTTTGGGTCGGCCTCGTGAAAGCAGGCAACCCCTACTCGTTCTTGAGGGACTCGACAGGATTGGTGTGGGCGATCCTCAGGGAACCGATCACGATGACGCTGACGATTATGGCCAGGACGATGATGTCGGCGACGATGAAGAACAGTGGATTGAGGGCAATCTTGACAGGGAACTGCTGCAGCCAGTAATGGGCTACAAGCCAGGCTCCGGCGTCACCGATGACCACGGCGGCGACAGCGACCTTCAACACATCCGCCACAAGCATCGACACGATCTCGGAGGACTGGGCTCCATTGACCTTACGGACAGCGATCTCGGCGCTGCGACGATAGTTCTCGTCACGGACGTAGGAGACAAGGCCGATGAGGGCGATCAGCAGGGCGAACAAAGAGCCAAGCTCATAGGTGCGCTTCATCTGCTTGGTCGAATTGTACATGCTCACAAGTGTCTCCGAATAGGCCTTCACCTCCGCGTCGCTGTCCGGAGCCACTTCCTTGATGGCGCTTTCGACCTTGCGCATAGCCGCAGGGGTGACTTCGTTCAGTTTGATGACAATGGTATGCATCAGTCCGGACCAGTCATATTCACCTTTCTCATTGTCGGCCTCGGTGTAGAAGTCATGATTCCAGCAGAAACGGACGCTCGGACGCTCATCCATGTCGGTGACATCCCCGACTATATAGTCTTCATAGACTCCGCAGATGGTGACCTGACCGTGCTCGGAGATGTTGACAATCTTGCCCACAGCACCGTCTGACCAATCAGCGAAGGCCGCCATCTTTGTCACGAACGACTTGCTGACAGCGACATCGTCAGGACCCTTAGGAACGGAGCCTTCCACGAGACGGAAGCCCATCATATTAAAGAAACCTTCCGAGGCTCCATATTCATCGGCGATGTTGAAAAGTTCGCGGTCGTCTCCGGGAAGACAGACATTGTTGCCGGAAGCTCTCAGGAACGGCAGGGTGAATGTCAGTTCGGCGGCCTCGACTTCAGGAAGCGCACGGACGGCTCCGGCGATGGCGTTCATCCTGGTCTGGTCGTATGACGAGAATGTCTCATAGACCAGATTCTTGTACTCGTAGCCCGGGTCGGTGTTCAGCAACTTGCGGTATTGGAGGCTTACGATCAGCACCAGAGAGACAAGTACCGCGTTGATGGCGAACTGAAAGGCCAGCAGGGAGATCTTCCAGCGGCGCTTGCTCTCCTTGTAGCCTCTGAATGCGCTGGAGATAGGGATTCTGGTGAACATCTGCGCCGGGATGATGGCGGAGACAAGGAACACAAGGATAATGATTCCGATGATAATCCAGATGGAGAGCGGAGTGATAAGATCCTGAACAGGAACTCCGAGCAGAGACTCGACCGTCCCTCTGAACGCAAGGACAAGCAATGCCGCCACGACAAGGGAAATGCCCAGATTACCGGCCGTTTCCTTGAGCAGGATCCTGTTGATGTCCCAGGTCTCGGCACCGTAACATTTGCGGACTCCGACCTCACGTGCTCTGCGGATGACATCCGAAATCGCCACGAGGACGTAATTCATAATGGAGACGAGAAGAAGCAGAACCGCGACGATGGAGAGGATGAAGACCAGATTCCTGACCTCCGGCCGCGAGCTGTGCTCTTTCGCGATCGGTGCAAGGAAGTACCAAAGTGTCGTCCCGTTCTTCTCCAATTCCTCAAGTGGCTGGTGGGCTTTCTGCATCTCGTGAATGGCATCATTAAGGGACGCAGGATCAACGCCTTCAGCAAGTTTAACGAATCCTATGTAGCGGTCGTTGCCAAGCCAGTTGGAAAGACTCCAGGAACTCATCGTCTCAATGGACAGGATCGCGTCAGGATGGATGGAGCCGTTCTTCGGAAAGTCTTCGTAAACTCCACAGACTGTAAGTTTCAGTTCCGGCATCTGCTCATTGGCGATCTGTTTGCCTATAGCCTCATTGACTCCGCCAAGTTTCTCGGCGAATGACTTCGAGACAGCGACCTTGGAATCCCACGCTTTCAGTGCCTCTTCCGGATTCCCGGCAAGGAATGGCCTGTCGAATATCTTGAAGAAGCAGGAGTCGGCGATGATGTGTTCGGAGCTTACCTTGTTGCCTTCATCGTCAATGATGAAAGTCTCGCTGTTGAACACGCCTGAGAATCTTGTGGCCTCAAGCACTCCGGGAATCTCGGCCTTGAAGCCCGGAGCCACCGCCCCGCTGACCTGACCGAAGTCCTTGTCCTCACCTTGCCGCGCAATGCCGCAGCGGATCTTGTAGATTCTGTCAACATCTTGATATGAACTGTCGTAGGACAGTTCAAAGCACACTTTCGCGATCAAGATGATGGCGATCGCCATTCCCACTCCCAAGGACAGAACCTTGATGATCAAATCACTTTTTCTTCTCATACTCTTTCCTCTTCATGGAGGCTAATTATTTATCGTTCAATATTTTATTTACCTATCCTATTCCCGATTCCGGAAGGGAGGAGTTTCTATATATTCATGATTTTCAATCGTTTAGGCTCCACTGAATATATTACTACTCCTCCAATCCAGAAGGTTGCCACAGCGAACCTTGGCCACCCGCGGCCATAAGCGGGAGAAACTGTCTCGAAAATCCCGCATAATAAAATGCGAGAACCATTTTTAAACGGCTTCTTATTCTTTTTTCAGTTCAACGGCCGGATTGGTGCGTGCGGCGCGGACGGACTGCCAAAGAACCGAGAGAGCCGCTATGACGGCGGTGAAAAGGCCGGCGGCTACGAAAATCCACCAGTGGAGGCCGATGCGATAGGAATAGCCGTTCAGCCATGTGTGCATCAGATACCAGGCCACAGGCACGGCTATGACGAACGCCACACCGATCATCTTCATGAACTCGGCCACGAGACTCCACAGAACCGTGTTGTAATCAGCGCCATAGACCTTTTTCAAGGAAACAGTCCTGCGCTCCTGCTGCATGTAGTACGAACTCATCGCCACGAGGCCGAGAGCCGAGACAAACAGCGAAAGAATCGTGAACAAGACCATAATCTCCAACACCCTGTTCTCGGAAGCGAAAACCATCTTGATGTCATCCTCCACATAGCTGGCGTCGAATATCTTGTCCGGGTACAATTCATCAATGACAGCCTTGACCCTCGCGAAAGCCTCTTTGTGATCCGGCGTTGTCTTCACAAGAATCGTCCACGGCCACTTGTTTTCAGGATATTCATCATACTGGTAGATCAACGCGGGATGCTGCTCCTCCAGCAACGGCTTGATTTTGAAGTCGTAGTAGATTCCGCCTATCTGCATCGTGCTGTTGGACTTGGTGGTGAACTCCGTGGCTGTCTCATCTATTTCGAGAATTCCGTATGCATATTCATTCAGCCAATAACTGTTCGGGCTGTGGTTGTCCTGTTTCTTCTTGATTCCAAGAATATTGAAGTAGGCGCTGTCGCCCTTTACCAACTGGAACGAGGCCTCACGCCCGTTTTCGGTGGACATCGTCCAGTTGTTTGTCGAAAACATCGGATAGCCGTTGCCCAGACCCACGGCCTCAACGCAGCTCTCCGCCTTGAGCCTGTCGATGAGCGGCCCGAGTTCGCCGCCGAGGCCGTACTCGTTGCCGATGGTGATCTGATCCTTTGTGTTGTATCCCATCGGAGCGTTTATCATCGAGCGGACCTGGAGGTACATCGTGAACGCCGTCACGAGCATCACAACGGTGATGACGTTCTGGACGACGATGATGACCTTGCTGTAAAGGGTCTTTGTCTTAAGTCTCAGAGTACCGCGGACAATCTCGATCGGCTCGGCCTTCTGGATGATGAGAGCCGGAACAAGACCGGCCACGACACCGATCAGAACAGTGAACAGTACGCAGACAAGAACGCTTACGGGAGAGACAGCCTTGAAGATAGAGATGTCATAGTTCAGCACCTTCGATGCCGCCGGGGAGATGGCTTCGCCCAGCAGAATGGCGACAATCATGGCGACCGCGCAGATGATGGTGCTCTCTGCAATCATTTTGAGGAATATGCTGCCTTTCGTAGCTCCGATAAGCCTTCTTGTGGCCATCTCCTTGGCGCGAAAGCCGGACAGGGCCGTGGTCATATTCACATAGTTCAGGATGGCGAACAGCAGGAGCAGAAAGCACATTCCGGAGAGCAGCATCACGGTCGTCTTGTCGCCCAGAACCAGGCTTTCGTTGTAGTCCTCATTGCCGTCCGACAGGAAATAGACATCCCGCAGAGGAATGATTCTCACGTCATTGTCCTCGCCGCCATAGTCTGATGAATATGTCCAGAAATTCTTCTGACACCATTTGAGGACATCGCTCCTCCGGGACGGAAAATCAGCGTTCGGCCAGGCCATCACAAAACAGTTGGCCGCTCCGGCGTTGGACATACGCTCATCGTTGGCCTGATTCGTCATCGTCATGATCTCCCCGCGCAGGAATATGTCGCACGGCTTGATGATTGAGTTTTCGATGTCCTTGATAACTCCGGAGACGGTCAGGTTGCTTACCGTCGAGTCTGCCCCATCGAATCCGATCTCCCGTCCGACGGGATCCTTGTCCCCGAACTGCGCCTTGGCGAAGGACTCGCTGACGAGGACTCCGCTTCTGGAAGCCTTCCATCCGGAAAGATCGCCTTCCACAAGAGGAAAGCTGAACATGTCGAAAAACGAAGAGTCGGCATAAGAGGTGTTGGCGTTCACGATGTTGCCATCAATCTTGTACTCCTGCAATCCGTTAGTGGAATATGACGCAGACATCTCTATTTCCGGAAAGTTCGCCTTCAGATGCCGGGACATCCAGTAACCGGTCGAAACGGTCTCCTTCTGGGCGACCAAATAGATTCTGTCCGCGTTCTTGTTGAACGAATCCGTTCCGAGCTGGCTGGTGACGTACACGGCCAGAAGCAGGACAAACGCCATCGAGAGGCTGAGTCCAAGAAGATTAACCGCACTGTAAAGTTTGTTGCGCTTCAAGAAATTAATGAAACTGTTCATAATCCATTCATGGCCTCGTGGAGGCCAACTCTTTATTTTTCAGTTATTTATTTACCTATCCTCATCTTCATTTCCGACAGGAGGACATCCATATATATTCTTAATGTTCAATCATTTATCCTCCATATCCGTCTTTAGTTGGTTTTGGCGGGAGGTTGCCGCAGCGAACCTTGTCCACCCGCGGCCATAAGCGGGAGAGACTGTCTCAAAAATGAGACTTTCCCCGTACGGGAATACTGACTTTTTATTCGCCAATAGAATCTTAAACGTGAGGGTCGGCGGCTTATGAGTAACTATATTATCTACCGTCAAGTCCGTTGCGACGATTCATCAGTATCGCCAAGTAATCGGCCGACCCTCACGAAAAAGATTCAACGCTAAAGTTCGTTCTTGACGTCGGAGACGATCTGGCCGTCGAAGAGGTCGATGGTGCGCTGGGCGACGGCGGCATCCCTCTGGGAGTGGGTCACCATTACGATTGTCGTACCCTCCTTGTTGAGCTCGCTCAGAAGATCCATGACCTCCTTACCGTTCTTGGAGTCCAGATTACCGGTAGGCTCATCGGCGAGGATCAGCTTCGGGCCGGCGACCACCGCACGGGCGATGGCGACTCTCTGCTGCTGACCTCCGGAGAGCTGCTGAGGGAAGTGCTGCGCCCTGTGGCTGATGGCCATCCTCTTCATGATCTCGGTGACCTTCTGCTTGCGCTCGGCGGCGGAGATGTTCAGGTAACGGAGCGGAAGCTCGATGTTCTCATAGACGTTCAGCTCGTCGATCAGGTTGAAGCTCTGGAAGACGAATCCGATGTTGCCCTTGCGGAACTTGGTGCGCTCCTTCTCCTTGAGCTGGCTGACCTCAGTGCCGAGGAGCTCGTAAGAACCTCCGGTAGGGTTGTCAAGAAGGCCGAGGATATTCAGAAGGGTTGACTTACCGCAACCGGAAGGACCCATGATGGCGACGAACTCACCATCGGCGATCTCGAATGAAACCCCATTGAGGGCTGTTGTCTCGATTTCTTCGGTTCTGAAGACTTTGGACAGATTGTTGACTTTAATCATGGCTTTAAGATTTTTTATTTGTTATTGTTTATATTCTTGTGTTGTTCTTTGTATTGACGGCACTTCGACAAGCTCGGCGACCTGTCAGAAGACAAGCACATCGCTGTCGCCGTAGTTGTCGTAAGAGGAGGTGATGACCTTCTCGCCAGGCTCCAGACCTTCAAGCACTTCGTAGAACTGAGGGTTCTGGCGACCGATGCGGATTTCGCGCTTGACTGCCTTGCCGCCGTCCTTGGCGACAACGTAGATCCACTTGCCGCCCGTCTTCTGGTAGAAGGTTCCGCGCGGGATGAGGAGCGCACGCTCCGGCTGTCCCAGCTGAAGGTTCAGGTAATATGTCTGACCGGTCCTGATGTTGTCCGGCTGCTGGCCCTCGAACTTGAAGTCCGCCTGGAACTTGCCTTCACGCACCTCCGGATAGACCTTGCGCACTTGAGCTTCATACTTCTCGCTCTGACGCTCGAATGTGGCGTCAAGTCCAGGAACCACTCTGTCGATGTAATGTTCGTCTATCTTAGCCTCAATCTTGTAGTTGCCTTCGGAATTGATCTGGCCGATCTTGGTTCCGGCTCCGATGTACTGGCCAAGGTTGGCGTCCAGAAGTCCGAGGACTCCATCAATAGGAGCCTTGATCGTCAGACTTTCCTTACGGCGGCGGATCAGCTGCATGTTCATACGCATGTTGTCAAGGCTTTCGCGAAGACTCAACAGCTGTGTCGAACGGTAGAGACTGTCCTGTTCCATGCTCTTGAGGGTAAGGTCAAGGTTCTGCCGAGAGAGTTCGTAATCCTCGGCGGCCTTGAGGTAGTCCTCCTTTGAGATGAGTTTCTCTTTGTAAAGCTGCCCGTTCTGCTCGAAGGCTCTCTTGTTGCGCTTCGCCTCGGAGGCGTAGCGGAGCCTGTTCTGCTCGTGGGAGAGTTTCTGCTGTTCCATGGAAATCACGGTGTTGCGCAGGATGTTCTCCTTCTCGGCAAGCTCGGCCTCGGCATTGAGGATCTGGAGGTCAAGGTTGTCGTTGGAAAGCACAAGAATAGGTTCTCCGGCCCTGACGGTCGAACCCTCCTCGACGATGATCTTCTGGACGGTGCCGCCTTCAAGAGGGCTTATCTGAATTGTCACCATCGGCTGCACCTGCCCGCTTACACGAATATAGTCGTTGAACTGTCCGTCAGCGACTTCGCTGACCGTAATCGTGTCCTTGTCCACCCTGAGGGTCTTGGAATTGTCCCTGAACACGAGGTAGAGCACGAAAACCGCCACTAAGGCTCCAAGCCAGTAAGGCATCGCCTTTTTTGTGAAAGCCGCTCTCCAACCTTTCTTTTTCTCGATTATCTTGTCCATAATTTTGTTATTAGACGCTGTTTAGCTTCTTATCCTTTTGTAACTTGTTTGCTCATTTCTGTCTTCTGGGCGCTTCGGCACTTCGACGAGATCAGTGGCCGCGGCGACCGACACGATCATATTCATTGGTTAATGTAATCCACTCCGTTGTAGTAGTTGACCACGCTGCGCTTGATGAAGTAAGTCAGCAAAGAGTTCAGCCGCTGGGCGTTCGCCTCAAGGTAGTTGTTCGAAGCGGTCTGGAACTCTATCGGAGAGATGAGTCCCTGCTCCAACTTCTTCATGTTCAATGAATATGCCTCCTCCTGCACATCTGATTTCCTTTGCGCCTGAATGTAGGCCGCCGAAGCCCCGTCCCGATCCTGAACGGCTCTGCGCACCTCGGCGGAAATTTCCCTCATCTTCTGGTCGTACTCGGCCGTGGCCTTGGTGACGGCGTTCTTCTTCCTCGCTATGCCGCTGTGACGCTGGAATCCAGAGAAGATCGGAATGTTCAGAGACAGCTGGACATATTCACCGCCGTTGTTTTTGAACTGCGCGCGGAACGGGTCGGACGAGGAATCGCTGCCAGGATAGGTGAAGTAGGTCGTGGACCAACCAGCATAGGCGTTCAATGAAGGAAGAAGCTGCCATCTGGCCGTGTTAAGCTCACGCTTGGCATTCAGGAGGTTGTACCTCGCGATCTGTGCGGCCGGATTGTTCGACCGGGCGAAGTCAATCATGTCCTCCATCGCCAGGGAATCGGTAAGCATCCTTTCGTCGTCAATGGTGGCCGGAAGTTCCGAGTCGATGACAAGTTCGTGAGCCTCAGACCAGAACATCACGTCCTCAAGAGTGATTCTTGCATCATTGAGTTTGTTGTTGGTCTCTACCAATTGGTACTGCTTGTCGGCGAGGTTGGAATCCATCTCGACCACATCCGCATGGCCTTTCTGTCCGAGTTCCTCCTGACGTCGAGCCTTGGCGAGGGATTCCTCCGCAACCTCGACCTGAGACTTGTAGATGTCAGCGAGCCGGCTGTAATAGAGCACGTTGCAGTAGGCTTCCATCGTGGCGAGACAAATGTCGGCCTCAATCTGTTTCTCCTGTGAGCTGCCCAGAGCGATCGAGGTTCTGGAGATCCTCATGTTGTTCACGGCCTTGAATCCGTTGAAGAGGGCGATGCCCGCGCTGACTCCGTAGCTGTTGTGGAATGATGTCGTGGTGACGTAAGTGTTGGTCTTAGGGTCAACGGCGCGTCCGAAATTGTAGTAGGCGTAGCTGCTTCCGCTGATCTCGGGAGTGAACGCTTCGAAAATGGCGTCTCTTCTCGCAAGCCGGGCGTCACCGTTGGAAGCCTGCTGGATCCTCACCTTGGTGCTGTTGCTGATCGCATACGCCATGCAGTCCTTCAGCGTCATAGGATTCGGAAGCGCCTCCTGCGCAAGAAGCGGAGCCGTCGCCATCATCGCCAATGTTATGAATATTATCTTTTTCATGTTCCTTTTACATTTCGGCAAAAGGGACAAGCATCAGGTGTGCCAAAATATTCAACTAATTGGTTATGAATATTTTAATGATTTCATCAATTTTCAGAAGTGTAAAGAAATTTAACACTGGGTGTAAAGAAACTTTACACTTTCTCTCTTTTTTCTTACGCGGCCTTTCCGGCCATTTTACTTAACGCTTGCTAAAATCTTTCGGGCGGCGAAGGAGAGAGCTTCGTAGAAATCCTGACCAAAGACTGAGACCAGAGGCTCGCGGAGGAACTCGTAAACGTGGATGCCTTCACGGCGGCCCTTCTCGTAAGCGTCCTTGCATATTCCCCAACGATGGAGGTTCAGGGCATGACCGCCGCCGGTGAGTTTGGTGATGCGGATCGGGTAAAGCCAGCAGGACTGGGGCTTGCGGAACTTGCAAGTGCCTTGGAAAAAGCATTTCTCGATGGAGCAGAAGCAGTTGCCCTCCTCATCAAATGTGGTGTAGGCGCACTCCTCGGTCTGATCCACAACGGGAGTCACGATGTCTCCGTCACGGTCGATGGAGAAAAATCCATCCTTGTCAATCTGCGAGCGGCCCTGCGGCCTCATCAGTTTTGAATACACAGGATAATTCTCCTCCAGAGGCTCCAGCTCCGACTCCTCAAGCGGCGCCCCGCTGTCACCTATGATGCAGCAGCAGCCTTTGCAGACCGTATAGTCGCAGGCAAAATATTCAGTGACAACATCCTCTGACACAAGGATGTCTCCGATTTGGATGATAGTTCCGAACTTATTGTTTGACGACATATTCAATTCTCATTCCTTCGGACAGGACACCGAAGATTTCCTTTACCTTGTCGGCGGAGACACTGCCGATCCTGCTGTTGTAGCCGGTAAGCACATCCTTTCCGGCGGAGTAGCGCAGCAGAATGGCGTCTATGTAATTGTCGGTGTCCGACAGATAAGTGGCGTAGTTATTGGCCAACAATGACTTGCATGAAGCCAACTCCGCTGCGTCAACCGGTTGTGAAAGCACTGTCTCTATCGTTTTTCTCGCGGCGACAAGAGCTCTCATCGGTTGGTCGGATCCGCTTTTCACGCCATAAGGGAGTCCTGCCTCAGGAACAGGAGAACAAGTGAAGATCAGTTCCAACGCCTCCTGCGGCCAGACACTGAAACGATCAGACATTCTCACGCTGAAACCCTGACCGGCCATCATTCCCGTCAACCGGCGCTGAATGGCAAGACCGGCGACCTTGAATGCCATGTAGTTCTCAGTGGTGAACGGTTCCGCGCAAGCCAAGGCGATGCTGATGCTGACCGGAGTACCTGTCTTTGAATATGTTGTCGCCCCCGTACGCATCTTGTACGGGACGAACTGCCTGACCGGAGAAGACTTGCTGACACGGAATCCTCCAAGGTACTGGCACAGAACCTTCTGCACCGACTCCGCCGGCATGTCCCCGATGATCACCAGAACTCCGTCATTTGTGCGGACGAACTGGTTGTCAAAGAAATCCGACGCATCCTCCATGACGGATGCCGTAAGCCCGGACGGTGTCTTGACCGAGGAATAATTGTAGTCCTGATACATCAGGCTGTCAAGATAAGCCGGCTTGAGTGACGCCAGTTCCTGCATTCTCCATGACTCGAAAGCCGAAGCGGACGGTTTTCTGCGGTTCGCGGCCGAAAGCAAAGCCTTGAGCACAAGGGTCAGCCTGTTTGACGGAGCGGAGCCGGAAAACCTCAGATCCGAAGTCGAAACCTTGCACTCCATCTCAACGCCGTTCGACTTGAGGATCTTGTCAAAATCACTTCCTGACATGCCGGCGATTTCACAAAGGCCGAACATGTCGGAGAAGAACGCACCCTCTCCGCGCCGAAGATTCCTCACCGTGGAAAAGCCTCCTTTGACCATCAATGAGTAGCTGAAACGCCCCTTGGTGTCCATCTTCTTGTAAATCACTTTCATGCCGTTGGAAAACGTCCACAAATCGCCGCCGGAGACAGGCTCCGTCACCACAGACCTGACTTTCACCTTGTTTTTCTCGCTCCATAAAGCCGAAGTGTCCCTGGAACCGGCCTTCCAATGATAGACAGGTTCTTCCAGCATCGAAACTCCCTTCCCGGCAGACTCGAACGCTACCGGCCAGAACCACTCGTCATAGTCATCCTCACTTCCCGTCCATGTCACGGCAGGAGTCTCCATCCCTGAAAGCAGGGCAGAGGCGTAGGCGTTGAATATCTCTGTCTCGGCCTTAGCCGACATATTCCTTGACAAAAAGAATTTCGCCTTTGTCGCCGGAGAGGCCAAGTCCGCGCCGTATAAATAAGCTGAAACGCATTGGCGGACTATCGCGTCATTGGTGGAAGCCTTGAGACAACCGTTCAGGACTGAGTTGCGGGCGACCCTATACTCATCGTTTCCGATTCCTTTGGAGCAGATTTCCGACAACGTGGAAGCGACGGTCAACGTGGCCGGCATCAATTGGTTCCGGGAAGTCCGCACACTCACGCGGAAACGTTCGTCGCCTGAACTCGCGGCACTCCCTGAATACTCGACCTCAGATGAGACCGCAGGAATGTTCCTCGACATGAAAGCTTCCCGCAGACGATTCGAGACAACCTCGCGCAGCGCGTTGGAGAAAAGTTCCGAAATGAACGGCTGGATCGTGTTCATCTGGTCATCGGGAGTCCTCGGCGAGCGGAACTCCACCGTCACGGAAGAGTGCGAGGACGGAACGAATGAATATTCAGCCTCGCTCAAAGGATCCCAGACATATTCCTTTTTCTTATAGACAGGGTGGCGTAACGGCACCATCAATGAGAAGACGTTCATCTTTTCGATGATGGCGGCAGGGTTGATGTCACCGGCTATGATGACGGCATGCCGGTACGGACGGGACGCGATGAGGTCGAACATCATCAGAAGGGTGGTGTCCGAAGCGGCCTGATCAAAAAGAGGGACATCATCGAATCTGAATATGGTGGCATCGTCACTGTAAGAGATGTAGCCTTCCTGACGGCATCCTATCCCCTTGCGCGACAGAAACTTGTAAGGAATAGTCTTGTTGAAGTGCGGCAGTGACGAGAGTTCTTTTCTGGCAGCGAGCGTGTCGCATTCGCCTCTGCGAACAAGGGCGAAATCAGCCACTCCCTTCATCGAAGGGTTGGTCACCAGATAGTAGGAGATTCCGTTGGTGAGATTGCCCGTCGTGACGGCTCCGTCCTTCTGGAGAGCGGGCAGTTCCTGCGCCGGCATCATTATTGAGAACCCCAGCGGCAGCACTAAACACAAAATTGATTTGAAGATAGAATTACGCATCTTTGACATCTCCCGTTTTAAGAAGCTGCCTTGATTTGTCTGTTTGAAGGTTTTTCCCCTCAAAGAACATTTCAAAACAGCTTCTAAGGCAAAAATAGCCAATAATGTGCAATTGACACAAATTTTTATTACATTTGTGGTTATTGCCGTTATAAGGAATATAGTTAAACATAATTTTAATACGATGAAAAAGTTTATTCTCGCGATCGCGGCCGCGTTCATGGCCGCCGGAATGGCTTCCGCTCAGGACATGGCACAGGCTACTGAACTCTACAATAATGGAGCCACAGCCATCTCTTTGAAGAATTGGACAGAGGCCCTCGACTATTTCCAGAAAGCTCTTGAAATGGGTAAGACCATAGGCGCTGACGCTGATGAGCTCGTGGCCAACTGCAAGAACGCCATTCCCGGTGTCTCACTCGAGATCGCGAAAGATCTGATCAAGGATGAAAAGTACGATGAAGCCGCCGCCAAACTCAACGAGGTGGAAAAGATCGCCACTGAATATGAGAACGCGGAGGTTGCCGAAAAGGCAAAGGAACTCGTTCCTCAGATGTGGCTGCAGAAGGGTGTCAACGCCCTCAAACTGAAAGATTTCGCCACCGCTGCTGACGGTTTCGCCAAGTCTTACGCCATCGACACCACCGCAGGCAAGACCGCCCTCTATCTGGGTCAGGCTCTCGGAGCGCAAGGCAAGGCCGAAGAGGCAATCGAGGCTTTCAAGCATGCCGCTTGGAACGGTGAGGAGGAAACCGCCAAGGAGCAGATTTCCAACATCTATTTAAAGCAGGCCAACGCCGCTTTCAAGGGCAGCAAACTCGCTGACGCCGTCAAGTTAGCCGAGAAGGCCAATGACTATGCCGAGAACGCCACAGCCTATCTCATCGCCGGTCAGGCTTCTCAGAAGCTCAGCAAGAACGCCGACGCCATCAAGTACTTCGAGAAGTATCTTGAGATTAAACCGGACGCCAAGAACGCTCCGGCCATCACCTTCACCGTCGCGGCTCTCTATCAAGGCGCGAAGAACAATGCCAAGGCTCTTGAGTTCTACAAGAAGGTTCAGGACGATCCTAAATTCGGCGCCCAAGCCAAGCAGATGATCGCTTCCCTCAGCAAGTAACTATCGTTTTACCGTCTGCGGTGATAATTCCAAGCAATGGTTCGCCATATCGAATTACTCGCACCGGCAAGGAATATGGACATCGGCATCGCGGCGATTGACTGCGGTGCCGATGCCGTGTATATCGCCGGACCTGCGTTCGGGGCAAGACAAGCCGCCGGAAACTCGTTGGAGGACATCCGGAGGCTCACTGAATATGCCCACCGATTCGGTGTGCGCATATTCCTGACACTCAACACGATTCTTTTCGACAACGAACTGGCCGGGGCGGAAAGGCTGCTGGCCGGGGCGAAAGCCGCCGGGGTGGACGCCGTCATCGCGCAGGATCTCGCGGTCTGGAGACTGACAGACCTGCCGGTGCACGCATCGACCCAATGCGCGATAAGGACTCCGGAGAAGGCTCGGTTTTACGAAAGTATCGGCGCCTCGCGGCTTGTTTTGGAAAGAGAGATGTCCTTGGGACAGATCAAGGCTGTGCGGGAGGCCGTTGGCTGCGAGCTGGAGTTCTTCGTGCACGGTGCCCTTTGCGTCTGCTACAGCGGACAATGCTATATGTCAGAGCGGATCGCCGGGCGAAGCGCCAACCGTGGGGAATGCATCCAGGCATGCAGGTCGCTCTACGATCTTGTGGACGGCTCCGGAAACGTTCTGGTACGGAACAAGGCTCTGCTGTCGCTGAAGGACTACAACCTCAAGGACAGGTTGAAAGACCTTGCGGAAGCGGGAATATGCTCGTTCAAGATCGAGGGACGGTTGAAGAACATCTCTTACGTGCGGAATGTCGTGCGGGCATATTCATCGGCGTTGGATGAGTTGGTCTCGGCGAATCCGGAAAAGTACTGCAGGGCCTCGTTCGGGCGGTCGGAAGGCGGATTCACGCCAGATTTAGGCAAGACGTTCAACCGGGGTTACACACAATTGTTTCTGGACGGGAAACGCTCCGGGAACTGGTCCTCGATGGATGCTCCGAAATCAATCGGAGAGGAGGTAGGGACTGTGGTTTCCATTGAAAAAGCCACGGTAACCGTGCGGATGAACAATCCAGCCGAACGGCTTCAGAACGGGGACGGGTTTTCATTTATAGCCAAAGGCAGCGGGGAGATCATCGGTTTCCGTGGGGATGTCTGCCGAGAGAACCGGATAACTTGCAGGAATGCCGTACAAGGGCTCTATCCTGAAGCGAAACTGTACCGCAATCTCAGCAATGCCTTCGAAAGGGAGTTGGATTCCAACCCGCCGGTCAGGACGATTCACGTGGCAGTGGACATTCATGTCAGTGTCGCTCCGGTCACGCAGACCTACTCCTTGAGAATCAACGCAGTGAGTCAGGACGGACGGAGCGTCGATTTGGAACGTGAGGCTGGCGGCAGCGTGGCGGAGAACGCCGAAAGGATGCGCGGAATGTTTTCCACACAAATCTCAAAAGCCACAGGAAGATATTCATTCACCCTCCGTTCGCTTGATGTCGGGACTCCGGATGGCTCGCTGCCGTTCCTTCCGGCCTCGGCCCTGAACTCCATCAGGCGAGATGTTGCCGCCGAACTCGAAAAGATGCCATGCGGGTCGGTTCCTCTGCCCGAATGTCAAGACCGCAGGCGAGGACAGAAGCCGAGCCTGTCGCAAGTAATTGACATTCAAAAAACAGCATCGGAAGGCATCCATCTTTCGTACAAGGCGAACATCGCCAACCACATCGCGCGGGAAGCCTATCAAGCATTAGGAGCGACCCGGATCGACGAGGCATTTGAGATCTCCCACATCCCCGAAGCCGAACTTATGCGCACCAAGTACTGCATCCGCCACGAGCTGGGCATCTGCCAGGCCAGGCAAAAGACCGATGACCGGAAAGAGGCGACTCCATCGAACGCACTTCACGTCTCTGGCCGCACGACCCGTCAAACAGACCGTTTGTATCTGACAAACAACGGCAAGCGTTACCTCCTCTGTTTCGACTGCGCAAACTGCGAGATGGTCGTCAAATCAGTTCGCGGATAATCTCATCGGAAATGAAAAGGCGGTCTTCGGGGATGCGAATGTCGCGGCCGATGGTCTCAAGAGCACCCTCATTCAAAAGGGCTTCAACGGCAGCGCGATCTGTCAATGAATATAATTCCGTGGCTTTCAGACCTTTGTCGGTGCGGAGGGAAAGCATGATTCTTTCGACTCGGATGTCTTCCGGCGAAAGGGTCTCGGAGCTTCTTGAATATGTCGTAAGACCTCCGTCTGAAGATCCGAGTGGTTTCCGTTGCTGAGTCTTGTCCGGATTCCTGTGCGGAAGCACCTGACTGTTCCATGAGCGGACACAGCCGGTCAGGGAGTGTGCGCCGGGGCCGAGGCCGATGTACGGAACCCTGCGCCAGTAGGCACTGTTGTGAATGGCCTCGAATCCAGGCTTTGCGAAATTGGAGATTTCGTAATGATGGTATCCGGACTGTCTCAAACTCAGGCACAGAGCGTCATACTGCCTACGGCACTGTTCATCGGTGGTCTCTACGTAACGTCCGTCAGCGACCATCTTTGCGAGGACGCTGCCATCTTCCACTGACAGTTGGTAGGCGGAGATGTGTTCCGGATTGAGTTCCAGAGCCTTTTCGAGCGTGTCTCTCCAGATTTCGTCCGTAAGTCGGGAAAGGCCGAAAATCAAGTCGATGCTGATGTTGAGGACACCGCATTCGCGAAGGATGCGGAAAGCTTCAACGGCTCGTCGGGCATCATGTCTGCGGTTCATCCAACGGAGGATTCCGTCATCGAACGACTGGACGCCCATGCTGATCCGGTTCACGCCAAGAGCAAGAAGGCCACGGACATACTCATGACCCTTTTCTACAATGTCCTCGGGGTTCACTTCCACGGTAAATTCCTCGAAGGAAACCATCTGGAAGGTCTCTTCTACAAGCTCGGTGACCGGGGAAACCGGTTCGGCGACAGACGACGCGACAGCCTTGACTATGCGGGAAAAAACATCAAGAGGAAGCACCGATGGGGTGCCTCCTCCGATGTAAAGGGTGTTGACCGCATCGAGAGCGGACATATTCATTGAAAGTTCCTCCTTGCGATCACGGATCTCCGCGATGACGGCATCGGCATATTCATTGAACACCTGTGGGTTCCGGCATATTTCCGAATAGAAATCGCAGTAGGTGCAAAAGCTGCCGCAAAAGGGAACGTGAATGTAGATCACGGATTATCGGAGCAAGAGTTCGGTCTTGCCGAGGAATGCCTGAGAGGTGTAGGCCTCGATCGTGTATATTCCTGACTGATAGGAAGGAATGTCGTTCAGATAGATGCTCAGATCTACCTCCTTGCCCTCGTAGTCCACCTCGCGGGAAGCGGAAGCGACCATGGTCTGGCCGTTGTACGAGAACGAGGTCTGATTGCTGTTGGTCAAGAGGATTCCATCCGGATCTTTCACGCGCAGGTAAACTCTCACAGGTCCCCTCGGAGCCAGATCATTCTCAACAAGACTCAATGAAGCCAGCAGCCTTACAACCCTGCTGCTTCTGTCGGTGACCTTGTCGGAACCGTTGTAGGCGGCGACGCTCAAGCCTCTTGACTTGATGACCGAACCGGCGGCAACCTGACCGGAGAGGTTCTCGACCTGCCCCTTGAGATCCGCGTTCTCGGCACGGCTCGCGGCGGCCTCGCGGCGGGCGGCGGCGGCATCAGCTGTAAGCTTGTGGTTCAATGTGTTGAGAGAGTCTATCTGCACGATGTAGTTCTTCATGATGCTGCGCAGGGTTCCGAGTTCCTTCTCGTACTGACGCATCTTGCGGCGGTTTGTGGCCTCGGTCTTCTGGATCCTCTCTATCAACTGGTTGACCTCTTCCTTGGAGGAATCCAGCTGGCTGTTGATTGATGCGTAGTCGGATGAAAGGCTGTCGTAGTCGCCCTTCAAGGCGATCATCTGCTGGGTAAGGTCATCCTTCTCAGCGTTAAGGTCCTTCACGAGGCTGGACTTTGAGAACCAAATGTAGGCAAGGCCGGCAGCAAGCAGCACGACCACAGCCACAAGAGCCCACATCGTCTTCCTGAGGCTTTCATTCTTCCTCTCTTGCTCTTCGCGCTCACGGCGCTCCTGAATAGGATCTATTTCTGCCATATTCTTTCGATTTAATGATTGATAACACAAAAATAACAAAACTATTTCGTATTTTTGTCTGATAAGCAAAAATCAGACTAAGAAGCTGTTTAAAAATGGTTACCGCATTTTATCATGCGGAATTTTCGAGACAGTTTCGGCTTTGGAAGAGGGAGCGTAGCCGTAGCTGCGTGACCGATGACAAAGATGAAAATGGCCGGAAAGGCCGCTTAAGAAAAAAGAGGAATTATTTTTAAACAAATTCTAATATGAAATACGCGGTAAGAGCAGTCAAGTACTTTTTCTACTTCACCATCCTTTTTGTGGTCATCATGGCCGCTCTTGTGTTTGTCGGTGTTGTCAAGGCCGATGTCAGTCTCATGTTCCGCGACGGCTACAAGTCCCTGTGGCAAATCGCATTGCTGTTCGCTTTCGTCTCGGCGTTCTACCCACGGTTCGGCTTCATCAAAAGATCGGTCATGCTGAAAGGTGAATATTCCGACATCCGTGGCGGAATCATTGAATATATGGAGATGCGCGGCTACCGCCTCGAAAGCGAGGACGGCGAGAACATGACTTTCCGTCTCCGCTCCAAGTTCGGCGCCCTGTTCAAGATGTTCGAGGACAGGATCACGATGACCCGCGAGCTTGGCGGCTTCGAGGTGGAAGGCCTCACCAAGGAAGTGGTGAGAATCGCGGGCGGTCTGGAGTACAAGTTCCGGAATCCGGACGAAGAGTAACCATTTAATATTCAAAGATTATGGCAGAAGAACTCAAGACTGTCGCAAAGTTCGACAATGCGATGAGCGCCCACATCACGGCGGGCATGCTCAATGAGAACGGCATCCCTGCCGCTGTGTTCGGGGAGAACTCCTCCTACGTCTCACTGAACTATGTTGACCCCATCGAGGTCAAAGTCAACGCAGCCGATTATGACGCGGCGATGACCCTTCTGGCTCAAGACGGCAAGGAATAGAAAGCCGTAGGCAGCGGTTGGTAAAAAAAGGCTTTCCGAAATTTTGCACATCACCAAAATTTCGGAAAGCCTTTTTTGATGTTGTCGCCAACTGTGACGTCAATCAGTGTCGTGAGCGGCCAGTCGCTTCGACAAGCTCGGCGACCAGGCTAAACAGCCTTAGGAGAGACGTTTCTCGAGGCGTTCGCGGATGGCGGCGATGAAGTCGGCGGAGTTCTTGACCTGTGGAGTCACACCTTCCATCAGGTTGGCGAGATCCTTGGTCACGATGCCTTCGTTGAGTGTGTCGAAGCAGGCGGCCTCAAGCTGGTCGGCGTAGTTGACGAGCTCAGGGATGTTGTCCAGCTCGCCTCTCTTGCGGAATGCGCCGCTCCATGCGAAAATCGTGGCGATAGGGTTCGTGGATGTCTCCTCACCCTGAAGATGCTTGTAGTAGTGACGGGTCACGGTACCGTGAGCGGCCTCGTACTCGTACTTGCCGTCAGGGCTGACGAGAACGGAGGTCATCATCGCAAGGGAACCGAAGGCGGTGGAGATCATGTCGCTCATCACGTCACCGTCATAGTTCTTGCAGGCCCAGATGAATCCGCCCTCACTGCGCATCACACGTGCCACGGCATCATCGATCAAGGTGTAGAAGTACTCGATGCCGGCGGCTGCGAAAGCCTCCTTGTACTCGGCGAACACTTCCTCGAAGATCTCACGGAAACGTCCGTCGTACTTCTTGGCGATGGTGTCCTTGGTGGCGAACCAGATGCTCTGCTTGAGGTCAAGGGCGTACTTGAAGCAAGCGTGGGCGAACGAACGGATGGAAGCGTCGGTGTTGTGCTGCCCCTGAAGGACACCCGGACCCTTGAATGTGTGCACGATCTGCTCCTCCCTCTTGCCGCTCTCGCCTTCGAAGATGAGCTTGGCGACTCCCGGTTCCTCAACGCGGATGTCAACGCTCTTGTAAACGTCGCCGTAGGCATGACGGGCGATGGTGATAGGCTTCTTCCAGAACTTCACGGCAGGAGAGATGGAAGGGATGGTGATCGGTGTGCGGAACACCGTGCCGTCCAGCATGGAACGGATGGTTCCGTTCGGGCTCTTCCACATCTGGTGCAGGTTGTACTCGGTCATGCGCTTGGCGTTAGGGGTGATGGTGGCGCACTTCACGGCTACACCGTACTTCTTCGTGGCGTTGGCGGAGTCAACCGTCACCTGATCGGCGGTCTCATCACGGTGAACGAGGCCAAGGTCATAGTATTCTGTCTTCAGATCAACAAATGGAATGATAAGCTCATCCTTAATCATCTTCCACAGGATCCTTGTCATTTCATCACCGTCCATCTCAACGAGAGGAGTGACCATCTGAATCTTTTTCATAATTGAATATTAAAAATTAAAGTGTTTTACGAATATGATTGCCTAACCGCTTCAGACTCGCGACCAAGGCAAAGGCCGCAAGCCTGAAGCGCACAATTCCAACTACTTGCTCCTTTGCGCCGCGTAAAAGTTCATCAGGCAGCCGTCGGCGAGAATCTCGCGCTCGTCGGCGGTGAGATTCCGGAAATAGAGATGGATGTCCTTGACTCCCTCGGCGCGGATCACCTTGGCGTCAATCTCCTCCTTGCCCGAAAGGATGGCCTCACGGATGCCTGGAACATAGACGAAATCGCCGGCTACATATTCAAAAGGAGTCTCCTTCGCGATCGTGAAAGGAATGATGCCCCAGTTGATGCAGTTGCTGCGGTAACGCTTGGTGGCATATTCATAGCAGATGTTGGCGTCACCGCCGAGCACCTTCTGGCAGGAAGCGGCCTGCTCGCGGGCCGAGCCGTCGCCTGGCTTGTTGGCGAACACGCAGGAGCCGAACGAGGTGTTCTCAGCCTTCGCGCCGACCTTCGCAAGAGCGTCAAGCACGTGCTGAGGTGTCTTGCCTTCGCGGCGCAGGAGATCCTCAGACTGGATGCGCTTGCTCAATCCGACATATTCAGGAACACGGCGTGAGAGAGCGAACTCGGAAAGCTTCAGAGGGTTGGAGCGGTAGCTTGAGGTCTCGCCCGAAGGGATCAGTTCATCGGTCGTGGTGACAGGGTCGTGGATGACGGCCGCGAGTTCGAGGAGCATGTTCTCCTCCATCGGGTACATCTTAGGCCAGTCCTTGATGTTCGGACCGTAACGAAGCTCGACTGAAGGATCCGCCTTGCCGAAGCCGTAGTAGATGCGGCTCTTGTAGATGCGGTCGTCGAATGAATATGGCTTGTGGTTGTCCTCATATTCAATGTCCGTGGCGGCGGTGATGACTCCGCCATTGGCGGCGGTGGCGGCGATTGAGCGCGCGTCCATCAGGCAGACAAGGGAGATCTGTCCCTGACCAGGCTTCGAGCCCTCTCGGTTAGGGAAGTTGCGGGTGGTGTGACGGATCGAGAGTCCGTTGTTGGCCGGAACGTCTCCGGCGCCGAAGCAAGGGCCGCAGAACGCCGGCTTGATCACGACACCCGCCTCAAGCAGCTCTTCCGCGATGTGATTGCGTGTCGTCGCAAGATAGACAGGAGTTGACTGAGGGTACGCGGACATCGTGAAGTAGTCATTGCCGATAGTCTTGCCCTTCATGATCGCGGCGGCTTCGCTGAGGTTGTCGTAGGTGCCTCCGGAGCATCCGGCGATGATCGCCTGGTCTGCGAAAGCCTTGCCGTTCTTCACCTTGCTCTCAAGATCGATGGAGATCTTGTCCCCGAAACGCTTCTTGGCGTCTTCCTCGACTTTCTTCAGAATTCCCTCAGGGTCAGCCTGGAACTCGTGGATCGTGTAGGCGTTGGAAGGATGGAACGGAAGTGCGATCATCGACTCCTGTCTGGAGAGGTCGATGCGGATCATCGCGTCGTAGTAAGCGATCTCGCCCGGCTGGAGTTCCTTGTAAGCCTCAGGACGCTCGTGCATCTTGTAATATTCCTCGACCTTCCCGTCCGTCACCCAAATCGAGCTGAGGCAGGTGGTCTCGGTGGTCATCACGTCGATTCCGTTGCGGAAATCTGTAGGAAGGGAAGCCACGCCAGGGCCGGCGAACTCAAGCACCTTGTTCTTCACGAAACCGTTCTCGAACACGGCCTTTACGAGGGAGATGGCCACGTCGTGAGGACCGACACCCTTCTTCGGCTTGCCTTCGAGCCAAACCAGCACAACCTCAGGGGCGTTGATGTCCCAGGTGTTGTGGAGAAGCTGCTTGACAAGCTCACCGCCACCCTCTCCGACACCCATGCAGCCGAGTGAGCCGTAGCGGGTGTGGCTGTCAGAACCGAGGATCATGCGACCGCAGCCGGCGAGAGCCTCGCGGACATACTGATGGATGACAGCCTGATTGGCGGGAACGTAGATTCCGCCGTACTTCTTGGCGGCGGAGAGTCCGAAGATATGGTCGTCCTCGTTGATGGTACCGCCGACAGCGCACAGCGAGTTGTGGCAGTTGGTCATCGCGTAAGGAATAGGAAACTTGTCAAGTCCGCTGGCGCGGGCTGTCTGGATAATTCCGACGTAGGTGATGTCGTGTGAAGCCATAGCGTCGAACCTGATGCGCATCTTTCCTCCTTTGCTTCCGTCCACATCGTGGGCACGGAGGATTCTGTAGGCGATAGTGTTTTCGCGGGCCTCATCGGCAGATGGCATTCCTGCGGCATCATTGACGAGAGTCTTGCCATTTTTCAGGTAAACGCCATGTGGAATCAATTCTACCATAATAAAATCAGTTTTGTGTTAATAAATTATTAGTTAACAATTAATTATACTATCTATAAATATAGTCAGGGACAGCATGTCGGCGCTTCCTCCGGGCGAGATGTTCTCCCTGATGAAGTCCTTGTTCAAAGATGACAGACCGCTCTCGCTGAAGTTTTCCAGAAGCCCCGCGGCCTCGGACTTGGTGCGGGCCAGTCCTTCGGCTCCTCTTCTGTGGAGGATGTTGGTGTCGTCAAGGGTGGACATTATCCGGAGCAGGGTCTTGTGGCAGCGGTAAGGGTCGCATTCCAGACTGCGGTAATACGGCAGCCAGTCGGCGAACAGTTCCGGATAGGCTCGGCGGGCGTTCTCAAGTGCTCCGCCGACCTTGAAACTTCTCTTGGCTCCGGCCCCGTGCGTACCGTGGGCGACCGGAATCTCCGACGCGGCGCGGGACACGAGTTCTTTAAATGAATATGTCCGCACCGCTCCCGTTGTCGACGCCAAGTTGGAAGCCGCGGCTACGGAAAGGCCGATGCAGAAAAGGGCTCCCTTGTGGGTGTTCACTCCGCCGGTGGCCTCAAGCATGGCTTTTTCCGCCTCGATTCCGGTTTCCTTTATCTTTGCCGGGTCGATGTCTTTGACGGAATCCACGGCCAACCTTGTCAGATAAGGCCTTAACGCCGAGATGCTTTTGGACATCAGCGCATAGTCCATGTCTTTGTGGGCGCCATTGTCCTGCCTGTCCACGAGACCCGGTTTCGGGGTTGTGTCGAGTTCCATCCTCAACGCCTGTTCGGCGAGGTCAGCGACCAAGTAAGGGACGGTGGATCTTGGACTGTCTTCCATCGCCTTCTGAAGGTCTCCTTTGTCCAATGCCTGCCTTAAAGCCGTGGCGCTGATCGGTTTGCCGTTTCGCTCCAGTCTTGGGATCTGTACGAAGTCTATTCCGGCCGCCCCCTGAGTTTGTCGATGGGTCATCGCTCCGACAGGCTCGGCGACCGGGGTTCCCGATAAGATCTCAGCCATCATCTCGTTGTAGCGGCAGGTAAGCGCATCCTCCGGCTCACTGCCGGCAAAACGCACTGTAACTCCAAGAGGCTGAGCGATGTGATTCACAAACAGATCCAGATCCAGGGAGATCTGGGTGTCTGTCGCATCGTCCAGCTTCTTCAGGAAATATGTCGGGAAAGTAGCCGCCGAGATGGCGTAATCACTCCCCTCGCAGACAACCACATTGTCAAGCCCGGCGCATCCGGCATCGATCATGGCCTTTCTCTCAACGTAAGGGAAACGCGATCTGTCCTCCTTCACGACAATCACATAGAGGTTGTCAACCTGTGATGCGGCCTGTTCGATAAGATAACGATGTCCCTTGGTGAACGGATTGGCGTTCATCACGATGGCGCCGTTCCGCCCAGGACGGGCAAGCGAAACCAAGTACTTTTTGTACTCAGGAAGCCCTCCCCTGCCGCTCTCCATCAGAACAGCCTTAGGCGCCGAGGCAAGCAACGTGAACCCGAGGCTCTTGAATATTCCGGCGTTCTCAGGCTTGGTGAACGCCTTGAGCGACTCTCGGCCATCCTCTCGTGCAAGGCCTGTCAGACGGGACACGAGGATGTTCATAAGTCCTTCGCTACGTGCCGCTTCCGACACTGCGACGCACTTGATGACGTTGCCGTCAAGTCCGCCTCCGGCAAGAATTTCGTCCCCGTCTTCGTCACGGGTCACCACCACATAGCGATCCAGCGGAGCAAGTCTCAGCCCGTTGGCGGAGAGAAACGCCTCGACACGTCTCCGGACAGAGTTCAGCGACAGCGGAACCTCGCTTATGTAGTGACGGTCATCGCACATAGGCCTCGATCATTTCGTCAATCTTCGCCGTCAGCTCAGTCATTGAGTGAGTGCGGTTGCGCATGCACCAGCGAGCCTCGCTGTCGCAGACGAGACACTTCCTCGGGCTTAGACCGACCGACTCCCTTGAGACTGGAACCCCGTCAGCGTCAATTACATCCAAATCAAAAAGGCGGCCGAGCGGATGAGTGTCCTCAATCCGGCAGGTCTCCTTCTTGGTTTCAGCGTTGGAAAGTGGGGTGACGAGATAGGCCTCGTAGCCGGTCGGCAGGTCTCGCAGCCTGAATTTGATCATTGAGTCCGCGAAAGCCGAGACCAGAGCAGTTACGGCGGCCTGGGCGACCACAAGGGATTGCAGATTACGCTTGACCTTGCCAGGCATGATGACATTAAGGCAGACCAATGTCTTTCCGGGATAGCTTTTCAGCAATTCCTTCTGGAAAGAAGCACGTTCCTCACGACTTGCCAGCAGTTGGTCAAGCGTAATCTCCATAAAACAAGAATCTATCTAAACTTATCTTCCGTAAATGCGAAACGTCAGTCTTCGATGTTCATTATGACATCCATAACGGAGCCGTCACGGTTCATCACAACACCCACGACCTTGTCTCCGAACGGAAGTGGGTCAGGAACTCCGATCTGCTTGAGAGCCAAGTCTTTGAGGTTGTGGATATCCATGATTTTCAAACCGGCTTCCTTCAAGCGTACGGCAATCTCCGGACGGCGCGGGTTGACCGCGATGCCATATTCGGTGACAACGACATCGACTGTCGAGCCGGGAGTGATGAGGGTCGTGACCTCGTCCACCACGCAAGGGATGCGTCCACGCATCAGAGGACAGACGATGATAGAGAGAGCCGAGTCGGCCGCCGTGTCAGGGTGTCCTCCGACGGCGCCTCTGATGACTCCGTCGCTGCCCACAAGCACGTTGACATTGAAGTTGACATCCACCTCAAGGGCCGAGAGGATGACTATGTCGAGGTAGTGGACGGCTGATCCGGGTTCGTCCGCGCTGGCATATTCATTGGCGGAGACTCCCTTGTGGAACGGGTCGTTCTTGATGGACTCGGCGGCGACACGGTCGAATGACTGTACGTCGATGAGCCGCTCGATGAGGCCTTCCTCGTGCATCTTGACCATGTGGGCGGTGATTCCGCCAAGCGCGAAGCTGGAGTGGATGCCTCTCTTGATCATTTCCTCACGAATATATTTGACCGCCGCGAGCGAGGCTCCGCCGGATCCTGTCTGAATCGAGAATCCTTCCTTGAAATAGCCGCTGTTGACAATCACCTTGGCGGCGTTCATGGCGAGCAGGATGTCGCGAGGGTTCTTGGTGTCACGGATGGCTCCGGAAGAAATCTTGGACGAGTCTCCGACAGAGTCCACAAGGACAACGTAATCGACATCGTGCTCGGAAATAGAGTTCGGAGTGTTCGGATAGTCCACGAGATCGTCGGTGATGATCACGACCTTGTCGGCATACTGGGCGTCCGGCTTGGCGTAGCCGAGGGAGCCGCAGATGGACTTGGCGTGCTCCGAGCGGGAGTAACCGCTGGCGTTTCCGGCAGGGTCGCTGGAAGAAGCGCCCAGGAACGCCACATCAATGTGAAGGTCACCGTTGGCGATGGCGCTTCCACGTCCACCGTGGCTGCGGAACACGACAGGCTCCTTCATAAGACCGTGGGAGATCTCCTTCGCAAGCTCGCCGCGGAGTCCCGAAGTCGAGATCTTTGTGATCACTCCGTTCTTGATGTGGTCGATCAGCGGGGCGTGTACGTCAGAAAGGCTGGATGCGGCGAGGTGAAGGTTCTTGAACCCCATCTCGGCCAATTTGTCCACGACCATATTCACAACCTTGTCTCCGCCGCGGAAATGGTGGTGGAAGGAGATTGTCATTCCGTCCTTGAGTCCGCTGAGCCTGATGGCATCCTCCAGAGAGACCACCTTTGACTGAACCTTCTGGAGATCTTTGCGGAACGTGGTGTTCTTCGGGGTCTCTCCCGCGTACACTTTCTTGCCCATCGCGGCCGCCGCCTTACCGACAAGCGCCGCCCTTTCCTTTATATTACTCATAAACTTCCTCCTTTGTCAATATGCCTGAAGCGATTGCAAGGTCAATGGTGCGCTGCGCCCTGATGACAACAGGACGGTCAACCATCTTGCCGTTCACGGCGATGACTCCTGAACCGCGTTTCTCGGCCTCCTTTATGGCGGCAAGAATCTTCTTGGCCTTCTCAATGGCCTTCTCGGTCGGTGCGAACACCTCGTTCACGATCTGGATCTGGCGAGGGTTGATGATGGACTTGCCGTCGAATCCGAGGGTCTTGATGAGTTCGACCTCCTTGCGGAAAGTCTCCATGTCGTCGAGGTTTGAATAAACCGTGTCAAGGGCGTCGATTCCGGCGGCCCTCGCCGCCACCACGATGGTCTCGCGGGCATAAAGGAGCTCGGCTCCGCCAGGAGTGCGCTGGGTCTTGAGATTGGCGCAATAGTCCTCCGCTCCGAGGGCGATGCCCATCATCCTCTTGGAGGCCTTTGCGATGGCGAAGGCGTTGCAGATTCCCTCGGCGCTTTCGATGGCGGCCATCATACGGGTTCTTCCAAGGCAACCGATCTCCTTCTCCACCTTCTCGATCTCGGCCTCAAGCTCGCGCACCTCGTCGGCGGTCTCGGTCTTCGGCATGCGGATCACCTGCACGCCGGCCTTTACGACAGCCTCCACGTCCTTGTGGCCGTAAGGGGTGCTGAGCGGATTGATGCGGACAACCATTTCGGTGTCGCCGTAATCTATCGATTTGAGAGCATTGTAAACGAGCAGACGGGCGGCGTCTTTCTCGGCCATCGTCACGGAGTCCTCCAGGTCGAGCATTATCGAGTCCGGTCCGTAGATGAAGGCGTCCTGCATCATTCCAGGGTTGTTGCCCGGAACGAACATCATTGTTCTTCTTAATCTTTCCATAATCGTAACTGATTGAGTAATCATTAAAGAATCTGTCAATTCCTTGGTGACTTATTCCCTAACCATTACTAAGCCCAAACATCTTTACCCGTAGCGCGCACGGCGGCGGCTGTCACCCTCGCGCGGATCGTGCAGTCTCTGGCCCCCTTGTCAACCGCCTTGATGTCAGCGTCCTCAAGGCCGAATTCGGTAAGTGTTTCCTCAATGACCTGACGGATCTGCCTGCCGAACTGTGCTGCCACAGAACTGTCGAGGTCAATGTGCAGACCTTTCGTCTCTGCCGGGGCGATCCGGATCATGATGTCACCTGATTCCAGAGTTCCGGCCACAGCGTTTTTAACTTCCATAGCGAAATTTGCGATAAAAAAGTCATTAGTGTCTCTGAATATCAGAGGCGCGTTAATAATTATGTGTCAATCTTAAACAAAATCAACCCGTAACGACTACAATTTTTCACAATATTCGGAATATTCCGAAAAATATATAACCGCCGCGACGGTTCGCATCTTGTTCCGCCAAAGGTATGACACTTTTTTCAGTTGACCAAATTTCCGCCGTATATTTTTCATTTTTCAGCGAATATGTGTCCCTGACGGCAGCAAGTGACCGTTCTCGAATAAAGGCGGCAAATAATCAGCGGAATGCGGAAAAACTATTTGAAATCAAGCGCTTCGGCAGACTCGGCTGCCAAAGAATCTACTTCCAGTTCTTGTAAGGATTCTTCGTCAGCATCGAGTTGTAGTACTTCGCGTCGCCGGTGACCTCCTCGCCGAGCCAGAACGGTATGTCAAAGGACTCGTTCTCATCGGAGAGTTCGACCTCGGCAACCGTAAGTCCCTCATTGTCACCGTAGAACTCATCCACCTCGAATATGTGAGTTCCAGCCTTCACGAGATAGCGGGTCTTGTCAATGACACCCGGCTCGCAGATCTCCAGCAAAGCCCTCACATCCTCGACAGGGATCTCCTTCTCCCACTCGAACCGGCTCGCTCCGCCGGCGTTGCCGATTCCCTTGATGGTGATGTAACCTTTGTCACCCTTGATGCGAACGCGGACAGTCCTCTCCGGAACGCTGCTGAGGTAGCCCTGGGTGATTCTCGTAGCCCTGAACGCCGATGGCTTGAAGTCGCCATTCACCAAAAATTTCTTTTCGATTTCCTGTGCCATAATTCAAACATTTAGCAACTGTAGCCTTGCAACTTGAACGCTGCAGTGCTACTTTTGCGACGAACTAAAGATTATTTATTATAGAATAAACATTGTGCTAATAGAAGGAACACCACTATCACTAAGATAGGCTCTCACATATTATGCAATCAGAACTGGAAGTAGATGAACGACTGGAGGTCGGCGGTGATGAACTGGCAGATGATGAAGACGGCGAGGACGCAGACGAGAGCCATAAGCGGGAGTGGCATCGAGGCGAACCAGAGGCGGTAACGGCGCTTGAAGTTCTCGGGGAGCCAATGGATGATCATTCCGACGACGAAGACGAGGATCACGCCGAGGTGCTGCCGGGCCATCTGCGGGATTAGGGACATGTCCCAGTCACCGCCGATACGCTCGACCATATTCTTTGCCGTGCTCCACGCCTTCTCATTCGCCTCGGCAGGGTTCAGATTGGAGCCGCTTCTGAAGAAAAGTCGGGTGAAAGTGATGAATATGAACGTCATGGCGACCGCCCAGCCTGTCTCAAGCCACGAAAAGGCAGCCTTGAAGCGGCAAAGGTGATAGAGCATACGCACGGCGGCGCCTATGAATATGATCAGCGTCCAGACGAAGAACATATTGAACACCGAGGCCGGGACAGCGGTTTTAAGAATATAGAATGTCAGGCAGACGAGTCCTGTCACGAGCGTCCTGACATAGACATTGCAGCTTTTCCAGAACCTGTAAATCAGCATTCCGAGGCCGTTCAGACCACCCCAGATCATGAAGTTCCAGCTGGCTCCGTGCCACAGGCCGCCAAGGAGCATCGTGTCCATCCTGTTGATGTCCGAGATGAGTTCCTTGCGGTATTTCCGGCAGAAAGCGATCAGGATCGCAAGCACGGCAGCGACGGCGAGAACCACTCCGAACACCCACCAGTTCTTGGCCAGAGCCGAAGCCAGGAACGCTATTCCGAGGATGATCGCATACGAACCGAAAGTGCCGTTGCGGTTGCCTCCAAGCGGGATGTAAAGATAGTCCTGAAGCCATTTGGACAGGGAGATATGCCACCGTTTCCAGAACTCCCCGGCGTTGCGTGCCTTGTACGGAGAATTGAAGTTCTTCGGCAGGTAGAAACCCATCAGCATGGCGACACCGGTGGCGATGTCAGTGTAGCCGGAGAAGTCGGCATAGACCTGAAGCGAGTAGCCGAACAGGGCCGTAAGATTCTCAAAACCAGTGTAAAGCAACGGGTTCTCGAAGACTCTGTCGCAAAAATTAACGGCAAGGTAGTCACTGAGGATCAACTTTTTGGCAAGTCCGTTCAGAATCCAGAAAATGGCGACCCCGAACTGTCTGCGTCCAAGGAAGAACGGCTGGCGGAGCTGAGAGACAAACTCCTTTGCCCTCACGATCGGACCGGCGACAAGCGGAGGGAAGAAGCTCAGGTAGAATCCGAAGTCCCAGAAATTGCGGATCGGTGCGATTGTCCCCCGGGACACATCCACCACATAGCTGACAGCCTGGAAGATGAAGAACGAGATACCCACCGGAAGGAAGATGGAATCCACACTGAAAGCCTGCGAACCCGTCAGCTGATTGCCGGCGACAGCGAACCAATCCTTGACAACGAACCCGGTCCCGAACATGTTGTTGACCACGTCCGTCAGGAAATAGGAGTACTTGTAGTAGCACAGCAGCGACAGATCCACCACGACGCTCAAGACCACAATGACCTTCCGCCCGAAATTCCTCTTGACGCAGGGCAACGCGAAAGCCGAGAGATAGTTGAAGACAATCACGAAAACGAGCAGAATCAGAAAAAGGCCACTCGTCTTGTAGTAGAAGAAAAGGCTGACGAAGAACAGGAAAGCGTTGCGCAGCAGCACCTTGTTCCGGAACACGCACAGGAAGGCCAGCACGATGGCGAAGAACGCCCAGAAATAGAACTGGGTGAACAACAGCGGGTGAGCCTGGTCAAAAGAAAACAGGTTCTTGAAAAAATCAGCGGCAACGTCCCAAAATCCCATCATCGGCTTGTCTTTAAGTGATTCATGTATTTATCCATCAATGCATTGAACAGCAGGTCCCCCACCAGATCGTAGCCTTGCTCGGTGAAGTGAATCTTGTCCCTCTTGGCAAGGCCGGCCTCCTCCCATTTCCTCATCGAGCCGAGTCCTCCCATAATGTCAAACAAATCCCAAACACCTGCGTCACAATCTTTTCCAAGGCGCAGAAAACCTTGTTCCGCCAACTTGCCATTGGAATTCACAACATAGCCTTTTCGGCGTATTCTCCTGAAACTGTCATTGTTGGAAACGAACAGAAGGGCACAGTCAGGATTCACCGAGCGAATCTGTGAGACAAGCACCTTATAGCGCGCGACAAAATCCTCCACGGAAAAATTAGTGGCGGTCGCATCATTGATCCCGATGGCTAAAATCACCAGATCCGGATTGACCTGCCTAAGATCATTCTCCAAATCCGGACATTTCGCATACGAGCCAAGCGACGCCCCGTTGACTCCAATCCCTGTCACGGAGATGCCGGGAAAAGGGTTGTCCAGGAATATTCCCGTGAGCGTGAACTCTCCTTGTCCTTTTGTCGCGATCTTCACGGAATCCGTCAAGGCAGGCAGACCGAAAGACCAGCAGGAATCAACACGGCATCCTTGCAGAGTGTCGCCTTTCGCCAAAACCACCACCGGAATTCTCTCTCCGGCTGATGAATATCCAAGGACTTTCACCTCGTCGAAACGAAACGTCTGATCTGACGGCCTGGGATTTCTGGCCACTGTGGTGACCATCACCGAAGCCTTGTCGTCGGAAGCGCTCAGGGATATTCCCGTAAGCCCCAACCGGTGATCAGGCTCTCTCTGGACATTTTTCGTGACCTTCCAGGAACCCTCATAACTTGTCGTGAAGCTGCTCGGATTGTTCGTGTGGGCGGCGGAAAACGGAAAGACCAGTCCCCTACCCCCGTCCAAAGCCGGTCTTAAGGACAGGAGATTGTTCCTCAACTGTCTGGTCAGAGTCCCGGCCTGCACGTGAGACCCTCCGATGTGCATAATCCTAAGGTTGCCTTTACCCAGGAACAACACGGAATCCATCTTGTAAAACAGCTTTTCAAATGCCGAACTGTCACCCTGAAACTCAATCCGGTTCTTGTCGAAACGCGCGAAATCACAGTCAGGAACCGTCTTACGGAGCGACTGCCCGCAGAGAGTCGCCGGAAACAGCGCGAAGAGCAATGAATATGTCAGGAGACCTCTCATAAAACTTTATTTATCAAGGTGTCAGGCACGGCTGGACGAGGATTGAGGCTGTCCCGCAGGTCGCGCAGGTATATTCCTACAGCCTCGTCGGAAAGTTCCTTACGGAGCTTGTAGAAGTCATGGTACAGGATGAATGATTTGGCGAGCGCGTCCCCGATCTCAAGCGCCCCCTGATGGGTGAAATGAATATGGTCGGGGCCGGCCAGAGCCGGATTGTGTCTCACCCATTTCCGCATCGAACCGACACCGCCCATCACGTTGAAGGTGTCCCAGTAGGCGACACCGTTCTTCAAGCAGTTGACTTTCAGGGAATCATTAAGCTGCGGCAGAAGCGGCCAGGTTATGAGGTTTCCGTCCTTGCTTTTGCACATGTCCGCCGGGCCGATGAACATCAGCTGAGCCTGCGGAGCGACCTTCTTGAAGTAATCAAACTGCATCACGATCTTCTTCACGTAACCGGAAATGGCTTTCTTTGAAGCGATCCCGGGCATTGCGTTACCGCCGAACTGCATTATTATCAAGCGGGTGTCATTTTTTGCGAAACTTTCCTTCATCACCTGCCGGTTGATGGATGAGAATATGAATCCGGCACATCCGCGCAAGGCGACATTGTCCACGGTCACACCCCCTTTTCCGTCCAACATTATTCCGTAGATCTCAGCGTTGCCGGAGAAACGGATCGTTCCTTTTTCCACATCGCAAGGCAAGTTCCAAGTGACCATCGAGACCCCGGCCTTGGCCGAGTCTATTACGGTTTTCCTTACCGGCAACGTGTCGCACTTCAGCGTCATCTCGAACCCTGCCGAGTTCTGTCCCAGAAGCACGGAAACCTTTGAGATTGACTTGACCAGCTCTTGGGAGTATCTGTTCTTGGTCCTGCTGAACGTGAATGTTCCGTTGCCGGAAACATCCGTGAACTGAGTCAGGGGGCCATAGCGTTTGTGCGAGGCTTTTTTTGTCAGCGAGTCACCGACCATCGCATATCGTGTAAGATTTCCGGAAGCGCTCTGCGAAAGCGACACCGTCGGAATCCTCTGGATCATCGGCACCATTCCCGGGCCAGAGCCGCCGAAGCGTTCCTGAAGATCCTGCCTCAACACGGCCGAGATCCTGTCCATCTCCAGTTGGGAATCACCGTAATGCAGAATCCTTACCGTACGGCCGGAATCAGCCGCGGCGGCCATCTCCACGAACAGCGAATCGAAGAACGAGTAGTCATCCTCCGGCAGACAGATGCGGTTGGGATTCGAGGTGATGTAGTCGTAGTAATAGCGAAGGGTGTCCGTCGAGCCTTCGACCATCTCGTAACTCTTCCGCACGGCCAGAAGCACGGAGTCCACATCCACTTCCATCGTACTGTCCTGAAGATCGGCCAGATAGGCTTGGTAGGACGGGAATCTCAACTTTAGGTTCCCCACCTGGACACCTTTAGACGGGTAAACGAACCAGACCGCAAAAAGGATCAGGAACACGGAAAGGAAAAACAAAAGAACTTTATCCTGCTTCATGATGATTACTTGTAAATGACCAGTTTGCGCCCTTCTCGGATCATGTCGCCACTGAGGTTGTTCCACCTCTTGAGATCTGAGACTTTGACCCGGTACCTTACGGCAATGCCGCCCAGCGTGTCCCCTCGGCGGATTGTGTAAGTAATTCTGTCAGAGTTTGCCGCCTGCCTTTTCCGCAGCGAGTCCAGCCTGGCTTTCCTAAGCGCGGCCTGCTCCTGCAAAAACACCGACCTCTCCGCCTTCCTCTGAGCCGCCAGCGCCCCTATCCGCTCAAACGCTTCCGGAATGTTCTCTGAATATTCCTCCTCGGCCTTCCGCAAACTTCTCAAGATCCGAGCGTCGGCAAGCGCGGTGGAATCCATCACGGCAAGCGCCGTCGGACTTGTGGCGAAGGCCACTATCGACATATTCCAGTCGCCATATTCATTGAACAGTTCCTGCAACCGATCGAGCGCTATTTCCGTGGAGATCCTTGCGTCAAACCGTATGTCAGTGGAGTCGCCCGCATCAGCGCTTTCCGCCAAGGCGGCGTCCAACGCCATTCCGCCGCCACGCCCGGAATCCGTCACATCATACTCCGGACGCGGAATCGCCTCGCCGCTCTTGTATCTCCCCCGAATCGCATCCAGCGCCGTGAGCGACCATATTCCTTCCCTTCCATCGTCAAACCTCTGATCCGCAAGCGCCAAAGGCAGGAAAAGGATCCGCTCCGGAATATTCCTGCGCCCCAGTTCCGTCCGCAGCGAGTCGATGAACTCCGGCGTGACACCCCACGCCCGCATCCCGCCCCACGCCAACAGCACGAGACCTATGAATATGCTCCTGAAGATTCCCCTCATCTTATTCAAGTTATCACTTTGGGCAAGCCCAATCCTGCGCTTATCTTTAAACAGCTTCTTACTTACCAATAAAAACTCAAAGGTACGAATTTTTCGTGCTTAAAACTCTCTGCTTAACGCACGAAAACATCAAATTGACGGTTATTAAGTTCCGTGGCAGATAAACGCCTGTCTCACAAATAATTAACAGACCATCCTCCTACCCGAAACAATGGGAGCATGGTCTATCAATGCATTCATTTACAGATAGTTGTCCGCCACGAATTTTTATCCGCTACAACTTAGCGATAGCGGTGACGAGCTGGTCACCAAGACCGATGGTGTAGCCTTCGGTGGTGAAGAAGACTCGGTTGAAGGTGTCGGCGAGGAGGAAGTACGGCATCTTGCGGCCTTTTAGGTCGAGTCCGTCAGGGATGATGCCGAAATGGACATTGGACGGAAGCGAGACGGAATATTCCTTAAGCCATCCAAGACCTTCGGCTGTGGTCAGAAGCAGGATCGGGCGATTCCATGCCTCAAGCTTCGCCTTCGCCGCGATGATGTCATTGATGGCGTGGACGGACGGCTCCTGACGAGGGGTAAGGAAGCCGATCACATAGAATCCGCGGCCGGTGGTCGAAAGCACCGAAACCGGTTCAGTGTCAGGCGTCATCCTGTACTTTGTCTCGGCATCGAACGAACCGGTGACAGAGAGTTTCTCCTCAGGGATGACAATGCACAGATCAAGCGTTGTGGTCTCGCCCTCCTTGATGGAGAATTGCCGCATCGTGACCGGCACGCTTCCGTCGGAAAGACGGTTGCCGCTGACAAGCACATAATCCCCGACATCAAGCGAAGTCCCTTTCCTGAACACATTCGCCCAACTTACACCGCCTCCCATGTCCACCTGACCTTCATCGAAAGACAGAAGCTTTGTGCGCCCGTCCTCTATCTTGCTGACAGTGAAGTGAGAATAATAGCCAGGATTAGCGAGGATGGCGGTCGGCTCATAATCCAAGACCAAAGTCCCTGTCGGAGCCACAACCTGTGAGGACGCCTCGAAATCCACATCAACCCACCGAGCGTCTTCCCTGTACTGAATCTTTCCAGTCACCGGATCCTTGCGGGCATCTATCCCGAGAGTCCTTGCCAGAGCGACAAAGAATATGTTCCTGGAGCGCACGTCAGCCATTCTTGCCTTGTAAACGCCTATAGGAGACATCGGAATGCTCCAGGCCTTAGGATCACGCGGCACGGTGATGCTGTCCCGCACCCATTTGATCAAGTTCGCCGGAACAGACAATTCATCCTTTGAAAGCTCCGTGCCGAAACGCTCGGTGAAGAAAGACTTGTACGGACTGAGGAACTCATTCTCGACCCTTGGGCAGAGAATTGCGCCAGAGACATTGTAGCTGTCATCGAGAATAGCCCTCGTCACATCAATCATATCCTTATCGCTCAACGACTTGAGCAACCCCAAAGCCCTTGCGTCCGGGTGTTCCTCCAGAAACTTCGAGATCACCTCGTGGTTGCCGGCGGAAATAGCGAGAAGCCGTCCCTTCTCCGTACCGTCAGGCTGGACGAATGTGGCCATGTACGCCTTTCGGATGCTGTCTTCCCGGGCGAAACGCCTGTCATTCCAGGCTCTATGCTCCGGAGTGACTTCAGGAATATCGGCGGTCTCCGGCGGAGGGACTATCATCATCGACCGAGGATCAAAAGAATGCCGGTCGGAAATCGTGATCAAGACCTCGGTGTCCTTGCCGAAAGAGACCTTGGAATAACCATACTTGCCACCTTTCGATGCCCAGGCCATCATGTCCCCTTTCCCGGCGGTCAGGAATGTGCGTCCCTGAGCGTCAGTGTACTTGGAAAGAGCGGAATAGAACTCGGCATAGTTGTAGATTTTGAAATCCACCAAGGCGCTATCGACAGGAGCGCCGTTCTCATCCACAACCGTGAAATCCACACGAGCCGTCTTGGCGTAATTGTCAATCAGGTTTATTTCCGTGAAGTTAGGGCCGATCATCACTTTCTCCTCCGGACCGTCATAGTTGCCGAAAACCCTTGTGTGCATCAGCAGACCACGGCTGGCCGGAGAATTGAACCATCCCAGATTCAGGACAGGCTCCGGCTCGCAGGCTCCAAGGAAGTACCATTCGCCGTCAGCCCAAGCCTCGACCCAGGCGTGGTTGTCATCCGTGTGCGCCCATCGGGGAGTGTAAACCTGGCGCGCGGGAATCCCGACAGCCCTCAAGGCCGCCACGGCGAACGTGGATTCCTCCCCACAACGCCCGAGCGAACTTCTCGCCGAGGAAAGCGGAGACAAAGTGCGCGCGTCTGAAGGCTTGTAGGTCAGCTTCTCATGACACCAATGGTTCACTTCCAGAATGGCATCCTTCATGTCCATTCCCTCCACACGCGGTTTCAGTTCACGGTAGAAAGCGACTCTGGACGTGTCCAGATTCTCATTGTTGGCCCTCAGCGGCAGCACAAAATGCCTGAATATTCTTTCAGGGACATTCCACCCCATCTCATTGCGGGCTTTGAATGACGACCGTACATTCTGGAGATAATAGTCAGTGCTGTAGTCCGTCACGTCGGCGAGCGGCATGTAGGCGTACAGAAACTCCAGAGCCTCGATCTCTTCCGTCGTCAGATAGAGATCGCTGACAAAACCGTTGGACTTCGTCAGGCTCTTCTTGTCCTTATCAACGGCAAAACAGGCCTTAAGACGCTCCGGCGCCAGTCTTTTGTCCAAGTCCGCCTCTACTTGGCCGCGATAGGCGGGATCGGTCATGAAATGATGAACCTCGCAGGATGAAAGCGCCAACAGAGTCGCTATCAAGAGTAAGAATGTCCTTTTCATAAATATTCAGAGAAATATGTGACAAGTGATTATTAACGCTTGCAAATGAACAACCCTCCCTCGGCAGCGATACCGGAGAGGAGGGTTGAATATTCATTCATTATAGACCATAAAGGCCGGAGCTACTATTCCTCTTCCTTCTCCTGAGCCGCGTACTCGGCAAGAAGCTTGGTCTGAACCTCGGCAGGAACAGGCTGATAGTCGGCGAACTCCATAGTGAATGTCGCGGCTCCTGAAGTCAACGAGCTTAAGGTTGTGGAGTAGCGGTAAAGCTCCGCGAGAGGAACACGGGCTTTGAGGACAGAGAATCCCTTGTCGGAACTCATTCCCTCGATGAGAGCCCTCTTGTTCTGGAGGTCTGACATGCAGGCTCCCATGTAATCGGCCGGTGTCATGATCTCGACATTGTAGATAGGCTCCATGATCTTAGGGCCGGCATTGCGGAAAGCCTCCTTGAAGGCGTTGCGCGCCGCGAGGATGAAAGAGATTTCATTGGAGTCAACCGGGTGCATCTTACCGTCATAGACGAAGACCCTGATGTCACGGGCATAAGAACCGGTGAGAGGCCCTTCGGTCATCTTGTCGTTGAGACCCTTGAGGATGGCCGGCATGAAGCGGGCGTCGATGGCGCCGCCGACAACGCAGTTGTAGAACTCAAGCCTTCCGCCCCATTCAAGGTCAAACTCTTCCTTGGTCTTCACGTTGAGGACAACATCCTTGCCGTCGATCTTGAACTTGTTCGTGAACGGAACGCCTTCGATGATAGGACAGATGAGGATGGAAACCTCACCGAACTGGCCGGCTCCGCCGGACTGCTTCTTGTGACGATAGGTGGCAGTGGCGACCTTCGTGATGGTCTCACGATAAGGGATCTTCGGAGCGAACAGGACAACCTTCACACCGAACTCGTTCTCAAGACGCCACTTGCAGACATTGATGTGCTGCTCGCCCTGACCGCTGAGGATGGTCTGTTTGAGTTCCTTCGAATATTCAACAATGATCGTAGGATCCTGGGCGGAGATCTTCGAGAGAGCCTCGCCAAGCTTGGTCTCATCGTTCTGGGACTCGGCCTTGATGGCGCAGCGGTACTTGGAAGCCGGGAAGACGATGTGCTCGTAGGCGATGCCGGAACCAAGCTGTGAAAGGGTCACGTTAGTCTTTCCGGAACGCAGTTTCACTGTACATCCGATCTCACCCGACATCAGGCTGGCCACTTTCTCCTTCTTCGCTCCGGCCACGGCATAGATGGCGGAAAGCCTTTCCTTGTCACCGGTCTCGGGATTCTCAAGATCCATTCCCTCGGTCAGACGGCCGGACATGACCTTGAAATAGGAAACCTCGCCAAGATGCGGCTCAACGTCCGTCTTGTAGATGAATATGGAAGTAGGATTCTCGGCCTTGCACTCAACCTCATTGCCTTCCTTGGTGACAGATTTTGTCTCCACCGGAGAGATCGCGGTCTTGATGGTGAACTCCATAAGCCTCTTCACACCGATGTCCTTCTTGGCTGAAAGGCAGAAGATCGGAAGCACGCCACCCTGACGGATTCCCTTTCCGAGCCCCTCACGGATCTCGTCCTCGGTGAGGGAGCCGTTTTCAAAGAACCTTTCCATGAGAGTGTCATCGAACTCGGCGGCCTTCTCGATGAGTTCCTGACGGAGGGTCTCGGCCTCATCCATAAGGTTCGCCGGAATCTCAAGATCCTCACGGGTTCCGTTGTCGTCCTTGAAATGGTAATATTTCATCTTAAGGACATCGATGAAGCCGTCGAACGAAGGCCCCGGGTTGACCGGGAACTGGACAACTATCGGCTTATTGCCGAAAGTCTCCTTCATCTCGGAGAGGGTCTTCTCCCAGTCGGCCTTCTCAGAGTCAAGCTGGTTGACAGCCACGATGAGAGGCAGTCCGTACTTGTCGGCGTAACGTGCGAAGATGTCTGTGCCCACCTCGACACCCTGTTGTGCGTTAATGACAAGAATACCGTTCTCGCAGACCTTGAAGGCTGACACAGCGCCTCCGATGAAGTCATCGGAACCGGGAGCGTCGATCACGTTGAACTTGGTGTTCATGAACTCGGCGTAAAGCGGAGTCGCGAAGACCGACCTCTGGTTCAGTTTTTCGATTTCCTCATTGTCGGAAACAGTGTTCTTGTCCTCGACCGTGCCTCTCCTGGCGATCACCTTGCCCTCGAAGAGCATGGCTTCAGACAATGTGGTCTTACCTGACTTGGCGCCGCCAATCAGAACCACATTGCGGATGTCTTTAGTAGAATATTCTTTCATTACTATAAGTTATTAATTATGAAATCGTTGTCGGCAAAAATACAATATGGGGAACAGCCTGATAAAAATCGATTTACCTTTGTAAGTGCCTCATAAGCTTGCCGAAAGACAAATCTAATAAAAAAATGTCCCAATAGCAACACTATTACATAATAATATTCTCGCAACGCCTGTAGAAATCCACCATTTCCTGTCCACTGTACCCCAATTCCTCGTAGAGCTTGGCATCCAGCGCGGCCGGCTCCGCACCTATCCGCAGACATATCCCCTGAAAGTCCGGGATCAGTCTGTAAAGTCTCTCCTCATCCATCGCCATCTCAAAGGCGGCATACTCTTTTTCCATAAAATCCATAGACAATGTGTTTTCGCAAAGAACAGAACTTACATCCGATAAAACAACATCCGGTGGTCAAACGCAGGGGGTAAACAATGAAAAATTTCTGTTTTTTATCATTTCCATATGTTTTTTATAACCAACGGTTGTGTTTTACAACTTATAGTTACAAAGCAAAGACTCTTCTTTTGGATATTTTTGTGATTGCTTAGAAGCTGTTTAAAAATGGTTCCCGCATTTTATCATGTGGGATTTTCGAGACAGTTTCGGCTTTGGAAGAGGGAGCGTAGCCGTAGCTACGTGACCGATGACAAAGATGAAAATGGCCGGAAAGGCCGCTTAAGAAAAAAGAGGAATTATTTTAAACAGCTTCTTAGAACACCGGCAAAGAATGGACAACGCGACTATAAAGAACAACCTTGAAAAGAAAAGGAACGAACTCGGACTTTCACAGACCGAGATGGCGCGTCGTCTGGAAATCTCACTGAACGCCTACAGGAAACTTGAGAAAGGGAACACACGAATTCTGAACGAACATGTGGAGAAGTTTGCGGAAAAGACCGGGACATCCGTCGCGGAGCTTGTGAACGGATTCGAGCCGATAAATTCAGCCATGACCGGTCTTAACGACGTGAAAGAAAACTATGACAAAAAGTTGCGGGTGCTGGAGGACGGTTACATCAAGGAGATAGTCATGCTGAAGGCGGAAATCGAACGCCTCAACGAAAAGCTCAGGGACAAGGATGAGATAATCAGCATAAACCGTAAGCTCATCCGCCGCTACGAGAAGGAACTCGGACTAAAGATCGGTGAATAGTGTCGGCTCAAGATCCTTGGGATGGAACGACCGCCTGTGCCACGGGGTCAACCCGTACTTTTTGATGGCCTCGATGTGTTCTTTCGTCGGATAGCCCATGTTCCTATCCCAACCATATTCAGGATATTCCTTGGCCAACTCACGCATCTTCCCGTCCCTCCAGGTCTTCGCCAAAACCGATGCCGCCGCGATTGATGAATATGTCGCGTCACCGTGGACCACAGTACGGTAGGAGTCAAAGCCATATTCGTCAAAAGGTCTGAAACGGTTGCCGTCTATCAACAGGAAATCAGGCTTTGGGGCCAACCGGCGAACCGCGCGCTGCATTCCCGTGACCGATGCCCAAAGAATATTCAGTTCATCAATCTCCTCTGGGCTCACGGCCTCGACGGCCAATGCCACCGCCTCACGTTCTATTATCGGCCTCAATGTGTCCCTTGACTTTTCGCTCATCTTTTTGGAGTCGTTCAGCAAAGGGTGACGGAAATCCGCAGGCAGGATCACAGCAGCGGCATAGACAGGCCCCGCAAGCGGTCCCCTGCCGGCCTCGTCGCACCCGGCCTCGATTCGTCCCGCCTCCATAAACGGCAGCAAATGTATCTCTTTCGGCTTGTTCATATTCACCTTTTTTCTTAAGCGGCCTTTCTTTAAACAGCTTCAAAGTGCCTGTGACAAATATAGCCAGAAATTTGAGTTTAGACAGGAAATGGCTACTTTTGTTGGCTATTTCGGTGGGAAATGGCTACTTTCATGTAGAAACATGAAAAAGATGACGCAGGCTATTTTCCGCCGTAGAGTCGGCAAAGATCAGACAAGTTATTTTAATATTTTTAAAGACTAACGATATGAGGAAATTGATTTGTTCCGTCGCTGCCGCCCTCATGGTTGGGTTCAGCGCAATGGGCGACGAGGGGATGTGGATGCTTCCGCTTCTGGAAAAACTCAACGTGGACGCGATGAAAGACCTTGGCTGCAGGCTCACACCTGACCAGATCTACAGCGTGAACCATTCTTCGCTCAAGGATGCAATCGTCATCTTCGGCGGAGGCTGTACTGGCGAGATGATCTCCGACAAGGGTCTCCTGGTCACCAACCATCACTGCGGCTACAGTAGCATCCAGCAGCTCTCGTCCGACGAGCACAACTACCTTGAGGACGGATTCTGGGCGATGAACAGCAATGAGGAGATCCCTGTTCCGGGTCTTTCGGTCACGTTCCTTGTGAGCATGAGCGATGTCACGGAGGCCATTGAGGACGCACAGGGCGAAGATGAGAGAAAAGCGGTCTCAGAGGCTCTCGTCAAAGCGTCAGAGGAGCTGAATCCGGGATGCGACGTTGAACTAACCTCCTTCTACAACAATAATGTACACTACCTGATTGTCTATAAGATCTTCAAGGACATCCGTTTCGTGGGTGCCCCTCCGGCATCGATCGGAAAGTTCGGCGGCGAGACCGACAACTGGATGTGGCCGCGCCACACGGGCGACTTCTCGATGTTCAGGGTCTATGCCGGAAAGGACAACGAGCCGGCTGAGTACTCGGAAGACAACGTGCCTTACGTGCCGAAGCAGTCGCTGAAGATTTCCCTGAAAGGAATCAACGAGGGCGACTACACGATGATCATGGGCTACCCGGGACGCACTCAGAGGTACCAGACCGAGGCCCAGCTGAGCCACATGATGGCGCTGAACGACATAGCCATCGAAGCCAGGACCCTGCGTCAGGACATAATGTGGAAATGGATGGAGAAGGACCCTTCCATCAGGCTGAAATATGCCAACAAATATGCCGGCTCGGCGAACGGCTGGAAGAAGTGGATCGGTGAGAAGAAGGCGTTCAAGGACTTGAATATCATAGAGAAGGAGCACGACAAGGAGGCCCGTTTCCAGAAATGGGTCGATAAGAACAAGAAGCGCTCCGAGCTTTATGGAACGGCGATCGCCGACATCGCCGCAGGGATCAAGACCAACGAGCAGGTGGATTTCGATGTCAAGCTCCTGAGCGAGACTTTGTACAGGACGGAACTGATCAACCTCTCAAGCGCCTATCTGGGCGGGAGAAACAGGAGCCTGAAGTCAGGAGCGGACAGCGTGACCGCCAAAGCGGCCGGTCTGGAAGCGCTTGAATCCGCTTTTGAAGACTACCACGCCCCTCTGGACAAGGAGGAGACCGCAGCCCTGCTTAAGTTCTACAGAGAGAAGGCCAGACCGGAAAACTATCCTGACCTTGGAGAGGATTTCGCGACGTTGGACATCGACAAGTACGTTGATGAACTGTTCAGAACGAGCATATTCACTTCTTACGACAAGGCAAAGGAAGCCATAGAGAACGGTGGGAAAGAGGTCACGCTCAACGATCCGGTCAACGAGCTTGTGACAGCTTTCGTGGACGTGTTTGTCAAACTGCGCGGACAGCAGAACCAGGAGGCAAAGGACAAGATCAAGGCCGCTTCCAAAGCCTATGCCGCCGGCCTGATGGAATGGAGCAAAGGCAAGGCGATGTACCCGGACGCCAATTTCACGATGAGACTCACCTACGGTACCGTGAAGTCATATTCCCCGAAAGATGCGTTGAATTACAGGTACTACTCCACCATCTACGGAGTGATGGAGAAGGAGGATCCGGACAACTACGAGTTCATCGTTCCCGAGAAACTCAAGCGACTGTATGTCAAGAGGGACTACGGCCGCTATGCGATGGCTGACGGCAACCTTCCTTGCTGCTTCCTCACCACCAACGACATCACCGGCGGCAATTCCGGCAGCCCTGTCCTCAACGCCAATGGTGAACTCATCGGACTGGCGTTCGACGGCAACTGGGAGTCGATGTCCAGCGACGTGATGTTCGAGCCGGATCTCCAGAGGTGCATCTGTGTGGACATCCGCTACGTCCTCTTCCTCGTGGACAAGTTCGGCGGAGCCGGCTACCTCACCAAGGAAATGAACATAGTAAAATAACGAATATGACTGAACAGGAAATATTGAACATGCTCGCCGAGGTGGTTCACCCCGCCAAAGGCGGCAAAAGCATCGTCGAACTGGGGATGGTTGACTCCGTCTCCATCGATGACGGTAAAGTGACCGTCACCCTCGCCTTTCCGAAAAGGCGCGATCCCCTCACTGAGTATCTTGTCGGCAGCACCCGCGCCACAATCATCCGCAACACTCCGCAAGGCACCGAGGTTGAGGTAAAGACGGTGGTAAAAGAGGAGGCTCCGAAGAAGAAAGCCGGACTTGATCTCGGCCTTGATGAGATCAACAATGTCCGTCACATCATCGGCATAGCCTCCGGCAAGGGCGGAGTCGGAAAGTCAACAGTTGCGGTCAATCTGGCCGTGGCCCTCGCCCGTCTCGGCTACAAGGTCGGACTCGCCGACGCCGATGTCTATGGCCCTTCAGTCCCACTGATGACCGGAACGGAAGGCTCTGTCCCCGAGGCCGAGGAGATCGCCGAGGGCAAGGAAGTGATCTTCCCGATCGAGAAATACGGTGTGAAATGGATGTCCATAGGCTATTTCGCCGAGCCTGGCCAGGCTCTGATCTGGAGAGGCCCGATGGCCTGCAACGCCCTCAAACAGATGATTCTTCAGGTTCGCTGGGGCGTGCTGGACTTCCTTCTCATCGACATGCCTCCAGGTACCGGAGACATCCACATCTCTCTCGTGAACGACATCCCGATGGAGGGCGCGCTGATTGTCACGACTCCTCAGCCGGTAGCACTCTCGGACGTGGAGAAAGGCGTGAACATGTTCCGCAACAAGAACATAGACCGCAAGATTTTCGGTCTCGTGGAGAACATGGCCTGGTTCACCCCGGAGGAACTTCCGGAAAACAAGTACTTCATCTTCGGAAAGAACGGCGGCAAGGAGATGGCCGACAAGTACGGCATTCCGCTTCTCGGCCAGATTCCGATCGTCCAGAGCATCCGTGAAGGCGGAGACTCCGGTGAACCCGCCGCCCTCTCCACCCGCCCAGACGGCCAAGCCTTCATCGACCTCGCCGGCCGCCTCGCAAAAGCCGTGGAGATGTAGGCTCCATTCAGTTGGATTTTCCGGCTGCGATTCCGGCAACGGAAAGCGCAAGCAGGATGAACAGCACGAGTGAGGAAGCGCGTGAGGCTTTCTCACCGGCGGAGTACACCTTCGGCTCAAAGCGCATCACGATGTCGTGCTCTCCGGCGGGAAGATTGGCGGCACGGAAGATCCAGTCGGCACGGAAGAGGTCCAATGGAGAATCATCTACCGTGGCGATCCAGCCGTCCGGATAATAGATTTCACTGAATATGGCGGTGCGTGCTGTGGACGCACTGTAATGATAATGAAGTTCGTTCGGAGCGTAGGAGGTCATCCGGATGAAGTCAGTGGCCTGATTGCCGGAGGAGGCATCAACAGCACCACCTTCCTTACCATTACTAATGGTGGAGTCATCATAGGATCCTTTAACAGTTCCATCACTTTGGACAGAAACGAAACCGGCACGTGCCTCGGCGAAATCAGAACCGATCACAGCGGTGCGCCTGAGATCCACTAAGCCGATCAAGGAGATCTCCTCGTCCGGGGTCCCGGCAGGAACGAACGAATCCACAAACCACGCCGGACCGTAAGCCTCAAGGTTCTCGGCCGGCGGCATTTCGGCACCGATGATGAAATATTTGGTGTTCAAGGCGGAAAGCACAGGAATATTCTTTATCTCCTTTTGGAATTCCTCGATGGTCTTGACACTGCGGGTGTTCGCCGCCACGCTCTGCAACTCCTTGACAATGTGCCTGTCAATCAGATCCTGATAGCGTTGCAGCTTCGCCGGGCTATAACCTCCGACGCACTTGTGCCAATAAGGATTGAAAGAATCATTGAATATGTCAGCGCTCAGATCGACAACCCTGTAGGACGGGGACTTGTCTTCAAGGATCAGCTTGTCCACCTGTCTGGCGGAGAACTGGTTGTTGAACTGGCGAGGTGTCGTGAAACTGTCCGAATTGAGGTAACGCTTGCCGACCGCGAACATATTCACGAACACGAGAAGGCATATTCCCACCATCGCCTGCGTCCTGCGGGCATTGCCGATGTGAGGGTCGCTTTCGTATGATTTCGGGGCGTTCTTAGGGACGCTGTAGGCCCGGAGGATCAGACCGAACGTGACCACGATCAAGATCATCGACCACCATGCATCCACCGAAAGGATGTGCCTCCTGTCCGCCTTGAGGGCATCCACGATGATGTCCTGCATCTGTGCGTCGGCCTTTCCGGAGAAAGAGCCGGCTATGCTTGGAACCAGAGCGCAGATGAGACAGAATCCGGCCGTCAGCGCGAGGGCGATCCAACCAGCCTTAAGGAATTCTTTCTTTGAATATTCCCGTTTCAGGATTCGGTCAAGGGTTATGAATCCCAGCATCGGCAGAGTGAACTGCAAGACAATCAAGGCCATAGACACCGTTCTGAACTTGCTGTACATCGGAGCGTAGTCGAAGAACAGTTTCGTGAACCACATCATGTGGTTGCCGAGGCTCAGAAAGACAGCCACGATGGTAGCGGCCAGAAGCCACCATTTCTCTTTGCCCTTGTAGAGGAACAAGCCGAGGATGAACAGGAAGACCGTGATGGCTCCCATGTACATAGGGCCGGCGGTGAAAGGTTGAGGTCCCCAGTAAAGAGGCAGGGACTTGGCAATTTCATCGGTGTTGCCCTGTCCGGCATTACGGAACAGTTTGACGACTTCGGATTTGTCCGGGTTGACGGCACCGGCTGACGAGCCTCCATTGAAGTTCGGAATCATAAGGTTAGGGAGTTCCTCCCAGCCATAGGACCAGGCTGTGGCGTAGTCCAGCTGGAGGCCGGTGTTGTTGATCTCGCCTCCCTCCGGATGAGAGAGTTCGGAGCCGCCGCGCATCGTGTATCCGGTATATTCATAAAGCGGGGCGAGTTTGATTGCGTTGGTGCCGATTCCGGCGAGGCCTATGACCAGAAGCAGCGCGCTGGCGGCGAAGAAGCGGCCGAAAACGCTACGCCGGTCACAGAGTCTGCCGAAAGAGCCTGTTTTCTCAAGACATATTCTCAAGAACACATACAGCGCATAGATCACGATCATAATCGCCAGATAGTAGGTGATCTGCTGATGATTGGCCTTGATCTGGAAACTCAGGGCGAAACCGAACAGAACGGTTCCGAGCAGGGTTTTCGGAAGCCATGATTTCCAGTCCGTCCGCTTGTTTACGGACGCTTCGACAGGCTCGGCGGCCGGCTTGCCCGGCTCATGGACTTGTCGAAGGGTCGAACCCAGCCAAGGTCGGAGGGCCGAGCGGTAAGTGAAGATCACCGCAGCCAAAGCCCAAGGCAGGAACGCAATCGCCTGCATCTTTGTGTTGTGCCCCACCTGAATGATTTGGAAATTGTACGAGCAGTACGTGACGGCGACGGCCCCGCCGATGGCCAGAACCTTGTCAACACCCAGCGAAAGCATCAGCAGGAAGGCTCCCAACAAAGATATGAACAGCCAGTTCGCCGGCCTCTTTCCTTTCATGAGAAGATTGTACAGCGACTGCGTCCAGTCACCGTCATCAGAAGGATCAAACGAAGTGGTCGGCATCCCTCCGAACATGGAGTCCGTCCAGTAGGTAGGATCGTCCGGGTGCGCCTTGTTCCATGTCACAGCCTCCTGCGACATGCTCCTGTAGCCTGTGATGTCGCTCTGGTTGACAATCTTGCCGGTCAGCACCTCCGGTACAAAGCCGTAGGCCAGCACCAGAAACAGCAGTACAATCCCTGCATACATTACTATCTTCTTCACCAAAGTCTTGTTCATGATCTATGAATATTATTTTTCAGTTATCCGATTCAGCAGTTCAGCCAGTTTCGCCGTCAGATTGCGGCGCGTGAACCGTGATATGTCCGAAGTGTTGTCATGAAGCTCATCGTTTTTGAACTTCTCCCAACAGAAATCAATCCAATTCCGGATATCCCTCTCGTCATCCCAGTCGTAAACCACTCCGGAAGCTGTCTCGCTGACAATCCGTGCCATCGCCCCGTCTGTCTGGCCTATTCCCAGGATCGGACGGCGCGAGGCGAGATACTCAAAAAGCTTTCCTGGCAGCACGGCACGATATTCAGGTTCCTTTCTCAGCGGAAGAATCAGAATTGTGGCATTAAGTTGCTCCCGGACAGCCGTTTCATGATTCCGGTAGCCAAAGTCTTTAAGATTGCCCCCAAGTCCGGCCGCCTCGATGGAGTCTGTTATTTCCTTGTCGGTCTTTCCCACCAGCCTGATCCTCAGCGACTTTCTGAACTCTTCATCCTCCCCGCATTTCTGAGCCAGCACTTTCCAGAGGGTTTCCGGATTGCCGTCCGAGGCGAACAGCCCTGTGTGGGTGATGTTGAAGTTCTCGTCAAGCTCTACATCCTTCTTGAAATCCTCCTCGTCGTAGCCGTTGGTGATCAGCTCGACAGGAGTCTTTGTCATGACCTTGAACTCGTCCTGGACCAGCGGAGAGACAGCGATCACCCTTGCCGCTCCGTCCAGAACCGACCGCTCCAGACGATGATGCTTCTTCTCCGACCATGAAGTCAATCCCAAATGTTTGAAGTAAAACATCTTGGTCCACGGATCACGGAAATCCGCCACCCAAGGGAGTCCCGTCGCCTTCGAAAGCCGAAGTCCGATGAGGTGCATTGACTGTGGCGGGCCGGTCGTGACAATGGTATCAACAGGATGCTCCTCAAGGTACTTCTTCAAAAAACGGACTGACGGACGCACCCACATGACCCTCGGATCAGGGATGAAGAAATTGCCTCTGATGAACAGGGAAAGTTTCTGTTTCCACGACTTCTTCCGCCCGTTGATCGGATTCACCTCATCATTTCCGGCGTTAGACGCTGTCAAAGTCTTGAGATCAGTGGAACTTCCCTTCCCCATCAGCTTACGGTAAATGCCATAAGGCTCGAATATATGGCTTTTGACAACCTCAGCCTCAGGCGGAATCTCTGCCGCCAAGGTCTTATCTACCGTCGTCAGTTCAGGATTCTCGGGAGTATAGATGACCGGTTGCCATCCCGCAGTCGGAAGATATTTCGCGAATTTGACCCACCGCTGCACCCCGGATCCCCCGGACGGCGGCCAATAGTATGTGATTATCAGAACCCGTTTCATAATGCCGTTGAGTCTCTTGGAAGCTGTTTAGAAGCTGCTTAAAAATAATTCCTCTTTTTTCTTAAACTTCTACAAAGATAGTTGTTTTTGCAATCAGTACGGCATACGAAACCAGATAATTCGGTCGGCCTCAATTGGCGGATATTCAGGTTCAGAATCAAACAGGAGTGCGCACTCAGGAGACTAACCGACCAGCCCGGTGAAGAAGATCACCGCGATGGTCACCGGAGCGACATACTTGATGAGGAAATAGACAACAGGGAACAACTTGTTGTTCAGCTTGAGGGAACCGCCGTTCGTGAGTTCGTCACGGACGTCTTTTCTGTCCATTCTCCAGCCGACAAAAACAGAGAACAGGAATGCTCCGAGCGTCATCAAGTAGTTGGAACATAAGTTGTCACAGAAACTGAATATTCCCTCTCCCAAAATCTTCACATCAGACAGAGGCCCGAATGAAAGAGAACAGAGCACTCCGACAATGAACGTGGCGAAGAACAGCACGATTGTCGCTTTGTGCCTTGAAACACCTTTTTCCTCAACCAGATAGGCAACTCCCACCTCAAAGATGGATATTGATGAGGTAAGCGCCGCGACAAGGATGGTCAAGAAAAACAAAATCGCGACAAGGCAACTCACGGCCTGTCCGCCAGCACCCATCTCCGCGAAGATGTAAGGAAGTGTCTCGAAGACGAGCCCGGGCCCGGCGGACGGAGTGATTCCGGCGGCGAACACTGCCGGCATAATGGCGAATCCAGCCAGCATAGCAAACAGCAGATCAGACACCGCAGTGCCTGCACCGGAAACTATAAGATTCTCATTCTTACTGACGTATGATGAATATGTCAGCATCGTTCCCACGCCCAAAGACAGCGAGAAGAAACTCTGTCCCAACGCCGCCGAAAACGCCCTTGGGGTCAGTTTTGAGAAATCCAGCTTGACAAGATATTTTACGCCTTCGCCGGCTCCCGGAAGCGTGACCGAGTAGATGGCGATGGCGACAATCAGCACGAACAGGATCGGAATCGAGATGTTGCTGAACTTCTCAATCCCCTTTTTGACCCCAAGAAAGACAATCAACGCGGTCAGTGACAGGAATATGAACAGACAGGCGACAGGTCCCCAAGTCGAGGACACGAACTCGCCGAACATCCCGGTGACGGCTTCGGCCTTGTCCGGCGTAAAACTGAATGTGGCTGACTTGACAAGATATTCAATGGACCATCCTCCTACGACGCTGTAGTAGGACACTATTATCAGAGGCGTGATGACCGTAAGAAGCCCCAGCCATTTCCATTTGGAATCCGGAGCCAAGGCGTTCATCGCTCCGATTGTGCTGAGGTGGGTTTTCCGGCCGATCACCGACTCCGAGAACAGAATCGGCAGGGAAAGGACGAAAGAGCACACTATGTAGATGAGTATGAAGGCCGCGCCTCCATATTCACCGACCATATAAGGGAATCTCCAGATGTTGCCGAGTCCGATGGCGGAGCCGGCGAAGGCCATAATCACGGCAGCGCGGCTGCCGAAGTTTTCTCTGTCTGACATATTCGTTAAGTTCGTTTTTACGCCCGGCTTTTGGGGATGCCGGAATTGGTCCCTGAGCTTGTGGAGGGGCCGAAGTGATCTAAAATCGTCTTTTATAAACTTTAAATTCGTAAGTATAACCAGTTTCAGGATCTACAGAGACCGAAGTGGCAGACTCCTCTTCCCAAATTTCCGGATCAATCACCGGGAAGAACGTGTCCGCATCCTCAATCACTGTGTGAACGTGCGTTATGTAAAGCTTGTCAGCCGTCGGAAGCGCCTTGCGGTAAGTCTCACCGCCGCCCATAATGAATATTTTCCTATCAACGTCCGAAGCATTCCTTTCCTCGACACCAACCTTCTTCGCCGATGTCTCACCACTCGCCTCGCAACTACATCCAACCGATTTTTCCGCCAATGAATATGCCTCCTCAAGGCGCCGAGCCACAATCACGCCCTCCGGAACATCAGCCCAAGGCCGTGTCGAGATGACAATATTCACCCTTTTAGGGAGCGGCCGGCCGATCGAGAGGAATGTCCTGAAACCCATCACCACAGGATTCCCGGTGGTGGTGCGCCTGAAATATTTCATATCCTCGGCAATATGCCAGAGCAGATCGTTGTCCTTCCCTATCGCCCCGTTGTCGGCAACCGCCGCGATGATACATTTTTCCATAAACCAAAACTGTTTTCGGCCGTAAAGTTACAGTTTTTTACCATATCCGCAAAACAGAAAATGAACAAGTTGAGCAGTCCGCCCGTCTTTGGGCTACCGGATTTGGCTTTAGTTTGTTACTTCGACAGGCTCTGTGACCGGAGGAAGTGTAAAGTTTCTTTACACCCAGTGTTAAATTTCTTTACACTTTGGCATATTCATAGAATGATGATATTCTTGAATATTAATTACTTAAATCTTTTGGCATAGAAATAGATTGCGAAAATGACGGTTTTTGCGTATGGCTGTTTATATGGTCGTTTCGACAGGCTCAACGACCATTGGCGAAAGGTCAGCAATGACCGTTATTATATGACAATGGCACAAGAACCACGGGAGAATCTATGTGCTGGAGACAGAGAACAGGAACTCTCTTCTGTCGTGGCCGGATTGCGCCCATTCGCTCAAAAATCGTTATCCTGAGGTTGAGGATGTCTGCTGCGTCTATATGCATAACGGAAAGATCAAGCACGAGGACAAAGTCTATGAGGAGTCACAGGGGGACAACATCGGCAACATAATGCTGGCTGACTCCAATTTCTTCAGATTATTTGATTTCAAGATGATTGAAGGAGACCGTGAGACCGCCCTGGACAGCCCGGAGAAATGCGTTGTCACAGAATCACTTGCCAAGGCCTTGTTCCCGGACGGCAACGCTCTCGGTCAGCCTCTTCAAATCGAGGGAACACGGTATGTCTTCATAAGTGATGACAACGGTGACCCGTACGACAGCTCGCTAGTCTACACTGTCTCAGGGGTCATCAAGGATCTTGACAAGACCGTGCTCCTGAACGAGACGGCGGTCATCGCCAATTTCGAACGCGCACCGCAGGTCCTCGGTTACAGACTCCGCAACGACCTGATGGCAAGCGGGCCGTTAGGTTCCACACTGTCCTTCCTGATGATGAGGCCGGGAACGAACCTCGATGACAAGATCGATGACCTGACTGCCTACTGCACCGAAAGCATTCCGATGTTCAATTTCTACGGCGACACAAAGGCCGCCCTCATTCCGCTCGACGAGATGATGTTCGCGCCACAGAATACTGGCGCGGGCCTTCAGACCGGTGACAAAAGTCTTTTGGGAATATTACTGGCCGTGGTTCTGGCAATACTGATGTTTGCGGTCACAAACTACATCAACCTCACGGTCGCCAACACTGGATTTCGGGCAAAGGAAATGGCCACCAGAAGGCTTCTCGGCAGCGATGGATTGGGAATATCCTTGGAGCTGATCGGGGAATCCACCTTGATGGTGTTCATCTCGTTCATCATCGGTGGGGCGTTGGCCCTGCTGCTTGAGGACAAGGTGGCCGTGCTTTTCAAAGGCAAGATAGATATTCTAAAAGACATAAACTTCTCCACTGTTTCTGTCAGTCTATTGTTCATTGTCCTGACAGGAATCATCTCCGGAATAATGCCGACCGTCTCGCTGTCAAAGTACAAGCCTATCGATGTTGTCAAGGGTTCGTTCCGCTACCATTCCAAGATGGTGCTCAGCAGGATATTCATAATCCTCCAGAACGTTATCACGATGACTATGATGACGGCCACTCTGACGACCCTGCTCCAGATGGATCATCTTATCAAGGCTCCGATGGGGTACAACACGAAGAACATCTACCGTGTCAGCGCAGACAATCCGGAAGTCCTGAGAAACGCTCTGAAAAGCCAGCCGTTCCTCATCTCAGTAAAGGACACGGATGAGATCGAAGATCCTAATTTTATGGTCAAGACCGACGGCTCCCCTGACGCCTGGAAGAAGATCTGCGACCTTGTCAAAGAGGTTGACGGAACCTCCGAGGATCTTGACTGGAAAGTGCAAGGTGTCGATGACAAAATCAAGGCCTCTTTGAATGAGGAAAAGAACACGATGAGGATCGTGAGCATATTCACAGGTGTCGCCGTCCTAATCTCGATCCTCGGCTTCATCGGGATGTCGCTGTTTTTCATCAGGCAGCGCAAGAAGGAGATCGGTGTGCGCCGCATTATGGGCAGTACCACGAGCGAGGTTCTGTCCCTGCTCCTGACAAAGTTCTGCGCCCCGCTTCTGGTGTCGTTCATATTCGCCGTGCCGCTCTCGTGGTTCGTAATGGACAAGTGGCTGGAAGGCTTCTCGTACCGGATCGGCCTGAACCCGTGGATATTCATCGCCTCCGGTGCCGTGTCGCTCCTAATCGCCGTCGTCTCGATCTTCTTCCAGACCCTCCACGCCGCCCACTCCAACCCCGCCGACGCCATCCGTGCGGAGTAATGCAATGCGACGCACAGGTACGGTCACTTCGACAAGCTCAGTGACCGAGTCCATTCATCAAGAACTCCCTGAGTCCCAGATGAGTTATTCCATTCATATCATTTCTCTTCACTAAAGGTGTGAGTGAAATGACATATTTTGGATAGTTGTCATTGATGCTTTCCAAACGGCCGAACTCCCTTTTTCTTGTCTCTTCGTCAGCGATGATGTAAGAGACTTGAACATAGACTGTTTTTCCACGTTTCGTACACACGAAATCAACCTCTCCTACCCTCAACTGACCGACCTGAACCTTGAATCCGTCATTGACCAGCTGGTTATAGACAACATTCTCCAGAACTTTCTCGATGTCTTGCTCACGGTTTCCTCCGGCAATGAAATTCCGGATTCCGATGTCCTCGAAATAGACCTTGTCATTGGATTCGAACACTTTTTTTCCATGAATATCATACCTCGGAGCATCGTACAGAAGATAAGCCTCTCCGAAGTAGCCAAGATATTCAAGCACAACCCGTGTGGACACACCCTGTCCCAAGGATTTCATCGTCTTGGCAATGTTGCTCGCAGAGTTCAGTTTTCCGACATTATCCGCCAGGAAACGAACCAAATTATTCATAAACGACAGATTCCTGATCTCATGCCTTTCTATTACATCCTTGAGCATCACCGTATTATACACACCGCTTATATATTCCCAACAATGCTCGTCATCATCAATGCCCACCCTGCTCAACCCAGGAAGTCCGCCATAATTCAGGAATAAAGCCAGAGAGGAATCACTGTCCTCTAAATTATGAAACAGCAAAAACTCCTTATAATTCAACGAATGAATATGGATTTCCTCATACCGTCCTCCGATGATGGTGCCAAGGTCGGAAGACAGCATCGATGAATTGCTTCCGGTGACAATAATGTCCGTGTTATCCTCAGTCCTGTAACTCCTCACTGTTCTTTCCCATTCCGAGATGTCCTGAACCTCATCTATGAGAATATAATTATGTTTGTGTGAATCAAACCTTTGATCTATAAAGCCATTCAGATCCTGATAAGTCTTAATGGCATCAAAAGACTTCTTCTCCTTGTCAATGCTGATGATGTTGGCGTCCGTCTCGGATTTATGCCTTTCAATGAAGTCTTTCAGCACAAAGCTCTTTCCCACACGTCTCTGCCCGACCAGAACGATAATCTGACCTTTTCCAATCCAAGAATCCACCTTACTGGCATATTCCGACCTTGAAATAACATCCATAATACATAAATCTTTTCGCAAAGATAGTTTTATTTCTTATAAGTAACAAATTTAACATTTAACCATATTTTATTCTCTATATGATATAATTAAACATTCCGGTCACTTCGACATGCTCAGTGACCGGAAATACGGGTTCTATGACAGTGCGGAATAAACGCTGAGACAGAGGGCTATACGGCGACTGGGGCTTTGATGGCGGGCCAGGGGTCGTAGCCTTCCAGGGTGAAGTCTTCGTACTTGAAATCGAAGATGGATTTCACGTCGGGGTTGATGCGCATAGTCGGGAGCTGGCGAGGCTCGCGGGAGAGTTGCTCGTGGACCTGTTCGAAATGATTCAGGTAAATGTGGGTGTCTCCGGTGGTGTGAATGAAATCACCTGGTTTCAAGCCACATACCTGGGCGATCATCATTGTCAGCAATGCGTAGGAGGCAATGTTGAATGGGACTCCGATGAAAGTGTCGGCGCTGCGCTGGTACAGCTGGCAAGAGAGTTTGCCTTCGGCCACATAGAACTGGAAGAGGCAATGGCAAGGCGGGAGAGCCATCTTGTCCACCTCTCCGGGATTCCAGGCGGTGACTAACATTCGCCTTGAATCAGGATTGTTCTTGATCATATTCACGACTTGGCTCAGCTGGTCGATCGAGCGTCCGTCCGGGGCTGGCCAGGAGCGCCACTGATGGCCATAGACAGGACCGAGATCGCCGTTCTCATCGGCCCACTCGTCCCAGATGGAGACACCGTGGTCTTTGAGGTACTTGATGTTGGTGTCGCCAGCTATGAACCACAGGAGTTCGTAAATAATGGATTTCAAGTGAACTTTCTTGGTGGTCAGAAGCGGGAAACCTTTCGAGAGGTCGAAGCGCATCTGGTAGCCGAAGACACTTTTGGTGCCTACGCCGGTGCGGTCGTGCCTGACCACGCCTGTTTCCATTATGTGACGCAGAAGATCCTGATACTGTTTCATTTGTGTTATTTCTTTACCGAGAACGCCCAGATGATGGCCTCGCTGAAAGTCTCGCCCGGACGGAGCACTGTGGTAGGATAATCAGGCTTGTTAGGCGAATCAGGGCAATGCTGGCACTCGATTGCCACACCCTCATAGTCATGGTAGCCACGTCCGCACTTGCCAGCCGGACAGCCCTCAAGCCAGTTTCCTGTATAAATCTGCACAGCCGGCTGGGTGGTCAGAACCTCAAGCCGACGGCCGCTCGAAGGAGAGTACAATTGAGCCGCAGTCTGAAGCTGTCCAGCCTCATAGTCGTTGATCATGAGGCAGTTGTCGTAACCCTTGCCGTAGTTCAAAGCCGGGAAGTCAGTCTTGATCTCCTCACCGATCTTCTTGAACTCCTGAAAATCCATCGGAGTACCTGCCACCGGATCAGGCTCCCCGACCGGAATCAATGTCTCGTCTGTCGGCAGATAGACAGCTGCGTTGAGCCTCAACTCATGATCGAGTATATTCCCGTTCCCTTCGCCATTCAAATTGAAGTAGGCATGGTTGGTAAGGTTGACAACGGTCGCCTTGTCGGTCTGAGCCGTGAAAGTCAGTTTGAGGGCGTTGTCTTCGCTCCACTCGTAATGCGCCACAACCTTCAGATTGCCGGGATAGCCGGCCTCGCCGTCCTGTGAAAAATACTGGAACTCAACGGCATCACCCTCAATGCGGCTGTCCCAGACCTGATTCTGGAATCCATCAGGACCTCCGTGCAGATGGTTCGGGCCGTTATTGACCGGCAATGAATATTCCACCCCGTCAAGCGTGAACTTTCCGAGGGCTATGCGGTTGGCGTAGCGCCCGGGGCATTTTCCGGCGCAAGGTCCGTCTCCAAAGTAATCCTCCGGCCTGGTGTAGCCCAGAACCACATCAGCGATCTTTCCGTCCTTGTCCGGCACGGCGATAGACACAATCCCGGCACCTATGCTGGAAAGGCGCGCGAACGCACCGCTTTCATTCTCAAGAGTATAAAGGAATATCTCCTTTCCGTCTGCTGGGGACGTGCCCCAAAGTTCCTTGGTGATTTTCATATTCAGTGTTATTTTAGATTTTCAAGATATTGGAGGACATTCTCCACAGGAGCGTCCTTCATAATCACTTTCTTCTCTGAATCAAGAACATAGAGCGATGGGATAGCCCTCACATTATATGTGACATCGGAGCGGATCAAATAGCTCTGATCGTAACCGTTGTACCAGTTCTCAGGATAGACGGAGGCATATTCACGCCACTTGTCCAGTTCCTCGTCAATGTAAACGTTCACTACGGCGAGCCTTCCGGAAGACACCAGATCGGCTATCTCCCCATCAGAAGTCAGACTCCCGATGATCTCCCTGCATGCCTGGCAGCCGGGGTTGGTGAAAAACAGCAGCGTGGTCTCGGCCCTCACCCCGTAAAGAGTGTGCCGTCTGCCCGCCAGATCCGTGAATGTGAAATCAGCGGCAGGCGAACCTATCATATTCAAAGAACACATTCGGGCTTCAAATGAATATGACAGCCTCAACTCGCGGGCTGAATATTCAGAAGCGGCGAGACGGGTGACGTACGGCAGGTAGAGGTCTTCGTTGCGCACAGGAGAGTCCGGATCGTAGAGGTACTTGGACACCATCTTCTCGAAGAATCCGAAGACATTGGAAGAAGTGTCGGCGGCTTGGAACCTTTCCACCTTGTCGAATAATCCGGCCATCGCTTTCCTGCCGAAATCTATAGTACAAGCTCCTTCCAAAAATGTCACATAGGTTCCGAAAGCCTCTTCCACATCATCGGCGAGAACACCGTTAACCACGTTGGAATCACACGGATAGGTCTGGCTCAAGAACTTGTCCCAATAGTTCGAGACAACATATTCAGCCTTCTCCCACGGTTCGGCGATCACCGCCGGCGGATTAGGCATAGGCGGGAAAGCGTGCGGCTGGAATGCGGAGGTTTCCTTTGCCTTCCGCCCTCCGCAAGCGACCGTCACCAAGGCGCAAAGCGCGATCAATGAATATGTCAGCGCACATCTCATTCCTTAACCGTTCTTTTCCAACAGACTCTGGGAGATGTTGATTATGAAGTCACCCATCTTCTCAAGCTCCTGCACGATGTCGATGTAGAAGACTCCAGTCTGGTAGTTGTAGCCTTCCTTCTCGATGTTGACGATGTGTTCCTCACGAAGACTGTTGCGGTACTCGTTGATGTTGTACTCGGCATCCTCGGCGTTGGAGATGTCCTTGAGGAAGAGAGCTGAGGAACCGAGGTTCTCCACCATAGCCTTGAACGCCGCGGCCAGAAGATCCAGCATCCTGTCAAGCTTCTTGATCATCTCGTCATCGAATGTCTTGCCGTGGTCAAGAGCCCGCTTCATCATCCTGCCGATGGCCTCGCCGGAGTCTCCGATGCTTTCCAGTTCCCCGATCACCCTGTACATCGACTTTATTCTCAATGCGGAGACATCGCTGATGTCACCCTTGGAAACCTCGTTCAAGTAGGATGCGATCTCGAATTCAATCTTGTCCGTGATGCTCTCGTACTTGACAAGCTTCTCGTTGACGGACTCCAGTTCGGACTGGGTCTTGGCGCTCACGGCCTCGCGGATGAAGTCAACCTCCCGATAGCATATTTCCGCAAAATGAATGATTTCCTGCTTGGCCTCGTCAAGGGAAAGTTCAGCCGTGGAAAGAGGTCCGCCCTGGATGAACTTGAGACGGTAAACCTCCTCCTCGCCCTTAGGGGTCGGTATGATTCTGTTGACGGCCTTGACAAGCTGCGGGATGAACCAGACGAGAATCAGGGTCGTGGTGACGTTGAACACCGAGTGGAGGATGCATATTCCATAAAGCATCGAGTTCTGCTGATCCGGTGTGAAAGCATCAGAAGCGGACGTGCCGTCGAACAAGGTCACAGGATTCTCGAAGCCTATCGCCGTGGTCATCGCGCCTACCAGCTTCATCAAAGGATTGAAGAACACCAACGCCAGCACGACACCGATCACATTGAACAGTGTGTTGGCTATAGCGGTACGCTTGGCCGAGTAGTTAGCCACGGCTGCCGCTATGTTGGCGGTGATCGTGGTTCCGATGTTGGCGCCAAGCACCATTCCGGCGGCCATCTCGAAGTCGATCCAGCCGTTCGCCACAAAGACCATCGTCAGAGCCAGTGAGGCACTGGATGCCTGCACAATCACGGTTATCAAGGCTCCTACGAGGGTGAATATGATGACCGAGAAGTAGCCGTAGCTTGTCAGGTTCTTCACAAGGGCGAGGACATCCGGGTACTGGTTCAGATCCGGAACCGAATCTTTCATCGTCGCGAGACCGATCAGCAGGAACGCGAAACCGATGATGAACTCTCCGACGTTGCGTTTCTGACTGCTCTTGAGAGTCATCATGAAGAAGCCAAGTGCGATGAACGGAATGGCGAAGGCTCCGATGTCGTAACTGAATCCGAACAGGGAGATGAGCCAAGCCGTGAGAGTCGTGCCGATGTTCGCTCCCATGATGACACCGATGGCGTTGCTCAATGCGAGCAGACCGGCGTTGACCATGCTGACGACCATCACGGTCGTTCCGCTGGATGATTGGATGAGGGCAGTGACAACAATACCCGTGATGATACCTTTGAAGGTCGTTGACGTCATGGACGCCAAAAATGATCGCAGTTTGTCACCTGCCGCCTTCTGAAGACCCTCGCTCATCATGGTCATTCCGTACAGGAACATGGCCATCGCTCCGAGCAGGGTAAGAATCTGTAGAAAAATCTGCATCTATCTTTGTAAGAATATTCCCACAAATTTACTCAAAAATCTTTTTGGTTAAAGAAATATGGCCTGAAAAGACAATCAAATTTTATAGTCCAAATTATCTCCGGAAGCAGAATATGTCTTGTGGTAAATCACTATCTTCGCAGATGGGCTTTTGAATATGACTTTATGGCTAAGACTGGAATCAAGATATTGACTGTACTTCTTCTCGCATTGACCAGCTTCAAATCCAACGCGCAGTTCTCGCTGACCGGGAGCGATCCGGCGGCGCTGCGGTGGAGACAGATGGAGACGGAGAACTTCAGGCTGTTATTCCCGAAAGGAGAGGACTCATTGGCAAGGGTTTACGGAGTGGAGCTGGAGCAAGCCCGGCTAAGAATAGCCGGGTCTTCGGGCTACTTCATCGGGCAAAGCTACAAGGGGAAGATGCCTGTCGTGCTGCACAGCCGCTATGTACTTGCCAACGCTTCTGTCACTTGGGCACCGAAAAGAATGGACATATTCACTGTCAACGATCCTTATGCTCCGACGGCGATGCCTTGGGTGCGGAATCTGGCGATCCACGAGGGACGGCACGCTGCGCAGATGCAGTTCGGGGCGGCAAGAGGCAACAAAGCGCTGCATTGGTTCTTCGGAGAAATGGCGGCCGGAGCCTTCGCCGGAATATACCCGGGGCCGGCGTTCCTCGAAGGGGACGCGGTTGTTGCGGAGACGGCGCTCAGCCGGAGCGGACGCGGACGACAGGCCTCGTTTCTTGAATATATGATGCCGGCGTTCGACTGCGGCGAGAGGCGGGACTACTACAGATGGTTCTACGGCTCAAATAAGAACTATACTCCTGATTATTATAGGGTTGGTTACATGCTCATCGCAGGGACGAGGGTATTCTTCAACGACCCTCTTTTCACTCAGGAATATTTTGACAGGGTTGTCCGGAAAGGCTGGTTATTCAACCTCCAGAAGACCGTCAAGGCCGCCAGCGGAAAGGATTTCAAGGAATCGTTCCGCATTATAGAGGATAATTTCCGGCGGCTTTGGAACGTGGAGGCCGCGCTCAGGGAGCCTTTCATGCCGTCAAGGCAGGTCAGCAAGACTCCTCGGATGCATACGGAATACAAAGGAACTGTCGCCGCTGATGGTTCAGGAATATATTCCCTCAAGTCAGGGATGGCCTCCGCCAACAGCCTCGTCCGCTTGGATGAATCGGGTAAAGAAGAGAGATTCCGGTCTTTCGCTTCCTACACCAGTGAACTTTTCCTTGATTCAGAAGGCGAAAGAATATTCTGGAGCGAATCCGTGGCAGGGCTTCGGTGGACTCTCGGGGGTAGTTCCCGGATTCGTTATGTGAATCTGTCAAAACCTGAAAGAGTCCACAACCTGACAAAAAACGGACGGTACTTCAATCCCGCTCCGGCACCTGACGGAAAGGTCTTGGCAGCCACTGAATATCCTTACTCTGGTGGGTCGCGGATTGTTCTGCTGGATTCCGGCGACGGTTCCGTCAAGGAATCGTTCATCGCACCGGACTCGCTTCTGTTCACGGAATCGGCCTGGATCGGAGAGAGATTGTTCGTGGCAGGGCTGTCGGAAAACGGAATGGGTGTCTATGAGGTTACAGGGCAGGGTTCAGACGGAAAGGCTGTACTTCGACAATTGCTTGGATCTCAACCTGTCACGCTTTCACATCTACGCAACGTTCCGGCCCTTCGACAAGCTCAGGGATCGGAACAAGACCGGTCGCTGAGCCTGACGAAGCATTCAGAATGCACACAATTATCCTTCCTGTGCGACAGGACAGGAGTGACGGAGTTATATTCATTGGACATAGGGAGCCTGACGCTGCGGCAGCTGACCTCGACGCGCTACGGGATCAGTTCGCCGGTGTTCAAGGCCGACACACTGTACTACAGTTCGTTGGCGGCATCGGACAGGCCTCGGGACTACAAACAGGGACGCATGATGTACGCAACCGCGGTAAGCGACCTGCCGGTCACCGAAGTCCGCTACGAGGATATTCATAAATACCCTGTCGCCGAAGCGCTCACCGCCCAGGAACTCGCCCTTGGCGACACGACCAGCTCCGAAGTGAAGGTAAGTTTTTCGCGGCCGGAAAGATATTCAAAGATCAGATTTCCGCACATCCATTCGTGGGCACCCGTCTATTTCAACTACGACGCGGTCGAGAACATCAGCTCCGACGATTATTACAAATCAGTCTCGCTCGGAGCCACAGCCTTGTTCCAGAATCCGCTCAGTACAGGCTATGGAATGGTCGGCTACGGAGCCCACAAAGACCCGTACAATGCCGGCGAATGGAGACATTCCGGACACTTCAAGTACATATTCACAGGACTTTATCCAGTGTTTGAGTTCTCCGCCGACTTCAACGACAGAGCCGCGCTTGATGTCCAGAAGATTCAGGTCACCAAAGGGAATATGTACAGTCTTTACAACAAAGGCACTCTGACAGGCAGACCTTATTTTGAAGGAGGACTGAAAGCCTATGCTCCGTTCAATTTCTCGTCGGGCGGCATCAACCGCGGACTGATTCCGCAGATCAAATACAAATTCACCAACGACAGGTACAATGACCAGATTCTGCTCAAGCGTTTCGTGGAAAAGGACGGCAAGAATGTGACCGAAACCTATAGTACAATAGGAGAAGACCACACCTCCACACTCCGGACTTTGGATGTTTCCCTGAGAGGCTATGTCATTAGGCAGAAAGCCACGTCACAGGTCTTTCCGTCGCTTGGATTCGGAGCCGAACTTGGATTCCATTTCAGACCGGGTCACATCAAGGCCTACGCTCCGACGACATACCTATACACCTACGGCTATCTTCCCGGATTAACCGCCAGACAAGGTCTCCGGCTCACGGCATCAATGGAGACTTGGTACGGACCTGGAGATGAGGGCAGCGTAATGGAAGGTGCTTTGACCGCCATCCCGAGAGGATTCGTGAACACAAACCTGAAAAGCATCATCAATTCTTGCTCTGAATCCAGATTTCGGGTCACCGCCGACTATGCGATTCCTTTCGCGGATGTTGACTGGTCGTTCCTCAGCCCGGTGACCTACATCAAGAACTTCGAGCTGACACCGTTCTTCGACTGGTCATACCAGACTTTCAGCCGGGACCACAAACTTCATTACAATCCCGGCGCTGTCATGGGGGAGCACCTGTTCAGCGTCGGAGCCGACCTGACCGTCAATCTCGGAAACTTCTTCTGGATTCCGTATGACACCCGGATCGGAATCCGCTACGCCCGCAACTTCTGGCACCACATCGACCGGTTCCCAATCAGCGGTCTCAACAAGAATTACATCGGCTGGATTTTCAGCATCAGTCTGTAACCACGCACTTGACTTCTTTTCAAGGGTTTTCGTACAGGAAAACCACCTGTTGAGTACTGATTGGCCTCAAAAGTTTTGCGAGAATGCGTCTGTTGTTATATCTTTGCAAAATAGTAAAACATTATACTAATTTTTTCTACAGATGGAAAAAGGCAAGACTGTTCCCGCATTTTGGGGAAAGGAGGACTGGCAGGCAATCTGGATCGGCGGCATCGTGATCGTCATCGCCTGCATCGCTGTCCTGACTAAAGCATTTGATTTTTCGGCGGTCAAGTTCGCCACATGGACCCTCGGAGAGAATCTCTCGGAGGCTGCGGCGGCAAAGGTTGTCCCTCTGGGTGAACAGCTTGGAGCATGGGCGTTCTGGCGCAAGTTCCTCGTGACGTTCATCACCCTCGGTGCGCTGTTCACAGCGGGAGTCAAACTTCAGGGCGAGAGCGTGAAGAAATATATTCCGGCACTCATCGGATTGTTCGTCATCGCCCTTGTAGTGCGTCTCATAAGCGCTGAATACACCCTCAACCGTTATCTTGAGTGGGCGTTCTGGGCACTTCTGGTCGGTCTTCTGATCTCCAACACGGTAGGTGTTCCGAACTGGCTCAGGCCGGCCATCAAGACCGAGTTCTACATCAAGACTGGTCTTGTTATCATGGGATTCTCCGTGCTGTTCTCCAACATCGCCAAATTCGGTCTCTACGGTCTCGGAATAGCCTGGATCGTGACCCCTATCGTGATTCTGTTCATGTGGTGGTTCGGAATCAAGGTGCTTAAGATTGACAACAAACCGCTGGTCATCACGATGGCGTCGGCGACAAGCGTCTGCGGAACCAGCGCGGCCATCGCCACAGCCGCGGCCTCAAAGGCGAAGAAGGACGACCTCTCCATCACCGTGTCGATCTCCATCATATTCACAATCCTCATGATGGTCTTCGAACCTGTCATCATCAAGGCCTGCGGAATGTCGCAGATCATGGGCGGCTCCCTCATCGGAGGCACCGTTGACTCCACCGGAGCGGTTGTCGTGGCAGGTACAGCCCTCGGCCCCGAGGCGCAGCAGGCGGCGGTTCTCGTAAAGTCAATCCAGAACATCCTCATCGGATTCATCGCATTCTTCGTGGCAGTGTTCTTCGCTACCAGAATCGACAACAACGGAATGACCAAGGTCGGTCCAGGAGAAATCTGGGTACGCTTTCCTAAGTTCATCCTCGGATTCTTCATCGCCTCGATGGTGGCCTCGTTCCTCATCCAGCCTCTCTGCGGGGCCGATCAGGTGGGAGCGATCAACAAGGTGCTGGACCAGTACAAGAACTGGGCGTTCGTGCTTGCGTTCACCAGCATCGGACTGGACACCAATTTCAAGGAGATCATCAAACAGATGCAGGGAGGCAAAGTGCTCTGGCTCTACATCATCGGCCAAAGCTTCAACATCGTGCTGACGTTCTTCGCCGTCTGGCTTCTCCTTTCCGGCAAGTTCTTCCCGATCCCTGTCCTTGACTAAAATGAACATCACAGGCAAAAGAATCGTCAAGGTTCTTACCCTGACAGTAATAGGGGCGACCGTTCTGGCCGCCCTTTACATCATGGCGCGCGGTCTCGGGCTTCAGGACTCGCTCGATTTCGGGGCGGGGGCATATTACTACGCCGACATCCCCGATTACGATAAACTCACCCAAGGCACGCATTACGCCGCCAAACTGCCGTTCTGGGTCTATGTGGTCCTGTTTCTCGTCTGGGGAGCTCTGATGTACAAGATCTGGAAGTGGCTTGACAGATAGCGTGGATGGAACATTCTTTCCCGCCAATCAAACCGGCGGCAATGAATACAACAATCGGATTATCAAGAATATTATAGTGTAAACGAATATGTCAGAGAAGGTTACTGCCACCTGCACGGCATGCGGAGAAAAGCACGGAATCGAAGTATGGAACCGCATAAATGTCGGAGAGAATCCCGAGTTGAAGGCAAGGGTCAAGGACGGCTCGCTGTTCGTGTGGGAATGCCCGCACTGCGGCAAGGCCAATCTTGTCCAGGGACAGACGCTTTACCACGATCCAGCGGAGAAACTGATGATCTGGCTGATGCCCGACGGAATCCTACCGGAAACGCAGGAAAAGGCCCTTGAGGCACAGTTCGAGACGGTTTCGCAGACTCTGGGGGACTACACGCTCCGCCGCGTGAGCGACATAGGCTCGCTGATCGAGAAGGTCAACATCTTCGACTCCGGTCTGGACGACTGCGTGATCGAGATGTGCAAGTACATCACCAAGATGGAGATGATGGAGAAAGGCGTAGCCAAAGACCTGCAGGACACTCCGTTCAAATTCTACCGCATTGACGGCCCTGACAACGACATCGAGTTCTCCTACCCCAAAGACGGGCAGATGCACGGCCTACGCATCGGATTCAATGTCTATGAAGACTGCGCCGGCATCATCCGCCGCAATCCTTCGGTCAAGCCCTCCCCCGGCTTCTCCCGCATCGACCCCGCCTGGGTCGCCCGCTTCTTCAGGTAGAATAATCCACAAATCACCGAATTTAAATCCACAAATCACCGAATTTAAATCCACAAATCACCGAATTTAAATCCACAAATCACCGAATTTAAATCCACAAATCACCGAATTTAAATCCACAAATCACCGAATTTAAATCCACAAATCACCGAATTTAACTTACAATTCTTTGATTTGTCGGTTTTTAGTATTAGATTTGCCATGACGTTCACTAAAGGTGTTTTTGAATGGCAGATTTTACCTATAAAAAGCGGATCGCGGATTCTGTCCTGGAAAGAAAACTGAATTCCACAGGAGCGGTCCTTGTGGAAGGAGCCAAATGGTGTGGCAAGACAACAAGCGCCGAACAGCAGGCCCGCACTGTCAATTACATTTCTGACCCGGCAGTCCTGAACAAAAACCTGATTCTTGCGGAAATGGACATCAACGCATTGTTAGAAGGAGAAAAACCTTTACTCCTCGACGAGTGGCAGGTGATACCGCAATTATGGGACGCGGTCAGATATGCCGTTGACCGCAGCAAAGGAACCGGTCAGTTTCTCCTCACCGGTTCAGCTGTTCCGTTAAGCGAGGAAGAAAGGGAAAAACTGCACCATACCGGAACCGGCAGAATCACCACCCTAAGAATGAGACCAATGTCGCTGTACGAATCCGGAGAATCCAATGGAACGGTAAGTCTGCGCCATCTTTTCGAAAACGCCCATGAAGCGATATTCGCTGAAAACAGTCTGCGCATTGAGGATGTCGCTTTCCTGATGTGTAGGGGAGGCTGGCCTATCTCCACGCAGTTGTCGCGGGAATCGGCCCTGGAAACCGCATTTTCCTATTACGATGCAGTCACTCGGACGGACATCTCCGCTGTGGATAAGATCAACAGAAGCCCGGCCAGGGCAAAGAGGCTTATGCGTTCATTGGCAAGACATCAAGGCACTCAGGTGACGATTGTGGGCATCAAGAATGATTTGGCCGCCAATGACACCGACAGCCTTGACGAGGACACCGTGTCCTCCTACATCGATGCCCTTAAAAAGATCTTCGTGGTTGAGGACATGGAGGCTTGGAATCCGAATCTCCGGTCAAAGGCCGCGATCAGGACAAGCGACACACGGTATTTCGTGGATCCTTCCATTGCGACCGCCGCATTGGGAATAGGACCGGCGGATCTTTCAAACGACCTGAATACTATGGGACTCCTCTTTGAGACATTGGCTGTCCGTGATCTGCGCGTGTATGCCGATGCCCTGAACGGCAGCGTGTACCATTATAGAGACAGCAACGGTCTGGAGTGCGACTCTGTGATTCATCTTAGGAACGGCCAATATGCCCTCGTGGAGATCAAGCTTGGAGGAAAGAAACTGGTGGATGAAGGTGCCGGATCCCTCAACAAACTGGCGTCCAGCATCGACACAACCAGAATGCACGCACCTTCATTCAAAATGGTGCTGACCGCCGGCGGCGCGATGGCATATAAAAGAGATGACGACGTGTACGTGGTGCCGATAGGATGCCTTAAGCCTTGACGGACAATGGGCCGTTCCGGATGTGATGAAT
>CAVIHT010000004.1:0-107115 GCA_963642795.1 Bacteroidaceae bacterium
CCAAAGCCGAAACTGTCTCGAAAATCCCACATGATAAAATGCGGGAACCATTTTTTAACAGCTTCTAAATGTATTTGCGTAGCCAGTTCCTGAAAATCAAATCGTTGGTCTGCTTCAACTGACCATAGTCCGATCGGATTATGCCTTGATTACGTAAAATCAACATCGTGCAAATTACATGATGTAATATTACGTAAATATTCCCGAAAAAATACACAACGGGAGGATAAAAAACATATAAAATCGCTAAGAAGCTGTTTAAAAACAATTTCTCTTTTTTCTTATTCGGTCTTTCCGGCCATTTTCATCTTTGTCATCGGTCACGTAGCTGCTGCTACGCTCCCTCTTCCAAAGCCGAAACTGTCTCGAAAATCCCACATGATAAAATACGGGAACCATTTTTAAACAGCTTCTAAGTCGTCAAGAAGGTACAGAAGAGTACTTATGGTGTACCAAATGGACAAAGACATACCGTTGGTACAGGAAACGCACTTCTGGTGCACCAAATGGTCAAAAAGATGAAAATGAAAATCACCTCGGCCCAAAATAACTTCATCAAGTCCATAGACATGAATTCTTCAGCCTTAACACCGTCGTCACCGACAATGAATGATGATTCCGGCTTGAAAAGATCACGGTTATTTATTGGCGGCCCAATAGGCCTCGATCTCTTCGAGGGTCTTGCCGGTGGTCTCAGGGACGCACTTCCACATTATGAGGAGGTATGGGACACACATTCCGGCGAAGAGGAAGAATGTGCCGGCAGGGGTGAGCGTCTCCAGCATCCATGGGGTGAGCTGACCTATCAGGTACGTGCCGATCCAGAGGGCGAGTCCGGCGATGCTCATCGCGAGGCCACGCACCCTGTTCGGGTACATCTCGGAAAGCAGCACGAAGACCACGGCGCTGATCGAGATCGCGGTACAGAACACGTAGAGCAGGAAGAACGTCAGCAGAAACCAGGTCGGAAGGCTGCTCTGGAAGCAAAAGTACAGACCGATCATCAGCAGACAGACGATCATTCCGCCCACACCCCACCAAACCAGCTGCTTGCGGCCTACCTTGTCGATGATCAGAAGGGCGATGACCGTCGTGAGCATATTCACAACCCCGACAAGGACTGTCGAGAACATCGAACCATCGCCGGACAAACCGGCGTCACTGAATATCTTGGGACCGTAGTAAAGCACGGCGTTCACGCCCATGAACTGGCCGAGGATGGCGATGGCGCAACCGATCAGGACGGCCTTGAATATTCCAGGCTCCAGAAGAGTCGTCCATTCTGAGGAGGTTTCACCGGCTATGGAAGCCTTTGTCCGATTCATCTGCCTTGTCACCTCATCAGATGATGTGAATATACGGGAAAGGATATTCGCCGCCTTCTCGTCCTTTCGTTTGGTGATCAGCCAGCGCGGACTCTCCGGAATGAAGAATATTACCAGAAGAAACAGAAGATCCGGGATGGTCTCGTAGCCCAGCATCCCTCTCCAGTACTCGGAGTTGAACATCCTTGTCCAAAGGCTTGAAGATGTTGAGTTTACGTCCGCGTCCTTGAGTACCAACCAGTTGATTAGGTATGCCAGCAGGAATCCGATCGTGATGGCGAGCTGATAGAGCGACACGAGTGTGCCCCTTTTCTGTGCCGGAGCGATCTCCGAGATGTAGATAGGGGAGACGATCGAGACTATTCCGATACCGAATCCGCCTATGATTCTGAAAATTACCAGCTGGTCGAAATCCGAACATACCGCGCAGCCGATGGCCGAGACGCTGAACAGCAGCGCCGAGACGAGCATCGTCTTCTTTCGTCCAAGGTAATCGGACATCATTCCGGCGATCATCACGCCGATTATGGAACCGACCAAGGCGCAGCCTACGTACCAGCCTTCGGCGAATGTCGTCAGCCGGAACTGGTTCTTCACGATCTCAGTCGTGCCGGAGATCACTGCTGTGTCGTAACCGAACAGTATTCCTCCGATCGCAGCCACGACGGCCAGGAACACAACCCGTCCCATGTTTATGCTTCTGTCCATAGTCTATTGTTTGTCAAAATATTCCATGTACCTGTCGTAAAGATGCCCGGCCTGAAGATAGGCTGATTGCGGACTCATGAAGTGTGAGAACTCGAATGTGATCGCTTTGTCGTAGCCACAGCGGGCGGCCGCCTCCAGTTTCATCCTCAGCTTGTCGAACTTGATCGGCAGGAAGTCGATAGGCATGTCGCGGTCGAAACTCTCCGCATTGGTCCAGCACTGCATCCCGTACCTGTCCGCCAGCTTCTTGTTGACCGAGAAGAAAGCGTCCAGCTCGTCGTAGCCTATGTGGCCATCTTGAAAGGCGCAGGCATCGACCACATCGTGTATGCCGTCGAAGATCTCGTTCCACTCTTTCTCATGTCTGCTGACAGAGACTCCTTTCTTCTCGCTCTTGTTGGTTCCCATCACGGCTTTCTTGCCGTCAATCCACGGGGAGATGAATGTGGTCAGTCCGCCTGAGATGTCCTTGCACATCCGACCCATTTCGTGGAAGGTCGGGATGCAGTTCTTCGTCTTGCGGCTGATCTCCGTAGAGATGTACCAGCCCTGGAAACTCTTGTGGTGACCATAGGCGTTCCAGACCTCATCGATTACGAACTTGTTGATATCCAATTCGTAGGCCATGTCGCCAGTGTCCCAATACCTTCCGCTGTCGTACAGTCCGAAGAAGAACTTCATGTTGTACTTGTCCGCAAGGCTGAGGAACAGTTCGAGAAGATCTCCGGAAGGCATGTAACATCCCTTGCCGAGCAGGTACTTGCTGGGAAACGTAATGAATTTACGGTAGCCGCTACGGATCATGATGACGGTGTCTATGCCCATTTCTTTCATGTACCTGAAATCCAGATCCCACTCCTTCGCACCCCAGTTCTGGTGTGGAATGTCGTGCGAGATCTCGTCCAGGAACGTGCCGGTGATCGGGAGTCCCTGTGCTTTCTGGACAATCAGACTGTCATCGGTGGGTGCTCCGCCGGCGGTATGATCGTTTGTTTCAGTTCGATGCATTGCATCCACTGGCAACGGGCAGGTTATGGCAGCCGCTGCCGCCAACCCCAAATTCTTTAGGAAAGTTCTTCGATTTTCCATATAGTTCGGGCTTACGCCCTTGACATAATTATAGTTAATCTTAAATATGTGCCTTCCTACAGAATGCCGAGCATTCTATCTCTGGCCACCAGACTGGCTCCGATGGCTCCGGCCTTCTCCCCGATCCGTGTCACCACAATCGAAGTGTCATTGCTGACAATTCCGAGGGCAAGTTTGTTGACATTGCCCTTGATCGGTCCCATGAGGTATTTCTGTGCCCTTGCCAGAGTCCCTCCGATCACGATCACGCCAGGGTTGAAGAGGTTGACCATTCCTGCGATTGCCCTTCCCAATGATTTGCCGACCCTCTCGACCGCATCGATCGCCACCGTATCCTCTGAGTCAACGGCGTCAAGGATGTCCTCAAGTGTGATTTTTTCTTTGGCGTTGTACTTCTTGCTGAGCAGGGAAGGCTGCCCGCTGGCCATTTCCTCAAGTACGATCCTGTGCAGGGCCGCACCGGAAGCCTCGGTTTCGAAACATCCGATTTTTCCGCAGCGGCAGATGATCTTGTTATCGTACATCGGAAAATGACCTATTTCACCTGAGAATCCGGATCTGCCGTAAACGAGTTTCCCGTCCAGAATCATTCCGAGTCCGAGACCCCAGCTGACGTTGAAGACAAGGAATGTCTTTTCCGAACCGTCACTCAACATGTATTCCGCATAGGCCATGGCTCTGGAGTCGTTCTCCACATAGACCGGGCAGTCCAGCTTGTTCTGAAGAATTTTGGAAATAGGTTTCTCCTCACTGATGAAATAGGAAAAGCAATATCCTGAGTTGTAGTTGACACGTCCGGTGAAGTTGAATCCGTAACTGCGGATTTTCGAAAGATTGACCTTCGTTGTCTTGAGATAGTTCAGAATGACCTCGCACATCAGTTCGCATGATGGCACGTTGTTGTCCAGGATGAAGTCTATCCTCTTGTTGTAGAAGCAGAGCTCACCCATGAAATTAGTCACGCCCACTATGATGTGGTCGCTTTTCACATCCACTCCGACAAAGTATCCGGCTTCGGGATTCAATCCATAGACCGAAGGCCTTCTGCCGCTTGAGGATTCCATCTTCCCGGTCTCTTGCATGAAACCGTCCTCGATGAGGTCAGCCACGATTCTTGAGGCTGTCGGGATGGATGTGTCGTACTCCTTGCTCAGATCCGCCAGAGTGAAAGGCTTGTCATAGACGCAATTCTTCAGGATAAGGTGCTTAAGAAAAGAGTTACGACCGTTTGTGTACTCTAGAAAAGTGTCTTTTTGACTCATGGTTCTATAATTATGTCAGTGCAAAGATATTACTTTTTCGCGCTTCATTGTGAATATGGTGGCCACGATTACCGGAATTGATGACAAAAAGTACACGATTGACATCATCGCAAGCCCGTTTGACAAGCCCAATCTTGGTTCCATCACACCCAGGAGGTAAGGAGAAACCGATCCGACAATGAACCCGATCATCAGCATGAATGAGGTGGCGGCGGCACGGTGTCTCTCTTCAATTACTTCGTACAGTGACGCGAACATATTTGAATCGTACAAGCCTTTGAAGAGGCCGAAACCTAAAAGCGAGAGGTTTACTATCCGGATGGAGGCGCTGGTCGCCATGAAATAGATGAACGGAGCTCCGAAAATGAATCCGAAGGCTTGGATCCATCCTCTTATTTCTGGTATCTTTGAGATATATTTATCTCCTACTCGTGCTCCGGCCAGAACGCCGGCGATCGATGCCGCTTGGAAATAAAAAGTTGCGTCAAACGCTGCTCGTGTCCTGTCCAGAGCGAATCCGTCAGGATCTTGCAGATATGTCGGCATCCATGTGTAGAACGCAGTGCCCACGAATTGGAGTCCGGCGCAACCTAAGGTTAGCAGCATGGCCGTTGGACTTTTGAAGAATGCCTTGAAAGCCTTTGCGGTGTCTCCGCGGTGTGATGTGGACTCTTTGGCAAGATCCGGCTTGATCCTCCAGGCTATGATGGCGGCAAGCAAAATCCCTGCTCCGCCGAAAAGCACAAACGAATTCCTCCATCCATAAGCCTCGGCTATGGCTGTCGCGATGATGCTGCTGCAAATGAAACCAAGGTACAATGCCGTCTGGTGGATCGATAGAGCCGTCGCTTTGGTTTCCTCCTCGTGGTTCTCGCTTATCAATGCGTTTGCGGATGGAGAATAGAAAGCTTCCCCTCCTCCTGTCGCGACACTTCTCAAAAGCACCAAAGACAGGAGACTTGAACTTACCCCTGTCGCCAGAGTCGCACTGCTCCAGACAAGAAGTGCGACAAGAATGATGTACTTCTTGCTGATCCGGTCTCCCATAAGGCCGGCCACAGGAACAAGTATCCCGTACACCAGCGTCAGGATGGAAGACACCAGACCCATGTCGGAGGATGTCAGACAAAGGTCAGTCTGTATGTCCTTGAGGAGCACATTGAATATCTGGCGGTCGGCCTGATTGAGAAAAAAAGCCAGAAACAGCCAGAAAACCAATTCCCATTTGTACCCTGACAGTCGTCTCATCGTCTAAAGATATACCGGCTGGCCGCTTCTTACACTTTCATAGCATGCATTCATCACCTCAATGGTCTTTCGGTGCCATGTCAGATTGATTTTGGGAATATGCTTGTTCCGGATGCAGTCCACGAACTCGTCGATCAGGCCGATCCATTCGTCAAAGTAGGTGTATTGCACACGATACCTGTCTTTCGGATGTCCGTTATGCCAGACATTAGGCCCGAAACAATCAGACAACAGAACTCCTTCCTCGCCGAATATGTTAATGTTGACTTCCATCCTTTTGGGGAACAGATCCCAGTTCAACGGAGTGTTTACCTTTTCCTCGTGCCTTGACCAGGACGGGTCAAGAAGAAAACATACTCCATTCCTCATCTTTCCGTTGACCATGATGACATCCTCTTCTTCGATGTCGGTGCGGATGTTAGGCCCGACTTCCGCATAAACATATTCAAAGTCGCTTCCGGTAAGCCAGCGGATCATGTCAAAGATGTGCGGATGGTCGCAGAGCGCCCCGCCTCTGAACCGCCTGTCTCCTTCCTTGAGAAGCACTCTTTTACCATAGCTAAGCTCTGGTGTTCCCTGCCAAGGGAACGCATAGACCGGGGACAAGGTGATGTTGGTGGCGTTGAATGAGAGAAGCCGGCCAAGTCTGCGCTCGGCCAGAATGGACTTCATTCTGGCTATGACGGGGTTGTAGTGCATCTCGAGTTCGACTTGACACACTATCCCGGACTTCTGGACCACATCCATCATCTCGTCATATTCATTCATGTCGAATGTCGGTATTTTCATCGACAGGACGTGGATTCCCTTAGCCGCGCACATCTTGACTTGCTCAAGATGTCTGGCGTTGGCGGATGCGATCACGACGGCCTCTATCTCGGGATGCTCCCTGAACATATCCTCGTCGCTCAGGTAACAAGGAATGGAATTGTACCCATAAGTGTAGAAATCATCCCTGACGGAAGGTGACTCGGCGCTTACGGCCACCCAATCCAGTTGTGGGTTGTCATTGAGGGTCTGGAAATATTTCCTTGTGTGACCATGGGTCATTGAAAGTATTGCGATCTTTATGGGTTTCATAGTGATGCGATTAGATGTTTACTCTTCTTTGAGTTGCCTCTGATTCCACAGCCGCTTCCACGACTGAGCGCAGATGGTTGTGCCGATCCTTCTGCGATCGGGTGTCAGCACCGGACTTGTAAAAATCAAATTCGGCCCTGACCATCATGATCTCATTGTCATCAAGTCCGTACAATTCGAAATCCTCATCACGAAAGCCTTGGCAGCCATCTTTCGTGTAAAGGTAGATTGACTGTTGCTGCCGCTGGACATCGACGGGGACGTCATTAGCGACTCCTCTGCGAGCCACAACCTCATGACGTGAGGTTCCTTTTGACCCTTCGGGAAGAAGACAGGAGGCCTCGATGCTTCCGATTATCCCATTGTCAAGCCTAAGGATGACATTGCATGCCTGTCCACTGGAAAACACGGCATTGACGGACACAATCCTTCCGTGCCCGATGTACTCGCAGAGATCGAATTCTTCGTACAGAATTGATTCAAGCGATGTCCCGGTTGTCGCACAATTAGAGAACCTTAATTGGCAGACATCTTCCAGTGTGCGGGAGTCCACCAGTTTGAACAGTTCGAAGAACCGTCTGGAACTTCTCCATGGCTGCAGAGGAATTGTCCGCTCATCCGGCATGGATGCTTTGACGATGGAACTTCCTGAGACGAATGAATAGTCAGAGGTTTTCCGGACACCGTACTTCTCCAGAAGTCCGGTAAGCGCTTCGTTGGTGTCTTGCATTGTTACAGGCATTTGACTCTCGGGCTATACTTTTTTATGTAGGCTGCGTTCTGGGCGTCTCCTCCAGGAGTGTTCGCGCTGGTCCAGACAGGAGGATTGATCCCTGTTTCGACACACTTGCGGATTGTGTCGATCTCCAGCCAGTGGGCAATGTAGAAGTCCACTATGTTGGAGACGGGACCAAAGTTCTTTCCGAATCCATCCATGGTGACAAGGGCGTCACCGACCGGATTATAATCATCGATACAGACATCCGCATAGTCGAAAAGGTTCTTCTTGTTCGGATGCCTTATGATGTGGTCTGCGGGCATTTCATTTTGCCAGTAGGACGAACTTACCGCAATTATTCGGGCTCCGGCTTTCTTGGCTTCCTCCGCAGCGTCGATTGTGGCCGGGTTTATTCCGATATTGTGGAATATTATGAGAACCTCGCCCGGCTTTATGCCGTAGTATTTGACTATGCTGAAACCGTAGTTGACCGTCCTTTCCAGCTCAAGGTATTTCAAGGCCTGATTGAAGACAGAAAGGCCGGTCTCCATGAGCGGATTGATGTTGGCCAATCCGCCCGCCCTGAAGAACATCTCGCCCATGACCAAGGTTGTGTGCCCTCCGCCCCCATAAACATGGATAAGCTCGTCTTTTCTGATGGCTTCCACCATCATGTCCGTGGCCTTGCTGACATTATCGGCTTGCTCGTTCCGGACTCTCTCAAGTATTTCTTCGGCTTTTTTCAGAAAGCCAAGATCTGTGGCTGACATAATTCCAGTTTTTTTTATTATTTGTTTAAATTGTATTTTGGGTCGAGAACCTCTCCATAGGCCTCTCCGATCTTGTCCCACAATTCGAGGGCTCTCGGGGCTGCCAGAACGGTTCCGTAACCGCCTCGATAGGTCCATGCGAAAATGCTCTCAACCCCCATGTCATCGTAGAGATGAGCCACTTTCTTGACCTTGTTCAGGTCATCTGGCTCATTGTAGTAACCCATGAGCCATCTTTGGCTTCCTTTCCCGTATTTCCTTGCGATGTTGACAGTCCTTTCGGTGATCCCCTTGAAGAAACTTTCCGGCAGACTGTAATTTATGATGGTCGTACTGAACACGTCTATTGACTTTGCCTTACCGACTTTGTCCCAGTTATCGTAGCCACGTCTTTCCGTCACGTAATAGGAATTCTGTGTAGCATGGACGCAGCAGATGATTTTTGCGTCAGGCCTTATGCTCTTGATCCTGTCCGATGCTGTGCTGATGATTTCAAGCGCCTGGTTCTCCCTGAATTGTACGACTTCAGGACTCAAGATTTTAGGCATCTCGTAGCCGTAGATGTCCTTGAACTTTCTCTGGCATACAGGACACCTGCACGACCAGTCATCCGCCGGTCCACCGGTGATGGAGGCCAGACTCTTTGGCAGGGCGTAGTGTGGCTCATCCCAGAAGAATCCGTCCGCCTCGACTTCGTAGGCCAGTTTCTCGCATATTCCGTAGAAATATTCACGGAACGCCTCGGTGTTGAAACATGCGTTGGGAAGCGGTTCTCCTGTCATGGCCGACACCTGCCTGTTGTGTACGTTGTTCGTGAGGAAATTGCTGGCGGGTTCACCTCCGAACCATTTCCCTATGCCCCAAGTGTCAAGATAGACTTTCATGCCCATGTCCTTGGCCACTTTGGCGATCCTTGCTATGTTCGGCATCCAGAAATCTATGTCGAACTCGGAGAGAGCCAGCACAACCGCATTGCAGTTGTGCCGTATCATCTCTTGAAAATCCATTTTGGCGTGTTCCGGGTAACTTATCCCATAGTAGCTCACGCCGGTCTCAATTATGCTCATATACTCCTATTTCCAGAATCTCACGCCGGTAGAGAATGTCGGAGCGTTCTTTGAGTTGCTGCCGACATACTGGTTGAAATTATCCTCTGTGACATCTGTCTTGTCTCCGTATTCTCCCTTGTTGTAGGATTGGGCGACTGAACCTTTCGCCATGTTGCCCGAGAAACTTGCGGATGCGTTGTTCACATTCGCCACGAAGATGCCCTTTGTCTTGTACTGCCCAGAGACGATGTTGTCACATTTGTTGTTTGTGTACACTCCCTTGCCGGCGATGACAGAGGTGATGCCTCCGAGACAGGTGTTCTTTGTGTCAAGTGAGTGGAGATTGCCATAGTTCTCGCAGCCTGTCACCGTGCTGTTGCCCTCGTCGTAGCCGATTATGCCTCCGACACGGCCGTTGCCCTGGTCGCTGTTGTCAAAGATGTTTCCTTTGTTGACGCAGTTCTCGATCGTGACATTGTTCAAAGTGGCGCCTACGATTCCGCCCATGCACCAGATTGTGCCTTCAAGCACGGTGTTGTTCGCGCAGCCGACAATCTTGGTGACGTGTTTGTTGTCAGGGTCTGCCCACCTGTCGTCACCGGTTCCGATGTCGTGCACGGCATAGCCGACAATCCCTCCGAAAGCCTTTGGATTTGAGGTTCCCCAGCCTTTTTGAACCACATTCAACTTGCCTTCGAACGTACAGTTCCTTACAATTGCGTCTCCGACAGCGTTGCTGCAGAGAACACCTGCGACCGCACCTACGTACAGACCCCGGTACGTTTCTCCATCCTCAAGGGTCTTGTTGATGTTGATGCTTCCCTTGACGGTGACGTTCTCGATGGTGGAGGCGATGGCCGAAGGAGTGACGAATCCGAATGCATCACTGCTCGCCACTTCCCTGTTGACGGTGATCGAGCAGGTTTCGTCAAAGATGAGGTTCTTTACGGTCGCATTGTAGAGAGGACCGAAGAATCCTCGATAGTTGCTCTCCTTGGTGTCATCGACGGTGATCTTGAGTCCGCTGATCACATGGTTCATGCCGTTGAATATTCCATTGCCGGAAGCGTAACGGTTTCCGAAAGCCCTGACAGAGTCTGCGAGAGCTGAGCGGTTCTTGATGAGTGTCAGATCCGTTGCCTGACCGATAGGAGTCCACTCGGATATTCCGGAAAGATCCAGATCGCAGAGCAGGCAGATCTCACCGTCCTCGTTCACCCATTTCTCAAGGTTGTGGGTCTCGTAGTCTCCATTATTGGTCGCCTGCACGAATTCCAAGAACTCGGACAGGGACTTGATTCCGATGTTGGATGAGTAGGCGTCCTGATGGACAGTGATCTCGATAGGCTTCAGACCTTCGGTCTCGAATGTAACAGTAGCCTCGCGGTCGCTCTTCACCTTGTTCTCGGCGACAGTGAACTTGGCTGTGCCATTCCCTTTTACAGGGTTCGCCGCATCTGCCGTGATCCAATCATCGGAGATTCTGACAGTGTAGTCAACACTTGACTGGATGTCAACGGTCATCACGCCTCCATCCATGGTGAATCTCGTATTGTCCGGGGTGACGGTGAGGTAAGTTTGTACGGTAGGGGTCTGGACGATGGTGAGAATCTGATCCTTAAGCCCGGCGTAGGAGATTGTGACGACCGCGGATCTTGACGCCTCGGTGGATTTAGGGAAAGCCGAGACCTTGAAAATGATGGTCTTGTCCTCCGGAGCGCTGGATCTTGTGGCCGGCACATAGCTTACCCAGTTGACTCCATCCTGGATGGACACGGTGAAGTTCACATTCGTATTCATAGTCGCGGACACATCTCCGCCTTCTCCTCCGACAGAAATCACGGACCCTTTGAGAGTCATGGTGTCATCGTACTGCTCCTCTTTTTCGGTGCAGCCTATAATCGTCGTCACCGCCAGTGACAACGCTGCGAATAATGCGATTGAGTGTTTCATGATGTTGGTTTTATGTTATTGATTATTGTTTGTCGAACACGGTTTCTTCAGCTATTTCCCTGAGGACTTCGGCGGCCTTGGGGGAAAGATTGCAGTCCGAGACGGCCGAGGTGAATCTTTGCTTGTATATTATAAGGTAATTCACACATGCCTTGAGGTATGCTCCGTATTCATTCTGGTGCTTGTTGTCCGAGATCTCAAGAGTAAATCCACTCTTCCTTGCCTTTGCGAATGCAGCGTTGATCGGGGACATCTCGCAGCCAACCTTCTCCGCCACGGCCTTGCACCCGCTTGAAAGAGCATTGTCGAAAGCCTCGTAACTTCCGAACCCGCCATAGTTTGACGTTTTGTAACCCCATGTGTTCTCAAGCAGGACCCTGCATGACGGTGAAGTCCCGAGAATCTCGTCCTTTATCCTTTTAGTGTCTTCCGGAACATTGGCCGCACCGGATGGAGACTTGTAGTAGGATGAGTGCTGTGTGCTCTGATCCTGAAGCACAGCCACGTCGTAGCCACCTTTGGCGATCACCGCCTGTGAATATGGCAGCATGAGGTGCTGTGCGAAAGTCTGCGCTCCCTTTACATTCATTCTGAGATCCATCTGATGCCCCTGGCTTCTGGCGATCTCCTTGAGCATCCAGACCGGGGCGTAATAGTAACTGAAAGAATTTCCGAGAGCCATGACATTCGATCTGTCCTGTTCAGCAGGGAATCTGGCCGGATCGTAGGTCAGGATCCAGCACGATTGGAAATCCATTGGAGGAAAGTAAAGATATCCGCCTTTCTTCGTGTCGATCATATCGTCCTTGGCATTTTTCGGACTGCACACCCGACATCGCATCCGGAGTGTGTCCTGGACGATGTCTTCTGCCAAAGTGTAGCTCCTTACGATCGAAGTATGGTTCTGATAGGCGCTGTTGACGATGAACGGTTCCCCGGAAGGAATCCATTCTCCGGATTCGTAATATTCAAACTGCCAGTCCCTCGCCACTTCTTGTGAGGTCGCGTTGAGGGTCACCATGAAGTCAATGTCGGTTCCTGCGGAAAGGCTTTCCATCGGGACTGTGAAAAGAAGATAGTCGTTTTCTTTCATTCCGCCAACAGCCGGGCCACTTCCTTCGATGCTGTAGCTGAGCGGATTCCCGGAGGGGCTTACCACCATGAAACAGGCCTTCCCGCGTCCTTCTCCGTAGGTCGCATGGCATTTGCCGTTCTCCTTCCACGGGAACATCTTGTTGTATGTCAGCTGAAGGGACAGTCCCCATCTGCTGTCAGCCGGCGAGCCGGAAATCTCCGGCACCGGAGTCGGCTCGCTTCCGTGTGCCTTTTCGCAGGAACACAAATTGAGCATCGTTGAAGTTATAATTAAAAATGAATAAAAGTGCTGATATATTTTTTTCATATTGAATATAATTTCCAAAAGTTTTCCTATTTTTGTACAAAATTAAGAAAACAATCTTGATATACAAGCAATATGAAAAGAATAAAGCTCGATTTTTTAAATACTTCGTTATTGGCATTCGCTCTGGTGCTTTCCAGCTCATGTTCCGGTGGATCTTCATCCCATGAGATTCTGAAAGAGAGGCTTGAGCAACCTTCCGGTGTTTATTGCGAGCGTTTGGCTGAATCAATAGTCGAGATCTTCTGGCGCGATGACTCGGACGGGGAATCCGGCTACAGCGTCTGGTTGGATTCCGCAGACGGCTCCGGGGAGAGAATGATCGGTCAGGTCGGGGAGAACGAGACTTCGTTTGTCATCGGCTCGGGTCTGGTGTCGGGACAGTCTTATAATATAGGTGTCCGCGCTGACGCCGAAGATGATGCCTACAACTCCCTGATCAAATATATTCATGTCAAGATGATCCCTTTCGAACAGGTTCCGGCGGGTTCCATCATTGACAGGAAAGAGCTCTCTCCGTGTCTGGGAGTCACCTACAGTTTCAGGAACTATTCTTCTGTGACAAATGTCGAGACTGGACTTTGCTGGAAAGACAAGGGTAAGGCTACGGTGGATGACTCCAGTCTTGCCGGACCTTCGCTGCCATCCACCGGCAAAGTCTTGCAGGTGATTCCGAATGTCAATCTGGAATATGGCGTCACATATAATGTGCGCGCCTACCTGAAGTCCGATGCGGGTGTTGTCTATGTGGATGCCGGTGAGATGACCTTGGCGGAAGATCTCGAACCTGTGATCCTTGACTGGAAAGAGAAGGTGTTTCCCGGACTTCCGGATGCGGTCAGTGTCTATGAGACCGAAGACAAGGCTTTCGGCAGAAACTTCCATGCATGGTATGCGGTAGCCGACCTGAAAGACGGCGGAATAGATTTCAGAACCAACGTGCCGTCCAGTACAATGACAGTCGATGAGCAGGCGGCTTCCTTCTACGGTGACTGCTATGTTCTGGTGAACGGAGGATATTTCGCTTCAGGACTGCACACGGGGCTGGCCATTGATGACTTCAGGGTGACAGGAGGCGTCAACAACCAAAGAGGCTCCATCATTCCTTCCGAACCAGAGAATTCGGAGATATATCCGACCACCCGTGGCGTTTTCGGAACAGACAACAATGGTAATCCGTCCGTGTTCTGGGCCAACGGCTCCGGCCTTTCTGTGAGCTGGTTCGATTCTCCTGTCCCGTCTGTGAAAGGCGAAGCCAAATACCCTTCGGAACCGCAGACGTGGAAATCAGCGTCGTTGTGTGGTTGGCTTCCGAGAGCTGCCATAAGCGCCGCTCCTGTTTTGTTGAAGGACGGAAAGTGTCCGTTCGACTTCACGACCACGGGACGTGGCTCCAATTACTATTACACAAACTATGAGTTTGTCGCCGATGACATCTTCGGATCATCGGCGATCTGCGACAGAACCGCAGTGGGTGCCACTGAGGACGGAAGGGTAATCCTGTTCATCTGTGACGGCCGCATCCCGTCCAGCCCAGGACTGAATCTCCTTGAGCTGGCCAGACTCATGAAAGGGCTGGGCTGCGTGGATGCTTTGAACCTTGACGGAGGTGGCTCGACAGGCATGACGGTGGGCGATACCCATATTGGCGACACTACTGCGGAATCCAACCGCAAGGTGATGTCCACGGCGGGATTCTTCAGAAGAAAATAATGAATATTCAAGATATGGATTTTGGTTTATGCGCACAACGCTACAAGCGTGAACTACTTGAGAATGTACTTCCTTTTTGGCTTGATAACTCGCAGGACAAGGAATTCGGCGGGTATTTCAGCTGCCTGAACAGGGACGGCTCTGTCTATGACACTGACAAATTCATCTGGCTTCAGGGGCGTGAAGTGTGGATGTTCGCAATGCTTTACAATCGTATGGAAAAGCGTCAGGAGTGGCTGGATGCCGCCGTCCAAGGGGCTGAGTTCCTGAAAAAGTACGGGCATGACGGTGACTATAATTTCTATTTCTCCGTGACAAGGGATGGAAGACCGCTGGTCCAGCCTTACAACATATTCTCGAACACTTTCGCATGCATGGCTTTCGCCCAGCTGGCCGAAGCTACCGGAAATGAAGAATATGCAGAGGTCGCGCGAAAGACATTCGACAAGGTTCTCCAGAGGCATGACAATCCTAAGGGCAGATGGGAAAAGAGCTATCCGGGAACCAGACCGCTCAAAGGATTCTCCCTTCCGATGATCATCTGCAACATGGCTTTGGAGATTGACAGGATAATCAAGGACAAGGATCTTATTGAGAGGACTATAGACAAGAGTGTACACGAGGTCTTGGATGTGTTCTACCAGCCGAATCTGCATGTCATGCTGGAGAACGTCTCCGCCATCGACAATTCTCCTGTTGATTGCTTCGAGGGCAGGGTGGTCAATCCCGGGCATGACCTTGAGGCCATGTGGTTCATCATGAACATCGGAATCAGACGGAATGACATGGACATGATCAGGACAGCCGTCGAACGTTCGCTCCATGTCATAGATTTCGGCTGGGACAAGGAATATGGAGGAATATTCTATTTCATGGACAGCAAAGGCTATCCGCAGCAGCAGCTTGAGTGGGACCAGAAACTCTGGTGGGTTCACATGGAGGCTGCCATCACCATGCTGAAGGGCTACCAGCTGACCGGAAACGGAAAATGCCTCGAATGGTTCGAAATCCTCGACAGGTACATGTTTGACAGGTTCAAGGACAAGGAATACCCGGAATGGTTCGGCTACCTCAACCGTTGCGGCGAACCTCTTCTCTACCTCAAGGGCGGCAAATGGAAGGGATGCTTTCATGTTCCAAGAGGACTCTTCCAATGTTGCACCATGCTTGACGAATTGAAAAAATAGCATCGAATATGCTGAAAAAGATACTATTAGCATTACTCATGGTCCCCGTTCTCCTGTCAGGAGGAGGTGGTCTGGGCCTTTACGCCCAGACCGGAACCGTCTCGGGTACCGTCCTGGATGAGAAAGGTGAGGCGTTCATCGGGGTGTTTGTCGTTGTCAAAGGTACTTCAAACGGCACCATGACAGACGAAAGCGGACATTTCCGCATCGCCGCCAACGGTGGTGATGTGCTGGAATTCTCTTTCATCGGCTACGAGAACAAGACATTGGCCGTTGGCTCAAGTGACAACATCGTTGTCTCGATGTCTCCGGTTTCGACCACTCTGGAGGAAAGCACGGTGGTGGCTTACGGAACGCAGCGCAAGGCCAGCATCATCGGTTCGATCAGCACGATCAGCGCCGAGGATCTGAAGACACCGGTCGCCAATCTGTCTAATGCCTTGGCTGGAAGGATGCCGGGTGTCGTGGCCATGCAGACATCCTCAGAGCCGGGTTCCAGTTCCGAGTTCTGGATTAGGGGAGTGGGTACTTTCGGAGCGAACAGCAAGCCTCTGATCATCGTTGATGGAGTTGAGCGTGAGATGGATCTCGTGGATGTGGATGACATCGCTTCGTTTTCGATCCTCAAGGATGCCACGGCAACGGCTCTGTACGGTGTACGAGGAGCTAACGGAATCGTCATCATTACTACCAAGCGTGGCTCTGAGCAGACACCGCAGATCTCGTTCAAGGCTGAATACGGCATGACCCAACCGATTGTCATTCCGAAACTTGCCAACACCTCGAAATGGATTGACTTCTACAACGAGCTCTACACCGACGCAGGGGCGGTTTCCCCGATCAACGAAGCCATGAGGCAGGAATATCTTTCCGGAACAAACCAGGATCTATATCCGTCCGTGGACTGGGCCGATGTAGTGTTCAAGGACTTCGCCCAGACCGGAAAGATAAATGTCAACGTGACCGGAGGTTCCAAGGCCGTGAGGTATTTCGCCGGTGGGTCGTACTACACCGAGGGAGGAATATTCAATGTAGCCGAAGGAATGGACTACAGTCCGCAGATCAACTACAACAAATTCAGTTTCAGGTCCAATGTGGATGTGAACATCACAAAGTCCACGACGTTGAGCCTTTCCATGTCGTCGCAGTACACATCCCGGAACGCTCCGGCCTCGGATCTTTCCACGATCTACTCGCATGTCATGTACTGCACACCGGTCGCCACCCCTACCATCTTTTCCAACGGAATGCTGGCTGTACCACAGGCTCTCAGCGGAGTCAATCCGTACAACGATCTCAACAATTCGGGCTACAAGAAATCGACATACATCTACGTGCAGAGCCTTGCGTCCCTGACGCAGGATTTCTCGGACATCATCACGGAAGGTCTCAAGGCCAATGTGAAATTCTCATGGGACTCAAGCGCCGGCAACACGATCATCCGTGACAGGAACGCGACCTACTACTACCTCAACGCTGACACCCCTTACAAGCCGGACGGCTCGCTTAACCTCATTGCCAGGAACGATGGCATGAATTATCTGACGATGTCCAAGTACAACTCCAGCGAGACAATCATCTACCTTGAGTCCTCGTTGACCTACGATAGGCTGTTCGCCGAAGCCCACAGGGTCGGGGGATTGTTCTTGTTCAGCATGAGAAGCCGTACCAACAACGTTCCATCCAGCTACATCTATGCTTATCCGTACAGGAATATGGGAATCGCCGGACGCGCGACATATTCATTCAGAGACCGCTATTTCGCTGAGTTCAACTTTGGCTACAACGGCTCAGAGAATTTTGCTCCAGGACACAGGTTCGGATTCTTCCCGTCCTATGCTCTTGGCTACATGATCAGCAACGAACCGTTCTGGGAGAGATTCAAGGAGACCATAGGCATGCTCAAGGTCAAAGGCTCCTATGGCGTTGTGGGAAATGACCAGATCGGAGGCAGCCGACGTTTCGCTTACAACACGACCATGAACACAAGTGCGAGCGGTGGAATTTTCGGCTCGAATGCCCAGAACAACATGTCATGGTCCGGAATCACCACCAGTGAGTATGGCAACCCGAATGTGGCGTGGGAGGAAGCGCACAAGGCCAATGTTGGCTTTGAAATGACACTGCTGAATGACTTCGGCTTCACGTTCGACTATTTCTACGACAGGCGCGAAGGCATATTCATCCAGCGTCAGTCAACTCCTTCTGTCGTGGGTCAGACGACAACCCAGTACGTCAATCTTGGACGGATGATGAATCAGGGATTCGACATGTCGTTGAAATGGGAACGTGAGTTCTCCGATGATTTCTATCTGGCAGCCAACGGCAACTTCTCGTTCAACAGAAACCGTAAGTTGTACGATGACATGCCGGATCAGGTCTGGAAGTACCAGAATCTGGCCGGCTTCGCCTTCAACCAGCAGTTCGGAATCATCTCCGAGGGACTCTTTGAGAGTGAGGAGGACATCGCCTCATGGCCAACCCAGACATTCAGCAATGTCAGGCCTGGTGACATCAAGTACCGCGACATCAACGCTGACGGCAAAATCGACTCCTACGACATGGTGGCCATCGGCTACACATCCATCCCGGAGATCACCTATGGCTTCGGAGTGAATACCATGTTCAGGAATTTCGATTGCAGTCTGTTTTTCTCCGGTGTGTCCCATGTCAGCAGGATCATCCATGGTCAGAACCTCTTCGGAGCCTCCGACAACATAATGTATCTCGGTCAGATCTTCGAGGACGTGGCTGACAACAGATGGACGCTTGAGAACCAGAATCCTTCGGCAAGATATCCGAGGCTGTCGATGTCCAAGAACACTAACAACCAGCAGAACTCAACCTACTGGCTGAGGGACATGAGTTTCCTAAGGCTCAAGACCGTAGAGATCGGCTGGTCGCTGCCTGAGAGGACCTCAAGGAAGGCCGGCCTGTCCAAGGTGCGTGTCTATCTTTCGGGGAACAACCTTCTGACGTTCTCCAAATTCAAGCTTTGGGATCCTGAGCTGGACAGTGACTATGGCAACGCATATCCTCAGATGAGGACGGTAGTGTTTGGCGTGAACCTAAATTTCTAGAAAATGAAAAAGATAGTGATATCATTGTTGCTCATCGCTTCGGTCTTCCTTTCGGGCTGCGAGAAATTCTTTGCGGTCGATTTGTCGGATCAGGCGGACATTGACGAGATTTTCTCCAAAAGCGAGACAGCCCACAGGTACCTGTCGCACCTATATTCGTACCTCCCTTTGGAGGAGGATGTCGTCGGCTCGAACGGTTGGGTGGTAGGACGCTCCGACCAGGCTCTGTACTCGTGGTACCAATACGTGTATTACAATCTTTACAGGACGGGAAATTATTCCACAGCCACGATGAAGTCGTCCCCGATCACCTATTTTGACTATTGGAGGGCGAACTATCAGGGCATTCAGCAATGTTCGATCTTCATCTCCCACATAGATCAGGATAAGGAGGACGCAGAGAAAGTCAGGGCCTACATGAAGGCGGAGGCGCGTTTCCTGCGGGCCTATCTCTACACCCTTCTGTTCCGTCAGTACGGACCTGTATTCATTTGGGGCGATCAGCTTTCGGATGAGGAAGTGATAGCCTCTACGATAGACAGGAACACCGTGGACGAGAACATCGATTTCATCGTTTCCGAACTGGACAAGGCCGCCGTGGATCTTCCTCTGACTTTGAGTGAGACATCCGAGAGTGTCGAGAGATGGCAGGGGCGTGTCACGAAAGGCGCCGCGCTTGCCCTCAAGGCCAGGATCCTGCTCACCGCCGCCTCGCCGCTGTTCAACGGGTGCGACCTTTACAAAGGGCAGATGAAGAATCTGGACGGGAACTTCCTGTTTCCTCAGGAGTCTGATCCGGAGAAATGGGAAAAAGCCGCCAAGGCTGCCAAGGCCGTTATTGATCTTGGAATATATTCTCTCTGTCGGAGCAGCGCCACCGGAGACAGGTTCAAGGATGCGGCTGCTTCTTATCAGCGGGTCTATTTCGAGCCTTGGAATCAGGAGACCATCTTCGGGTGGTGGAAGCGCAACCGAAACGCCTACTGGACGGATGCCTATACCTACATGGGTGGGGCGGGGCAGGCTCTGGGGTGCTCTGTGCCAAAAAATTTCGGACGTTATGCCTATTCTGGAATATGCCCGTCCCTCAAGCTGGTGGACTCCTACGCTATGTATGAGAGCGGCCGCTATGGCGTGACAGGTTACGCAAAGGACGGGGAACTGAATGACTATTCCAGACCTGAGATCGACCCGATGTCAGGCTATCGTCCGACAGGTTGGACGGAAAACTACAGACAGCCTGTAGATGCGGACTGGGCTCCGGCGTTCAAGGCTCACAACAGTTGCGTAGGGCGCGAGCCGAGATTCTACGCCTGTCTGGTTCCGAACGGCTTTTATTGGCCGAACAGGAACAATCAGGACATCGAGACTTACCCTCAAAGAAAAGGAGGCAGGTTCACGACCTACAACAGCGACGAGTGTTCCTCACCGTACAACATCACGTCGGGTCAGTATTGCAGAGTCGGTTACGCCTGGCGCAAGAACTATCCTGCGGACACTCCGTTGGAGACAGCCAGCGATTACTCCTCGCTCAACGCTGTCTATCCGGAGATACGCCTTGCTGAGATCTACCTGAACTACGCCGAGGCGTGCAACGAGAAACCCCAGCGTGATGAGGCTGCTGCCATCGAGTACCTGAACATGGTCAGAAATCGGTCAGGACTCAATAATGTCGAAGTCGCTTATCCGGAAGTGCGTGGCAATCAAGAGCTTCTGCGCTGGCTTATCCGGCGTGAAAGGATGATCGAGTTCGCAATGGAACCGATGAGGCACTACGATGCCTGCCGCTGGATGATTGCCAAGGATGAGTATCCGGCTGACAACTGGACTCTGATGTGCAGTTCCGAGAACTATGAGGATTCCTACACAAGGGTCACGGACGAATTTGTCGGCGAACCGGCTGTGTTCACGGACAGGGACTATCTCTACCCGATCAGTGCCAAATGGCTTGCCGAGATGGTCAATCTTACACAAAATTACGGCTTTTAGTATATTATGAACAGATTAAGAACCATAGCGATAACATTATTCCTTACTTTGGGCATCACTTCCTGCATCAAGGATGACAGGAACAATTTCCTGCCGGACGAAAGCGTTTATCTGTTGAAAAGTTCCCTGTGCGAGGTCAAATACTCCGAAGGCCGCTATAATGTTATCCTGATCAAATCCGGCAAAGGACTCAACTCGTGCGATGTCACCATCAAAATGGACGAGGATGCCTTGAATGAATATAACACCGTGAATGACATGGCTTTGGTCAGTCTTCCGGAGAATGTGTTCACACTGTCGGAAACCTCTGTGCACTTCAGCGAGGGTGATCTCCGCAAAATAGTGGAGGTCACATGGGAGCCGGCCGCATTGTCTGCTCTCTTGAACATCAGAGAATATGCCATACCTCTCACTCTGGAATGCCGCGGCCTTGAAGCCGTTTCCGGAAAGTCCACAATCATCATCCAACCTATAAAGTGACATCATGCGTAGATTATTGCTGACATTATTGTTGTTGTTCCTTCCGTCCGTGTTCATGCTCGGCTCAAGACCAACGCTTTATAAATGGGAACGTGGCCGTCGTCACGCTCCGGAATTTACGGACATGGTGCTTTGCTATGGAGGAAGCCATCACAGGAAGGATTATGAATGGGACAAAGACAGATTCAACGCCTATGTCACCTACACGGACGCAGCCGGCAGGGAGCATTGGCTCTTCGACGCGTTCCTCTGCCTTGAGTTCGCTGATCTGGATAAGGAGAGCGGAGTTAAGCATGCATTGATGGCCGATCAGGTTGATGGACCTTCCGGCGGGAGGAAAAACTGGCAGAACATGATCGACTACTGGTTCTCTGACACCAATGGTCTGAAGGCGTTGGACCGGTCGGTCGCCGAGGCTGCTGAGCGTCTCGGAAAGCCCGGGCATAAAAGACAGGTCGTGATGTTCATTCCTGATCCTATCCCTTATCTCTATGCCAAGGATTCAGCTTCCTCGCATGTCTATTGGGGAGAACTGGACGGTCGTCGGTTGGATTTTCTGGATGACTCGGACAGGCTAGCTGCCTGCAGATGGTACGTGGACACTGTCCGCAAGCGTTTTTCCAAGGGACGGTTCAAGAACATCGAACTGGCTGGTTTCTATGTGATGAGCGAGTGTATCACCATACCGAGCGAGCCGTGGACTGACCATGGAAAACTGCACGATCTCATCCCTCCGCTTTCGAATTACCTGCATTCTGTAAACGAGTGCCTGTACTGGATTCCGTTCTCGCAGGGAGCCGGATGGCGGCGCGGCAGGGAACTGGGATTCGACTATGTGTGGATGCAGCCTAATCATTTCTGGAGAGGCGATGACTGCCCTATGGACACATTCGCCGGCTATCTCAGGGATGAGGGCATCGGGATGGAATTCGAGTTCGACATGAAAGTGTACGAATCGAATCCAAACCATGAGATGTACCGGGATAGATTCCGCGAGTACATGAGATGCGCTGTTCAGGAAGGAATCTACGGCTCCCAGCCGATCACATATTATGTGGATTCCAACTGCGTTTATGACCTGTCCCGCTCGGAAAGTTCCAGCGACAAGGCCTTCTATCACGAGTTCTGCTCTTTTGTCATCAACAACCCTTTAAGAAGAATCAAATGATGTCAAGACATTCGGTAATGTTTCTGATTGCTGCCATTGCGGCCGTTTCCTGCACGAAAACCCTTGAAAAAGAGATAATACGTGAGGTTGAGGTCATCAGGCATGACACTGTGCTGATAGACAAGACCGACCCTGCCATGTACGATTGGGAGCAAGGACGGTACCGTGCTCCATCTATCTCCGACATGGTTCTGTGCTATGGAGGCAGTCCGATAAGACACTCCACAGACTGGCCTTCCAACCGTTTTGCCGAATATGTCTCCTATACGGACGATGGAGGCACGGAGCATTGGCTCTTTGACTCGTTCCTGGCCTTGGAATGGAGGGATGTTGACATGGAGATATTCGATGTGAATGACATCGGAGACCTCGGCGCTGACGGGGCTTACGCCCTCACAGGGGGACACGACTACCATTCCGCCAGAAAGGCCGGCTGGCAGCGCCAGCTTGATTTCTGGTTCACGGACAAGGACAACGGATTCAATGGGCTGGATATGGCTGTTGAGCAGGCTGCGACACGTATCGGTGCGCCTTCGGTAAAACGCAGGGTCGTGATGTTCATGCCGGATCCTTTACCTTATGAGACGTATAACAACCCGACGTCCGGAAGTGTGTATTGGGGACAGGTGGATGGAAGGGAACTGGACTTCTCCAAGGACGAGGACAGATTTGCAGCCTACAAATGGTATATTGACAGCGCCAGAGCTCTTTTCGCCAAACGTCAGGCTGAGGGGCTCTACCGGAACATCGAGTTGGTGGGATTCTACATTCTTTCCGAGGACATGCGGCATCCGAGCGAGTCCTACACCGACCATGCCAGACTCTACGGTTGTGTCAAGCCATTGGCCGACTATCTTCACTCCGTCAACGAGTATCTTTACTGGATCCCTTACAGCTCCGCTCCGGGGAAGAACCGAGGCTGGGATCTGGGAATAGACTACATCTGGCTTCAACCGAACTACTACGAGCACGGAGCCGGCTACATGGACACCGCCGTGCGCAACATCCTCGGAGAGGGACTCGGAATGGAGATCGAGTTCGACCGCAAGGCTTTTTTCAGGTATGAGGGTCAGTATGATGCGGCTACGTATTCAAATCGTCTGAAAACCTATCTTGACAAGGGGCGGAATTCCGGTTTCTACGGTGAACGTCCATTCACATACTACATAATGACAGACTGGGATGATGATGTGATGAAACTGTTCCGAACATCTTCTTACGCAAAGGATAAGGAGATGTACCATGATTTCTGTCGCTTTGTCATTGAGAATCCTATGCGGAAAAAGTTAAGATAGAAACCGAAAAATTTTTATAATATGAATCAACTTACAAAAGGAATATTCCTGCTGGTCACGGCTGCGTCCGTACTTCTGGGGACGGGAGTGTCCGCCTCGGGGCAGAACACCGGTTCGGTGAGTGTGGTCAGCGGCAAGGATCTGGGTTCCGGAACGAGAACCTTGTCCGGTTTGCTGGCTGGAAAGGTGCCTGGTCTGTTGGCGGTTCAATCCTCCGCCGTTCCTGGTGATGGAAGTGGCCTTTGGGTCAGAGGTGTCCGGACTTCAGGAACGGATTCTTCCCCGCTTGTGTTAGTGGACGGCGTTGAATGTGATCTGGATCTTATTGACGTTGAGGATGTAGATACCGTCGCTGTCCTCAAGGACGCTTCGGCCACGGCTCTCTATGGATTGCGGGGAGCAAATGGTGTCATCTTGATAATGACCAAGCACGGCTGGAACTCAAAACCCAAGGTGAGTTTCAGTGCGTTGTACGGAGTGTTGACACCGACAATGTTGCCGGAGATGGCTGGGACAGGGGAGTGGTTGGACTACTACTCAGACCTGGTCAGCCAGTCAGGGGCTGCGGTTCCGTTCCGGGAGGAGGCTGTCGGGCATTATCTGACTGGAGACAATCAGGATCTATACCCATCGGTGAACTGGGTGAAAAACTCTCTGAAAAACCTATCGGCAACCTCGAAGTTCAATGTCAGCGCCACTGGTGGGTCGTCCAAGGTCCATTATTACATCTCTGGATCGTACATGGAACAGAGCGGTCTGTTGAACATCGACAAGACCAACAGCTACTCGCCTCAGATCAATTACCGGCGGTTCAGCTTCCTGTCTAATGTGGACATCGATCTGTCCCGGTCAACTTCCTTGAGTTTCGGGATATCCTCACAGTTCAAGACCATCAATTCTCCGGTCAGCTCCGTCTCATCGATAATGTCGGAGGTCATCACATGCACCCCGGTGGCGACTCCGGTGAGATTCTCGGACGGCACCCTCTCCGAACCAAAGGACTACGGCACGGTCAATCCTTATAATGAAATCAATTCCAAAGGCTACAAGAGGGCCTCGACCATGTATGCCCAGTCGCACATAACCCTTATCCAGGATCTTTCCTCTCTTGTAGTTGAAGGCCTCGGAGCGAAAGTGAACTTCATGTGGGCTGTCGTGAACGGAAACTCATTGTCGCGGTACCGTAATCCGCTCTACTACTACATCAATATGGACGATCCGTACAATTCGGACGGAACATTGAACCTCAATGCCAAGAATAACGGCTCGAACTATCTTACTCTCAGCAAGTCGGTGACAAGCAACACCATCATAACCCTTGAACCGGCCGTCACCTATGACAGGATTTTTGGTGATCATGCTCTTGGCGTGTCGGTACAGTCCGACCTGAGGTACAGGACTGAGAATGTTCCGGTCTCATGGTTATATTCCTACCCCTACAAGCATCTTGGCGTTGGAGGTCGTCTTAGCTATGGTTTCAAGAACCGCTGGTTCGTTGATCTCGCCGCTTCCTACAGCGGTTCGGACAATTTTGAGAAAGGCTTCCGTTATGGGTTCTACCCTTCGGCCGCGATTGGTTATACCGTGAGCGATGAGCCTTTTTGGAACAGTGTAAAAAGTTTTGTGAACCTCTTGAGAGTCAGGGCTTCCTATGGAATTAACGGAAGTGATCATACCGGATCGTACAGCAGAAGGTATGTGTTCAACAACACATTGGACACCTATGCTTCAGGTGCGACTTTCGGTACGACCGGACAATATTCCCCGAACGGAATCTCCACACAGTATCATGGCTATTCCGGTCTCGGGATGGAAAAGTCTGTGAAATCGGACATCGCCCTTGATGTGCAGTTGTTTGACTGCCTGTCTCTTTCCGCGGAGTTCTACACCGACCGCCGCACCGGGATATTCATTTATGATGAGAAATCCCCTTCGGTTTCCGGATTGAAGAACAACTACATCAACATCGGTGAGATGGACAGTCATGGCTTTGAGCTGTCCGCCGCTTTCCGCCGTGATTTCGGCAGGAATTCCGGAGTCGAGGTTTTCGGCACTTTCATGTATGGCAGAAGCAAGGTTCTTGCTGACGGAAAGCCGGAGCAGCCGGAAAGCTACATGAACGCTGTCGGCCATCCTTACGGCCAGCAGTTCGGTCTTGTGGCCGAGGGACTGTTCGGCAGCGAAGATGAGATCAGATCCTCCCCCAAGCAAATGTTCGGCCAGGTGAACGTCGGTGACATTCGCTACAAGGATCTGAACGATGACGGGATTGTGGATTACCGTGATGTCACGGCCATCGGCCATTCCACCATGCCTGAAATCTGCTATGGTTTTGGTTTCCGCGCCCATTTCGGCAGTCTGGATCTCTCTGTCGGATGCTCCGGATTCGCCAATGTCACGAGGCTGCTTTCCGGCACGAGTCTCAAGGGCGGAGCGGAGAATGCTTTCTTTCAGGGACAGGTTTACAAGGATGTGGCTCAAAACAGATGGACAAGCGAGAACATGGGCGCCAAGTACCCGAGAATGTACCTGAGCGGAAGCCCTAACAATTCGCAGGCCTCAACATGGTGGCTTAGGGACATGAGTTTCCTGCGGGTGCGCGACGTGGAGGTAGGCTATTCTTTCCTTGGACGTTTCAGGGTCTTCGCCAATGCGGGCAACCCGTTGACATTGTCGAAGTTCAGATTGTGGGATCCTGAACTGGGCACCTCGGACGGATCTGCCTATCCGATGACCTCATCTTATGTTTTGGGGCTTAACGTGAAATTCTAAAGATGATGACAATGAATCGAATAATACTGCTTTGTGCCATGACGGCGGCGTTCTTGACATCCTGCGGCTCGTTTCTGGATGCGGACTTGGTCGATCAAGCAAATCTTGAGGACGTGTTCAGCCAGAAGGAGACTGTCCGTGGCTATCTGGCGCACATTTACAATTACATCCCTTTGGAAGAGGATCCGGTCGGAGGTTCCGGTTATGTTGTGGCCCGCTCCGGACAAGCAAGATTCTCTTGGTACGCAAAAGGGAAGTACGAATTCTTCCGTTCCGGCGATTACTCGGCCGCGACCATGTCGGACAGTCATGAGGCTTACTACGACTATTGGAAGGATTATTATGATGGCATCCGCCAGTGCACGATATTTCTGGAATATATCGATCTGGATCAGAACGATACCCCGGCCACAAGGGAGTACATGAGGGCGGAGGCCCGTTTTCTCAGGGCTTATCTTTACTATTTCCTGTTCCGGCAGTATGGCCCCGTCGTCATTCTTGGCGATTCTTTGTATGATGACGGCTCCGATGTGTCCATGTTGGACAGGAACACCGTTGACGAGAATGTGGCCTGGATAGTTTCTGAGTTGGACAAGGCTGCGGAAAACCTTCCAGCCACACTCGCGTCAACAACTGAAAGTGTGGAAAGATGGCAGGGTCGTGCCACGAAAGGGGCCGCTCTGGCATTGAAAGCCCGTGTGCTGCTGATGGCGGCCTCGCCGCTGTTCAACGGCTGCGACCTTTACAAGGGCTTGAGAAACCTGTCCGGTCAGTTCCTGTTCCCTCAAGAACCCGACCAAACGAAGTGGAGGAAAGCTGCCGACGCATGCAAGGCCGTGATGGACATGGGATTGTACAGCCTCTGTCGCTCGACGCAGACCGGAGACGCATTCAAGGATGCGGCCGCTTCCTACCAGAAGGTCTTCTTTGACGCATGGAACGAAGAGACAATCTGGGGATGGTGGGTGAGGACCGGTAATGAATATTCCGTCGCCAGCCACTCCGACCTTGGCGGTGCCGGTGCGATTGTGGCGATGCAGGTTCCTAAGAATTTCGGCAAGTATGCCTATTCTGGAATATGTCCGTCCTTGAGGATGGTGGACAGCTATGCCATGTGGGAGTCTGGACGTTACCCTGTCACGGGCTATGAAAAGGACGGTAACGGCAATGACTATTCACGTCCGCTCATCGACAATGCTTCCGGCTACATGTCCGATGGATGGATTGAGGACTATTCTCAGCCATTGGATGCGGATTGGGCTCCGGTATTCAAGGCTCACAAATCCTGTGTGGGCAGGGAACCAAGGTTCTACGCATGCGTGGTTCCTAATGGGTTCTACTGGCCGGATCAGAACAACACGAACGAGGAGGCGATAGGCTCCGCCTCGTTCAAGGCCAGAAAGGGCGGGCGTTTCACCACCTATGACAGCGAAGAGTCATCTTCACGTTACAGCTCCGTCGGGCAGTACTGCCGTGTGGGTTACGCCTGGAGGAAAAACTACAAAGCGGACACATCCCTTGAGACGGAGTCCGACTACACGCAGCTCAAGTCGGTGTACCCCGAGTTCCGTCTCGCCGAGATGTACCTTGGCTACGCTGAGGCATGCAACGAGAGTCCGGACAGGGACGAGGCTTCCGCTTTGAGGTATGTCAATGAGGTGCGTGGCCGTTCCGGGCTCAATAATCTGGAAGTGGCTTACCCTGAGGTCATCGGGGACAAAGAACTGCTGAGGACACTGATCCGTCATGAGCGTCAGGTGGAGTTCGCCATGGAACCGATCTCTTACTATGACGCATGTCGCTGGATGACCGCCAAGGACGATTTTCCGTCCGGAAACTGGTCCCTTGAATGTTCGGCTGCGGATTATGAGAACTCCTACAACAGGGTGGACGACGAGATCGCCCTCTCTCCGGCTGTGTTCACGGACCGGGACTATTTCTACCCGATCTCAACCGCATGGTTGCGCCAGATGCCGAAAATGACACAAAACTACGGATTTTGACAGTATGAAAAACAAAGGATTATTATTCGCGGCTGTTGTGCTGCTCTGCTCGTGCTCTGTGAATCAGGAGGAACGCAAGGCCATGATGCTGGCTGAAAGGGTCGTCCCAAAGATCGTATCTTCACTGAGCTTTGAGCAAACCAACGACACTTCAGATGTCTTTGAGCTGGAGTCTGTCGGAAAAAAGATAGTCGTGAGAGGAAACAATGCCAATTCAATGGCAGTGGGTCTGAATCACTACCTTAAGAACTTCTGCCTGACAACTGTGTCTTGGTACGCCAAAGATCCGGTTGAGCTTCCTGACACACTTCCGATGGTGACGGAGAAGATCCGCTCTGAAGCCAGGGCGAAGGAGCGCTTCTTCCTGAACTACTGCACCTACGGCTACACGATGCCTTACTGGGGCTGGAAGGAATGGGAACGGATGATAGATTGGATGGCTCTGAACGGTGTCACGATGCCTCTCAACATAACAGGACAGGAAGCCACGATGATGAAAGTGTGGGAACGCTTCGGTGTGGCGCCGGAGAGAATCCGCGAGTCTTTCACCGGGCCGGTTTTTCTGCCGTGGAACAGACTTATGGACATCGACGGGTGGATGGGGCCGCTTCCTCAAAAATGGATAGACAGCCAGGAGATCCTTCAGAAAAGGATTCTGGAAAGAGAAAGGGAACTTGGCATGAAACCGGTTCTGCCGGCGTTCAACGGCCATGTCCCCGCTGGTTTCGCTGAACTCCATCCGGAAGCCAATGTCAAGGAGGTCACCATGTGGGACGGTTTCGAGCCTGAATACGGATGCTGGTTCCTTGATCCGGAGGATACTCTGTTCGGCAAGATCCAGAAAGTCTTTCTTGAGGAACAGGAGAGGTTGTACGGGACGAGCCACATATACGGATTGGATATATTCAATGAGGTTCATTTCTTTGACGAGGTTGACGGCGATGAGTGGGATCCGGAAATCTTGGCTAAAATCGCCGGGCATGTATATGGTACTCTGGCTGAGGCTGATCCGGAGGCTGTCTGGCTTCAGGTCGGGTGGCCGCTCTATCACGACAAGGAACATTGGCCTCCGCGTAATGTGGAAGCCTATCTGAAAGCAGTTCCGCAAGGGAGAGTTGCGATGCTGGACTATTTCTGCGACGAAGCGGAAATCTATTCCATGAACGAGAATTTCTATGGTCAGCCGTATTTCTTCTGTTTCCTTGGCAACTTCGGTGGCAACACCAACCTTAGCGGGGATTTCCATGATCTCAGTGAAAAGATAGAGCGCGTGTTTGCCACGGGTGGAGACAATCTCCTTGGACTTGGCGGCACTCCGGAGGGACTTGGAGTCAGCCAGTTCATGTACGAGTTCCTCTTCGACAAGGCATGGACAGGGACAGTTTCGGACAGCGCATGGGTCGCGAATCTTGCCGACAGACGTTTCGGAAGCGAGAACCAGCACTGTCGTGACGCATGGCGACTCCTGACGGATGAGATTTACACAGGCGGTGCGACATATTCTGGAATATGTCCGGTTCCATGCCTCCACCCTTGCTTTGAAGGACACTGGAGATGGACCACACTGGCTGACGTGCCATATTCCTACAGTCAGATCGCTTCCGTTTGGAAGGAACTTCTTGCCAGCCCGTCTGAACGTGACACCTACAAGTTTGACATCGTGAATGTCGGCAGCGAAGTCCTGAAGTTGGCTTTCGTCCCTGAGAGGGAAGCCTATACGAAGGCTTGCAAGGCGGGAGATGTCGAAGGCATGAAGGAGCGCATTGTCAGGATGAGGAAGTTATATTCAGATTGGGACGCTCTTCTCGCATGTCACAGCACGTTTTCATTGAAAGACTGGCTCGATCAGGCGCGGGGCTGGGGTGACACTGATGCGGAAAAGGACTATTACGAGAAATGCGCAAGACTTATCATCACCAGCTGGGGTGGAACCGGCCAGCTTACCGACTATGCCAACAGACAATGGAGCGGCATGGTCTCATCCTACTATCAGGGTCGTTGGGAGATGTTCTGGAAAGAGACTCTTGAGAATGTGGAGACCCGTTCTCTGTTTGATTCTCTGGCGTTTGACTCCAAGATTCGTGAATATGAACTCTCATGGGGAGAACCTTCTTTCAAACTGGATCATCCAAAAAAAGGGGATGCCTACGCAACGTCATGCCGCATCGCCCATGAACTTGACATATTATAACATAAAACTGTTTAATCAAATTAGTTCATCATGAAAAGATTTTTTCTATGCGCCGCTATGGCGCTGTGCGCCGCGCTTGTCGGCTGCAACAAGGAATTGACAGACCGCGTCGATGAGATCGAGAACCGGGTTGACAAGATTGAGGTTGACCTGAAAGCGGCCGTCGAAGCTATTCAGGAAGCGACTCAGAAAGGTTATTACATCCTTTCTTATGAGGAGTTGTCGGATGGATCCGGCTACACGTTCACATTCACGAACGGTAAGGCTGTGACCATTCTGAACGGGAAGAAAGGTGATGCCGGAAGCAATGGTGACAAAGGTGACAAAGGCGACAAAGGCGATCAAGGGGATTCTTTCTTCTCTGACATAAAGATCACGGACACTGATGTCACATTCAAACTATCCGACGGACGTGAGTTCACACTCATGCTTGAGGCCGCGTTCTCTTTGAACATCAAGACTGACAGCCAGAAGATTGTCAACGGTTCCACCGTCGAGCTTCCCTATACGGTGACCAACGCCACATCCAAGACAGTTGTGGACTATATGGTCAGCGGAAGCTATCTGGCAGAAATTGTTCCTGCCTCGGTGTCAGAGGGTGTAGTGAAGGTTACGGCTCCTCAGGAGAGTTCCTCGGCCAAGCTGCTTGTCTTCGCTGACAACGGAACGGGACGTACTTCCATCAAGACTATAAGTTTCTCCAATGACGAGACTTTCAGCAGCGAGGCTGATGTCGCGGTGTCTGTGGAAGGAGGACAGTTCGAACATCCGATCACCTACAATGTCGCATGTTCCGTAAGTTTCTCCGAGTCGTGGATTCACCTTGTCGAGACGAAATCCGTCACCACTACATTCGTGTTCAAGGTCGATGAGAACACTGGACTTGAGGCGCGTACTGCGAAAGTCCTTGTCAAGGCCGGTGATGTCACCGTTCAGACATTGACCGTGGCTCAGGAAGCGCCTCACGGAATCAGGAACTATAACGAACTTCTTGAATTCCAGAAAGTCTCTAATGGCGAGGAACCGGACTATGCAAAGTTCATGGACAAGGACGGCGTCGTCAAACTACTGGCAGACATTGACTGCTCCGGCTCGGGTACTGTCAACGAATGGATCCCTATCTGTGATGCGGACATCGCAAGGACAGCCGCCAACCTTGGCTGCATGGAGGGATGGTCAGGAATATTCGATGGCCAGAACCACTCCATCAAGAACTTTAAGATCAACGACGAGAAATGCAACTCAACCTGCGGATTCTTCGGTGCGATTTACAAGGGGACTGTCAGGAACATTGTCTTCGATTCATCATGTGCCATTGACATCGTCGAGACCGGCAAGGCTGGAGGTACGCTGTACGGCACCCTGGCGGCTTTGATCAATGGAGGTGTCATCGAGAATGTCATTTACAAGGGAACCGTCAATCTTAAGCACACAACGAGCGCTGGTTTCATGTCATTCGGTGGCATTGTGGCCGCTGCCGGATGCACGGAGATGAACACTGTCATCAAAGGATGCAAGTTTGAAGGGACCATGTCCGGAGAAAGCCGTACGAACAACAACACCTCCACCTCTCCGAGGATGGGTGGTATTGTAGGCTATTCCGTAAGAGTGGCAGCCGGCCAGCCTTACGCCGCCAAGGGTGACTTCTCTATAAGCATTATTGGCTGCGAGGTCAGCGGAACGCTGAACCTCAAGGGTCTGAGGGATGGCGGAATCGTCGGACAGACAGCCGGCGGCAACATCGTTGACGGTTGTAAATTCACCGGCAAGCTAATCAACAACTGCGAGAACAACAACACTGGCACCAACATCTATGCAGTGGCCAGAGTCGGAGGTATCGCCGGTTATGTCGAGCCGGTCGAGTCAGCACATCCGGACGAGTTCAAGAATTGTGAGGTGAACGGCACCGTGGTTGATCTGATGCAGGGCGCTGTCGGCGGTTTGGTCGGCTTCACAAAGGTCGCCTTGTTCTCGGATTGCTCAGTCAACGCCAAGGTGGCCTCCAAGTATTATGGTGACAAGAATCCTCTGGACGCTTCAAAGAGCATCGCTTACACTGCCGGTGTTGTTGTCGGGAATATTCAGAACAAGGATGCCAAATTCACTTCTGTCAAGGCAAAGGGTGAGTTCGCCAAGGACTACGCCACCGATCTTGTCAATCCGGTGGCGCTGACTGAAGCCAACGCCGCTGACTACCTGATTGGCAAGTATGCTGCAGACACCGACATAAGCGGAATAACATTCTGGAAATAATACTGTTTTTACACATGAGTGCGGGGTGTGCCACCAAGTTGGACGGTGGCCGCCCTTTTCCGAATGAATATGAAAGCGTCAATACTATCATTGTTCCTTATGCTTGCCACGGGCTTGAGCCTGCTTGCCTGGGAGATGGACATTATTCCTATGCCTGCGTCAGTCATTCTGTCGGAAGGGTCTTTCAATGTCGCCGGAGCATCGTTTTATGTCGATCCGGATTGCGAGGCTGCCTATGCTGCAAGAGGATTGGCAGAACACTTGTCCGTAATCAGCGGAAAGAAAAGCCGTTTGGTTCCAAAGCCTCGTAAAGGAACGGTGAGTTTCATGACGGACATCGACATGTCACCGGAGGAATATTCATTAGTCGTCACTCATGAGGAGGTGAGGGTCCGCGCATCTTCGAGATCGGGATTCCTTTATGCCATTCAGAGTCTCAGGCAGATGATGCCGGTGGCTGTCTTCGGCTCCAAGCCGGCTCCGTCTGAGGATTGGAACATTCCTTGTGTCCGGATTCATGATAAGCCGAGATTCCGTTATAGGGGCGTTCATCTTGACTGTGCCAGACATTTTTTCACGGTTGAACAGATAAAGGAATACCTTGACATTCTGGCTCTTTACAAGGTGAACCGCTTTCATTGGCATCTCACGGATGACCATGCATGGCGTCTTGAGATAAAGAAATATCCACGTCTGACCGAAATCGGGGCGCATGACTGCGGTGCGGTTTTGGAGGATGATCCGAGAGTCCCTGGTGAAGTGCTCTACGATGGGTTTTATTCTCAGGAAGATGCGATGGATGTGGTCAGGTATGCCGACAGCCTTGGAATCACGGTTGTTCCCGAGATTGACATGCCGAGCCACATGACCGCCGCGCTTGCCGCCTATCCGAATCTTGGATGCACCAAAGGACCCTATGAGGTGATCCGTGTCGTCGGGCCGCGTGGCAAGGGGTTGGCTAAGGATGCGTTGTGTGCAGGGCGTGACAGCACGTTCATGTTCATCGAGGATGTGCTGGACGAGGTGATGGAGATATTTCCGTCCGAGTTCATTCACATCGGTGGTGATGAGTGCATCAAGGATCGTTGGTACGAATGCCCGGATTGTCTGCGAAGGATGGAGACGGAGCGCATTGTCTCGGATGATCGCTATACCAACGGACAGTACCTTCAGGTTTATTTCATAAATCGTGTCCAGAAATATCTGAATTCAAAAGGTCGCCGGATCATCGGATGGGATGAGATTTTGGACGGGAATTTGGACAAAGGGGCAGTAGTGATGTCCTGGCGTGGGGTGAAGACCGGTCTGGAGGCCTCGAAACGTGGGTTCGATGTGATCATGGCTCCGGTCAGCCATTGTTATTTGGATTACCGCCAGTCCTTGGATGTGGAGCGGGAGCCTCGTGCGTTCGCCGGGACTGTCACCATCGAGAAAGTATATTCATTTGACCCGACGGATGGTATGGATGTCCTGGAGTCGGAACACGTGCTCGGTGTTCAGGGTAATCTGTGGACCGATGTGATCGGTGTATGGAGGCATGTGGAGTACATGCTGCTCCCGCGTCTGGCCGCTTTGAGCGAGGTTCAGTGGTGCGAGCCTTCCGCAAAGGATTTTGACCGGTTCCGCAAATCGATGGCCATGCATGCGCGCATCTATGACATCTCCGGCTACACCTATGCCCGACACCTTTGGGGAGCGGTAGGGCTTATGTGAGATATTTATCGTTAAGTAATTGTTAATATGAGAAGATTGGTATTCTTGATTTGTTCAGCCATCATGTTCTGTGGCGTGACTTCCTTTGCCGACGCACCGTTTGGCTCCACCCTTGGGCGGACTACGGAAAATGCTGAGACGTTGATGTCTCCAAACGGGGATTTGAAGCTTGGATTTTATCTTCAAGATGGAGATAAACCATTTTATAAGCTTGAATATAAAGGCAAAACTGTCGTTGATTGGAGCCGGCTTGGATTCAAACTTTCGGACAGTGGCCTTTACGACTGGTTTGAAATTACTGATGTCGCCAGAAAGACTGTTGATGAGACATGGTCTCCGGTCTGGGGAGAGGAAAGTGTCATAAGAAATCATTTCAACGAGTTGACCGTCACTTTGAGGCAGACTTCAAGCGACCGGTATATGCTTGTGAGATTCCGGCTCTTTGACGATGGCCTTGGATTCCGGTATGAATTTCCGGACCAAAACAATCTTGTGTATTTTGTAATCAATGACGAATTGACCGATTTCGCCATGACCGGAGACCATACGGCATGGTGGATTCCAGGTGATTATGACACTCAGGAGTATGACTACAACAGGTCCAGACTTTCGGAGATTCGCGGTCTCATGGAGTCTTCGATAACCGGCAATCTCTCTCAGACTTCATTCTCCATGACCGGAGTTCAAACCGCCCTTCAGATGAAGACGGATGACGGCTTGTATGTGAATATTCATGAGGCTGCCTTGGTGAACTATCCTGCCATGCATCTTGATCTGGATGACGGCAAGATGGTGTTCCATGCTCATCTGACGCCTTCTCCGACTGGAGAGAAAGCTTACATGCAGACACCTTGCTCAACACCTTGGAGAACAGTCATAGTCTCTGATGATGCACGTGACATCCTTGCCTCGCGTATCACCTTGAATCTTAACGAGCCATGCAAGATTGAGGATACATCATGGATTCATCCATGCAAATATGTCGGTGTCTGGTGGGAGATGATTACCGGGAAGAGTTCATGGGCGTACACAAGCGACCTGCAAAGCGTTCATCTTGCCACGGATGACCTTTCCAAAGTCCGTCCGAACGGAAAGCATGGAGCAAATACGGACAACGTGAAAAAATACATTGATTTCGCCGCCGCCAACGGATTTGACGGGGTTCTTGTCGAAGGATGGAACATAGGTTGGGAGGACTGGTTCGGTCACATGAAAGATGATGTGTTTGATTTTGTCACTCCTTACCCTGATTTCGATGTCGAAGGAATTGAAAAATATGCCAAGGAGAAAGGTGTGAGGATGATCATGCATCATGAGACATCAGCTTCGCCGCGCAACTATGAACGCCAGCTTGACACGGCCTATAAATTCATGAGGGCGCATGGTTACGACGCTGTCAAGTCCGGCTATGTGGGAAACATCATCCAAAAAGGTAACAACCACTATAACCAATGGATGGTCAACCATTATATGTATGCGCTGAAGAAAGCCGCGGACTATCACATCATGGTGAATGCCCATGAGGCTGTCCGTCCGACCGGACTTTGCCGCACTTATCCGAATCTGATCGGCAATGAGTCTGCGAGAGGCACTGAGTATCAAGCTTTCGGTGGATCAAAACCTTTCCATGTCTCTGTGCTTCCGTTCACAAGGCTTATCGGCGGCCCTATGGACTACACACCGGGAATCTTCGAGATGGACATCTCAAAGATCAATCCAAACAACAAGTCTCATGCGAATTGCACCATATCCAACCAGTTGGGAATATATGTGGTCATGTCGTCCCCTATCCAGATGGCGGCTGACCTTCCTGAAAACTACGAACGTTTCCCGGACGCCTTCCAGTTCATCAAGGATGTCGCCCTTGACTGGTCTGAGAGTCGCTATCTGGAGGCGGAACCAGGTGAGTACATCACGGTCGCGCGTAAAGCCAAGGATTCCGGCAAATGGTTCGTCGGCAATGTGACCGGAGAGAAACCTCACGAGTCCGTGATAAGGTTCGACTTTCTGGAGCCGGGAAAAAACTACATTGCGACCATCTATGCGGATGCTCCGGATGCCGACTATGAAACGAATCCTCAGGCCTGTTCAATCAGTACAATGAAGTGTAAGAACACGACCGTGTTCAAGCAGAAATCCGTCACGGGAGGCGGCTTCGCCATCTCTTTCGAGAGTGTGGATTTATGACAAACAGTTCGAAACTTTCTACTGTAGATCCCATGCGATTTCTTGCCGCATTGCGAAAAATGGATTAATTTTGGAGTCTAAATATTCCCCGTCCGTCTATGGCAGAAAAAATCATCATTCTGGATTTCGGTTCGCAGGTCACGCAGCTCATCGGGCGCAGGCTCCGCGAACTGAACGTTTACTGCGAAATCTATCCGTTCAACAAGGTTCCGGCGCTGGATGAGACCGTCAAAGGAGTCATTCTCTCCGGAAGCCCATGCTCGGTGCGGGACAAGAACGCCCCGCAGATCGACCTGGGCGGCATAAAAGGACGATTCCCTCTTCTGGGAATCTGCTACGGCGCGCAGTATCTCGCCCACAAGTTCGGCGGCGAGGTGCTCGGCTCATTGGCTCGTGAATATGGCCGCGCGATGATGAATGTCGTTGACCATGAATCCCCTTTGCTTAAAGGAGTTTCGGCTCATTCGCAGGTCTGGATGTCGCATGGGGACACAATCTCACGTCTCCCGGAGGGAGCTGAAGTGATAGCCTCGACCGAGAGCGTCGCCAACGCCGCCTTCCACATCAAAGGCGAGCAGACTTATGCCGTGCAGTTCCATCCTGAGGTGTTCCACACGACCGAAGGCACGAAGATTCTCGGCAATTTCGCTTTGGGAATATGCGGCTGCAAGGGTGACTGGACTCCGGCCTCGTTCATCGAGACGACCGTCGCCAGCCTCAGGGAGCAGATCGGAGACGGGAAAGTCATTCTCGGCCTGAGCGGCGGAGTTGATTCGACGGTCGCCGGCGTGCTGCTGAACAAGGCCATCGGCCACAACCTCACCTGTATATTCGTCAACAACGGTCTGTTGAGGAAGAATGAATATGAGGATGTCCTTGCCTCCTACAAGGACATGGATCTCAATGTCATCGGCGCCGACGCGTCCAAGGAGTTCCTTGACGCGCTCGCCGGGGTGACAGAGCCTGAGACAAAGAGAAAGATCATCGGAAGGCTCTTCGTCGAGACTTTCGACAAGTATGCCCGCACGATCGAGAACGCCCGCTGGCTCGCTCAGGGAACCATCTACCCTGACGTGATCGAGTCCGCCGGCATCGAGGGGATCGCCTCCAAGATCAAGTCCCACCACAATGTGGGTGGCCTTCCGGAGAAGATGAACCTCAAGATCGTGGAACCGCTGCGCTCCCTGTTCAAGGACGAGGTTCGCAGGGTGGGCCGCGCCCTCGGCATCAAGGAGGAACTTGTGGGACGGCATCCTTTCCCGGGGCCGTCACTCGCCATCCGCATCATCGGCGACATCACCGAAGAGAAGCTGAACGTTCTCCGCGAGGCCGACGACATATTCATCAAAGGATTGCGTGAATATGATTGCTCCGCCCTTCACCTTCCGTCCGCTTCGGATCCTCGCATAGAGGCAGCGAACCTTTACGACGCCATCTGGCAGGCAGGGGTCATCTTGCTGCCTATCAAGAGCGTGGGCGTGATGGGAGACGAGCGCACCTACGAGAATCCAGTCGCCCTGCGCGCTGTGGTCTCCACCGACGCGATGACCGCCGACTGGTTCCATTTCCCGTACGATTTCCTCGCTCAGGTCAGCAACGACATCATAAACAAGGTCAAGGGAGTCAACCGAGTAGTCTATGACATCTCATCCAAACCGCCCGCAACCATAGAGTGGGAATAGGTCTCCTGTTTTGACCGCTGAGGTGACAACTCTCATTCGGCTACCACCGTATTCTTGAAATTTGTGACACAGTTCCCGATTTTTTTCATGAAAATCAGGAACTGTGTCACATGATATCTTCAGTTTGTTATGCGTTTGTCATGCGGCCGTTAAGCAGCACCTTGGCGATGAACGGGGTCTGGTGGCAGTACGGGATGAAGGCGAGGGACGGGACGGGCTTTGTGACGATCAGGTTGGCGAGCTTGCCTGGCGTGATCGACCCCAACTCCTTCGAGACACCCATCGCATAGGCGGAGTTGATGGTGCATGCGTTGAATGACTGGGCAGGGGTGAGGCGCATTCTGATGCAGCCGAGGGCCATCACGAAACGCATGTCACCGGAAGGGGAGGAACCCGGGTTGTAGTCCGAGGCGAGAGCTATGCCGAGACCCGCGCTGACATATTCCTTTGCCCTGCCGTAAGGGATTCCGAGGAAGAATGATGAGCCGGGAAGCATCGTCGGCATCGTGCGTGAGTTCCTTAGAGCCTCGATCTCTGCGTCCGTGGTGCGCTCAAGATGATCGACTGAAAGCGCGTTGTGGCTCACGGCCACCTGCACGCCTCCGGAACAGGCCAGCTCGTTGGCGTGGATTTTCGGTATGAGGCCGTAACGCTCTCCGGCGGAAAGGATTCTGTCCGTTTCGGCAACCGTGAAGAACCCCTCGTCACAGAACACATCGACATATTCGGCCAAACATTCGGCGGCGACGGCTGGAATCATCTCCTCGCAGACGAGGTTGACATATTCATTCTGCCGACCTTTGAAGGCTCTGCCGACGGCGTGCGCCCCGAGGAAGGTCGCCTTGATGGTGGCAGGGGATTCGCTTTTGACGCGGCGGATTACCCGAAGCATCTTCAGCTCGTCCTCCGTAGTCAGACCGTAGCCGCTCTTTATCTCGATCGCGCCGGTACCCTTGGCGATCATTTCCCGGACGCGTCCCATTGTCTGTGAATATAATTCCTCTTCGCTCGTGCGGTGGAGCCGGTCGGCGGAGTTGAGGATTCCGCCTCCACGGGCGGCTATCTCCTCGTAGCTCAGACCGTTGATCTTGTCGATGAACTCCCTCTCTCTGGTTCCGGCGTAGCAGATGTGGGTGTGGGAGTCGCAGAAGGTCGGCATCACCATGCCGCCTCCGGCGTCAATCACTTCATCCTGCGTGCCGGCTGCCGGACGCTCGGACATATTCCCGAAACCTGAGATTCGTCCGCCCTCTATTGTGAGGAAAGCGTTCTTCAAGGATCCGACCTCGTCCATTTCGGCGCCCAGCTTGCGCGTTACACTTTTGGGGACGATTCCGACCAGTTCGCCGATGTTGGTGATTATGGTCATCTTATGAACTCGATTGATTTCTGGATGAGCGGGTGCATATAGACATCATCACTGATGAAAGGCACGACCTTGCGGTAGTCATTGAATATGCCTTCGATGCCTTCCGAAGATTTGTTGCCGGCCATTTGGTGTCTGAAATCGAGCGCCTGAGCTGCGTTGAACAGTTCGATGGCAAGCACTTCCTCGCAATTGTCAACGACACGCACAAGTTTAGTGGCGGCATTCGAACCCATGCTTACGTGATCCTCCTGACCCTGTGAGGACGGTATGGAATCCACTGACGCGGGCCAGCATAGACCCTTGTTCTGGCTTACGATCGAGGCCGCCGTGTACTGAGGGATCATGAATCCGCTGTTGAGACCCGGAGTGGCCACCAAGAATTTCGGCAGACCTCGCTGACCGGAAATCAATCTGTAAATTCTTCTTTCAGAGATGTTCGCGAGTTCGGACATGGCGATTGCCAACGTGTCCATCGGGATGGCGATAGGCTCCCCGTGGAAATTGCCGGCGGAGATGATCATATCCTCGTCCGGGAAGACGTTCGGGTTGTCCGTCGCGCTGTTGATTTCGTTCTCGATCACCGACTCCACGTAGCGGATGTTGTCCTTGACAGCTCCGTGAACCTGAGGGATACAGCGGAATGAATATGGATCCTGAACGTGTTCCTTGTGGTTCTTGATCAGCTCACTTCCCTCCAGCAGAGTCATGAACCTGGCCGCCGTGTCGATTTGTCCCTTGTGTGGGCGAAGCTGGTGCGTCAGAGGCAGGAACGGCTCTATGCGGCCGTCGTAGGCCTCAAGGGACATCGCCCCGATCCTGTCGGCCCATTCGGAAAGCCTGTGGCACTGGATCAGGGACCAGATGGCGTGCGCGCTCATGAACTGCGTTCCGTTCAGAAGGGCGAGACCCTCCTTGGACTGAAGGCTGATCGGCTTCCAACCCATTTCGTCCCAGACCTCCTTGCTCGGGCGGATCTTGCCTTTGTAGAGAACCTCTCCGAGTCCAATGAGCGGAAGGCTGAGGTGGGCGAGGGGAGCGAGGTCTCCGGACGCACCCAGAGAACCCTGCTGATAGACAACCGGCAGGATGTCGTTGTTGAACATGTCCAGAAGTCTTTGGACAGTGATCAATTGCGCTCCGGAATGGCCGTAGGACAGGGACTGGGCTTTCAGCAGGAGCATCAGCCTCACGATCTGCGGGCGTACCGTCTCGCCGGTTCCGCAGGCATGGGACATCACCAGATTGTGCTGAAGCCGCGAAAGCTGGTCGGCCGGGATGGTGACGTTGCACAGCGAGCCGAATCCGGTGGTCACTCCATAGACCGGACGTCCGATGTCCTCCATCTTGCTGTCCAGGTACTTGCGGCATTTCTCAATGGCAGCCACGGCCTCCGGGCCGAGTTCTACCGTTTCGTGGTTCTCGAGTATGGTCTTGAGCCTCTCAAGGCTCAGATGTTCGTGTGATATGATGTGTGTCATAGTTTTTCAATCGCTTTTCTGACAATGTCTTCGTCCGCAATGTTCGGCATGGTAACTTGGAGTTCAGGCGTTCTGCCCATTTCCCTGAGGATGGCGTGTTCAGCTCCCTCGTTGCGCGCCCAGCTGCGACGGGCGATTCCGTTGTTCACATCCCAGAACAGCATCCTGGTGATGTGCCTGTCAGAATCCTCCGACCCGTCGATCACCATTCCGAAACCTCCGTTGATGACCTCTCCCCAGCCGACTCCGCCTCCGTTGTGGATAGAGACCCACGTGGCTCCCCGGAAGGCGTCACCTATGACGTTCTGGATGGCCATGTCTGCGGTGAACTTCGAGCCGTCGTAGATGTTGGATGTCTCGCGGAATGGAGAATCGGTGCCGGACACGTCGTGATGGTCGCGGCCAAGCACAATCGGAGCGGAGATCTCTCCCTTGCGGATGGCCTCGTTGAATGCAAGGGCGATCTTGGTCCTGCCCTCGCAGTCGGCGTAGAGGATGCGGGCCTGCGAGCCTACCACGAGGTTGTTCCTGCCGGCTTCCTCTATCCAATGAATATTGTCGTTCAGCTGCCCCTGAATCTCTTCCGGTGCAGTCTCCAATTCCTTTTTAAGAATATTCACGGCAATCTCGTCTGACTTGGCGAGGTCTTCCGGCTTCTCGCTCATGCAGACCCAACGGAAGGGACCGAAACCGTAGTCGAAATAGAGCGGCCCCATGATGTCCTGGACGTATGAAGGGAAGCGGAACGTGCCGTCGGCCTTGAGTATGTCCGCTCCCGCTCTGGAGGATTCCAGCAGAAAGGCGTTGCCATAGTCAAAGAAGTACATCCCTTTGGATGACAGTTCGTTGATTGCGACGACATGCCTTCGCAGCGATGCCTTTACCGCCTCGCGGAATCTTTCCGGCTCCTCTGCCATCATCCTGACGGAGTCCTCGAATGACTGCCCGACAGGGTAGTAGCCACCCGCCCACGGATTGTGGAGCGAAGTCTGATCCGAGCCAAGATCCACAGGAATATTCTCTTTAGCGAGTCTCTCCCATAGATCCACGACGTTGCCCATGTAGGCCAGCGAAACAGTCTCCTTGTTCTCCATAGCCTTGCGGATTCGCGGGATGAGTTCGTCCAGATTCTCGTGCAGCTCATCGACCCAGCCTTGGTCGTAACGCTTGCGTGCCGCCAGCGGATTGATCTCGGCGGTGACGCTCACCACTCCGGCGATGTTTCCGGCTTTTGGCTGGGCACCCGACATTCCGCCAAGGCCGGCCGTCACGAAGAGCATACCTTTCATATTCTCTCTCGTCCCGGCGACACCTCTGGCCTTCAACTGCTTGCGTGCCGCATTCATCACAGTGATCGTCGTTCCGTGCACGATTCCCTGGGGACCGATGTACATGTAGGATCCTGCGGTCATCTGGCCGTACTGCGACACTCCCAGAGCGTTGAATCTCTCCCAGTCATCCTGTTTAGAATAGTTCGGAATGACCATTCCGTTGGTCACGACGACCCTCGGAGCGTCCTTATGGCTTGGGAAAAGCCCCATCGGGTGGCCGGAGTACATCGAGAGCGTCTGCTCGTCTGTCATCTCCGCCAAGTACTTCATCGTCAGCCGGTACTGCGCCCAGTTCTGGAATATGGCTCCGTTCCCTCCGTAGATTATCAGCTCGTGAGGATGCTGTGCCACCCTTGGATCCAGATTGTTCTGGATCATCGCCATGATGGCCGCGGCCTGACGGCTACGGCAAGGATATTCGTCAATCGGCCTGGCGTAGATGTCGTAGGACGGGCGGAGGCGGTACATGTAGATGCGGCCGTAGTCCTTCAGTTCCCGGGCGAACTCCGGAGCCAGTTCGGCGTGGAACCTGTCCGGAAAGTATCTCAGGGCGTTCTTCAGTGCCAACGCTTTTTCCTCAGAGGTGAGAATGTCCTTGCGCTTCGGGGCATGGTTTATGGTCTTGTCATAGGGCTTCGGCTCCGGGAGCCTGTCCTGTGGTATGCCCGCAAGAATCTCTTCTTGAAACTTATCCATTTATCTTCGAATTTACGATGTCCAGAATCTCTTTCTCTTCGGCGACTGCTTTAGCGGCGATTCCGTCGGCTTCGGCCACCAGCTCGGCGGCCTTGGCCTTGTCGTTCAGGGAAGCCGCGTTGATTTTGACGTTGAGCTGCGCTCCGAGAACAGCGCCGCGGGCCGCCAGGGCTCCGACTCCGGCGTCTGAGACGGAGTTAGGGTTGCCGTTCTCGGCCATGGCCCTTATGGTCTCGAAGGCCTTGAATGAGGCCTTCATCGTGCGCAGAGGCACCTGTGTGGCATAAAGTGTGGCCTTCTCGATGGCCAGCGCACGTGCGGCCTTCTCCTCATCCGTGCCTTTAGGAAGTCCGAACGCCGCCATGATCCTGTCGAACGCGGCAGTGTCCTCATCCACAAGGCTTACAAGTTCCCGCATCACGGCGTGCCCCTTCTCGGCCCAGTCGGAGAACTCCTTCCAGCGCTCGTCCCAGCCTCTCTTGTGGGCTGAGAGATTGGCGACCATCGTGCCGAGAGCCGCTCCGAGGGCACCCATGTAGGCGGAAATCGATCCGCCGCCCGGGGCAGGGGATTCGGATGCCGTCTCCTCGGCGAATCCCTTGAGCGTCATTCTGATGAGCCTTTCCTTGGCGGCCATCTGCTCGGGGTCTTCCATAAGATATTCAATGACTTTCTCGTGTGGGTTGAACGGCTTCAGGTCGTCAAGGCTCATGGACTTGACGGCAATCTTCATTATCTCGTCATCGGAGATCCCGAGGGAGCGTTCCTGCTTCTCGAGGTAAAACTTTCCGGCCTCCATCAGGACCCGTTTCGGAACCAGTCCCACAATCTCCGCTCCGGTGACTTTCAGTCCTCTGGCCGCAGCGGCTCTGGAGACTTCCTCGTAGGCGACGTGAAGAGGCGTCGCCTGGATGTCTGTGATGTTCATCGAAACCTGTGCGATGCCGTATTCATCGATGTACCAGCCGATAGCCTTGCATCCCTTGAGTGTGCCTGGCTGCCAGCGGTCCCTGCCGTTCTCGTCCTTCAGCACCTTTCCTGTCAGGCTTCCGCCCTCCCGCATCTTGCGTCCCTTCTCGCGCACGTCGAACGCTATCGCCATGGCGCGGCGGGTGGAGGTGGTGTTCAGATTATAGTTCACAGCGACGAGGAAGTCTCTGGCTCCCACGTTGATGGCTCCGCTCTTCGCCACAGTTTCATTATATTCCTTCGGTCCGAAATCCGGTGCCTTGTCAGGATCGGCGATCTTTTCCGGCAGGGCTTCATATTCCCCGGCCCGGCATACCGCAAGGTTCTTCCTTTCCGGCTTGAACGCCGCCGCCTCGTAGCAGTAGCAAGGGATTCCAAGTTCGTCGTAGATCCTCTTCGCCAGCCTTCGCGCCAGTTCAGCACATTCTTCCAGGGTTGTTTCAGCCACCGGAACAAGCGGCAGCACATCGCAGGCCCCGGACCGAGGGTGCGCCCCGTGGTGATGTCTCATGTCGATCACCTCTCCGGAACACTTGACTCCTTGAAAAGCCGCCTCCAGCACCGCCTCCGGGCTTCCCACAAAGGTCACGACTGTCCTGTTCGTCGCCTCTCCCGGATCCACGTCAAGCACCTTGACGCCAACCTCGTTCCCTTCGACGGTCACTTTAGCCGAAGCGATCGCCTTCACGATCTGATCTATCACATTCCTGTCCCGCCCCTCGCTGAAATTGGGCACGCATTCTATAATCTTTGCCATAATGGTTATGTGTTTTTAATATGTCGCTATAAATTTATGAATATTTTCCCAATATTCATTGCAAACCCAAAGGGAATCTTCCGATTTCCTTTGAAATGTAAAATTTCGTGTTTTCTGCAATCAATAATTGAGTCCAAACGCCCACAGTGGAATGACATTGCCATAAGCGAACTCTATGTCATCTTTCACGACATAGGAGTCAGGGATGCCCTCTGTCTGTTTTCTTCCCTTGTTTCTGCCCCCTACTTCGAATGTGTGTCCGTCTATGAGAAAATCGGACAGCCTGGACGCGACTACATCATTCTCCACGCGCATCTGATTATAGAAGAAAGTTTCCCTTATGTTGCCGGCATCTGCCTTCCCTCCGGACAGGACAAACATCAGACTCGGATTGTCGATGTAAACTTTCTCCACTTTGCCGAGTCCCCTCATCCCTCCGGTGTCATCCCTCAACTGGCCTATCAGCTGCGCCCTTTCCAGAAGTCCAAGGTAGTCTGGGATATTGTTGCGGCTGACTCCTATTTCGGAGGCGAGATTGTCGGCGTTGGGCTTATACGGAGCAAGGGTCGAGATGACGGAGAGCATCTTCTTGAGTTTTTTTGCCGTGGAGGCCTTCAGATCTGAATACTGAGTGATGTCGGAGTCTATCGTCTTGGTTATGACATTCTGCATCCTCAACGGGAAATCACCTTCAATGGCAAACGGATAATAACCCTCCGCAAGATACTTATGGAATAGAGGCAAAGGATGAATCACTCCTTTCACTTGCGCCCTGCCGCCGAGTATGTCTTCCAATGCGTATCTGGATGCCGTTATGCCGTGGAACATAAACAGATACTCCCGGAACGACAGTCCGTATAGTGTGTACGGAAGTACTCTGCGGCTCAAATCAGCAACCCCTTCCATAACGTCCAACACTGATGAACCCGTGAAGATGACACGCATGTCAGGATGCGTATCATAGACCTGCTTGAGTTCGCGGGACCAGTTCTGGTATTTGTGGATTTCGTCTATTACCAGAATCCTGCCGGCTTCCTTTGCGAATTCGTCCGCCACCTCCACTATGGAATGCGTAGTAAAATAGGTATGGTCAGCGGAGACATACAGAACTTTGCATTCTGAAGGCAGTTCCTTTATGTATTGCAGAACCATAGTCGATTTGCCGACTCCTCTGGCACCGGTGATTGCCACCATGCGGGCGTTCCAGTTCACCTTCTCGTAGAGATAGCGGTGAATTGTGCTGGTTGTCAGCTCCAGTTGCAGTCGCATATAAGCGTACAGAGACTCTTCTACCATTTTGTAAACTGTTATGCGTTTTTCTTTTGCAAAGATAGGCATTTCACTCAATGAGTGCAAATTTTAAAGAATATGTGCACTCAACCGGTGCGGTGGGGACGGGTTCTACAGCGTCATCAAGGGACGGGATGCGTGCATCAGGTTCGCTTTTCTGACGGGGGTGACGAAGCTCGGGAAGATGAGTGTCTTCAGTGGACTTAACAACCTGAATGACATATCGATGGATCCGAGTGCTTCAATGCTTACACTCTTGATTATCCTAACGAGGAGGTGAAGAGTGGTTTTCTCAATTCGCTCAGTCAGCTCTATGCTCCTGCATTGACCGATGGGGAGTTTTCGGTGTACAGTTTTGTGGAAGATATCGAGAAGGGTGACGTGGAGGGCTTTATGAACCGCTTCACGGCTTTCCTGTCCTGTAACGACTATGAGATACAGGGCGACTTGAAACTCTATTTCCAGAACACGATGTCAATAATGCTGAAGATGATGGGGCTGTACGTGAAGACGGAGTATCACACGTCTCGTGGAAGGATAGACATAGTGTTCGACATCTATATCATCGAGCTCAAACGCGACCTTGACCCTCATGCGGCGCTCCAGCAGATAGAGGAGAAGGGCTACAGCAAGCCATTCCTTGCGAGCGGGAAGCAAATCATAAAGCTCCTTCTTCCAGAAGAACTCTATCCTCGAAAATACCGCCAAATCTTTACCAAGTTATTTTTTAACGCTTACTAAATTCATAATCGTAGAAATATTCGTTTTGCACATTTGTGTTTTTTTCTGGCGCTATTGTAATGTCAGTGTGCATCTCTCCGGGACCGTATTCCGATAGCACCCGAGAGATTGTGGTTGCATCTCGTTGATTCTCTGCGCGTGGCGGTTATCTGCCTGATTATAAGTGATTAACCATACACGCCTGGTGTGGAAATCAAGACTGTGAAAAAGTTGCATTCGGCTGCTAATTAGTGTTTTAGGTGCCACGGTCTGCCCTATGGTGTTGGGAGACCCGTTTGCCAGGAAGACGATTCTTTGGAAAAAATGACTACCTTTGACGTTTGTTGGGTATAGATGACGTTTGTTGGGTATAGATTAAGGATTACTATGGCTTCTTAGGAATTACTAAGAAGCTGTTTAAAAATGGTTCCCGAATTTTATTATGCGGAATTTTCGAGACAGTTTCGGCTTTGGAAGAGGGAGCGTAGCCGTAGCTACGTGACCGATGAGAAAGATGAAAATGGCCGGAAAGGCCGCTTAAGAAAAAAGAGGAATTATTTTTAAACAGCTTCTAAGGGTTGGCTGGTTAGGACTATAATCAAAAATTATGAATATGAGATATTCGGAAATCGTAAGACGTGCGGTGTCAGCAGGCTGTCTGGCATTGCTTTTTTCTGTCGGTGCTGCGGCAGAATTGACAGGGTGGCATAATCCTTTGACGGAGAAGCCGAAAGGACCGTTCGGGACTTGTTGGAGTTTTGACAGCGGAAACATTGATTTCGGGACCAACGCGCCGGAGATCGTTGTCCGGTACGTGCTTGAGGGCAGGAATATTCCTGAAGGAGCTACCGAGATGGCCTCGTATGGTGTGGATCTCTATGACATCGACAACGATGGAGGGTTCCATCTGCTGAACGGGGTTCACGACCTCGGAACAGCTGCCGGTGACACGATAACCTTTTCTTTCCGTGTGGATTATGGGAAATCAGCCAAGAACGGCAACGAGTTCAGACTCTATCTGCCGCTTTACAACGAGGTGAAATGGATGGAGATCGGAACTGGCGGCGGAACGTATTTCCATTTCGAACCGGTGCCGGTGGAGAAGGCGGTCGCGTTTTATAATGTCCCGGTCGAGAGCGTCGCAAGACCGGCACAGGCGGTCCGGAACATTCTTCAGAGAAAGGCGGATTTCCCGGTAAAGGTTGTCAGCAGGAAAGAAAGCAAGAAATCAGGCTATCTCATCGCCGTGGATGGGGCGAAAGCCGACACGGTCGCGACGCTTGAGGCAATCTACAACGCTCTCGGCACGACGACTGACATCCCTGACATTCTGAAACCGCTGAGGCAACGCCGTGATTTCACATTCTATGACTGGAGCGAAAGGCATTCAAGGGTGCTTTACAGAGAAAGGAACATCGCTCCGAACCCGGAGATCGTGATGATCGGCAACTCCATAACCCATTATTGGTCCGGTGAGCCGAGTCACAGAACATGGCACGCCGGAGTGGATTCCTGGAACGACATTTTCGCTGACCGCAACGTCGTCAACTGCGGCTACGGCTGGGACCGTCTCGGGAACATGATGTGGCGCATGATGCACGAGGAACTGGACGGATTCTCCGCCAAACACATTTTCGTCATGGCCGGCACGAACGACATCTACAGCCGCACGGAGGAAGCGATTGCCGAAGGAATGGTGGGACTTATTGAATATATCCGTGTGAAGCAGCCGCTGGCTCGCATCCACGTCGTCCACATCTATCCTCGCAGAAAGGCCATCGACAGGGTTGACAAGGTGAATGCCGCCGCGGACAGGCTCCTCAAGGAGAGCAGCTTGACGAATTACGACATCGTGGACGTGAAGTCGGTACTCACGAAGGCGGACGGCACATTGGACGAATCCCTCTTCAGGGACGGTCTGCATCCGAATGAAGAGGGATACCGCAGAATCGCGGAAGTCTATCGTAAGTATATTCAGAATTAATTTCCGTACATCTCCTTGCGGTTCGCCGAGCCGCTCGGAGCCGGAGCTTCAGGGTCGTCGATTGTGGAATCCACAGTTCTGGCGACCTTTCTCGTTATGTTGGTCTCCAAGAAGCGGATTTGGTCGGCGAAGGTCTCCACCATCGAATCGGCGATCTCGTGCCTGTGGTCTTTGAACCGGAAAGCGTTATAGACATAACCGTTATTCTTGAAGATCCTGACGAGCTTGTCCGTGCCGGCGAACACCCAGTTGAAGACGCGGATGTTTCCGTAGTTCACGACCTTGTCGGCGGTGCCGTGGAAAAACGCCGTCGGAGCCGGGGCCTGTGAGTATTTCGGCATACCCTCCCGGGACAGGATGGCTCCGGAGAACGACATCACTCCGGCGTAGCGGAACCCTTCCGGAAGAGCTTCCGTGGCCTTCCCGTTGCAGAGCATCCATTCGGACTCAAGCACGGTCATAGCGCCGGCCGACGAACCGCAGATCACCAGATTGTCCGGATTGACCTTCAACGTTCCGGCGTTGTCGGTGATGTACTTCGTGGCGCTGAACAGATCCTCGCTCGCGATTCTGACCGAGTGGTAGAACTGCTTCACGGATCCGATCCCGCCTTTGGTCTTGACTCCTTTCATTCCAAGGCGATAGTCGATGGTCAGCACGGTGTAGCCCTCGTCGTTGAGCATCTTGAACCAAGGAATATATTCCTTATGGCTGCGTTCCCCGCCCTTGAATCCGCCTCCGAAGACAAAGAGGATCGAAGGCTTTTCGTTGCCGTTCAGAGTCGTCTCGCTTCCGGGCGAGGCGAGATATTCATCAAGAAACAGGGCGTTTCCGTCCTTGACTGCGAATTGGTAGGTGCCGGAAGGTGAATATGCCTCCTGAGCGTCAGCACTTGTCATGGATCCGGCGATGATGGCGGCAAAGGCTGCCAACATTCTAAGTAACTTGTTCATATTCATTAATATTATTGTTCGTCATCAGTGGCTGCTATGAGTCTGCGGATTGGTTTGAATTCAGAGAAAAAGCTGGCGGCGATGACTCTGATCACCGTGTAGGCCGGAATCGCGACGAGCATTCCCGCAATTCCGCCGAGGTGGCCGGCCATAAGCAGCACTATGAAGATTTCCAACGGGCTGGATTTGATGCTTGTAGAGTAGATCAGAGGCTGGAAAAGGAAATTGTCCACCAGCTGCGTGCAGATGAAGACCGCGAGCAGGGTGACGATGACAATCATGAAGTCCGGGTATGCTCCCACCGCGGCCGCGCTGCTGTACTTGAGCACGATTCCGAGGAGCGTCCCGATCGCTCCGCCGATCCAAGGTCCGACGTAAGGGATCACGTTCAGCAGGCCGGTCATGAAGGCGATGCCGACTGCGGGGTAGAATCCGATCCGGGCTATCAGCCAGAGTCCCAGGAAATTGAGCAAGGCCACACCAAGTACTTCGGCCATCAGTCCGACAAAATAACGGCTGAGAAGATGCTCGATGTCACCGATCGCGCCGATCGCCGTGTTCTCGACTTTGTCAGGGACGAGCGAACCGACAATCCTGCGGAACAGGGTCTCGTCCTTGACGAAGAAGAATCCGATGAACATCACGGAGAACAGACCGATGCCGAATGACCCCAGGGCCGATGCCACGGAGCCTACGACGGAGGTGACCGATGAGATGTCAAAGGCGTTCTTTATCCATCCCAGCACCGCATCCTGGATCTTGAAGTCCCGCCCGAGGGTAGGAATCCTGTCGAGCAGCCAGACGTTCACCTTTTCGAACCATACGGTGATCTCGGATGCTTTGAAGGATGTTGACTGGAGATTGCCGCTGATGTTTGTGATGATGCTGGAGAAGACAGGGAAAATCTGGGTGACAACGCCCAGAAATATGATCAGTATCAGAAGCAGCGAGACGATGGCCGACAGCCAGTCCGGGGCGCTTCTGCCCTTTATCTTGAGGTGTTTCAGGCCTTTCATTATGGGCCTTCCCAGAAGGGAGACTACCGCGGCCAGGATTATATAGACCAGCACGCTGCGGAAATACCAGCAGAACGTGACGGCCACGGCCGCGGCCGCTGTCCAGATTATGTAACGGGCAAGTCTGTCCGTGCTTCTTTCTTCGTTCATTTGTTTTCTTGTGCTTGTGCTTGCAAAAGTAACAAATTACTTCATATTTCCGTAATCTTAGCTTCATCTTCCCTTGAGCGTAGGAGCACTTCGGCAGGCTCGGTAATCCGGTGTGTCCGGTCGCTTGGCTCGTCCAAGTGACTCCGATTCCGGATTTGCCGCCGTTGAGGCGACTTGCAGAAGCGGAGAAAAATAATTAATATTGTAGATTGTACTTTGAAAAACATTTATGGAAATAAGAATCTCCAACGAACTCAACGACATAATCCGCTATGCCAGGGATGAGGCGATGCGGACCGGCAACTATGGCATAGGTCCGGACCATCTCTTTCTTGGTATCCTCCGCCATGCTGACAACTCCGCCTACAAGGCTCTTTTGGGGCTCGGCGTTGATGTCGAGAACTTCAAGCGTTTCATTGACAGCCACATATTCACAAACGACCCTATCCCATACTCGGAGTCGGACAAGATCTCTTTCACTCGCTATGCCCAGAATGTTCTCAGCATCACCGTACTGGAAGCCTCAAAGCAGGGCGTTGCCGAGGCTGGCTCGCTTCACCTCCTTCTGGCTCTTTGCCGCACGACGGAGAACTACGGTCAGGCCTATCTGCGGCAGCATGGAGTCGATTACAGCCGTCTGCTTTCGTACATGCGCGACGAGGGAATGCTGGACAATGGTCAGGCGCCAAAAGAGGAGTCTGACGATGAGGCGGTTCCGGAAAACCACCAGGAACATAAGCCAGAGAAGAGCGTCATCGAGGACTTCGGCTTTGACCTCACGAAAGCCGCCGCGGAAGGGAAGTTGGATCCGGTAGTCGGCAGGGAGACCGAGATTGCGCGCGTCATAGAGATTTTGGGAAGGCGAAAGAAAAACAATCCGATGCTGATCGGCGAGCCAGGGGTGGGGAAGTCGGCGATAGTCGAAGGCATCGCCTTACGGATAGCCGGTGGAAGCATCTCTCCGGCATTGGCCAGGAAACGACTGATTTCCTTGGACATGGCTTCGGTTGTCGCCGGCACGAAGTACCGTGGAGATTTCGAGAAACGCCTCAAATCGATTATCAAGGAGGCGAGTTCCAGCCTAGACATCATCCTGTTCATAGACGAGTTCCACACGATTGTCGGGGCAGGTGGCGCGCAGGGAAGTCTGGATGCCGCCAACATCCTCAAGCCGGCCTTGGCGCGCGGTGAACTCCAGTGTATCGGCGCGACGACCATGGACGAGTTCGCCAAGATTGTGGAGAAGGACGGCGCCCTTGACCGGAGATTCCAGAAGATTGTTGTGGAACCGACTGACATCCGGCAGTCCATCACGATTCTGGAGAGCCTCAAACCGAACTACGAGGATTTCCATAATGTGACTTACAGCGATGATGCCATTGAAGCCTGTGTCCGCCTGACTGATCGTTACATTACTGACAAGTCTTTGCCGGACAAGGCGATAGATGCAATGGACGAGGCTGGTTCGATGATCCGTCTGAATTTTGCCAGGGACAAAAGGACAGGCAACGTCATCGATGTCGAGGACATCGCCACCGTAGTCTCGAAGATGACAGGAATTCCTGTCAACAAGGTGGCCGAGTCCGAGGGCAACAGGATAATGAAGATGAAAGGACGGCTCCAAAGCCGCATAATAGGTCAGGACGAGGCCATCGGGAAAGTCGTGCGGGCCATCCAAAGAAACCGTGCGGGACTGAAGGATCCGAACCGCCCGATAGGCACATTCCTCTTCTTCGGGCCGACCGGCGTGGGCAAGACCAGACTTGCGCAGTGCCTCGCTGAATATCTTTTTGATTCTCAAGAGAACATGGTTAGAGTTGACATGAGTGAATATATGGAAAAATTCACCGTGTCCCGTTTAGTGGGAGCGCCTCCCGGCTATGTCGGCTACGAGGAAGGCGGACAGCTGAGCGAGCGGGTGCGCAGGAAACCCTATTGTGTCGTGTTGCTGGACGAGATAGAGAAAGCCCATCCCGACATATTCAATATCCTCTTGCAAGTGCTTGACGAGGGACGGTTGACTGACAGCAACGGCCGCGTTGTGAGCTTCAGGAACACAATTGTCATAATGACCTCCAATGTCGGCAGCCGTGAGCTTGATGAATATGGCAGCGGGGTCGGCTTCGTCACTTCCGGGAAGAGCGTCTCGAAGGACCGGCATGGCGTTTTGGAGAAAGCCATCAGAAAGTCTTTCCCGCCGGAGTTCATCAACAGGGTGGACGAGAGGATATTCTTCAACGCATTGACCAAGGAGGACATAGAGAAGATCATCGACATTGAGTTGAAGGATCTCCGGTCGCGGGCCGAGGATGCCGGCTATAGGCTTGTGGTCACTCCGTCTGCCCGACGTTTCATCGCTGGCGCCGGTTTCGATCCGGCTTTCGGTGCGAGGCCGTTGAAGAGGGCTGTGATGAAATATGTTGAGGATCCGGTGTCGGAGTTCATCATCTCAGACAGGATTCTTCAAGGCAAGAGGAAGACAGGGACATCCGGGCTAAGGACTGTCCGGGTTGGCCTTACGGCGGACAAGGAGAACACGCTCGTGTCCTTGAAAGATGTTGACGCCGCGTTTGCCGTCAAATGATTATGCGTTTTTGACCGCGCTTTCGAACTCCAGCCCCCATGTCTCCCATTATCTCCATGAGGGCGGTGAACGATGATTCTGACGAGATCATTGAGGCGAGCTTTTCGAGACTATATTCAGTGTTTCTCATGACATTGTTTTTTTTGTTTCTGATGCAAAGGTAACGCTCGCTTGTGCCAAAGCGCGGCACAAGTACTAATTTTTTTGCTATGGGCCGTGGCTTGCGGCATTGTTGTCTCTCTCGGTTTTTTTTACTAATTTTGCATGTTTAACTATAATGTATTCAACATCACGATATGGATATTGAGGAAAAGAAAGAGGAAGGCCGGACAGGCATCATAGAACCTGTTGAGATAGACCACGAGATGCGCACCGCGTACATCGACTATTCGATGTCCGTCATCGTTTCCCGTGCGCTGCCGGATGTCAGGGACGGCCTGAAGCCGGTGCAGAGGAGGGTTCTGTTCGGAATGGACGGTCTTGGCCTGTCATATTCGGGACCGACACGCAAGTGCGCCAAGATCGTCGGTGAGGTGCTTGGCAAGTACCACCCTCATGGCGACTCCAGTGTCTATGACGCCCTTGCCAGACTCGCGCAGCCATGGAACCAGCGTTATCCTATGATTTTCGGTCAGGGTAACTTCGGATCCATGGATGGGGATCCTGTCGCCGCAATGAGGTACACCGAGGCGAAACTCCAGAAGATGACAGATGATGTTCTTGCCGACATTGACAAGAACACTGTGGATATGACGCTTAACTTCGACGACACGGAAGAGGAGCCTACGGTGCTGCCTACAAAGGCTCCGTTGCTGCTGCTGAACGGGTCGTCAGGTATCGCCGTCGGAATGGCCACGAACATGGCTCCGCACAATCTGGGCGAATGCTGTGACGCGATCTGCGCCTACATCGACAACCCGGACATCGACACGGACGGTCTGATGCAGCACATCAAGGGCCCGGATTTCCCGACAGGAGGCATCATCATGGGCGTGAGCGGCATCAAGGAGGCCTACGAGACCGGCCGCGGCAAGGTCGTGGTTCGCGCCAAAACCGAGATTGAGGTGGCTGACAACGGCCGTGAGACCATCGTCGTGACAGAGATTCCGTACATGGTCAACAAGAAGGAGATGATCGAGAAGATCGGCCAGATGGTCGAGGACAAGAAAATCGAGGGCATCACCTACATCAACGACGAGACCTCCCGCGAGGGTGTCCGCGTCATAATCAGGGTCAAGCAGGGCAGCAACTCCAACGTTGTACTCAACACCTTGTTCAAGTACACCCAGCTTCAGTCCAGCTTCGCATTCAACAATGTGGCTCTTGTAAAAGGCCGCCCTAGGACGCTGTCGCTCAAGGACATGATAGCCAACTTCGTCGAGTTCCGCCACGATGTCATAATCCGCAGGACCAAGTTTGATCTGGAGAAGGCCCAGAAGAGAGCGCACATCCTGGAGGGTCTGCTGAAGGCGATAGATGTCATAGACGAGATCATCCGTATCATAAGGCATTCGGCCAATGTGGACGAGGCCAAGTCCGAGCTGATCTCACGCTTCGAGTTCACGGACGCTCAGGCGACGGCCATTGTCGAGATGAGGCTCCGTCAGTTGACCGGACTGGAGAGGGAGAAACTTCAGGCCGAATATGACGAGCTTGAAAGGTTCATCGCCCGCTGCAACGAGATTCTCGGAAGCGTCGAAGAGCAGATGAAGGTCATCAAGGCCGAGACCATCGAACTCAAGAACAAATACGCCGACCCGAGAAGGACAGAGATCCGTCCTTCAGCCGAGGAGTTCAATCCGGAGGACTTCTACGCCGATGAGGACATGGTTATCACGATCTCCCATCTTGGCTACATCAAGAGGACTCCTTTGACTGAATATCGTACCCAGGCACGCGGCGGTGTGGGAATGAAGGGAAGCGCGACAAGGGACGAAGACTTCATCGACCACATCTACATCGCCAACATGCACTCCACGATGCTGCTCTTTACGCAGACCGGGCGCTGCTACTGGCTCAAGGTTTATGAGATCCCTGAAGGCTCAAGGGCCTCCAAGGGACGCGCCATCCAGAATGTGCTCAGCATCCCGGATGACAAGATCATGGCCTACATCAATGTCAAGACCCTCAAGGATCCTGAATATGTCGGCGGCAACAACATCGTGCTCATCACCAAAAGGGGTATCATCAAGAAGACATCCCTGGAGGCATATTCACATCCAAGGACAGCCGGTGTGAACGCCGTCAACCTTCGTGATGGTGACGAACTTGTCGAGGCATTGCTGACCAATGGCGGCGAGGAGATATTCATCGCCGCTCGTGAGGGGCGCTGCTGTCGTTTCGAAGAGACTGACGCCCGTCCTATGGGCAGAAACTCCACCGGAGTCCGTGGCATCAATATTGAGGATGACGATGAGGTCATCGGAGCGATCAACTACGATCCTAAGGCAGAGGACGCTTCAGCGCACACTGTGCTTGTCGTGAGTGAGAACGGATTCGGAAAGAGGACCGACTTCGATGAGTACCGGATCACCAAGAGGGGAGGAAAGGGTGTGAAGACCATCAGCATCACCGAGAAGACCGGCAAGCTTATAGCCATCAAGAACGTGACCGAGAATGACGACCTTATGATCATCGAGAAGTCCGGTCTGACCATCAGGATGGCAGTCTCAGACATCAGAGTGGCCGGCAGGGCGACACAGGGTGTGAAACTGATCAACATCAAGAACGGTGACTCGATCGCGGCCATCTCGACTGTCGAGAAGGGCGGTGAGGAGGATCCGGGTGCCGGGGAGAGTTCCGAGGCATCCCAGGAATAGTTTATTATGCAACAACTAAATACCGATAATCATGAAAAGGACATTGATTGTTTTGGCATTGCTCGCTTCTTTCCAGGCAGCGAATGCCCAGTCTAACGTGAACTCGGCCGCCAAGGCGGTCGAGAGTGCAGTCGCGGCTTCCCAGAACGAGAAGAAGGCTACCAAGGTGGCCACCTGGATGAAGCTTGCGCAGACCTATGTTGACGCTTACGGCGCTCCTGCCGGAAACGTGTGGCTTGGCGCGGACATGAACGCCCTCCAGCTTTCCATGGGTGGTGAGAAACCTACCTCTGTGGAGGTGGTCACCCTTAACGGGGCTCAGTACACCAAGCAGGTTTACGAGAACAAGAACCTCTACTTCAACGCCAACGGCCAGCTCTCGGTGATCGAGGTTGTGAAACCGGTTGTCGAGAACGCTCTTCCTAAGGCACTTGAAGCCTACAAGAAAGCTTACGAGCTTGACGAGAAGCACAGCAAGGACAAAGACATCAGCGCCGGAATCAAGGCCATCGCCGAGAAACTGAATCAGGAGGCCTACAACGCCTACACCCTCGGTGACGTGAAGAAGGCTGAGGAGTTCTTCGAGGCCGCCTACGAGGCCGCCGCCCAGAAACCTTACGCTCAGATCGACACCAACTCCCTGTACAACGCCGCATTCACGTCCTGGAGCACCGGGAATTTCTCCAAGGCCAAGGACATGTTTGACAAGTGCCTTGGCTATGGCTACTACGGTGACAGCGGTGAGGTTTTCGCCAAACTTTCCGACTGTGTTTCACGCATTGACACCACAGCGGTCGGCAAGACTGCCGCCAAGGACTACCTTGAGCAGGGCTTCCGGAAATTCCCTACAAGCGAGAGCATTGTCTTCGGCCTCATCAACTACTACATGACCAGCGGTGAAGGCACCGGCAGGCTGTTCGAACTCCTTCAGCAGGCTAAGACCACCTCTCCTGACAACGCTTCCCTCTACTATGTCGAGGGTCAGGCCTACAAACAGCTCGGTGATCTGGAAAAGGCTGCGAAGGCTTATGATGAGTCTGCCGCCAAGGATCCTAAGTATGTTTTCGCCTACATCGGAAAAGGCCAGATGTACTATGACAAGGCTCTTGAACTTCAGGACAAGGCTCAGAACGAACTTGATGACACCAAGTACATGGCCCTCGTCCAGGATTTCGAGGTGACTCTCAAAAATTGCATCGAGCCGTTCGAGCAGGCCTATGTTGTCTGTGAGGACCCGTCCATCAAGTCAACAATCGCCGAGTACCTCAAGCAGGTCTATTACCGTTTCCGTGACCAGGATCCTAAGTACCAGGCTGGCTACGAAAAGTACAACGCCATCCTGAACAACTAATCGGCCGGTAACTGCCATTGCAATGGGTGCGTGGCAGATAAGTGCTTGACAGATAGTAAATAAAACAATCACCTCCTGCCAAATCCGGTAGGAGGTGATTGCTTTTAATGATTGATGGTCAGTAAATTATCTGCCACGTGTCTTAAGGGACAGGACACGATGTGTGTCAATCGTCTTCGGATCCTGTCTCGAAAGCCTTTACGATCTTGCCAACGAGCGGGTGGCGGACTATGTCCTCGCTGGAGAAGAAGATTGTGCTTACTCCCTTGATGTTCTTGAGGAGGCTTATGCCTTTCGGAAGTCCGGAATCCTCTCGGTGGGGGAGATCGACCTGCGTGGCGTCACCTGTCACGATGAACTTGGCGTTCGCGCCCATTCGGGTGAGGAACATCTTGAGCTGAGTCAGATTCGTGTTCTGGGCTTCGTCCAGAATGACGCAGGCGCGGTCCAGTGTGCGGCCTCGCATGTAGGCCAAAGGGGCGATCTGGATGGCTCCCTCTTCGATGAACTCCTGCAGTCTCTTCGTCGGAATCATGTCTCCGAGGGCATCGTACAGAGGTTGTAGATACGGATCCAGCTTGTCCTTCAGGTCTCCGGGCAGGAATCCTAGCCGTTCTCCGGCCTCGACAGCCGGACGGGTCAGGATGATCCGCTTGATCTCACGGTTCTTCAACGCTCTTACAGCCAAAGCGATCGCCACGTAGGTCTTACCGGTTCCAGCCGGCCCGACGGCGAACAAGAGATCATTCTCGAAATAGGCCTTGACCATCTCCTGCTGGGTCTTGTTGCGAGCCTTGATCGGCTTCCCGTCAGTGCTGTGGACGATGATAGCCTCTCCGTTGAGTTTGAAGTTGTTCGGAGAGTTCTCCCCGTCGAAGATGTCCTCTACATCAAAGGCCGTAAGGCTCATCTTGTGCATCCTCCTCTCGATCAGCTCGGCGAATTTCTGGTTGAACTCCTGTATGTCGTTCCCCTTGCCATCCAAATGGATCTCGTTGCCTCTCGCGACAACCTTAAGCCCATGAAAATAAGAGCAGAACTCTTCGAGGATCTTGTTTCCGGCCCCGAAGATCTCGATGGGGTCGATAGAGTCAAGCGTGATTGTCTTCTTCATTATCAATCAATAATTCCGGTTTCTTTCTTTACTCTCTCGTAGTAGACTGTCATCATGCGCAAAGATAACAATACGCACTGGAATTTCAGCGATTCCTGAGAAATAACTTGCGCTGTCTTTGCCGGACCGGTACCGCCTGTCATTCGTGCCTGCATGTCGGAGTCTCCGATTTTTTTTGTACAAAAATATTACGATCCGCTCTTGCGGTTGTGAAAATTATTCGTATCTTTGCAATCTCTAACACGGTGCGATTAGTTCAGTTGGTAGAGCACCAGATTGTGGTTCTGGGTGTCGTGGGTTCGAGCCCCACATCGCACCCCACGAAAAAAGCGGTTATCGAGTTCGTCGATATGACCGCTTTTTTTCGTTGTTTAGTACCGGATTGGGCGCGCCCAAAATGATGTATTGAATGGGATCAAGTCCTGAATGTCCGCAGGCCGCCGGAACGGAGTCAGTGACCGGACATCCCGCCCCAGCCGAGTTTTAGCGTGATTCCGGCGGTGTCCGGGTAGATGGAACCTTTGTCGGCGTACAGACCCACACTGACAAGAGTGGAGCCGCTGACCAATCGTTTCGGCAGGGTGAGTTCAATGGCTCCTGAGATCTGCCTCGGCGCGGAGTCAAAGAACGTGTTAGCCAGGGAGTATCTCCCGAAATTCTTGCTGTATGTTATCTTCATCAGGTACGGCATTTTCTTGAACAGCCTGCCTCCCAGACCGACATTCCATGCGATGATCCTGTTGTTGGTCACCCCATAGGTGATGCCGTTTTCATCTTTTGGTGAGAGTGTGAACAAGGGAAGCCCGACGGAACGTCCGTTGTAAGTCCAGCCGGATCTATATTCGCCATTGTTGAAATAGTCGTCGCAGCCTCCGACCACGTATCTTTTCTTGTCGGGATTCCTTTTCAGCTCCTTCTCCGTCGCCGGCCTGTCATGCCTTGTGCCGGATTGCCATTTCGTGTAGATAAACTCCAGGAGCAGGTCGCTTACCCATTTGTCCTTGTCCTTGAACGAAAAATGCAGAGTGTTCACCGCATCGGGGAAATTCTGGAATCCCACTCCTGAACCATCTTCGAATGGCCTGTCGTGCTGGAAAGTCAGATGCCACCTGTCTTGGTCCAGATCCAGTCGCAGGAGTTCACGCCCGAGATGGTTGCCCAATGCGTTGATCTGATCGCTTTTGGTCGCACCGTCCCCTCCGTTGGCTGCGACCATGATCTTAAGATAGTCGGAAAATCTCTGTGGTTGTTTACCGTAGGCCGGCGAAGTTCCGCCCCATTGCGACCAAAGATCCAGTCCGGTGCTGAAGGTAAGTCTCCTGCTGATGTTCGCCTTGAAGTACAGTGCCTGGTTGTGGAGCAGGGTGTGTTTGACGTACCTGTTGTCCCAAAGCCCGTAGTCCCCGAAATCGAATCTGGCGGAGAGTACTCCCTTTGTGAAAGGTACATTGATCCAATCGGAATGCAGATGGTAGCCGGGGAAACTCTGGGCGTTGTCTGTCAAAACGAAATTTCCTCCGGTCACAGAAAGCCCTCCGAAATCTGTCGCGCGCCTGCGTATTCCAATATCCAGATTCAGTTTCTTCCAGCCGGTTCCTATGTAGAGTTCCTGAACCATGCCTCTCTGGCTGCTTCCGTCGCTGTTGTGCACCTCTGCATTCCCCTTGGCGGCGGCATAACCGGCAAGGCCGATCCCCCAGTCCAGACGGAAATCGCTTTTGCCATATTCCGTTCCGTTTACGCCTCCTCTAAGGAGCCCTCCGCAGGTTTCAGGGTAGATGCCTCCCTTGTTGGTGTGGCTCCAGAACGGCAGAGCCCTCTTAGTCGAACCCATGCCGGCCATTTCCACATACCAGTTTCCATCGAAGTCCGCAGCCGTTGAAGTCAGCGGCGTGAGGATTGCCATTATCAGTGCCAGGAGCAAAGTCAATCTTTTTTTCATGCTGCAAATTAAGAAGTTCCTAAATTCCGCAGGCTATAGGTCTGCGGAATTTAGGGGAATTATTTTTAAAACAGCTTCTAAGCATTTTTAATGATATTATGGTCATGTGTTCCCTTCCGTTCCGGAATGTCAAGCGTCCAGCATACCCGTTGGACCCGGACATGATCTGGACACCGGAGGTTATCTCTTCCCTTTGACGGAAGGGTGCGCCAAAATCTGCACGTCGATCCCGTCGATCTTGTAGCCTTTGAAGCGGCGGGCCAGAAGTCTGGACTCGATCTGTGAGTAGAGCTCATCGTCAATCACATCGGAGAACACGTGGTTCACGGTGTCGTAAAGGTGGAAATGCTTGAATGTGTTTACGTCAAAGTACATCTTGTTGTTCTCGCTCAACCTGTGGTGGTATATTCCAAGAAGGGAAAGCTGGGTCAGGATGTTATAGACGGACGCGACTGTGACCTTCGCCTTGTCTGTCCCCGCGATTTCGGCCGTCACCATGTCCGCGCATGCGTGTCCGAGTTTCAGCATCGCCTCATGCACCGCGATTCTTTGCGGGGTTACCTTGAGTCCGTTCTTTTTTAAAAGTTCCCGGAAAACCTCAATATTGGGTGCCTTGTTGTTTTTATCCATATAGTGTTTTTCTGTCCGTAGTCCTGCCGTATGTCGCCAGGCCGAACGCTCAAATCGCAAATTTATAAAAAATCTAATTGACATCAGTGTTTTCCAAGAAAAAACAGTTTCTTACAAATGTCATGCTGCTTGGCTAATCATGAAATATGGTTATCTTTGCAAGTTAAGTTTTAACTTATGAATATGGAAAAGACCAGATGCCTGATCATAGGAGGCGGCCCCGCCGGCTACACGGCTGCGATCTACGCTTCCAGAGCCGCTCTTGACCCTGTTCTTTATGAAGGAATGGAGCCGGGCGGCCAGTTGACTACCACCACCATTGTCGAGAACTTTCCTGGATTCTCTGAGGGCATTGACGCCAATCGGCTAATGGACGGGATGCGTGCGCAGGCGCTGCGTCTGGGGGCTGACATCAGAAGAGGAGTGGTGACGGACGCGGATTTTTCCTCCAGGCCGTTCAGGATCACAATTGACGGCGAGGCGCAGATCGAGGCGGAGGCTGTCATCATCGCTACCGGCGCCACGGCGAAGTATCTCGGGCTCCCGTCGGAACAGAAATTCAGGGGAATGGGCGTGAGCGCCTGTGCGACCTGTGACGGATTCTTCTATAGAAAGAAGGATGTCGCTGTTGTCGGAGGAGGGGACACGGCATGCGAGGAGGCCACCTATCTCGCAGGTCTTTGCCGGAAAGTTTACATGGTTGTCCGCAGGGATGTGTTCCGCGCTTCCGCCGCCATGCAGGAAAGGGTTCGGAACACCGCCAACATCGAGATCCTGTGGAACTGCAACACTCAGGAAGTGCTTGGAGATGAATCCGGTGTGACCGGAGTCCGCCTTCTGGACAAAAATGGTAAGGTTTTTGATGTCAAGGTCGATGGATTTTTCCTGGCCATAGGGCATCATCCGAACTCGGACATATTCAAGAAATACATCGAGACAGATGAGAACGGCTACATCGTCACCCATGACAAGACTTCCGAGACGAACGTCGAGGGTGTGTTTGCGGCCGGGGATGTGCAGGATCCTAAGTTCCGGCAGGCGATAACTGCCGCAGCCTCAGGATGCCGCGCCGCTTTGGAAGTGGAGAGATTCCTTTTGTCGCACTGATGAACAAAGTAATTTAATATGCTAAAATCAACTCTGAAGATCGTGTCGGCCGTTTTTGTCGCCGCGCTGTCCTTCCAGTCCTGCAAGTCGGAGTACGAGGCTCTTCTGAACGGCAATGACGTTGACGCCAAGTACGCCGCCGCTTTCGATTATTTCAATCACGGTAAGTACAGCAAGGCCGCCCAGTTGTTCGAGTCCTTGGCCGTTCTGACCAGCGGAACCGACAGGGATGACACGGTGCAGTACTATTGGGGACTGAGCAACTACCGTTTCAAGGATTATTACACCGCCGAGACGAATTTCACGAAGTTCATCACGAACTTCCCGCGCAGCCCGTTCGCCGACGAGGCCGCTTTCTTGAGGATCGATTGCCTTTACCGCTCGACATTGCGTTATGAGCTTGATCAGGTGCCGACGCACAACGCCATAAGTGTCATCAGCCAGTATATGGTCGAGAATCCGCAGAACACCCATGCGGCGATCTGCGGCAGGATGCTCAAGGAGTTGGGCGACCGGCTTGACAGAAAGGCCTATGAGAACGCCAGACTCTACTACAAGATGGAGGACTACAAGGCTTCGAGAGTGGCGTTCCGTAACATCTTGAAGGATGACGCCGAGAACATCTACCGCGAGGACATCCTCTACTACATCGCCAAGTCTTCCTACAAGTACGCTCTCCTTAGTGTTGAGAACAAGCAGAAGGAACGCTACATGACATTCGTGGACGACTACTATAATTTCATCGGGGAGTTGCCCGACTCGCCTTACAGAAAGGAACTTGATGTCCTTTACCGCCGTGCCCAGAAAGCTCTCGGCCGCTATTCCGGAGCCGACGAGGATCTCGGAGTGAAGGAAAAGGACTTCGAGAGGGACAGAAAAAAATTATTGAAACAATCCGGACAGTAGCCTGCGTAAAATATTTAGACAAGAATTTTAATTGAATATGGACATTAAGAAGAAGGTTCCTTCAAACACAATCACAAGGGACATCAAGTATCTCGCCGAGCCGACGGGCAACATCTATGAGACAGTGGTTCTCCTTTACAAGAGAGCGAATCAGATAGCCTTGGCCGAGAAGAAGGAACTTGCCAAGAAACTGGAGGATTTCCGCACAGACCGTGACACCATGGACGAGGTGTTCGAGAACCGCGAGCAGATCGAGATTTCCAAGTACTACGAGAAACTTCCAAAGCCGGATCTCATCGCGATCTCCGAGTTCGAGGACGGAGAACTCTACTACAGAATGGCCGGTTCCGGCAGCGAGGAAGAGATGAATGTCCGTCCTGCCAAGGAAAACACATCCGACGCTGAATAGTCTCAGGGGCTATGCTCAAGTCCCTCCAGATAAAGAATTATGTCTTGATAGACTCTCTGGACGTTGAGTTTCCGGAGGGTTTGGTCATTGTGTCCGGTCAGACCGGAGCGGGAAAGTCGATCCTTTTGGGGGCTCTTTCCCTGCTTCTCGGCTCCAAGGCCGACGGTTCAGTAATCGGAGGCGAGGCTGAGAGCTGTGTTGTGGAGGCGGTTTTCGGGATCCCGGAGACGGACTTGACTCTGAAGAATATTCTGGATGAGAACGAAGTCGAGGCTGAGGACGGGGAACTGGTCATCCGCAGGGTGGTTAACCGTTCAGGACGCTCCCGCTCGTTCATCAACGACTCACCGGTGAACATCCAGATTCTTCAGAGCATCGCCGCAAGGCTTGTGGACATCCATTCCCAACACCAGACCCTTCTGCTGTCGGACAAGGAGTTCCAACTATCAATGCTGGATCACTTCACCGGTGACAAGGCACTTCTTGAGGAGTGCGCGCGTTCCTACAAGTCTTTCAAGGTTCTTGAGAGGGAATATTCAGAAGTCTCTTCAAAACTTGAGCGGCTGAAAGAGGAGAGTGAATATGCCAGGGCGCGCTGGCAGAGACTTGATGACGCGCATCTTCAGGAGGGAGAGCTTGAGTCCCTTGAGCTGGAGCGGAAACAGCTTGCCAACGCCGAGGAGATCAAGGAGAATCTTGGCGGTGTCGAAGAGATGTTCAATCCGTCGGATCCGAGCTCGGAAGCCATTCCGTTGTCATCGGCTTTGAAGGAAGCCCAGCGGATGCTGGAGAAAGCCGCGAGGTTTGTCCCTGAGGCGGCCTCACTGGCGGAGCGGATTGATTCCGCGCGCACTGAGCTGGATGACATTCTGGAGGATGTCTCGGCCATAAACTCACGTACGGAACTTTCCAGGGAGCGTCTTGAGGCTGTGGATGAGCGGCTTTCACTTCTCTATGACCTGATGAAGGGGTACTCTGCCTCGTCCGTGGCTGAATTGATCGCCAAGAGGGAAGCCCTTTCAGAGTCGCTTCTTGATTCCACGGCTCTTGAAGCTCGCAAGACAGAACTTGAGGCTATGATGTCCGCGGAAGAAAAGACGCTTGAGGGAATATCCCACCGTCTTCACGAAGCCAGAGCGAAGGCCTGCGGACCATTCTCGAAAGCCATAACAGAGTCCGTCCGTTCACTTGAGATGGATCATGCCGTGTTCAGCGTGGAACTTTCAGAGGCTCCGTTGTCGGCAAGTGGCTCGGATGCCGCGCGTTTCTTGTTCTCCGCCTCGGGAGCATCCCTTTTAGATGTCGCCAAATGCGCTTCCGGCGGTGAGATGTCTCGCCTGATGCTTTGTCTTAAGGCCATGATGGCAAGTTTCATGAGCATGCCTACGCTTATTTTCGACGAGATTGACACAGGCGTCTCCGGCAGCGTGGCAGACAAAATGGGACGTATGATATGCTCGATGGGAAAGAATATGCAGGTTTTCGCCATCACCCATCTTCCACAGGTGGCCGCCAAGGGCAGCGCCCATTATGTTGTGGAAAAAGAATATGACGTTTTGGGTAAGGCCACCACATCCGTCCGTCCGATCACCGGGCAGGACCGTGTCATGGAGATAGCCCGCATGCTGAGCGGCAGCAGCATCACATCCGCCGCCGTTGAGAACGCCAAGGCGTTGCTCTCTATCTGAGAAGCCTTACTGAATAATCCGATTCATAGACAACCCTGCGCACGGCCTCGTTGACGTAGCCGCCACGGTCTGTCTTTACAAGATTGAAATCCGACTGGAGACCTGAACCCCGAATTGAGTCGCGTCTGTCCCATCTCCTGCCGTATTCAGAGTTCATTGTCGAGAAGAATTTCATCAGGTCGTAGCCTTGTAAGGCAGTCCGGCTCGGTTCCGTTCCGTAGATCGCCCTGTACTTCATCAGGAAATTCTGGACATCCTTAGAGTCATAGTCCACGTGGTAGGACACGCTGGAGTGAAGATTAAGAGCGTGAAGCTGCTCCACGTCTATCTCCTCGAACGTTCTGAGTTTGGATGTGCTGTAGAGCACGATGTCTTTCTTCTGGCTTGAGACCAGGTAGAGAAGTCTGACAACCTCGATGACAAACGCCTTGCTGTCGGACGCTATGATCACCCTGTTGGTTCCTGTGTCTGTCATCATCCCTTCGATCCGTTCCATAATCTGCCGCCCTTCCAGAATGTTGAATGATAGGTCGGAATGTCTAAGACCCGAGCCACGCACCTCCGTTGTCACATCTGATGCGTAGCCGTTGGCCGCGACTCCTTTCTGTGTCACGAGGATCACGTTGTCCTCGCTCTTGAGGTCTGACCTGAGCCAGTTGACCATGTCTGAGATCTGTGTCTTGGTCGGTGACGGAGCCTGGATGATGTTCGGAATCGTGTCCGCGAGGGCTTCCACTCTCTGATCGAGCGGGGAGACTATCCAAGTCATTCCTTTCGAAGCGTTCACGGTTCTGGCTATGTCGGATCCGGACACGGGACCGATCACAAAGTCGCTTTTTGAAAACCGTTCCTCTGTGACCGGCATCGCTCCGGCGGCGACATCATAGACATTAAGGTCAACCTTGTTCCCGGCCTCGCCAAGATCCTTGGCCGCCAGCAGAACTCCGCTGTAGAAATCCATCATCTGGGTGTCAGCCCTTCCTGTCGCATTGAAAGGCAGAAGAAGAGAGACGCTGGTCTCCAGTTTCTTGTTGAAGAACCTGTCGAACAGTCCCACGTCCGCCGAGTCAGCCGAAGCGTCTCCGTCCGGTGAACCTGTGGTTCGACGATGATCCCCAACCGTCGGAGTGTCACCATTCACATCCCCGGCCTCGGTTCCTGATCCAGTAGTCTCCCACTTTTCCGGATGAAGCGGAATCTTGATCTCGTCCTTCCTCCTTACTTTATCGGATGTCATCCCGTTGATGTTCATGATGGCTTCCTTTGAGACACTGTATTTCCTTGCGATTGATCCCAGATCCTCGAACCACTTCACGCGGTGGATGAAATATTCCTTGCTCTCGTCCCGTACAGACGTACCCTCAGCGGCCGCCGTCTCTTGGACGCCGGCCTCTCTTGTTTCCTTTCCCGCCTCGTCATTCTTGACAGGAATCAGAAGGATCTGGTCTTTCTTCAGGCCCTCCGTCTCCAGATTCAACGCCTTGTTTGCGTCGTAAATCTCCTGTAGTGTCACGTTGTAGGCCTTGCAGATCGAGAAAAGGGTCTGACGTTCCAGCACAACATGCGAGTAGTAGATCTTGCCGTTGTTGCGGACCTTTTCAGTTGAGACCACAACCTGTGGCCGGGAGTATTCCTGAGCCGGCGCACCGGATCCGAAGGCGGCCGCAAGGCATAGCAAAGCCGCGAAAGCAGTCAAGTTTCTGTTGTTCATCTTATCTTGTACAAATTGTCGGAAAACTCCAGCATCCTTTTGCTGAATGTCTTCCATGAGAGCCTCTCTTTCTCCGACCTTATCGAGTTTACACAGAGTGTTTTGAGGTTCGGATCGGAGAAATAGGTCCGGATTTCCCTCACAATGCAGTCCACGTCGGCCTTCTGTGCGACAAGTCCTGTTCCGCAGTCCCCGATGGACTGGCGCAGCCCGCCGACATCGGTCACGACCATCGGCACCTCGAAATGGTAGGCGATCGCGCTGATTCCGCTCTGGGTCGCCGATCTGTAAGGCAGTACGGCCAGATCCGCCGCCGAGAAATAGTCCTTGACTTCAGAGTCCTTTATGTAGTGCGTGAACAGCTTGATCCTGTCCTTGGCGGGCGAGCCGTCGATGATCGTCTGGTATTTCTCGAACGAGCCGTACGGCTCTCCCGCCACGATCAGTTGGTAGCTGTCGTCCAGCTTGCCGAAAGCGTGCAGCAGGATGTCGAGTCCCTTGTAGGATCGGATGAGCCCGAAGAACAGGAGGTTCTTCTTTCCGGGGGCAAGACCCAGGAGCCTTTCAGCCTCCCCGCGGGGCAGCTTTTCGCCGAAATGTCCGTAAATCGGATGGAACAATGTGATGCCGTGGGCGTCCGGTGACAGTCTGCGCAGATCCTCGGCGACCTCGTCGCACAATGTGACATTGCCGGTGCACCCGGACAGAAAGTACTTTGTCAGGGGGGCGTCGAAGAATTTCGGCTCGTGTGGGGTCACGTTGTGCAGGATCGAGATTACCTTGCAGTGTTTTTTCAGCCTTCTGGCGATGAAACCCAGCGACGGTCCGAAATAGGACATCCAGTAGCTGATCACCACCAGTTCCGGCTTCCAGTCACGGATTGCCCTGTAAGTGCGCCAATATGTAAAAGGATTGGCCGTATCCAGCAGAGCGTCGCTCTCGATGGGTACGGCGTCATCATCCTTTGTGACATACTGTGTCTTTCCCGGAAAAAGAAATTCCGGATACTGCCTTTTGAAATTGAAAGCCTTGACAGTGTGGCTTTTGCCCAGTTCCAAGTAGAGACTTGCATTGAACTGAGAGATCCCACCTCTGAATGGGTGAAAGCAGGACAGGAGAGCGATTCTCAAAGCTACTTGGCCTTAGACTCACCTGCGGCGGCCGACGGCGCGGCCTTTCCGCCCTTGCTCTTGCTTTGGATGTATTCGTCGTTGAGACCTGACAGGATCGCGTCGGTAACGTCGAGGTCAGGGTCACCGGTGGCCACCGGTGCCGGAAGAACGCTGCCCTGCGTGGCGATGATCATGGCGTACTTGTGCTCCTCGTTGAACTTGTCAAGGAATGTCTTGATGGCGTCACCGATCTGGTTCATCATCACCTGCTGCTCCTCGGCGATCTCCTGCTGCTTCTGGGCGGCGTAGTTGTTGAAGTTGTTCTGCTGCTCCTGAAGCTTAAGGTTTCTCTGCTCGGCCACAGAACGTACGAGAAGCCCCTTGTCGAGGTCGGACTGGAACTTGTTGACATCACTCTGAAGCTTGTTGCCTCTCCTGTTGATTTCCTCCTGGATGCTCTGGACCTTGGTCTCGACAACGGATCTGAGGTCGTTGGCCATGTCGTACTCATCAAGCACTCTGTCGAGATCGAACCATACGATAGAGCCGGCCTGCGCTGTCGCCTGAGCGGTTTCTCCGGAAGTGGTGTTCTTTTTACCGTTACCGTTTGAAGTGAGCTGAATAATTCCGAGAGCAACCACAGCGACAAGGGCTATGATGCTAACAATCAGTGATGTTTGTTTCATTTTATTGATTTGTTAAATAATATTCAAGGTTACAAATGTAACTAAAAAATCCGTATCTTCGACAGATATGCCCGGATTGTTTTCTCAAGCCCCATGTAAAGGGCGTCGCAGATGATGGCGTGGCCGATGGAGACCTCGTCCGTCCAAGGGATGGTCCGGATGTAATATTCAAGATTATCAAGGTTCAGGTCATGTCCGGCGTTAAGCCCGAGCCCAAGCTCCCTTACGGTCTTCGCTGTCTCAAGGTACGGCGCTATGGCTTTCTCCGGATCAGCTGGGTACCCGGCCGCGTAATCGGCGGTGTAAAGTTCCACCCGGTCGCATCCGCAAGCCTTCGCCCCTTCCGCCATCGCGGGCGACGGATCTATGAATATGGACGTGCGGATTCCTTTTTCCTTGAATCTGAAGCAGATGTCCGTAAGGAAATCCTTGTTGGAGACTGTGTCCCAGCCTGAGTTCGAGGTGATGGCGTCATGAGCGTCCGGAACGAGGGTGACCTGATCCGGCGCCACCTCAAGCACCAGATCCACAAAACTTGGAATAGGATTCCCCTCTATGTTGAACTCGGTCTTCACCGTCGGCCTGATGGCCTTGACGTCCGAGTACTTGATGTGTCTTTCGTCCGGTCTCGGGTGGACGGTTATTCCTTCCGCTCCGAATCTTTCACAGTCGATCGCCGCCTTCTCCACGTCAGGCATGTTCCCTCCGCGGGCGTTGCGGAGGGTCGCGATCTTGTTGATGTTTACACTAAGCCTGGTCATTCTCGTACATGATATAGACATACAAAAATAATGATTTCTGTTCAGTTTTATGCAGAATTGTGCTATTTTTGAAAAATGTTTTAAAGTTGTTTTTAAAGATTACTTGGTAATCGGCCAGACCACTGATGAAGATAGCTGTGTATTCCAGAGACGGCGGCGCCATGCGCGATGACAGACTTTCCGGGATGCTGGAGAGACTGGAGAAAGAGTCGTTCGACCTTTACGGGATCGGCGGGGGAGAGGACATGCTTCCCGACACCGACCTTGTCATGAGTGTCGGCGGTGACGGCACGTTCCTCTCGGCCTCCCAGTGTGTCGGCAAATCCGGCGTTCCGATTCTCGGGGTAAACCTCGGACGATTGGGATTCCTTTCTGAATATAGTCCCGAGGAGGCGTGCGAGGCCTTGTTGTCCGGAGGCTGGTATCTGGAGGACAGGGAATTGCTGGACACCGAGGTGTCCGGCGGCTTTCCCCGGCCCGAAACGCAGTTCTGGCCCTACTCCCTCAACGAAGTCTCCGTACACCGTTCCGGAGCGGCTCTCCTTGGGATAGACGTGACCATCGACGGGCATCCCCTGCCTACCTACTGGGCCGACGGGCTTCTTGTCGCCACCAGCTCGGGATCGACGGCATATTCATTGAGCGTCGGGGGACCCATCTGCTCGCCCGAGGCGAAGGTGCTGATCATCGCGCCGATCGCCCCGCACAACCTGAACGCCCGCCCGCTTGTGGTTCCGGACAGTACGGGTATCACTGTTACAATGAGATCCCGCGACGACGGTGTCATGCTCTCGATGGACAACAGAAACCATCTTATAAGGCCGTCCGCGACCCTTGAGGTCAAGGTGGCACAGTTTTCGCTTAAGAGGGTTCGTCTTAAAAATACCAGTTTTATAAAAGCTTTGACAACAAAGCTGTTCTGGGGGGAGGACATCCGGAACAGCGGTGAATGACAATTTTGTGAATATATGGACGAAATCAACAACATCCCGGCTCATGTCTCCATCATCATGGACGGCAACGGGCGATGGGCCCGTCAGAAAGGGCAGGAAAGGGTCGCCGGCCATTTCGAAGGGGTCGAAAGCGTGAGGGTCTGTGTCGAGGCCGCCGCCGAGGCCGGGGTAAAATACCTTTCGCTGTTCGCTTTCTCGGAAGAGAACTGGGGACGTCCCGAAGAAGAAGTCCACTCTCTTATGGGACTGATGCTGAAGGCGATAGCGGACGAGATAGATTCCCTTGCCGCGAAAGGAGTGAAATTCCGTGTTCTTGGCAACACCTCCCGACTCGCTCCCGAGCTTCTGGACGCGATCCGTCAGGCGGAGGAGAAGACGGAGCCGGCCCCGGGTCAGGAGCCTCTTCTGACATTGATCGTCTTCTTCAGCTACAGCGGCAAGTGGGACATCCTTCAGGCGGCCAAGCGGATGGCCGATGAATATGCCGGAGATCCCGAGGGACTTGCGTCGGCAGGCATAGAGGATTTCAGCCATTATCTTGTTACGGACGGGATCCCGGATCCGGATCTGATCATCCGGACCTCCGGGGAGGAAAGGATCAGCAACTATCTCCTTTGGCAGGCGGCATATTCGGAATTCCTTTTTGTGGACACTCTGTGGCCCGATTTCAGACGGGAAGAGTTCCGCGCGGCCCTTGAGGAATATTCCAATAGGAACCGTAGATATGGAAAAGTTAAATAACTTGCGTATATTTGTAGCTTAATTCAATGAAATCTGATTCGATGAAAGCATATCGCTTATTGTGCCTCGCCGCATTGTCTTTCGCCACCCTCCCCGCTCCGGGACAGGAAACGGTGAAACCGTCCGTTTCCGCCGAGGTTGACTTCGACCACCCGAAGACCTATTATGTGGGTGGTGTCACCGTGGAGGGGAACCATCAGTTCTCGAGCCAACAGATAATCTCGCTGACAGGACTTCAGAAAGGCATGAAGGTCACTATCCCGAGCGATGACCTTTCCTCGATCGTGTCCAGACTGTGGATGCAGAGGTATTTCGAGAATGTCGCGCTGGAACTTGACCATCTGAACGAGAGCAGGGATTCCGCTTACCTAAAGATCCGCATTCAGGAGCGTCCAAGGGTTTCCAGATGGCTTTTCACAGGTGTGAGGAAGGGCGAGCAGAAGGACTTGGACGAGAGGCTCAACCTCCGCCGTGGCGGTGAGTTCTCCGATTATGTGGCCAAGACTTCCACTGACATAATCAAGAGGTTCTACGCCGACAAGGGTTTTCTCAACTGCAAGGTTGACATCCAGACCCAGAAGGATACCATCGTCAAGAATGCGATAAAGGTGAACTTCGCCGTTGACCGCGGCTCAAAGGTGAAAATCCGCGACATCAAGTTCGAGGGTGCGGAAGGCTTCACTGACTACAAACTTTCCCGCTCCATGAAGAAGACCAAGTCGAAGAAATGGTACAACTTCTTCAACAGCAAGAAATTCAACGAAAAGGAATATCCTAACGACAAGAACAGCCTCATCAGCAAGCTCAACGAGGCCGGCTTCCGCGATGCCCGTATCATCAAGGACTCCATCTATTATGTGACTCCTGACAGGTTGGGCATTGACTTGAAGATCGACCAAGGCAAGAAATACTATTTCAGGAATATCTCGTGGACAGGCAATTCGGTCTATTCCACCGACCAGCTCAACGAGATCCTGAACATCCGCAAAGGTGACCCTTACGACATGGTGACCATGCAGAAGAGACTTTTGGGCGGTGGCAAGCAGGGAGACCAGGATGTCTCCAAGATCTACCGTGACAATGGCTACCTGTTCATCAACATCACGCCGGTTGAATTGAACATCGAAGGCGACTCCGTTGATGTGGAGATGAGAATATCCGAAGGGAAGCAGGCCACTCTCAATAATATTGTCATAAACGGCAATAACCTCACCAACGAGAGGATTGTCCGCAGACAGCTGGCCACAAGGCCGGGCTACCTTTTCAGCCAGACCGACTTCGAGAGATCCATCAGGGAGATCGCCTCTTTGGGACAGTTCGATCCTGAGGCCATAGCTGATCCGTCGAAGGGCTATACGATCGCTCCTAATCAGTTGAACAACACAGTGGATCTGATCTACAACGTGACCGAGAAGCCTTCCAGCCAGCTGGAACTTTCAGGAGGTTGGGGCGCAAACACGTTCGTGGCGACTATCGGTGTGAACTTCAACAACTTCTCCACGAAACGTATGTTCGACAAGAGCGCGTGGAGACCGGTTCCTCTGGGTGACGCGCAGAATCTGTCCCTGCGTTTCCAGACGAACGGAACCTATTACACCTCATTGGTGTTCGGATTCTCGGAGCCTTGGCTTTTCCCCAAGAAGCCTACATCCCTGAACCTTCAGGCCTACTATACCCGTCAGACCAACTCCTACCTTACTATCGGCCTCCTGTCCAATGACAAGGTCATGCAGGTGTACGGCTTCTCCGCCGGAATCGGCACCAGACTGAAATGGCCTGACAACTATTTCGTGCTCTACAATGGCCTGAACTGGCAGATTTATGACTTGAAGAACTGGATCAACGGGTACTTCATGTTCAATGACGGTAAGTCTCATAACTTGAGCTACACCGTCAGCCTGAGCAGAAACTCCACCGACCAGCAGATATACCCTCGTATGGGTTCCAACTTCAGCGCCAGTCTCCAGCTCACGCCGCCATATTCATTGTTCAGAAAGAAAGACCTCGGCACGCTTGACGCCAACGGCAATCCTACGAAGGTCTCAAGTTACAAGGACATCGACTACGACAACTGGAGTTCGGCTGACCGTTACAAGTGGATCGAGTATCACAAATGGAAAGTCAGCGGGGAACTCTACACCAAAGTCATCGGAGACTTCGTGATCATGAGCCGCGCGCAGTTCGGCTACCTTGGTTACTACAACCGCAATTGGGGCTACTCTCCGTTCGAAGGATTCCGTGTCGGTGGCGACGGTATGTCGGGCTACGACACCTACGGGGCTGACATCATCGCCTTGCGAGGCTACGAGAACTACTCGCTTACTCCTTGGGACGTGACGCCTTACAACTCCAGCGGCTACTATGCCGGCAATGTCTATGACAAGTTCACAATGGAGTTCCGCTACCCTGTCATCCTCCAGCCTCAGTCCACGATCTTCGTACTCGGCTTCCTTGAGGGGGGTAACTGCTGGTCCGACATCAAGAATTTCAACCCGTTCCAGATCAAGCGCTCCGCCGGTGTCGGCGTGAGAGTGTTCCTCCCGATGATCGGTCTGCTCGGCATCGACTGGGGCTACGGCTTCGACAATCCTGAGAAGAAGAACAGAAGTCAGTTCCATTTCCTTATCGGACAACAATTCTAAATAATATTCTTACATTTGCATCTTGAACAAACACGCAAACTGATAAAATTCTATAAAAATGAAAAAGATTCTTTTGATCGCCGCAATGGCGTTGTTTACTCTGACCGCTTCGGCACAGGCGAAGTTCGCCTATGTTGACTTCAATGAACTTGTGATGCTCATGCCTGAGGCGGACGCTGCCAGATCACAGATGCAGGCTGCCCAGAAAGAGGCACAGGAGACTCTTCAGAGCATGATGGAGGAGGCGCAGAGCAAGTACAACGAGTACCAGCAGAAGCAGGCCACCTGGACACCGGCCATCAAGTCCAGTAAAGAGAAGGAACTCGGAGACATCCAGCAGAGGATCCAGGAGTTCCAGCAGTCCATCCAGGCCGAGCTCCAGCAGCAGAACCAGCAGCTGATGGATCCTATCTACAAAAAGGCTCAGGAAGCCGTGGAGAAACTCGCGAAGGCCGGTGGCTACCTGTTCGTCTTCGAGACATCTCAGTACCTCTACGTTGACAAGGCGCAGTGCAAGGATCTTACACCTGAGGCAAGGAAGGCTTTGAATATCCCGGAAGGCAGGACTATCGAGGATCTTCAGAAGGAGCTTCAGGCTCAACAGCAGCAATAGTTTTTGACAGACAAACAGATGAGAGCGGCATGAGGCAATCTTTTGTCCGCTCTTTTTTTGTCCCGGTGTGCTTCCGTTTCAGGAAGTCGGCCGCTTCGAGGGTGTCCTTTCAATGTCTGTCTGTGATGGGTATGTTCATTTCTTGAATCATTTTCAAGAAATGTGTTGGTTATTCTGCTTTTTATGCTTTAATTTGTAAGGAATTTTTATTAAGTGATGATGAAAAGTTATTTTTTTAGGAATCACTAAACGCTAATATTCTTAAAATAGAAATGCAACATAAGGTTATTGATGCTAAGGATGTTGTGATCAGGTTCGCCGGGGATTCCGGGGATGGCATGCAGCTTACCGGAACGTTGTTCGCAAACCTGTCCGCAGTCTATGGTAACGGCCTTTCCACATTCCCGGACTACCCGGCTGAGATCAGAGCCCCGAAAGGGACTGTGGCCGGTGTCTCCGGATTCCAGGTTCACATCGGCAGCCATAAGGTAAACACTCCCGGGGATTTATGCGACATGCTGGTGGCGATGAATCCTGCCGCTCTCAAGGCTAACGCCAAGTGGCTGAAAAGAAATGCGACCGTACTGGTGAACGAGGACGCCTTCGATGATTTCGGCCTCACGAAGGCCGGCTTCACCGGCGATCCTTTTGAAGAACTTCACATCGAGGACAGGAACATCATAGTCGCCCCGATCACTAAACTGACCGAAGAGAGCTTGAAGGACAGCGGATTGGATGTGGTCTCCATCCACAAGTGCAGGAATATGTTCACCCTCGGGATGGCCTGCTTCATCTACAGCCGTCCGTTGGACTATGTCTATACCTATCTTGAAGGACGTTTCGCCAAGAAGCATCCCGAGATGATCGAGCCGAACCGCAAGGTTGTCAATGACGGTTACAACTATGCCGCCAACATCCAGGCGGTGGCTGATACCTATACAGTGGTTCCTGACGTTCAGGAAAAAGGAATATACAGGAACATCACCGGCAACCAGGCTTTGGCCTGGGGACTGATCGCCGCCTCGGAGAAATCTGGCCGGCCTCTTTTCTGCGGCTCCTATCCGATAACCCCCGCCACAGCGATCCTTGAGGAACTCGCCATGCATAAGAATCTTGGTGTCAAGACTATGCAGACCGAAGACGAGATTGCCGGAATATGCTGCGCCATAGGCGCCTCGTTCGCTGGCAATCTGGCCGTCACGACAACTTCCGGTCCGGGTCTTTCACTTAAATCCGAAGCTCTTGGACTGGCCGTGATGACTGAACTTCCGCTTGTTGTCGTGGATGTGCAGCGTGGCGGGCCATGCACCGGCTTGCCGACCAAGACAGAGCAGGCTGACCTTAACGAAGCCCTTTACGGACGCAATGGCGAGAGTCCTATGGTTGTTATGGCCGCCCATTCTCCGGCCCATTGCTTCGACGCCGCCTTCACGGCGGCCAAGATCGCCATGGAGCACATGACCCCCGTCCTGCTTCTTTCCGAAGGGTTTCTCGGTAACGGCTCGGAGCCGTGGAGGATTCCTTCCATGAGAGAATATCCTGAGATCAAGCCTCGTCTCGCCGAGGCCGGCGGCGGAAAGTTCCATCCTTTCGAGAGGGATCCGGAAACTCTTGCCAGAAAATGGGCTCCTGCCGGGACTTCCGGGCTGGGACACCGTGTCGGAGGTCTTGAGAAGACGCATGAGGGTGTGCTTTCCACTGACGCCGCCAATCACGAGATGATGATAAGGGAGCGCGCGGAGAAAGTCGCCCGTGTCGCCGCCGACATTCCAGACCTTGTCGTGGACGGTCCTGCGGGCGGTGACGTACTGCTGGTCGGCTGGGGTGGCACTTACGGACATATTCTTTCAGCTACGGAGGAACTCCGCTCCGCCGGGAAGACTGTCAGCCGTGTGCATTTCGATTTCATCGATCCGCTGCCGGAGAACACGGAGAAGGTTCTCTCCGGCTTCCGCAAGATAATCGTCTGCGAACTCAATCTCGGACAGTTCGCCGGTTACCTCAAGACCATGTTCCCGCAGTTCAATTACATCGGCTGCAACAAGGTCCAGGGACAGACATTCCTTGTGAAGGAGATTGTTGACGCGGCTTCGGCTGAGTTATAGGAGGATCACGCAATGCCAAAATATTCATTGAAAGATTTCAAGAGCGATCAGGAGATCAGGTGGTGTCCGGGATGTGGGGACTATTCCATTCTCGCCGCTCTTCAGAGAACCCTTCCGCAGGTTTGCGAGGAGAAGGGAATAGACAAGGACAAGATTGTGGTCGTGTCCGGAATCGGATGCTCGTCAAGGCTTCCGTACTATGTGGACACTTATGGTTTCCACAGCATCCACGGCCGTGCCACCGCGATAGCGACCGGCATTAAGGTCGCCAATCCGGATCTCTGCGTCTGGCAGGTGAGCGGTGACGGTGACTCGCTTGCCATCGGCGGCAACCATTTCATCCACGCCATCAGAAGGAACATCGACATTAACCTGATGCTCTTCAACAACCAGATCTACGGCATGACGAAGGGTCAGTATTCCCCGACCTCCAAGTTGGGCGCCATCACCAAGACATCCCCTTACGGTACGGTAGAGCATCCTTTCAATCCCGGTGATCTCGTGCTTGGCGCCAAGGGTACGTTCTTCGCCAGAGGGATGGACACCGAACTTGCTCTCAATCAGGAGATAATGCTCGCCGCCTCAAGGCACAAAGGCACTTCCGTCATGGAATTCCTGACGAATTGCGTGATCTTCAACAACGGGTCTCATGCCGAGATTTCCGACAAGGAACACAAGGCGGACAGGACGCTGGTGCTGCGTGACGGCGAGAAGATGATCTTCGGAAAGAACCGTGACAAGGGCATCGCTCTGGACGGCTGGAGGCTGAAGGTCGTCACCATAGGGGAGGACGGAGTCACCGAGGATGACATTCTCACCCATGACAGCCATTCCCAGAACCTTGGACTGCAGATGATGCTTGCGGACATGAAGTGGCCGGAGTTTCCGGTCGCCCTTGGAGTCATCCGTGATGTTCCTGACATCACTTATGAGGAGGAGGTCGCAAGGCAGGTCGAGAGCGTTAGGGCAAAGGCGATGATCCACAATGTGGATGAGCTTCTTCATGGCGGCTCCACATGGGAACTTAAATAGAATACATGCATTATTAACTAATTAATAACACATTTCATTATGAAAACAACAGAAATAATGGCCCGTCTCCAGGCCAAGTACCCTACAGAGAAGGAGTATCTTCAGGCTGTACAGGAGGTTCTCGAGTCAATCGAGGAAGTTTACAATCAGCATCCGGAGTTCGAGAAGGCTAAAATCGTCGAGAGACTCGTCGAGCCTGACAGAATCTTCACGTTCCGCGTCACTTGGATTGACGACAACGGCGAGGTTCAGACAAACCTCGGCTACCGCGTCCAGTTCAACAGCGCCATCGGACCTTACAAGGGAGGACTTCGTTTCCACAAGGCTGTCACCCCTTCCATGCTCAAGTTCCTCGGATTCGAGCAGACATTCAAGAACGCCCTCACAACCCTGCCTATGGGCGGTGCGAAGGGTGGGTCCGACTTCGATCCTGTCGGAAAGTCCAACGCCGAGATCATGCGTTTCTGCCAGGCCTTCATGCTTGAGCTCTGGCGCTGCATCGGCCCTGATCAGGACATCCCTGCCGGTGATGTGGGTGTCGGCGGACGCGAGATCGGCTTCCTGAACGGAATGTACCAGAAGCTTGCGCGTCAGTACCACACAGGAGTACTCACAGGAAAGGGTTCCACATGGGGAGGCTCGATCCTCCGTCCTGAGGCCACCGGTTTCGGAGCCCTGTATTTCACCCAGCACCTTCTCCACAAGGCCGGCAAGGACATCGCGGGTCAGAAGGTCTGCATTTCCGGCTTCGGCAACGTGGCCTGGGGCGCGGTGAAGAAGGCTACTCAGCTCGGAGCCAAGGTCGTAGCCATCTCCGGTCCTGACGGAGTCTGCCATATTCCTGAAGGAATGACCCCTGAGATGAACGACTACATGCTTGACATGCGCGCTTCCAACAGGAACATGGTCGAGGATCTCGCCACCAAGTTCCCTGGAAAGGTTCAGTTCACCGCCGGCAAGAAGGCTTGGAGTATTCCTTGCGACATAGCTCTTCCATGCGCGTTCCAGAACGAACTCAGCGAGGATGATGCCAAGGAACTCAAGGCCAACGGTTGCTGGTGCTGCTGCGAGGTTTCCAACATGGGCTGCCAGCCGGGAGCCATCCACTTCTTCCAGAACAACGGAGTCCTCTTCGCTCCAGGCAAGGCTGTGAACGCCGGTGGAGTCGCCACTTCCGGTCTTGAGATGACTCAGAACGCCGCTCACCTCAGCTGGTCGGCACAGGAAGTTGATGACAAGCTTCACTGGATCATGGAGAGCATCCATGAGCAGTGTGTGAAGTACGGCACTCGTCCTGACGGCACCGTTGACTACGTGAAGGGTGCTAACATCGCCGGCTTCATGAAGGTCGCCCAGGCCATGCTTGAGCAGGGAATCATCTAAAATTCTCGAAAAAAGTAAGATTTCTTACGAATATGGCGCGTCAGCATTCCGTTGATGCGCTTTTTTTCATTTATATTCATTATATTTGCTGAATATGATGAATACAAACATTATTAAATAACACTTTTTCGAGATGAAAAGAACCGCTCTGGCATTAATGCTGATAGCTCTTGTGGCTTCCTGTGGCACGAAGCCGAAGACCGCCGTTCAGAAGAAGGCCGACTCCTATGCGCTCGTCAAAATCGAGACACCTGACCTTTCCGGCATCACGGACAACGGCAAGGAAGTCCTGAACCTCTACAAATTCGCGGCCGACCAGGCCGACAGCATCTACTGGAAACAGTATTTCGGAGACAAGAAGCTGATGGATAATCTCAAGAACGCCGATCTTCGCGACTATGCCATGATCAACTACGGCCCTTGGGACCGTCTTGACGGCAACGCTTTCGTCGAAGGCTTCGGTGGACTTCCGCTCGGAGCCAACTTCTATCCGGCCGACATGACGGCTGATGAGTTTGACTCGCTGGACGATTCTCTGAAGACGAGTCCATATTCGCTCATCAGGCGCGGCGCTGACGGAAAACTTGTTCCCGTGTGGTACCACGACGCCTACAGAAATCACATCAACAAGATATGCAGCTACCTCAAGGCGGCCGCCGACATCACCATCAAGCCAAGCGTCAGCAATTACCTTCTCAATAAGATTGAAGCCCTGAGGACGGACAACTATTACTGCAGCGACCTCGCATGGCTGGAGATGGCTGACAGCAAGATGGATCTCATCATCGGCCCTAACGAGGTCAACGATGACCGTCTGTACGGCTTGAAGGCTTCCTATGAGGCCTATGTGCTTCTGAAGGATCTGAAGCGCACAGAGATTCTTGACGGGTTCACGGCGATGCTTCCGGAACTGCAGAGACAGATTCCTTGTGAGGATCAGTACAAGGCGTTCGTCCCGGGCGAGGAGTCCGACATCTACGCCTACGATGCCATCTACTGCTCAGGTCACGCCAACGCCGGCATCAAACTGATCGCCCTGAACCTCCCTTACAATGACGAGGTTCAGTCCAAGGCCGGAACCCGTACGGCGCTTCTGCGCAATATCATTATGGAGAAGTTCAACAGGGTTGTCAATCCTGTCGGTATCGTGGTCCTGACACCTGACCAACAGGATCATCTTGACGCAGAGGCTTTCTACTGGAATATCGCGTTCCGCGAGATTTCACACGGACTTGGCGTAAAGGAGACAATCAATGGAAAGGGAACCGTCAATGAGGCTCTTGGCAACAGGGCTCTGACATGGGAGGACGCCAAGGCCAATGCCCTCGGTCTTTACTTTGTCTGCAAACTCGTTGACGAGCACAAGATTCCGGCGCTCATCACCAAGGAGGACGCAATCACCACATTCGTCGCCAACCTGATCCGCTCGGAGCGTTTCGGTGAGGCTTCACAGCTCGGCAGGGCCTATGTGATGCTGTTCAACTACCTCAACCGGAACGGAGCCTTCAAGCGTGGAGACAGCGGTAAATATTCAATCGACTACGGGAAGACCCTTTCGCTCGTGGCTGAATTCGCAGGCATCGCCCTCAAGACACAGGCCACGGGAGACTATGAGTTCGCTGAACAGTTCGAGAACCAGTACTGCGTGCAGTCAGAGGACTTCAAGGCTGACCTTGTGAACATCCGTCTGGAGAACATCCCTATCGACATAAGATTCGAATTTCAGAAATAATAACTAATAATCAATACAGAAATGGCTGAAAAGAAATTCAATGTGAAGTACTGCGTGCTTCTGCCAATTGTTCTTCTGGTCACACTCCTCCTTTGGTGTGTGCCTACGTCCTTCTTCGGAATCGATGCTCTGACTGTAGTGCAGCAGCGTGTGATCGCCTTGTTCGTCTTCGCCGCCCTGATGTGGGTTTTTGAGATCATCCCTAACTGGACCACTTCGGTGCTGATTATCGTGATCGCTCTGCTGACAGTGTCCGACAAGGGCTTAGGGTTCTTCTGCAACCCTGAGTTCGGGCAGCTCGTAAGCTACAAGAAGATAATGTCCTCTTTCGCCGACCCTGTCGTGATGCTGTTTCTCGGTGGATTCGTGCTTGCGATCATGGCCGAGAGGTTCGGATTGGACGTGACTTTGGCGAAATCGCTGTTGAGCATATTCGGAACCAAGCCTAAGATGGTTCTGCTTGGATTCCTGACCATAATCTCCGTGTTCTCGATGTTCATGAGCAACACGGCCACCGCCGCCATGATGCTGGCTTTCCTCGCCCCGGTGCTCTCAAAGCTTCCGAGCGATGACCGAGGCAAGGTGGGTTTGGCTCTGTCCATCCCTATCGCAGCCAATCTGGGCGGCATGGGAACCCCGATCGGAACCCCTCCTAACGCCACGGCCAAGGGCTATCTTGAACAGGCTGGAATAGATGTCTCCTTCATGGACTGGTGCGTGCACATGATCCCTTATGTCATAATCATGGTGGTCCTGGCGTGGATTCTCCTGCTTGTATTCTTCCCGTTCAAAACCCGGAAGCTTGTGCTTGAGATCCCGGAGAACACCAAGAAGAAAGACTGGAGGAGCAAGCTTGTCTGGGTGACCTTCGCTGTCACGATTCTTCTGTGGGTCACCGAGCAGCTTCACCACATCAGTTCCAATGTCGTGGCTCTGATCCCTCTTGGAGTGTTCACCGCCACCGGCCTTTTCGGAAAGGAAGAGATCAAGGAGATCAACTGGTCCGTGCTCTGGCTCGTCGCCGGAGGATTCGCCCTGGGTTACCTGCTTCAGGACACCGGACTTGCCAAAGTGCTGATCACGGCGATTCCTTTCGGCACGATGTCGGTTGTGCTTGTGCTGATTATCGCCGGCCTTGTCTGCTACGGCCTGTCTAATTTCATCAGTAACTCAGCTACAGCGGCTCTGCTCATTCCGATTCTTATCGTAGTGGCCGAGGGCATGGCGGATCCTGCCGCCGCCAACAATGCGGCTTTCATCGCCATGGGCGGCTCACAGGCCATGATCATCTTTATCGCCGTCTGTGCCTCGCTCGCTATGGTTCTGCCGATTTCCACACCTCCGAACGCCATCGCGGCTTCCACTGGACTTGTGGAGACCAAGGACATGGCCAAGTTAGGCATCATCATAGGTGTTGTGGGATTCATCTTCGGTTACTTCTGGCTTACCAAGATTTTCCCGTTTGCCCAGTAATTGCAAGATAATATCAGAGAAGCTGTTTTGGGCTGTGAACCAAAACAGCTTCTCATTACATAAAGTTTAGTTAGTAGTCAGTGTTATTAAAATGAACAGAATTATCACTTCACTTGCCGCTTTGGCAATGTGCGCCACTCTTGCGGCACAGGAGACCAAACCAAAGGTCGGTCTCTACGGATTCATCCGTAATTATTATGCTTTTGACACGCGTGAGAGCGTGGCCGGAACAGAGGATTTCTTCTATTATCTTCCAAAGGACGAGAACAAGAAGGGTGATGTTGACCTCAATGAGCAGAACTCTTTCCGTTTCGCCGCCCTTACTTCAAGAATCGGCCTCAATGTGACCGGTTACGAGTTCGACGGGTTCAAGATGGGAGCCAAGATCGAGACGGATTTCTACAACGGGCTTTCCGGATCAACGGGAACCGCTGTCCTGCGTCTCCGTCAGGCCTATGTCACAATCGGCAGAAACGACTGGATGGTGACGGCCGGACAAGCCTGGCATCCGCTGGCGTCCGACATGCCTGATGTGTTCTCTCTCAACACGGGAGCGCCTTTCGGACCTTTCAGCCGTACTCCTCAGGTGAAACTTGACTATGATCTGGACGGGGGGCTGTCCCTTACCGGAGCCGTCATCTGGCAGATGCAGTACACTTCGACGGGTCCTTCCGGCGCTTCCGCCGACTACTTGGAGGAAGGCTGCACTCCTGAGATTTACCTTGGTCTTAACTACAAGAAAGACGAGTTCCTCTTCAGGGCTGGTGTTAACATGCTCTCCATCAAGCCGAGGAGCGACAACGGAACCGTCAAGGTGGACGACCGCATCACAACCTTCACTCCGTTCTTCTACGGACAGTACAAGAAGGGGCTGTTCTCCGTCAAGGCCAAGACAGTCTTCGCCGAGGCAGGGGAACACGTCAACCTCAATGGCGGCTACGGAATCTCCGGACTCAAGTCTGACGGGGTAAGTTATGAATATACTCCTACCCGCAACTCGTCCAGCTGGCTGAGTCTCATGTACGGGAAGAAGACCCAGTGGATTCTGTTTGCAGGTTATGTAAAGAATTTCGGAACGAAGGATGACCTTTACGGAGCCAAGGACGGCTACGCTCCCGCCGCCAACCTCTATTTCAGCAAGAACAGCTTCTCGAACATGAATCAGATGTTCAGGCTCACTCCTACCGTGATCCGTAACATCGGTAAGTTTGCGATAGGCCTTGAATATGAGCTTACGAGCGTGCAGTACGGAGACTACAAGACCATCGGTGACAGGAAGTATATCGGTGCCAACGGTCTTGCCGAGGACAATCTTCACTGGATCACCAACAACCGTATTCAGGCTCTTGTCAAATTCACTTTCTAGTTTAATTTAACGAGTCGAGGCTGTCGGCCTTGACATAAGACATGATGATATGAAAAGAACACTCACGGCTCTGACCCTGGCTTTGTCCATGTCGCTCTTCTCATTGCCGTCTGACGCACAAAGTCCTTTGGCAAAACTCACCAATCATCTGGAACCTTACGGCTTCTTCCGCACAAGTGCGGCCTTTGACGCCCGTGAGGTCAAGACCGACTCCGAGGACTTGTTCTATTACCTGCCTTATGACAGCGAGATCAACAAAGACGGCTACGACATTTGGTACAATCCATCATTGAAGGTTTCGGCTCTGACGACCCGACTTGGCTTCAACCTGACAGGTTTCCAGTATGGTGCCTTGAAAGTGACGGGCAGATTGGAGACGGATTTTCACATTGTGAACGATGGTGCGGCGTCTCTTCATCTGCGCGAGGCCTATCTGAATTTCGGTTGGGACGGTCTGGGCAGGATTGTCAATACTGTCGATGTCAAGGCCGGACACGCATGGCATCCGATGTCCATTGACATGCCTTACACGATTGGATACGAGGCAGGCTCACCGTTCAATCCGTACGCCAGAAGCCCGCAGTTGATGGCCGGTGTCTCATTTCTCAAACGCTTCACTTTCACCGCAGGGGCGTTATATCCGATGGAGTTCATGCCGACCGGCCCTCAGGGATCCTCCGCTGACTATGTGAAATACGGCATTGTTCCTGAGCTTTACGCTGGTCTGTCATTCTCCGCGGGGCATTTCACGGCAAAGGCCGGGGTTGATTTCCTCAGTCTTAAACCACGCTGGCGTACCCTTGCTGATGGCTATTACTACTACAAGGGAGCTGCCGTGAAGGACCGTCTTTCGATGATCAGCCCGATGTGCTATGCTGAATATTCAAAAGGACTTTTCAAGGTCAACGCAAAGGCTGTCCTTGCTTCGGGAGGCGACCATCTCCGTCTTTTGGGTGGCTACGCTCTTTATGACAGGACAGACCCTTTGAACTACAAGTACACGCCGCTGCGTTCATTGACTACTTTCGTGTCCGCCTCTTACGGTGACCGATGGCAGTTCATGTTCATGGCCGGCGGGATGGTGGCGCTCGGTACGTCTCATGACCTTCTTACGAACTATTTGACGGGCGTTGTCGTTCCGGACTACATCTACTACTCTGAGGCTGGTTTCAAGAACGTACGCGACGTGGTGCGTGTGGTGCCGGCCGTGGCCTACAATCTGGACAGGCTGACATTCGCGCTTGAGTACAACGGAACCTGCGCATGGTATGGTGACGTAAATTCCTTGAGCTCAAGGGGAGTCGCTGTCAACAATGTCCATAACGTCATAAACCACCGTGTCTTAGGGGTGATAAAATACTCGTTTTAGGAATGAGACCGTGAATATTTTGTCATAAATTTCTTGGTTTTCAGAATATTTTTCTGATATTTGCCAAATAGAACAGATAGAATGAGAAGTTTTAATCATATCCACCATCATCATCACCATTGTCTGAAACGGAGGTGACTTTGTTGTGGGTATCTGTTTATGAGGGATATTTAAGTCAAGGCTCGCTTCCGTTTTGGTCGCGGGTCTTTTTTTTGTCACTGAGAATCATTTAAGTGATTCCTAAAAAGATACCTTCCCATCATCTCTGAACAGCCTCTAAGGAATTACGGAAAAAGTATTTTGAATATAAAACGAACGACAAATGTTAAGAATCGCGGTTCAGGCCAAGGGCCGGTTAAGTGAAGAAAGCCTCCTGCTGTTGCGGGAGGCCGGTATCGAGGTGGATGACTCCAAGAGGAAGTTCCTTTCAAAATCCAGTAATTTTCCCGTAGAGTTATTATATCTGCGGGATGATGACATTCCTCAGGCTGTGGCTCAAAGGGTTGCGGATCTGGGAATCGTCGGCTACAATGAGGTGTGCGAGAGGGAAGAGAAGGTCGAGGTTGTGGACTATCTGGGATTCGGGGCGTGCAGGATTTCTCTTGCCATCCCCAAGGGCGATGAATATTCCGGGCTGGAATATTTCAACGGCAAACGGATAGCCACATCATATCCGAATATTTTGGGTAAATTCTTGAAGACTAAAAAAATAGAAGCCAAAATCAATGTGATCGCCGGTTCGGTGGAGATTGCTCCTACCGTCGGGATGAGCGACGCCATCTTCGACATCGTCTCTTCGGGCGGAACCTTGGTAAGCAACGGTTTGAAGGAGGTTGAGAAGGTCGTGTTCTCAGAGGCTGTGCTGATTTCAGGCGGGAATCTTTCTGAAGAAAAGGCTGAACTTTTGGAACAGATCAAGTTCCGTTTCAGTGCGGTCAGAGACAGCAGGGGCAAGAAATATCTTTTGATGAACATCCCTGACGAAAGGATAGAGGATGCTATCCGCATTGTCCCCGCGATGCGGAGTCCGACTGTCCTGCCGCTTGCCCAAAGCGGCTGGTCGTCACTCCATTCCGTTGTGGACGAGAGTGTCCTGTGGGAGAAGATCGAGAGTCTGAAAGAGATCGGTGCGGAAGGAATCCTTGTGCTTTCGGTCGAGAAGATGGTTCTGTAGTTTTTTACATATTTATTCATTATCCTATGGGCAATTTGGATAGTACGGTCACTGAACCTGTCGTCTTGACTCAAAAATACTATAACCCACCTCGTAGCGAATGGGGGAAGCTGATCGCGAGGGCCGCCGAAAGCGATTCCGACATTGAGACGAGTGTGAGATCCACTCTTGAATATGTCAGAACTAGAGGCGATGAAGCTCTTCTGGATCTGGAACTCCGTTACGATGGCGTGGCGTTCCAATCGGCGGAAACCATGAAAGTCAGTGAAGAGGAGATCGAACAGGCCGCCGCTTCGGTCCCGCCGGAATTAAAGACAGCCATCGCGCGGGCATATTCAAACATCAGAAAGTTCCATGAGGCGCAGATGCCGGGAATTGTCAAGGTGGAGACTTCGCCGGGAGTGACGTGCCTTCAGAAGGCTGTGCCGATCCGCAGGGTAGGTCTGTATGTTCCGGGCGGCCGCGCTCCTCTTTTCTCGACAGTCCTGATGCTGGCAATCCCTGCTCAAGTCGCCGGGTGTCCGGAAATAGTCCTGTGCTCTCCTCCAGACAGGGAAGGTAAGGCCAACCGGACTATTGTCTATGCGGCTTCGGTCTGTGGTGTCACGAACATATTCAAAATCGGTGGGGCACAGGCCATCGCGGCGATGGCGTACGGGACGGGAACCATTGTCAAATGCGACAAGATCTTCGGACCAGGAAACCGTTATGTGATGAAAGCCAAGCAGATGACTGGGCTGTCCGCCGTTGCGGTCGACATGCCGGCCGGCCCGTCGGAGGTGATGGTGCTGGCTGACGAGACGGCTGATCCGGAATTCGTGGCCGCGGACTTCCTTTCCCAATCGGAGCATGGACCGGACAGCCAGTCCATTCTGCTCTGCACCTCTGAGACAATAGTCAAGGCAGTAGAAGATGCTGTCTTCAGACAAGCTGCATGTCTGAACAGGGGTGACATTGTAGCGAAAGCATTGGCACACAGCCGCATGATTGTCCTTCAGAGCCGTGAGGACATCTTCGATTTCGCCAATGAGTATGCTCCGGAACATCTCATCATCTCCATGCGTGATCCTTGGGGTGTCGCAGACAAAGTGGTGGCGGCTGGAAGCATATTCATTGGAAATTACTCTCCGGAAAGCGCGGGGGATTATGCTTCGGGCACAAACCACACACTCCCGACGAGTGGTTGGGCTCATTCTTTCAGCGGGTTGAATCTGGATGCGTTCATGAGGAAGATGACGGTTCAGGAGATCAGCCGTGACGGATTGCTTGGACTTGGGGACACTATCCGTACAATGGCTCTGGCGGAAGGCTTGGACGCCCACGCCGCTGCCGTTGAGGTCAGGCTCTCCGGTATTTCCAGTCGTTTATGTGACGGAGCAAGCTCCTCCCCGGGGAGGAGGGATTCAGGGAGAGGGTAACGTGAACTGATTTTTCAAGGACGATGCTCTCCGAACGAGTGACAGGGCATTTTGACACAGGTCCTTTGTTACTTGTTAAAGTTGAATTATGAAACATGAAAAATGATACGAAATGAAGATAGAAGATGTTCTTGAACTTGTACGACCCAATGTCTTAGGTCTTCAGGCCTATTCGACGGCAAGGGATGATTGCGGATCGAATCAACCTGAGATTTTCCTGGATGCCAATGAGAATCCGTACAACAGCGGGATCAACCGTTATCCGGATCCACACCAGAAAGCCTTGAAGGCCAGGATTTCGGGAATAAAAGGAATCGCCCCCGACAGTCTGTTTCTCGGTAATGGGAGCGATGAGGCGATAGATCTTGTTTTCAGGGTGTTCTGTGTGCCGGGAGTGAGCAACGCCGTGTCCATCGCCCCGAGTTACGGGATGTATGAGGTCGCGGCTGCGATGAATGACGTTGGGTTCCGTAAGGTTCAGCTCAGACCGGATTTTTCCATGGACACAAAAGCCATGCTTTCCGCCGCGGATTCCGAAACCCGGCTGATGTTCATCTGCTCGCCGAACAATCCTACCGGGAATTCCTTTCCGGTTGAACAGATCGAGGACATCCTTGAAAGGTTTGCCGGAGTTGTGGTCTTGGATGAGGCATACATTGATTTCTCGGTCAGGCCTTCGCTGGTGCCGTTGGTCAGGAGATTCCCTAATCTGATTGTACTACAGACACTTTCCAAGGCTTGGGGAATGGCAGGGCTGCGCATCGGCCTGGCCATTGCGGATCCGGCCGTTGTCTCGTTGATGTCCAAGGTCAAGTACCCGTACAACATCAATGTGGTGGCTCAGAAGATGGCTTTGGCGAAACTGGACGAGGCCTCTGAAGACAAGGCTGTCACCGAGATTGTGGGACAGAGGTTCAAGCTTGAGAAAGAACTTGCCAAGTGTCCGGAGGTCAAAGGAATATATTCAAGTGACGCTAACTTCCTGCTTGTAAGGTTTGACAATCCGGATGAGGTTTATGGCAGACTGCTCGCCGGAGGCGTGATCGTCAGGAACCGTTCCAAGGTTCCGGGATGTGAAGGATGCCTCCGGATCACCGTCGGCACTCCGGCGGAGAATGACAGGCTGTTGCGGCTGCTCGGCTCACCCTCTGCCGGATCCTTCCGGTCCACAGGTGTCGAGAGGCTTGGAGAAAGGCATGTCAGAATCGTCCGTGACACGAAGGAGACCGGAATCTCGCTTGAACTGGATCTTGACTCTATGGGCGGAGGGCGCATCGCCACCGGACTCCCGTTTTTCGATCACATGCTGGCGCAGATCCCGAATCACGGTGGAGTGGCGTTGTCAATCAATGCGGAAGGTGATTTGCAAGTGGATGAGCATCACACGATTGAGGATGTCGGAATAGTCCTTGGCGAGGCCATTGACGCTGCTCTTGGACAGAAACTCGGTATAGCCCGCTACGGTTTTGTCCTTCCGATGGACGACTGCGATGCCGCTGTCCTGATGGATTTTGGCGGGCGGATTGATTTCAAATGGAATGTGGAGTTCAAGCGTGAGAGGGTCGGCGATGTCCCGACGGAGATGTTCCGCCACTTCTTTCAGTCCGTCTGCAGTGGGGCGAAATGCAACCTGCACATTCGGGCAGATGGGGAGAACGAGCATCACAAGGCCGAGGCGATCTTCAAAGCCTTCGCCAGAGCTCTGCGGATGGCGGTCGCCAGGACACCGTTCCCTTATGAATTACCTTCAAGCAAGGGCGTGTTATGATCGCGATAATCGACTACAAGGCAGGCAACATCCGCTCGGTCGAGAACGCACTCAAAAGGCTTGGCTCGGAATATTGTCTGACATCTGATCCTCAAGAGATTATGAGAGCCGATCGTGTGATTCTGCCCGGAGTGGGGGAGGCATCATCAGCGATGAAGGCCTTGGAAGACACAGGCCTTGTCCACCTCATCAAGAACCTGACCCGGCCTGTTTTAGGAATATGCATCGGCATGCAGTTGATGTGCGCCTCCAGCGAGGAGGGCGACACTGAATGTCTTGGAATATTCCATCCCGAGGTCACCCGTTTCCCGGAGACTCCCGGCGTGAAGATCCCTCATACCGGATGGGACACAATCTCCGGGTTGAGAGGACCTCTTTTCAGGAATATTCCCGATGGGGCGTTCGTCTATTACGTGCATTCGTACTGCCCGTGCATATTTATTGATCAGACTGTGGCGGTGACCGAATATTCCGGAGTCCGTTTCAGCGGGGCGCTCCAGAGAGACAATTTCTTCGGAACTCAGTTCCATCCGGAGAAGAGCGGAGCCGTCGGTGCGGAGATACTGAAAAATTTTATCGAGTTGTAATTCATTGTCCATGAAGTAATGATGAAAAAAAATAATAGATACAATGAAGAATTTCAACATAATCCCGGCCATAGACATCATCGGGGGCCGGTGCGTGCGTCTCACACAGGGGGACTACGCTAAGGAGAAAGTATATTCAGACAACCCGGTGGAAGTGGCCAAGAGTTTTGAGCGGGCCGGTGCCGTAAGGCTCCATCTTGTTGATTTGGAGGGAGCGAAGGATTTCTGCCCTAAGAATCTGGATGTCCTCAAGAACATAACCAGAGAGACAGGACTTGAAGTGGAGTTCGGCGGAGGAGTGAAGTCGGAAGAGTCTCTGAAGGCCGTTCTGGAGGCAGGGGCGGAATATGTCATCTGCGGAAGCGTGGCTTTCACGGATCCTGGAATATTCAAGGAATGGCTAGGCGTTTATGGTGACAGGATTATTCTGGGATTGGATCTTAGGAACGGTCTCGTTGCCACGCATGGCTGGAGAGAGACAGTGCCGATGTCCGCCGTGCAGGCATTGGAGTCTTTTGACGGGCTTGTACGTCAGGCTATTGTGACAGAGGTTTCTCGTGACGGAATGTTGCAGGGGGTGAATCTGGAGTTCTACGCCGGGCTTCAACAGCGATTCCCCGAGGTGGAGATCATCGTGAGCGGGGGTGTGTCCAGCTACGAGGATCTGACCGAGCTTAAGAAGTTCGGATTGAGGTCGGCCATAGTCGGGAAGGCCATCTACGAGGGACGTGTGAAACTTGAGAATCTGTTTGGGTAAGATGTTGGCCAAGAGGATTATACCATGTCTTGACGTGAAAAACGGACAGGTGGTGAAAGGAATTAATTTCGAGGGCTTGCGTGAAGTTGGGGATCCGGTGGAGATGGGGGCGTTCTATTCTTCGCAGGGGGCGGACGAGTTGGTCTATCTGGACATCAGCGCCTCGTCGGAGGGGCGCGGGACTTTCACGGATCTGGTTTCGCGGATTTCGGAACGGATCGACATTCCGTTTACTGTCGGCGGCGGAATCTCGTCGTTCGAGGATGCCGCGAGGCTTCTGGACGCAGGTGCGGACAAGATAACGGTCAACACGGCGGCCGTGCTTTATCCGGAGATCATTTCCGGGATCGCTTCCCGGTACGGGTCTCAGTTTGTTGTCGTGGCGATTGACGCAAGGACGGTCGCTTCGAAAGGCTCATACGCAAATCCTTACTGGCAGGTGATGACCCACGGAGGAAAGCAGCCGACCGACAAAGAGTTATATTCCTGGGCCGAGCAAGTCCAGGACCTTGGAGCCGGAGAGATCCTCTTCACCTCAATGGATCACGACGGCACCGGAAACGGCTATGCGGTACAGGCATATTCCCGTCTTGCCGGTGATCTCATCATCCCGCTCATCGCATCGGGAGGAGCCGGAAGTGTCGCGGACATAGAAGAAGTCCTCACCACAGGCCGCGCCGATGCAGCCCTCGCCGCAAGCATATTCCATTATGGCGAAATACTCATTCCGGAACTGAAAAGAACTCTTCGCTCCCACGGTGTGAATGTAAGGATATAATTGACGAATTTTAATGAATATGATTGATTTTAAAACTCTTAAAGTCGGTGCTGACGGACTGGTGCCGGCCATTGTCCAGGACTGGAACACCCTTCAGGTTCTGATGCTCGGCTACATGAACGCCGAGGCTCTCGAAAAGACCCAGACAAGCGGTCTTGTGACATTTTTCAGCCGTTCCCGCCGGACACTATGGACTAAGGGGGAGACCAGTGGCAACTTCCTTCATCTTGTTTCAGTCGCGGTTGACTGTGATTCGGACACTCTTCTTGTCCGCGTCGTCCCTGATGGACCAGCCTGTCACAAAGGCACGAAGACCTGTTGGGGAGACGCCGTGCCGACAAGTACAGGCTTCATCCGCGAGTTGGAACGCGTGATCAAAGGCCGTCACGAGCTGATGCCCGAGAAGTCCTATACCACGTCTCTGTTCAAGGCCGGAACCCCGAGAATGGCCCAGAAAGTCGGAGAGGAGGCTGTCGAGACAGTCATCGAGGCGGTCAAGGGAGATGATGAGCGCATGATTTACGAGGCCTCTGATCTGGTTTACCATCTTCTGGTTCTCCTTGTCAGCAAAGGCTACGGCATCGCCGATCTCGAAAAGGAACTTGAAAGGAGGCATAGGTGATGTGTAAAAAAATCGGCCATAATGTTGTTTTTTACAGAACAGAATGCGAACTTAGCAAGAAGTTAGTGTATATACCTTTTTTCAGATGAGTTCGGACAGAATATTCATTTTTGACACCACTTTGCGTGATGGCGAGCAGGTGCCGGGTTGCCAGCTCAACACTGTGGAGAAAATCCAGGTGGCCAAAGCCCTTGAAGAGTTGGGTGTGGATGTGATCGAGGCAGGTTTTCCTATTTCCAGTCCCGGAGATTTCAATTCGGTCGTAGAGATTTCCAAGGCGGTCACGTGGCCGGTGATCTGCGCCTTGACACGCGCGGTGGAGAAGGACATCGATGTGGCTGCGGAAGCACTCAAATACGCCAAAAACAAAAGGATACACACAGGGATCGGAACTTCCGACTCTCACATCAAATACAAGTTCAATTCCACCAGGGAGGAGATCCTTGAGCGCGCCGTGCGGGCAGTGAAATACGCCAAGAAGTATGTCGAGGATGTGGAGTTTTATGCGGAGGATGCCGGACGTACTGACAATGAGTATCTTGCCAGAGTGGTCGAGGCTGTCGTCAAGGCCGGGGCCACGGTCGTGAACATTCCTGACACGACAGGCTACTGCCTTCCTTCCGAGTATGCTGCCAAGATCAAGTATCTTGTCGATAATGTGGACGGGATTGACAAGGCTGTCATATCTACCCATTGCCACAACGACCTCGGTATGGCTACTGCCAACACGATGTCCGGACTGCTTGCCGGCGCGCGCCAGTGTGAGGTCACCATCAACGGAGTGGGCGAGCGTGCCGGAAACACGGCATTGGAGGAAGTCGCGATGATCGTCAGGAGCCACAGCGACATCCCTCTTGTGACCAACATCAACACGACCAGGATCACCCCGGTGAGCCGGATGGTATCGAACCTTATGAATATGCCCGTTCAGGCGAACAAAGCCATCGTCGGGCGCAATGCTTTCGCGCACTCCTCCGGCATCCATCAGGACGGAGTACTCAAGAACGTCTGCACATACGAGATCATCGACCCTAAGGAAGTGGGAATCGATGACAATGACATCGTGCTTACGGCAAGAAGCGGCCACGCCGCTCTTAAATACCGTCTGGAAGTGCTTGGAATCAAGATGGAAGGCTCGAAACTGGATGCTTTCTACGAGGAGTTCCTCAAACTGGCCGACAAGAAGAAGCAGGTCAGTGACGATGATCTGCTTGTGCTTGCCGGAGCGGACAGGGCGGAGGACCATCACGTCAAGCTTGAGTACCTTCAGGTGACAAGCGGAAAGGGGCTGAGGCCTATCGCGAGTGTCGGGCTTGACATCGCCGGAGAAAAATTCGAGGCCGCTTCCAGGGGCAACGGGCCGGTGGACGCGGCGATCAACGCCCTGAAGATCATCATCAGGCGTCAGATGGTAATCAAGGAGTTCACCATACAGAACATCACCAAAGGCTCCGATGACGTGGGCAAGGTTCATATGCAGGTCGAACACGACGGACATGTTTATTATGGCTTCGGGGCTGACACCGACATCGTCACCGCGTCTGTGGAGGCGTTTATTGATTGTATAAACAGATTCAGGGGATGAACACACTTTTCGACAAGATCTGGGACAGCCACATCGTGTCCGTAATTGATGGTGGACCCGCGCAGCTCTATATCGACAGGCTTTACTGTCACGAAGTGACCAGTCCTCAAGCCTTTGAAGGCATAAGAAGGCGAGGCTGCGGCATCCTGCGTCCGGAAAGGATAATCTGTATGCCGGACCACGACATCCCGACTGAGGGGACAGCTTTCGCAGATGATGTTTGCCGTCGTCAGGTGGAGACTTTGGAAAGGAACGCGGCCGAGTTCGGTCTGGTCCATTATCCGATGATGAGTCCGGACAACGGCATTGTCCACGTTGTCGGCCCGGAGAAAGGACTTTCGTTGCCGGGAATGACGATTGTATGCGGAGATTCGCACACATCAACCCACGGAGCGGTCGGAGCGGTCGCGTTCGGAATAGGCACGAGCGAAGTCGAGATGGTGCTTGCCACCCAGTGCATCCTTCAGCAGAAGCCTCGCTCGATGAGGATAAGGGTGGAGGGAGAACTTGGCAAAGGCGTGAGCGCCAAAGATGTGGCACTCTATCTTATGATGAAGCTAACTACTTCAGGCGCCACCGGGTACTTTATTGAATATGCCGGTTCTGCCATCCGCGGCTTATCAATGGAAGGTCGCCTGACGCTTTGCAACCTGTCAATCGAGATGGGTGCCCGAGGAGGTTTTGTGGCTCCTGACGAGATCACCTTCGCCTACCTCAAAGGTCGTGAGTTCTCTCCTGAGGGAGAAGACTGGGACAAGGCGGTGGAATACTGGAGGACATTGCGCAGCGGAGATGACGCTGTCTTTGACAAGGAATATGTGTTCGACGCCGCGGACATCAGTCCTATGATCACTTATGGAACGAACCCCGGCATGGGAATGCCTGTGGACGGAACGATTCCGTCAGACACCGCCAAGCGTGCGTTGGACTATATGGGTTTCTCCTCCGGAGAAAGACTTATCGGGCACAAGGTCGATTATGTGTTTCTCGGGGCCTGCACCAATGGCAGGATCGAGGATTTCCGAGCATTCGCCTCCGTCGTGAAAGGCCGCGGAAAGGCGGAAGGGGTCACGGCTTGGCTTGTGCCCGGCTCTTGGACGGTACGTCGCCAGATTAAGGAGGAAGAGCTTGACAGGATTCTTGAGGAAAGCGGTTTCGAGATTCGTAATCCTGGCTGTTCGGCCTGCCTCGCCATGAATGCGGACAGGATTCCGGCCGGCAAATATGCCGTTTCCACAAGCAACCGCAATTTCGAGGGCCGCCAAGGACCCGGGGCACGGACGATGCTCGCAAGCCCGTTGACTGCCGCAGCCGCTGCTGTGACAGGGTGCATCACTGATCCAAGAGAGTTGTTATGAAACAGAAATTCAATGTAATAGAGAGCTGCTGCATTCCTCTCCCGATAGAGAATGTGGACACTGACCAGATTATCCCGGCCCGTTTCCTCAAGGCCACGACAAGGGATGAGAAGTTCTTCGGAGGAAATCTTTTTCGTGACTGGAGGTACGCTCCGGACGGAAGCCTGATAAAGGACTTTGTGCTCAACGATCCTCGTTACGGAGGGTGCATCCTCGTGGCCGGAGCCAATTTCGGCTCGGGATCAAGCCGTGAACATGCCGCGTGGGCCATAGCCGGCTATGGGTTCAGGGCTGTGGTGTCAAGCTCGTTCGCAGACATACACCGCAACAATGAACTCAACAGCTTTGTGCTGCCGGTTCAGGTCAGTCCTGATTTCCTCAAAAAGATTTTCGCCGCGGTCTCGGCAGATCCCACAGTCAGACTGCGCATTGATCTTCCGTCTCAGAAAGTGACTCTCTTATCGGATGGTAGTTCCGAACGTTTTGAGATAAGTGCCTACAAGAAGTATTGCTTCGAAAACGCACTTGATGACATCGATTATCTGCTTGAACATAAAGACAAGATTGAAGAATATGAAACTGAACATAGCGAAATTGCCCGGTGACGGTGTCGGACCGGAAGTGGTGGAACAGGCCGTCAAGGCGATAGACGCTGTCTGCCGGCGCTTCGGACATGAAGCCAAGTACAGATTCGCGCTTGTAGGAGCTTGTGCGATAGACGCTTGCGGCTCCGCCTTCCCTGATGTGACCTTTAAGGTGTGCCTTGACAGCGATGCCGTTCTGTTCGGAGCCGTCGGGGATCCGAAATATGACAACGATCCCACGGCAAAGGTACGTCCCGAGCAGGGCCTCCTTGCGATGAGGCGCGAATTGGGGCTTTATGCCAACATCAGGCCGGTGGAGACGTTCCCGAACCTGTTGGATCGTTCGCCTCTGAGGCCGGAGATCGCCTCGGGTGCGGATTTCGTCTGTGTCAGGGAACTTACAGGCGGCATGTATTTCGGAGAGAAAGGCCGCTTGGACGGCGGCGACACAGCGTACGACACCAACATCTACCATCGCTATGAGGTTGAGCGGATTCTGCGTAAGGCATATTCATTGGCAATGCTTCGCCGGAAGCATCTGACGGTGGTGGACAAGGCGAATGTGCTGGAGTCTTCGAGACTCTGGAGACAGGTGGCTCAGGAGATGGCTCCTGAATATCCTGAAGTTCAGACTGACTATATGTATGTGGACAACGCTGCGATGAAACTGATCACAGGTCCGCGCTTTTTCGATGTGCTTGTGACTGAGAACACTTTCGGTGACATACTCACAGACGAGGCCAGCTGCATTTCCGGGTCGATGGGGCTGCTTGCATCAGCCTCGCTTGGAGAGCGCACAGGTGTCTATGAACCGATCCACGGCTCCTATCCCCAGGCCGCTGGACGTGATGTGGCCAATCCTTTTGCCACAATTCTTTCAGCCGCGATGATGTTCGAGTATGCTTTCGGCCTGAAGCGTGAAGGGGCTGCGATTCGCAGAGCCGTGGGCGAGAGCATTGACCGTGGTTTCGTCACCGAGGATCTGGCCTCATCCGGGTCTCGTCCTATGGGTACGTCGGAGGTGGGTGACAAAGTCGCGGAATTGATAGAGAATAATTAATTGATATGAACGAACTTGACTGGGGAAGCCTTGGCTTCTGTTACAGAAAGACAAATGCCATTGTCTTCAGCCGCTATTATGACGGACAGTGGTCTGAACCACGGCTTACCGATGATTTCGATTTCCATTTCAACGCCTTTGCCGGAGTGTTCCACTATGGCAATTCCTGCTTCGAGGGTCTGAAGGCCTTTCGAGGAAAAGATGGAAAGGTCCGCCTTTTCAGGCCGGATGAGAATGCCAGACGTCTTCAGCGCAGCGCCGCACGTCTTTCGATGGCCGCTCCTTCCGAGGAACTGTTCCTGAAGATGTGTCAGATGTGTGTGAAGGTCAATCTGGATTTTCTCCCTCCGTACGGACATGGTGCGTCCATGTACCTCCGCCCTGTGCTCGAAGGCATTGACCCTCAGCTGAGCATCTGCTCCTCAAGCGAGGTGCTGTTCTCGGTTATGTGCGCTCCTGTCAGCATGTATGCCAATGCCGGGGCGCTTGCCCCGGTGACCGCTGTCATCTCGCGCGACTACGATAGGGCCGCTCCGAACGGAACCGGCTCCTACAAGATCGGCGCGAATTACGCGATGTCCCTTTACCCTTACAATCTGGCTCACTCCCAGGGCTATACGGAACTGCTGTTCCTTGATCCTGCCACTAAGACGAGGATTGACGAGTTCGGATCTTCCAACTTCATAGGCATCAAAAGGGGTACTTATGTGACCCCGCTTTCAAACAGCGTGCTGCCTTCAATCACGAACAAGTCTCTCCGCGCAATCGCCGAGGATCTCGGAATGAAGGTGGAGATGAGGCCGATTCCGGTCGAGGAACTCGCGGAATTCGATGAGGTCAACGCTTGCGGTACGGCTGTGGTGATCACTCCTATACGCTCCATAGACGACAAGCCTCTGCTGGAGGGTTCCGAGGTCTCACGCACTTACGTGATGCCTTCCGGGACGGAGTGCGGAAAGTTGAGCCGTGTCCTTTATGACCGCATCCGGGGCATTCAAGATGGCATCGAGGAGGATCCGCACGGTTGGTGCGTTGAGGTTTAGGCGTGTTTGCGTTCCTCTGGCAGTATGCGAAGGCGCTTGGCGAGACGCTTGGCGCGGGACTTTTCTTTTGTCGTGTTTTTTGTGTAAGTTTGCACGTTAAACAGACAGTCAGGGAATGTTCAGGAAACTTGCGGACAGGATGAAGGAGTTCAAACTCACGATGAGGATGAAGCTGACGCTGAGCCTCAGCGCGATAGCCGTAACGTTGCTCGTCTCCAGCGTAATCTCCATCATGGAGTACTACAGGATGAGCGACTATGTGTCGGATCTCATCGCGGACAACATCAGGAGCGTCAATGTCGCGCAGAAGCTGTCCGAGGTCACGAACAAGTACAATCTGGACTTGCTTACCGTGATCGGGGACGATTCCGTCAACACGCTTCCGGATTTCCACCAGAAAGAGTTCATGGGACACTGTGACTCTTTGCGCAACTCCTTGACCTCCGAGAAGATGGTGCCGTTGACTGATTCGGTTGTCTATGCCTATTCGGCCTACATGCTGACTTCGCTTGAACTGAATGATGTCCTGCTCTCGGACTTCATTGACACGCGTGCCTGGTACTTTGACAGGCTACAGCCTAAGTTCCATAGGCTGAACCATTACATCGACGTGCTGAACGGAGCGATCTACGATGACCTGAAGAGGAATTCGCAGACGTTCCAGAGAGGATTCTACAGGAGCATCATTCCCGGGGCTGTGGCTGTGGGGGTGGGGCTGCTGTTGGTGCTTATGCTGCTGTTCTTCATTCTGGTCTATTATGTCAATCCGATCTACAGGATGCTGGCCGGACTGAACAATTACCGGTCGTTCAACAAGAAATATTCATGCTCTTTTGAAGGGGATGACCAGTTGGCGGAACTCAATGATGGCATCACCGAGCTGGCCGGTGAGAACCAGATGCTGCGCAAGAGGGTGGCCAACCTTCGGGCGAAGGTCGCTTCGTCAAGTTCAGCGACCGCTACATTTTCGGCCACGGAGCAAACCTATTCGGCCGCTGAGCCTGTCGAAGTGACCGGTACCGCCAAAACAATGATTGAAAGAACATCCGAATGAACATCAAGGTGATATCCAGAAACGTGGGCTACGCTCTGCTTGTCAGCGCGCTGTTCATGTTCATGTCCATTCTGGTCTCCATGGCGAACGGCAACGACAGCGCCCTCGCCGCCTTGATGATCAGCTTCACGATCACTTTCACCGTAGGTATATTCCCATTCATATTCGTGAGAAAATCAGCCGCTATCACATTGAAAGACGGCTATATGATCATCGCCCTCTCGTGGCTCCTGTCCTTTATATTCGGAATGCTTCCGTATGCGCTTTGGGGTGGGCCGTTCACAATCATAAACGCTTGGTTTGAAAGTGTTTCCGGTTTCACTACCACCGGCTCCACAATTTTGGACAACATTGAGGCACTGCCGAACAGTCTGCTTTTCTGGCGCTCATCCACTCACTTCATCGGAGGTTTGGGAGTCGTGGTCTTCCTGCTGCTGATCATTCCAAGCTCGTCTCAGATGCGCTTGAGGCTGACCAGTCTTGAGCTGTCATCGCTCTCCAAGAGAGAGTACAAGTCCGGAGCGAACAGGACGGTTTACATATTCACTTACGTCTATTTCGGGATGTTGGTGGTCTCTTTCCTGCTTTATTTGATGGCGGGGATGAGCCCTTTTGACGCGATCAACCATGCGATGAGTGTCACGGCGACGGGTGGATTCAGCACACGCAATCTTTCGATCGGGGCATACAATTCGGTCGCGATCGACATGATCACGATGTTATTCATGCTGCTGTCTTCCATCCATTTCGGAATGGTGTTCGTGGCCATCGCGACCAGATCGCTCAAACCGTTCAGAAACGAGGTATTCAAGTTTTACATTTGGTCGTTGGTCGTGACCAGCGTGATTGTGGCGATGTCGCTTAAGGTTCACGGAGTAGAGAAGACCTGGGGCGATGCGCTGCTTTCAGGCTCCTTCCACATCCTGAGTTTCGCTTCCACGACCGGTTTCAGCATCTCCGACAACAGTGTCTGGCCGGTGCTTCCGTCCGCCATGCTGGTGTTTGTGGGAATATGGTGCGGAATGGCGGGATCCACTTCCGGAGGAGTGAAATCCGACCGGACGCTGCTGCTCTGCAAGGAGATAAAGTACCAGCTGAGGATGGCTCTCCATCCGGCTTCCGTCAATGAGATAAGGGTGAACGGCAGGGTGGTGAGGCAGGACGATGTCGCTCCGCACATCCTGTACATCGCTCTTTACTTTATGGTTGTCATTGTCTCGGTGGCGGCCTGTCTGGTGCTTGATCCGGACAACAGCCACGCTTTGACAGCCACGCTTACCTCATTGAGCAATGTGGGGATATCCGTGGGCGACCTCGGCTCGCTGAACAGTTTCAACGCCGAGCCGTCCTCCGCCAAGTTCATGTACACGCTGGACATGTTCCTCGGACGTGTGGAGATCTATCCTATTCTGGCAGTGGTGATGATGATTTTCAGCCGCAGGAACAAATAGCCATGGACAGGGGAGGATATTTCTATAATCGTTTCAAGGAGCGTTTTCCTTATGACGGGACCGCGGATCAGGACAACTTGTTCCGGGAGATCGCTGATTTCGTTACATGTGATGATGCGGACATTCTGGTTGTCAACGGGTATGCGGGTACAGGAAAGACTTCCGCCATCGCGGCGGTGATCAGGTCGTTTGACGATTTGAGGCCTAAGGCTCGACACGGCTCGCCAACCATCAATGTGACTGTGTCGGAGAAGGCTGATGAATATGAGGAAATATGTTATCTTCTGGCTCCGACAGGACGCGCCGCAAAAGTGCTTTCCTTGTATGCCGGCAAGCCCGCCAGCACAATCCACAAATGCATCTACCGCCAGAAATCCGTCGGCGATGACGGCTTCGGTCAGTTTTCCTTGGCTCCCAACAAACTGTCCCATAAACTGTTCATCGTGGACGAAGTCTCTTTGATCGGCATAGATGACACGCAGCGCCAGGGAACCACCCAGTTCGGAACCGGCGACTTGCTGAAGGATCTGGTTGAATATGTCCGAGCCGGCAACGACTGCCGTCTGATAATGATCGGCGATTCCGCACAGCTGCCACCGGTAGGGATGGATGCCTCCCCGGCTTTGGCGAAAGAGTATATGGACGGTTTCGGCGGAGTCCGTTATTGTGGCCTTACCGAGGTTGTCCGCCAGCGGAAAGAGTCCGGAATCCTGTTCAATGCAACCAAGTTGCGTGAACTGATAGCCTCTGACCTTTACGTAGATGGAATGTTCACACCGGACGAATTGGGACTGTGCGTTGACGGCTTTGATGACATCGCGCGCATCACCGGCGGCGAACTCATCGACACTCTGAACTCGGCGTATTTTTCCGAATATTCAAAAGACGATGCTGTGGTGCTTTGCCGCTCCAACAAGCGGGCGAACCGCTACAATGCCGGGATCCGCTCTCAGGTCTTCTACGATGAGGAACGCTTGGTCAGGGGTGAGAAACTGATGATCGTGAAGAACTGCTATCAGTTTTTGAAAGATGTCAAGTGCATGGACTACATTGCCAACGGAGACATCGCCAAGTTGGTGTCCATCAAGAATTTCGAGGAACGCTACGGGCTTCATTTCGCCGATGCCCGGCTCTTGTTTCCGGATTACGATGACACGGAGATTGTCGCCAAGGTCTGTCTGGACACCCTTGAGTCGGAGGCCGCCTCGTTGAGTTACGAGCAGCAGAACCAACTCTACAACGGGGTCAATGAGGACTACGCCGACATCCCGACCAAGAAAAAGCGCTACGAAGCCGTCCGAGAGGATCCTTACTACAACGCCCTTCAACTCAAGTACGCCAACGCCATCACCTGCCATAAAAGTCAGGGCGGCCAGTGGAGCTGTGTCTTCATAGACAACCCGTTCTGGCAGGACGAACTTACTGTCGATGACCTCAAATGGCTCTATACCGCCCTTACCCGCGCCACAGACAAGGTCTATCTCGTCAACTTCAAGGATGAGTATTTCACCTGATTCGTGTGGCTGTCCGCTTTCCCGTGTGTTTGTAGCTGATGTTTCCGTTTCCGCCTATTGCGAAGTGGAGAATTTTTCATAAATTGTAATCTTGATTTGCAAAAAATGATGTGTGAATATGAAAAAGATTTTGACCGTGTTGGCTTTGTTGGTGTCCGCGGGCGTTTCGGCCAAGGATTTCAATGAGATTCCAAATGCTTGGAAATGGGTGGGGAAGAATGAGGTGGCGTTGACTTACAACCGTTCTTTCACTGGTGCCAAGGACTTTTCTGTCAATGCTGTGTCCGGTAAGGTTACCGAAGGGATAAGTTATCCGGCGAAATTCACGGACTTCCCGTTCAGGCCGGAGGGAGCGGTCAATCTGACATATTCACCGGACTCGACAAAGATGGCGTTCACGAGGGACAACAACCTTTGGGTGGTGGACATCGCCACGAAAGGGGAGTCGCAGCTTACGTTCGACGGGTCGGATGTGATTCTGAACGGATACTCTTCTTGGGTGTATTACGAGGAGATTCTGGGCAGGCCTACTCGTTACCGCGCTTTCTGGTGGTCTCCGGATTCAAAGAAGATCGGCTTCTATCGTTTTGACAATTCGGAGGTTCCGGTATTCCCGATATATTCGCCTTTTGCCGAGGACGCTGACCGTTCCGGAATGGGGCTGACATATTCACAGAATGCCGGTGCTGCGGTCGCATTGCCTGATGTGTCCCCGACTGGTGGCTCTGTCAGGATGACGCGCTACCCGAAGTGCGGCGACAACAATCCTAAGGTGCGGATCGGAATCGTGAATATTCACAGCGGAGACACGGCATGGGCGGACTTTGACGAGAGAGATGATCAGTATTTCGGTACTCCGTTCTGGGGAGCCGACAGCGAGGCTTTTTATATTCAGAGAGAACCGAGAACGCAGAACACGCTTGACCTTTTCGCCGTGTCGCCTGTTGACGGTTCGAAGAGACACATTTATCACGAGACCTACAAGACGTGGCTGGACTGGATTGACGGGATGTTGTTCGGACGAAATGGAATCTATATGGTGCGTTCGTTTGAAACTGATTGGCAGCAGATATACTACCTCTCTTACGATGGCTCGGTCTTGAAGAGATTGACGGATGGGGAGAACTGGAGAGTGTCGCTTGTGGATGTGAAGGAAGGCAAGGCTTTCGATGGAAGCGCTTCGGAGGTTCTGTTTGTGGCTGAGCGTGATTCCCGTGTGCGCAGCGGGTTGTATTCAGTCTGCAAAGGCGTAGTAAGGAATATTTCCGACCCTGCGATGCATGTCACTTCCGTTAAAGTCTCTCCTGATCAGAGGTACGCAGTAGCTTCCGCCAGCAATTCCAGGACTCCTTCGCAGGTTTGGATCTATGATCTGAAGAAACCGGCAAAGTCCTTCAAGGTCGCTGATATGGCCCGGGAGGATTTCGATGCCTCGGATTTCGCTCTTCCTGAGCATATCACGATGACAACAAAGGACGGGTTTGTGCTTCCGGCCATGATCGTCTATCCTGAGGATTTCGATGCCTCGAAGAAATATCCTGTCCATGTGGACATCTACGGCGGGCCGGATTCTCCTCAGGTGAATGACCGGTTCCGCAGTCCGCTTTATTATCAGTGGTATGCGGAGAACGGCATCATTGAGGTCGTGGCTGACTGCCGGGCTTCCGGGCATAACGGACGCAAAGGTCTGGATCAGATTTACAGACGTTTGGATGAGCGTGAGGTTCTGGATTTTGTGGAATGGGCTGAATATCTCAAGTCTCTTCCTTACGTTCTTGGCGACAAGATCGGTGTCGAGGGATTCTCGTTCGGCGGCACGATGACCGCTCTCCTTGTGATGAACCATCCGGACGCTTTCCATTATGGGATTGCCGGTGGGGGAGTCTATGACTGGGCGCTTTACGACACGCACTATACGGAGAGGTTCATGGACACACCGGCCAATAATCCGGAAGGGTACGCCTCGACCAAGGCCATCGCCAGTGCGGCCAACTATCCCGTCACGGAGAAGAACTATGATGGTTCGGTGATGCTCAAAGTCACTCACGGGACTGGGGACGACAATGTCCACTTCCAGAGTACGCTGCAACTTGTCGACGCCCTTCAGAAGGCCGGAAAGAAGTTCGAGTTGATGATCTATCCGGATGGAATGCACGGCTACCGTGGCTATCAAGGAGCGCATTTCGATGAGGCGAACCGTGCGTTCTGGCTCAAATTTCTTAAAGGGGAATGATTATCTGAAAGCGATGGCCGGTTCAACAGGCTCTCCGACCGGTCATGTGATGGTCACCGAGCTTGCCGGAGTGAAGCAAAGGTGATTTCCAAGGCCGGATCAGAGCCGAAGTGTCAGCGTTTACTCCGGAAAAAATCCACCATGAGTGTGGAACATTCCTCGGCGAGAACCCCTGCCTGAATCTGAGTTTTCGGATGAAGCAGGGAAGGAGAGTACATTGAGAAACCTCTCTTGGGGTCGATTGTCCCATAGACAACACGCCCGATCTGAGCCCAGTTCAGAGCCCCTGAACACATCGGGCAAGGCTCCACTGTGACATAAAGGGTACAGTCTCCAAGGTATTTACCGCCAGTAGCCTCGCTTGCCGCGGTGATGGCGATCATCTCCGCATGTGCGGTCGGATCGTGCAGCCTCTCCGTCATGTTATGCCCACGCCCGATGATCCGGCCGCGGCACACGATGACAGCTCCGATCGGAATCTCTTCCTCCTCCAAAGCCAGACGCGCCTCTTTCAACGCCTCCATCATGTATTTCTCGTCAATGTCCATGTTGTTGAATCAGAAATGCTTGTTGTCCCTGTTGCCAGCCCCTGTCAGAAACATAAGCCTTGGCAAGAGGAACCGGATTAAACGAAAAAGGGCAGGCCAACAGACCTGCCCCTAAAAGTCATCAGACTGATTACCACCTGTCCTCAGATGATACTGTCAGCTTCTTGCGTCCGTGGCGGCGACGGGAAGCGAGTACGCGGCGACCGTTGGCGGTAGCCATTCTCTCACGGAATCCGTGCTTGTTCACGCGCTTGCGTCTGGATGGTTGAAATGTCCTTTTCATATCTGCTTATTTTTTATATTTTCCAAAACGGAATGCAAATTTAATCCTTTTGCCGTAAAATACAAAATATTTTCGTGCCAGAAATAGAAGCTGTCTAAAAATAGTTCCCGCATGATAAAATTCGGGAGTCATTTTTAAACAGCTTCCGAGTCTGCCGAAGTGACATTCCATAAGGGGACATGGCTGGCTTAGACCTTATTTGAGTGTTACATAAGATATTTCGACATATTCTTGCCGGCGAGCAGTCCGTTGCGGATTTCGGTGGAGGAGATGTCCACGATCGGGGCATCGATGACCTCTATGTTGTAGGAACGGAGCAATGTCTCCTCAAGACTGTGCATTCCGTTAGGGACAATCTCTTCGGAATCAAGCACATAAGGTGCCGGAAAATCCTTGCACTCCTCGATCAGCTGACGTTTGATGCTGTCCACATCGAAGCCCTTGCGCGGATAGACCGTGACGCCATATTCGGAAAGGATTCTTTGGAAATCCCTCCATCGCCTGATGCTCTGGAGGTTGTCCGCGCCGATGATAAGGGTGAAATCGTTGTCGGGCTCGCGCAGTTTCAGCGCATCCAAAGTCTTGATCGTGAAGTGTGGCGGATCCATTTTCAGTTCTATGTCGTCCACCCATACGTGCAGTTCGGGGTGACGCTTGACAGCGGCCACGGCGGCTTCGTACCGGCTCTCACCGGAATCAGCGCTGATCGAATCCTTCAGGGGGTTCTTCGGGGACACGACAAGGTACACCCAGTCATATTCTTTCTCTCTTGTCAGGTACTCCATTATGGCCTGATGGCCGATGTGCAAGGGATTGAACGACCCCGAATAGACGGCTATCTTCACAGATTCTTTAGATGAAAGTTGAGTAGTTCAGTTTCCCGTCGTCAAGAAAGTCTTCGACAACCTTCTCGGATTCCGAGAATGCCGTCTTAAGGTCATCGTTGACAAGCACATAGTCGAATTTCGGAGCGTAGGTCATCTCCTCGGCCGCCTTGGCGACACGCTCATTGATGGCCTCCGCGGAGTCGGTTCCCCTTTTTACGAGTCTCTCGCGAAGAGCCTCCACAGACGGAGCCTGGACGAAGATGGACAGGGCCTTGTCTCCGAAATATTTCTTGAGGTTCACGCCGCCTTTGACATCGACATCGAAGATGATCACATGCCCGGCCGTCCAGATCCTTTCGACTTCAGACTTTAGGGTGCCGTAGAAATGATCTTCGTAAACCTCCTCATATTCAACAAAAGAGTCCTTGGCGATCAGCTCGCGGAAGCGCTCGGGAGTGACGAAGTAATATTCCTTGCCGTCCTGCTCTGTGCCGCGAGGAGTCCTTGAGGTCGCCGAGATCGAGAACTCCATCCGGTCTTTGTATATTCCGAGAATATGGTTCACGATCGTGCTTTTGCCGGATCCCGACGGGGCGGAGAAAATCAGTACTCTGTTGCTCATAATGTTTTGATGTATTCTATCACTTGCAAAGGTATCATTTTTTACTGAAAGTACAGGATCCTAAATCGTTCTTTTCATGAAAAATGCTTATTTTTGTGGCTGCAGTCCCGGGACTGTCTAAACATTCAGATTTTGGCAAGAAAAAAACAGAACGCTTCGGCACCGGATCCGGATTATCTCAAAAAGCGCAGAGCCTCGCTCCGTCGCACGCACAGACAGGTCATCTACTTGAACGACAAGGAATTGGCTGCCGTTCAGGAATATTGCACCCGGTTCGGAATCAAGGAGCGTTCCTCCCTGTTCCGCGAAGCCGCGATGGCAAGAATCCTCGCCCAGCTCGACGACAGCCACCCGACACTCTTCTGATCACTGCTTCTCCCAGGAACAACGTGTCCGCATCTTTTATGGCGGATCATCAACACTTTCATTGAGGAAAACGGAGGCGATCAATTTCTGACTCAAGAAAGGATACATACTCATTGGAAGATTCCTCCAAGCTCCTGATTCTTTTGTTAAGTGACTGGATTTCCTTATTGTTCTTCTCCCACAAGAGAGGCCAGAAGTGCAGCGAAATCACTGATTTCCTCTTGGAC
>CAVIHT010000005.1:0-92374 GCA_963642795.1 Bacteroidaceae bacterium
ATTACGATGACTTCAAGATATACTGCTATTCCAAGGATGAGCCGATAGATGTAGCGGAGTCTCTCATCGCCTTCCCCTTTGAATACAGGTACGATGTCCCGTTCATTACGGTGCCGGCCAAAATAAACGGCAGCGTCTACGACCTGCTTCTTGAGGTGGATACCGGTTCCGACAGGGTCATTGACCTGAACACTCCTTTTGTGAACGCCCATAATCTGTTAGGGAGTCAGAGTCCGTTTGCCATCTCCCGCATCGCATCTTCCGACGGCGGCTCCGGAGAACTCAGGAATGTCTTTTTTGACGAGGTCAGGATTGGACAGTATGTCCTGCCTAAAGTAGCTGGAGCATTCTCGACATTGACCGAAGGAATGCAGAGCAAGAGCGACATCGACGGCACGCTTGGCAACAACTTCCTCAAGCGCTTCAATATGGTCATCGACTTTGCCGGACAGACAATCTATCTTCAGCCCAACAACTACATCTATACCCCGCCTCATCAGAAAATGATGAACTATACTTCTACTGAACCTCGAAAACTCGCAGAGGTAGAGTTCAATGAGGGCTAATAAAAACAAATACGAACAAACTTACTTCTGTTCGTAAATTTGTTCGTAATCGCTGTAAGTTCTTGATTTTCAAGACTACTTGCGGAGAGGGAGGGATTCGAACCCCCGGAGCCTCGCAGCTCAACAGTTTTCAAGACTGCCGTAATCGACCACTCTACCACCTCTCCAAACTTGTCCCCTCAATCAAGGGAATACAAAGGTAAATAAAATTTTCAGTCCGACAAAATATGAGGAAACAATTTTGCCAATCAAGCGTAAAAAAATCTCAAACCAAGAGATTGTTCCCAACATATTGAGTCATCAAATAAATGTCGCTTCGACTATGAAACTGTTTAAGTAATCCTTAAAAAATAACTTGGAAATCTTTGATTGTCTTTTCGGCCTATAGTTCTTTTCTCATCAGCCTCTGTGCCACCGGCACACTCCTTCCAAAAGAACTCTATCCTCGAAAATACCGCCAAATCTTTACCAAGTTATTTTTTAACGCTTGCTAAACTCTTCTAAAAACAGAAAAATCTGTCTCAAAAATACATCTCAAAATAACTGAACAAAAAATTTAAACAGATTCTATACCCATCGGAGGAGCTATTTTTCTTTTTTCTCTTCCGCGCGAGTAAAGAATCTGTTCTGGAAAATAATAAGATAAAAGGCACCGACGGTGACGCAACTGTCAGCAAAGTTGAATACAGGAGCGAAGAACAGCAGACGGTCACCTCCGACAAATGGAACCCACGAAGGCCAGATAGTATCGATAATCGGAAAGTAGAACATGTCCACGACACGGCCGAACATCAGAGGAGCATAATCGAAAACCACTCCGTAGAACAGGCTGTCAATGATGTTGCCGAAAGCTCCGGCAGTGATCAGCGTGAGGCCGACAAGGACTCCGGCAGGAACCACAGGTTTGCCGTCAGGCAACAGTGCGAGCCGCCCCTCATCGTCCACCGACTTGCGGGTCAGGGATGCTATCCACCAGCAAAGGACACCCGAAAGGGCGATCCGGAAGAAGGACAGCAGGAACTTGCCGACGGCACCGCCGAACTTCATTCCGAAAGCCATCCCCTCATTCTCGATGAAAAAGATCTGAAACCAGTTCCCGATGACGCTGAAATGCTCACCTATCTGCATGTTCGTCTTGACCAGAATCTTGATGACCTGGTCAATGACGACAAGAATGACTCCCAGAACAAGAAGCCGTTTACCTTTGGAAATCTTCACTAGTTCTGCCCTTTTTTAGCCAGTTTCTCCTTGGCGGCAACGGTAAGCGTGGCGTGAGGAACGAGACGAAGCCTTTCCTTTGGAATAAGCTCACCGGTCTCCCTGCATATTCCATAAGTCTTGTTCTCAATGCGCACGAGAGCCGCCTCCAGATTCTGGATGAACTTGTACTGCCTCTGCGCAAGCTGGCTTGCCTCCTCCTTTGAAAGCTGGTAGGCACCGTCATCCTCGACAGTCTTGAAAGACGGGGTCGTGTCCTCAATGTCGTTGCTTCCGTTATGCATGACAACTTTGCGGAGAGTGTCGTACTCCTTGCGAGCCTTGCCAAGCATGTCATTGATTATGACCCGGAATTCCTCAAGTTCCTCATCACTGTAACGCACCTTCGTCCTTTCCGATGAAGCCGCGTTGTCTTTGGTTAACTCTGACATAGCACAAAAAATATTTAGGTCTGAAACTATCTTGAGAGAACGATCTTCACTTCGCCTTCATCCCACTCAACCTTGGTGGCGCCGGCAGGTGCAACCTTGCCTAAAGTGACGGCAACGGCCAACGTCTGAGCGGCCACGTAACCCTCGTAGCCCTCAAGAGCCGCGGCAATGTCATCATAAGCGGCCGCATCAGCGAATATTCCCACACTTATCTTGTCCGTAACCTCGAACCCGCTGTCCTTCCTGAGGTTCTGGATCCTGTTGATGAGTTCTCGCGCAACACCTTCCTTCTTCAATCCCTCAGAGATTTGAATATCAAGGGCTATGGTCAGCTGTCCCTCGGTAGCGACAAGCCAGCCCGGCATATCCTCGGAGGAAATCTCGTAGTCACCAGGCTTGAGTTCAACGATTCCGGAAGGAAGTTCCACTGAATATGCCAACCCGGCGGACTCGGCGTTCTGGATGGCGGAGATAGTCGCCTGGTCGAACCCGGCGAACGCACCCGCAATCTCTTTCATCTGCTTGCCGTAAACCTTGCCGAGAGTCTTGAAGTTCGGCTTGATCTTCTTTGTGATGATGCCTGTGGTGTCCGAGATGAACTCGGCCTCCTTGACATTCACCTCATTCAGGATGATGGACTTGACCTGTTCCAACTGCTCCCTGACCTTTGCGGAAATCACAGGGACGATGAGTTTCTGGAGCGGCTGGCGAACCTTGATGGAAACCTTACGGCGAAGTGCAAGCACCATAGAGGTGGCCTTCTGAGCCAGATTCATCCTCTCTTCGAGATCAGTATCGATGACAGACTCCTCGCAAGCCGGCATGCTCACGTAATGAACTGACTCCGAGCCGTCCGGAACAAGATCCAGATAGAGACGATCCATGTAGAACGGAGCGATCGGAGCGCCAAGCACAGCCACATCCACCAGCACCTCGTAAAGAGTCTGGTAGGCGGCAAGCTTGTCCTCGTCCATCCTTCCACCCCAGAAACGCTTCCTGTTCAGACGGACGTACCAGTTGCTGAGGTCATCACACACAAAGTCCTGAATCAGACGGCCGGCAGTGGTGATGTCATAATCCTCATAAGCCGCCACGACTTTCTTTTTCAAGGTGTTGAGCAAAGAGATGATCCAACGGTCTATCTCAGGCCTCTTTGAATGGTCCACCTTCGCGGCCTTCGGATCAAAACCATCGACATTGGCGTAGAGGGCGAAGAATGAATATGTGTTGTAAAGCGTTCCGAAGAACTTTCTACGAACCTCGTCCACCCCGGCCTCGTCAAACTTGAGGTTGTCCCAAGGCTGGGCGTTGGTCAGCATGTACCACCTCAAGGCATCGGCTCCGTACTTGTCCAGCTCCTCGAACGGATCCACGGCGTTGCCAAGGCGCTTGCTCATCTTGTTGCCGTTCTTATCCAGAACCAGGCCATTGGAGATCACGGTCTTGTAGGCCGGTGTTCCGCTGATCATAGTGTGGATGGCATGAAGCGTGTAGAACCAGCCTCTGGTCTGGTCCACCCCCTCGGCGATGAAATCCGCCGTGCAGCCGAACTTTGATGAGTTCAGCCCGCGAAGACCTTCCTGAGCGTAAGGCATGGCGCCCGAGTCGAACCAGACATCTATAAGATCGGTCTCACGAGTCATCTTCTTACCGGAAGGGCTGACAAGGAATATGTTATCGACATAAGGTCGGTGAAGATCAATCTTATCGTAGTTCTCCTTGCTCATGTCCTTAGGATCGAATCCCTTGTCTTTGAACGGATTGCTTGTCATGAAGCCAGCATCCACAGCCTTGTCGATCTCAGCGTAGAGCTGTGCCACGGTGCCGATGCAGACTTCCTCCTTACCGTCCTCCGTGCGCCAGATCGGGAGCGGGGTGCCCCAGAAGCGGCTGCGGCTCAGGTTCCAGTCCTGAATGTTCTCAAGCCACTGGCCGAAACGTCCCGTACCCGTTGATTCCGGCTTCCAGGCGATCGTCTTGTTCAAGGCCACCATCTCGTCCTTGACAGCGGTGGTCTTTATGAACCATGCATCAAGCGGATAGTAAAGGACTGGCTTGTCGGTTCTCCAGCTGTGAGGATAGCTGTGGGTCTGCTTCTGGATCCTGAACGCCCTGCCGTCCGACTTCATCATCATGCAAAGATCGATGTCGAGGGTCGTGGCGTCAGCCGGAAGCGAATCGTCAAAAGCGTTCTTGACATAGCGGCCGGCATATTCCTTGTAAGCAGGATCGACGTGTGTGCGTACATATTCAGGATCAAGGTCTTCAATCGGATAGAAGCGGCCATCATGATCCACCTGGGCCTGACGCTTGCCATCCTTGTCCAGAACCATCATTCCAGGCACACCGAAGTTGGCGGCGACCTTCTTGTCGTCAGCGCCGAAAGTCGGGGCGATGTGAACGACTCCGGTACCGTCCTCGGTCGTGACATAGTCTCCGGAGATTACCCTGAACGGCTCGCCCTCCTCGACAGGCTTGAACCAAGGGATCAGCTGCTTGTAGCGGATCCCGACAAGGTCAGCGCCCCTGAATGAACCATCAAGCACCTTGTAAGGAACGAGTTTGTCGCCAGGCTTGTAGTTCTCAAGCGGAATGTCAGCGGCCTTAGGGTTGAACCAGGCGCCGACCAAGTCCTTGGCCAGCACGTAGATGGCCTCCTTGCCGGTGTAAGGGTTGAATGAAAGGACACGGACATATTCATACTTCGGTCCCACGCAAAGCGCCGTGTTGGAAGGAAGTGTCCACGGGGTCGTGGTCCAGGCGAGGAAATAGACCGGAAAAGCCTCCGTCCCGAAGAGCGGCTGCGACTTCCCGTCCTTGATGACCTCGAACTGCACCGTGGCCGTCGTGTCAGTCACGTCCTTGTAGCATCCGGGCTGGTTCAGCTCGTGGGAGCTGAGACCGGTGCCGTCGGATGGCGAATATGGCTGGATGGAGTACCCTTTGTAGAGCAGCCCCTTGTCGTAGATCTTTTTCAAAAGGTACCACAGGGTCTCAATGTAGCGGTTGTCATAGGTGATGTACGGGTCGTTCATGTCAACCCAATAGCCGACACGCTCGGTCATGTTCACCCACTCCGCCGTGTATTTCATCACCTCGCTGCGACAGGTCTTGTTGTACTGCTCAACGGAAATCTTCGTTCCGATGTCGTCCTTATGTATGCCCAACTTCTTTTCCACGCCGATCTCCACGGGAAGTCCGTGAGTGTCCCATCCGGCACGGCGGTTCACCTTGTACCCGGACTGGGTCTTGAAGCGGCAGATGGCGTCCTTGATGGAGCGCGCCATCACGTGATGGATTCCCGGCTTGCCATTGGCGGAAGGCGGGCCCTCGAAGAATACGAACTCAGGAGCCCCCTCCCTTACTTCAAGGGATTTCTCGAACGCGTGATTCTTTTTCCACCTGTCGAGAACCTCATTCCCGACAGAAACCAGATCAAGGCCTTTGTACTCTTTGAATGTCATAATTTTCTTTCTAATTTTGCATCGGAAAAACCACCGGTTCGCTTCCAATGCATTTAAGTTTGCAAAGATAGTGATTTCCGAGTGTTTTATCAAATAGGTGATTAATGAATATATTAGACATCCTCATTCTGTTGTGCTGCGTGCCGGCCGTCTTCCGCGGCCTGTCCAAGGGATTCATCGCCCAGGTGGCAGCCCTGATGGCTTTGGTTCTGGGTGCGTGGATGTCATTCCACTTCTCCCGCGTGGTCGTCGAATGGCTGAAGCCGGCGATGAATGTCTCCCCCGCCGTGCTTCAGGCGATCGCATTCACGCTCATCCTGCTGGCCGTATTCCTCGTCCTCACCTTGGCGGGCAAAATGCTGGAGGGCATTGTGAAGATCGTGATGCTCGGCTGGCTGAACAAGCTTCTCGGAGTAGTGTTCGCACTTCTGAAAGTTCTCCTTGCGATAGGATTGTTCATCCTCCTTTTCGATTCCGTCACAACGGCGCTTGAGATCGACTGTTCGAAAACAATCGGAGAGTCTACCTTCTACACTCCGGTCAAGGACTTCGCCGATGTGTTTTTCCCTTATATAAAAGAATTGATATTCAATAAATAATGAGCAGAATCATTCTAATAGAGACCTCCACCTCCCTCTGCTCCACAGCCCTTATGGAGGACGGGAGCATCGTCAGCGAAAGGATCAGCAGCGAGCCAAGGGCGCACGCCTCGAAGACCGCGCTGTTCGTCAGCGGGATGCTTTCAGAAAAAGGTCTTAAAGTGTCCGACTGCGACGCCGTGGCGGTGAGCAAAGGCCCTGGTTCCTACACTGGTTTGAGGGTCGGAGTCTCAACCGCCAAAGGTCTCTGCTTCGGGGCCGGGATCCCTATGATCTCCGTCGGCACACTTGACACACTCGTCTGGCAAGCGCTTGACGGGGACATGCTCCCGGAGGGCTGCCGCTACATCATTCCGATGATCGATGCCCGCAGGATGGAGGTTTACACAGGAATATTCACACCTGACGGGGAACAGGCCTCCCCTACCGCAGCTCAGATAATTGACGCTGAATCATTCAGCTCTCAGCTTGAGGAAGGTCCCGTGCTTTTCATCGGTGACGGAGCCGACAAGTGCAGGGAGACCTTGACAAGCCCGAACGCCCGCTTCGTCCAGTGCTGCCCGAAAGCGGCATCGATGACGCACCCGGCGATGGAGGCATTGGCCTCCAGGAGGTTCGAGGATGTGGCCTATTTCGAGCCGTTCTACCTCAAGGAGTTCATCACGACAGTCAGCAAGAAAAAAATAATTTAAATCAAGAATATTATGAAAATCGGTGTTGCCAGCGATCACGCTGGATTCGAGTACAAGCAGAAAATCGCCGCCCTGCTTCAGAAAAAGGGTCATGAGGTTGTGGACTATGGGACATATTCAGAGGACAGCTGCGACTATTCTGATTTCGGTCACGCCCTCGGCGCGGCCATTGACAAGGGGAATGTTGATCTTGGAGTGGCATTCTGCGGCTCAGGCAACGGAATCTCAATGACTCTGAACAAGCATCAGAGAGTTCGCGCGGCTCTTTGCTGGGGAACCGAGTTGGCACGCCTTGCGAAAGCGCACAACAACGCCAACGTGCTTGTCATGCCGGCACGGTTCATCTCCTATCAGATGGCCACGACCATTCTGAACAAATGGTTGACGACAGAGTTTGAGGGCGGCCGCCACGAACGTCGCATCGAGAAGATTCCGCTTTGCAAGTAAAGTGGCGGACAACTCAAAAGACCGCACCTTGGAAATAAAGGCTTTGATAGCGGACAAAGACTTCCTTTCGGGTAACCGGAGGCTCTCGGAGAGCATAGAGGATTACCCGGAGGGAATCATCATTCCCATCGACAAGCCATACCGCTGGACATCCGCCGATGTCATCCGCAAGATCAAATGGGCGGCTTGCCGGCATTTCCACAAGAAGAACCTGAAGGTAGGCCATGCCGGCACCCTCGACCCGCTCGCCACGGGAGTGCTGCTCGTCTGCATCGGCAAGGCTACAAAACTGGCGGAGACATTACAAAAGGAAGGCAAGGTATATCTCGCCGGAGTCTCATTCGGAGCCACCACTCCTTCGTACGACCTGGAAAAGGCCATCAATCAGGAATATTCCATCGAAGGTGTCACGGAACAGACCCTCCTTAAGGTGTTGCATAAATTCCTTGGAGAACAAGAGCAGATCGCACCCCTGTTCTCCGCCAAGTCCGTCGATGGGGTCAGAGCCTACGAGCTGGCCAGGAAACAGTACCGTGAGGCTCACAAGGGGAAGACGGATGTGATGACGGATTTCGACCACACTGCGGCAGAGACGCTCAACAAGCAGGTCATCAACATTTCCGAAATGGAATTGCTGTCGTTTTCCCCGAACGGGAAAGAAAAAGAAACGGAGTTCATGGATGACGGACTGAGGCCGAACCCCCGGATCAATGTCGTGGACACTTCCGCCCTTCATCTTCCGCTGGCAAAGATCCGCATCGCATGCAGCAAGGGAACCTACATCAGAGCCCTGGCCAGAGACCTTGGGGAATCTCTCGATTCCGGTGCGCATCTCAACTCATTGGAGCGCACCGAATCCGGCGGATTCACAGTGGATAACTGCCTTTCAGTCAATGAGGCGATGGGGATTCTGACTGTTGAGACGGGTTTATAGCGGATTCACGGGATTCCCGCCCGCTTCATAGATCTCATTGCGCGACACTTCAATAACGCCTTTAACCCTACGGAAATACTTGGCGGCCTCCTCAAGGGTCTTCCCGTCAGGGATACGGATTGTCAGCGCATCGATGATGCCATAATCATAGACGACATCAGCCTTGTACTTCGCGGCGGCTTTCTTGAGCGGGTCACTGCCGACACCCTCGTCATAATAGATGATCAGTGTGTTGGGGGAATATGCCAGCCCGACATGACGAGGCCTCATCGGAGGGAGTTTTCCTATCGCCGGAATGTCCGGAGAATCAAACGACTCAACCTTGGCCAACTGCTTCTCGGTCATGCTTATGGTGCTACAGCCAGTGGCCACCGTAAGAGCGGCGGCCATGACAAACAATGAATCTTTGAGCAATCTTGTCATTCCACAAAAAATCTATCGGCTATCCCTTACAAGATTGAAGCCAGAAGACGCCCATTCAGACATTGAATCTCCATCGGCATAGACCAGATAGCCTTCCAGTTCATCCATGGAATCGATGAATCCCTTCGCCTCGTCCAGCCCTACGACCATGCAATATGTAGCGTAGGCATCGGCTAGAGTGGCGTTCGGAGCCACAACCGTCGCGCTGAGCAAGGTATGGCCCACAGGATAGCCCGTCCTCGGGTCTATGGTGTGTGAATATTTCCGCCCGTCCTTCACATAGAACTTCCGGTAATTGCCGGATGTCACCACGCCGCAACCGGTACCGTCCCCCTGCCATATTCCGACAAGCCCCCTGCCGCCAAGCTCCATGTTCCCGTCTTCGGGCATGTCCACACCGATTGTCCACGGCTTTCCCGATGGGTTCAGACCCTCGCAATAGATTTCCCCGATGTTCACCAGCATGTTCCTCACACCCAGAGAGTGAAGGTACTCCGCAATCTTGTCGCAAGTGTAGCCCTGGGCGATAGCGTTGAAATTCAACTTCGGGCGCGCTCCTGAATTCAACGGGGACATGTTCACGTCAAGTTTGTCCATTCCGCATATTGCACGGAGACTGTCCACCACAGCGGCGGAAGGCAGGGAATCTCTCGTGAAGCCGAACCCCCAGACATCGAAAAGCAGCCCTGAAGCCATGTCCAACGCCCCGCCTGTCTCCTCATAAAGTCTTTTTGAGACACTGAACACCTCTTTGAACACTTCGTTTGGAATTATCGGAATCCCGGCATTGTAGCGGCTCAGCTGCGATCCTTTATTATACCCCGACAGAGTCGTGTCAATCAATGTCAGGATGGAATCCACCGCCTTCCCGATCACGTCCACTTCGGAACGTGAGTGAGCGGAGGCGAATTTGACCGAATATGTTCCACCCTGCGCATAGCCTGTCAGTTCATGATAGACATCCGACCTGCCACAGGAGAGGGCGGCCAGAGCCAATGCGGAGCAGATAAAAATCCGATTGAATGTCCTTGTAATCGCTTTCATGGGTACAATTATAGGAATTTACATTCAAATATCGTCATCATTGGACTAGTTTTTGCTCAAGGCATACTCCGTTTTTGCGTTTTTTATACGATATTTGTAGTCTCAACTGTAAGAAATGAAATTAAAGAACATTATTCTGACAGGAGTGTCCGCGATGCTTGTCGCCCTGACCTCCTGCAAGAAAGATAGCGATAGCAGCTCCACAAAGGACTATCTTTCCGGAACGCTGGCTTTCTCATCATCCGTCCCCGCCTATGTGCAGAAGGGCGAGGCCTTCAGCCTGACCCCTACCGGAATCACCAACCCGGGTTCAGGACTGGCCGAGGATGTCGGCTACTACTGGACGGTGTCCTGGGATTCCGCCAAGGACACCACCAAGACAGAGTCCGACAAGAGCGGTGACGGAACTTTCGAATTCACTGTTCCGTCCAAGATTGGCACATTCACTGTCACCTGCGTGGCTTTCGCCACAGACTATTACACGTCCTCAAATGCAGTCTCCTTCAGTGTCGTCGATCCCGCCATAGACTCGACGGTCTCCGGGGCGTACTCCGCAAATGACCCGAGATTCACCGACCCAAGAGACAACAGCGGGTACTACACCGCGACATTCAACGGCAGCACTTGGATGAAGAACAATCTTTATTACTCCGGAGCCGGAGTTTCCTACGAGAACAGCGCGGCGATGGATGCCATTTTCGGCCGCCTCTATACTTGGCACGAGGCCGTCTCCGCCTGCCCGGAAGGTTGGCATCTGCCTTCCGAAGCCGAGTTCACTGCTTTGGCCAACGCCCTTGCGCCTGACGGTACGGTTTTTTCCGAAAAGGAGAGTTTCACCGGTGTCGCCGGAGGTCTGATGGTCGACGCCAAATTCCTGGGCACAAGGATGTGGGAGTACTGGCCGCAGGTCAAAATCACCAACAAAACCGGATTATCAGTCCTTCCTGTCGGCTATGCGACGAACTCCGGAAACTCGCCCAAATTCACTGGCATCGACAATTACGCCGCATTCTGGACCGCTGATTCAGAAAACGACGATCTCGGATTCTGTAGATACATTTATGTGAAACAGAATGACATCCTGATCGGAGCGAGAGACAAGACATCGTTCATGGCGTCTGTCAGATGCGTGAAGGATTAGCGCAGATCCGTTACCACATAAGATGAATCAAGAGTCTTTTCATTGAAATGGAAAGACTCTTTTGATTTCACGGCATCCTCGAACTTGAGATTCTTAATCGTGAAATCCGACACGGAGCCATCATTAAGCGTGACCTCGGCGCCAACAAGGGTCGAGGTGCCGCTCTTAAAGTACAGTTTAAGCGCAGCGATGTCCATGGAGCCTTTTCCCTTCCGGACAGGAGAAAGGACGGACGCATCCACAACCTTTCCCCCAAACTTGGAACATCCGAAAGAAACCTCACTGAAAGCGTCGTCAATCGAACTTATCATGAGAGCGGGATTGGTGGCATAACTGTCAAAAGAGTCGTCAACCTGTTCGACCAGAGCCTCTTCCGAAAGCATGTCAATCGTCCAGCGGGTCTTGCCGTCGCACCAGATCTCAAGCCCGCCGCCGTCCACAAAAAAGCAAGATCCCTGAACCTTCACGCTTCCGTCCCCGGTCATCTTCGCCTTCTTAGCGGACATTGTGAATGAATAGTCAAACGAAACCAGCGAGGTTGAGACCTTGCTGACAAAAGCGTCCAGCGTCTTGCTCTTGGCCAGCGAAACCTGCGGCAGCGTAAGAAAGGCCACCGTGGCGACAATGAATATTCTTATAATTGTCTTCATACTTTTACATGCGCCGGCACAAGTCCTGTCTTGCGCCGGATTACTGATTTTTGTAGGCGGCGATGATCTGCTCCAACTCATCAAGACTTGAGACAAGTACCTGACGAGGCTTTGAACCTTCCTGAGGGCCGACAATCCCGGCGGCCTCAAGCTGATCCATCACGCGTCCGGCCTTGGCGTAGCCCATCCCAAGACGTCTCTGGAGATCCGATGTCGACCCCCTTTGGCTCATCACAACCATCTTGGCGGCCTCCTCGAAGCGTTCGTCAAGTTTTGTCATGTCAACCATGCCACCTGAACCTTCCTCAGTGTCTTCATCGACAGGCGGCAGGTAACATGGGGTATTGAAACTCTTTCCGTAGCCATTCTGTGAGCCGATATATTCGGTGAGCCTGTTGATCTCCTCACTGTCTATGTAGGCGCACTGGACACGCTCCGTCTCGACTCCAGCATAATAGAGCATGTCACCCTTGCCGATAAGTTTCTCGGCTCCCGGAGAGTCAAGTATTGTCGATGAGTCCGTTCTGGACACAACCCTGAACGCGATTCTGGTCGGGAAGTTCGTCTTGATAAGCCCCGTGATGACATCAACCGAAGGCCTCTGGGTGGCCAACACGACATGCAGACCGGCGGCACGGCCCTTCTGAGCGAGCCTGATGATGGAAGTGGTGATGCTGCGGGCCACAGCCTTGGCGTCTCCGCCGCCGCCAACCGACATCGTCAAGTCAGCATATTCATCTATGATGGTGACCATGTACGGCAGGAAACGGTGGCCTTCATCCGGACGGAGCTTCCTGTTGCGATACTTCTCATTGTAGGTCTTTATGTTAGGTACAGAAGCACGGCTAAGGAGTTCGTAGCGTTGATCCATCTCTATGCAGAGGGATCTGAGAATCTTGTCAGCCTTGTCAGCCTTTTTCACGATAGCGTTATCCTTTTCCTCCTGTTCGTCGTTGCAAGGAAGGACAGCCAGATAATGCCTCAAAAGATGAGCATAGGCCGAAAACTCAACCATCTTCGGATCGATGAACACAAGTTTCAGTTCCGACGGATGTTTAGCGTACAGCAACGATGTCACTATTGCGTTGAGACCTACGGATTTACCCTGTTTGGTCGCTCCCGCCACCAAAAGGTGCGGAGCATCGGCCAGATCGAAGACCTTGACCTTCTGCTGGATAGTGTAGCCGATCGCTACCGGGAGTTCGGCCTTGCTGGAACGGAACGCGTCATCGTTGAGCACGGCGCGCATCGGGACGATCGAAGGGCGGTCGTTGGCCACCTCAATGCCGACGGAATCGGTAAGGGTGACGACGCGGACTCCCCTCGCATGAAGATGCATGCCGAGATCCTCCTGAAGTTTCTTGATCTCGGAGATCTTGACGCCAGGGGCGGGATAGACTTTATAAAGGGTCACCGTAGGTCCTACGATGGCCTTGACATCATTGATCTGGATGCGGTAGTTCTCCAGAGCGTCGCGGATCCGGGCGTTGTTCCGGGACAGCTCCTCGTCCGAGACCTCGTTCCTGCCCGATGAGTAGGAATCCAGCAATTCCAATGAAGGAAATTGGTAATCAGGAAGTTCGTCACGGACGTTAATCCTCGGGAGTTCCTTCTTGATGTCCGTGGACAGCTTGCCGCCTTTGACCACTTCAATAGATTGTTCAGCGGTGCCGGCGGCTTCGGCGGGCTCCGTCACCGATCGTTCAGGTTCCCGAGTTTGCCTAAGGGCCGGATCCACCGCGTTCAAAGCTGCGGCTCCCGCATGACCGGTGGATTCCAAGGTTGGTGAACACTGCCGGGCCACTGTTGGAGAGTCCGGCAGAACCTCAGCCCCTGTGGCTTCGACAGGCTCGGCCACCGGCTTCTTCTTCCCCAAAGACATCAACCACTCCGAAAACTTTCCCGAAGCCAGAACCAGCCACACCACCAGCAGAAAAGCCAGTGTGAATCCCGTGAGGATGTCCCCGAAAACAACCGAGGCCCAGATCACCACTGACTCCCCACACTCTCCACCGAGTCCTCCTCCGAAGACATTGCCGAGTCCTGACAAATCAGAGAAAAAAGCAAGGATGAAAGACGAGAGCATCGCCCCGGTGACAGTCAGAAGCGTAGTCTTGACCATTGAATAATGCCACCGGTGAAGCAGCAAGCGTACCGAAACGGCGACAAGGATGATCACTAAGGCCAGACTTCCAAGCCCGAACCACCTGCGTACAAGCAGGTCGGCCCATCTGAAGCCCATCTTTCCGGCCATGTTGCTCACCTCAACCGAAGTATCCCCCACAGCGGAAGACAACGAGCTCTGGTCAGTCTTCCAAGTGAAGAAATAGGAGATGACAGCCAGCAATGTGAACACTGCCAGCAACGCTATGAAAAAGCCGGCGATCTTCGTCAGCTTCACCTTGTCCTCATCGTCCATATTTCTCCAGAACATGAGCATTATTTTCTGTTCTTGCGGTTACCTTTCTTGTTGTTCCTGCGGTTCTGTCCAATGCCCAAATTCAGGCCAGGACGCGAGAAGTTGGAATCAAATGAGATCTTTGCAAGCTCCAGATCGGCAGGAACCTGGATCCTATAGCCTGAAAGCTTCTCGATGTCAGCGAATATGGTCTCGTCGGCCACACTGTCCTTGTTCCAGATCAAGTACTGCTGCCTCATGTAGATGGCCAGCGACCGCAGCATAGAGCGCTTGACCTCCCCCTCCGGTTCTCCGGCGATCAAATCAATGATACTCTCGATGTTCCGCCCATAATGCCTGGCGCGTACAGGTGACTTGTCAATCGGAATGTTCATCGGCGGCACGTCCATCGCCTCCGGATGCGGAGCCGGATACGGAGAGTCGATGTCCAGATCGTAACCTGCGATCATGTAAAGATGATCCCAAAGTTTCTGCTCGTAGTTCTCTTGAGTATGCACCTGTGGGTTAAGGAGTTCCATGACCCGCACAACAGCCTTTGCCTGCTCGCTCCGTTTCGCCCTGTCCGGAATGGCCTTGACCTGTTCGACCATATTCAAGACGATGCGGCCATATTCCGGCATCTGAAGTTTCTCTCTCTCCGTGTTGTAGTAGAGTTTTATAGAGTTGTCGTTAGCTTCCATAATAATCCAATTTGAGTATGAAAGGCAAATATACGAAAATTATTCCACCTCATCGGTAAGTACGTACCATATTATAGGAGTAATCTCCGAATATCCCATCCGGCGATAAATGTCAGCGTAGCGGGCGACCTGACGGTGATAGCGGCGATTCTTCTCACCGAACTTGTAGTCGATGACCGTCACCTTTCCGTCCTTGACAAGGACCCTGTCAGGACGATAGACCTGCCCGTCAGTATCAATCAGTCCGGTCTCGTTCAAGACTTCCGTGTCATCCGCAGGGAACCATTCAGGATGCGCGGTGACCCTCCGCGCAAGAATATTCCGATACTCCTCTTCCTGTCCCGCGTCGATCTCACCTGCCTCGAAGGCGTGCCGCACCGCATCCGGCAAATCGGACAAAGTGACGACTTCGGAAAGGATGCCGTGCAGCACCGTACCGTTGAGTCTGGCTTCGTCTCTGGCCTCATCGCAAAAGAAGTCTATGGAGTCAGCGCTGAATTTCAGACGGCCTCGCTCCCTGACATCAGTGTCTTCATCTTCGGCAGACGGGTTCAACGGATATGAAGGATAACCGGGCATCAGTTCCGAAACCGTGTCGGCCTTCCGCTCAAGGGCGGAGTAGTTGTAGATTTCACCTTTTGAGAAAGAGACCTTGTCTTCCGCTTCTTCCTTGGCATAACCCAAAGCCTCTCCGTAGCCGAACAGATAGGCATAGAGAATCTGGGAGAAGTCCGTGAAGTCGCACGGTGGCGGCGTCGCCTCGGTAGCTTCAAGAGGAATGGCAACAGGATGGGCGGAATCCGTTTTTTCGGTCGCCGAGTCTGCCGGAGCGACCTGAACGGCGAGCGGCACAACAGCGTCCGCGACCTTATCCGGAGGATTGGACGCGATGACAGTCAACCCTTTGACCGGCCTCGTCAGGGCGACATAGAAGGTATTGATGTTGTCCACGAACTGGAACAGCATCTCCTTCCGGCTCCCCTCCCAGAACAATGAATCCTCATTGGCCGGCTTTCGCAGCGACACGTTATAGACCCCGTCAGCGATTCCCTCAAGTTCGGTTCCCTCCACCGACGGCCGTGTCCAATGTTTCTCGCTGCGGAAAAGCCCGATCTCCTCGGCGAACGGAAAGACAACATGCTGGAACTCAAGCCCTTTCGACTTGTGAATCGTCATCACCCTGACCGACTCCGGATCGGAAGGCGAACTGATCTTATGGTCAGCCTCCCGCCAGGCCTTCAGGAATCCGTCAATGGCGTTCCCGTTCACTGCCACATAGTCCTGCACGAAGTCCATCAACGCCTGGACGTACTGGGTCTCTGACTCGAACAGTTCCGGATCCCTGCCCTTGAGGATGCGCAGAAGCTGCTCGCAGAGATCAGCCAAAGACAGACACGACAACTCGGCGACATTGATGTCCAGCTCCCCGGCAAGGAAAGAGCCGATGGTGTCATCCTCGTTCCCGACCGAGGATAGGAGCGAAACGACCTGACGGGCAACGGCGGAGGATTTCAGATGTAACGAATCGTCCGAAATAACGCTGATACCATTGTCCATCAAGAACATGGCCACATCGGAGCCGTGCCTGTTGCTCCTGACCAGAACCGTTATCTCGCCATACCTCGCTCCGGCCCTATGCACTTTGTTCACAGCATCCAGAATCTCCTGCATCTCATCTTCCTTGTCGCAGAAAACGACCTCGACACTTCCGTCCGAGACATCCTTCGACTTCACAAGCTGTCCCGCATCCGAATATATGTCATGAACCTTGAAGTCAGCCCCTTCGTCAGCCATGCCATCAAGAACCGAGGAAGCATATTCAAAGAAACCATTGTTGAACTCGACTATATTCCTGAGGCTTCGATAGTTGCTGTCAAGGGTCTCCACCCCGCACCGAGAGAACTCGCTCTGCACCTCACGCGCCATCATCCGCCAGTCCGAACCACGCCAGCGGTAGATGCTCTGCTTCACGTCACCCACAAGGAGGTTTTCATTCCCCTGCGCGACGCTGTTCTCTATCAGCGGACGGAAATTGTCCCACTGAATCCGCGAGGTGTCCTGAAACTCGTCAAGCAGGAAATGATCGAAGCGCACTCCCAGTTTCTCGTAAATGAACGGAGCGTCCGTGCCGTCGATGATGTTCCTCAGAATCACGTTGGAATCGTCCAAGCTCAGCACATTCTTCTCCTTCATCAGAGACCGGAATTCTCTGTCAAGATCGCCGGCGATTCCCAATTCATTCAGAATCAGTGAGATTTTAGAAGCCGTGGAATATATTTTATACTTTTCAATAAATATTCCGCAGTACCTCTGAAGCAGCGGCATCAACCTCCCCTCCAACTGTGCGAACCTGCTCAAATCCGCCTTTCTGAACCATTTGCTGAAATCCTTGCAATTTCTGAATATGGTCGCGGACGGGTACGCCGGCTCACCCTTAGGGTCAGACGCGGCGCAGGCATAGACGGAATTGAAGCAGTTCCGTGAGAAATCCTCCTTTGACAGCCCATCCTCTCCGGCCGCGCTGACAAAGGCCTTGGCAGCCTCCCTCACCTCATTGACAAACGACGACATCACCCCGGCGAGCGCCTTCTTCATCCTCGAGAGATTCTCTTTTGAATATTCCTTCTCCTCGTCAATGCCGTATTCCTCGACAGCGGCCCTGTGCTCGTCCGACTTGAGGGTCATCGCCACGCCCTTAAGTTTTTTCTCCAGATTGTAGCGTTCCCCTTTCTCCAGATCCTCCATCACGCTCTGTGTCAGCCATTCAAGAAGATCCTTGCTGTCTTCCGAAATGGAATCCAGAACCCTGTCCACACTCTCGGAGACCAGCGACTCACTGTCCAGTTCGACCTGATAGGAAGCGAACTGTCCGATTTCCCTGGAGAATGCCTTGAGGGTCTGCTGGAAGAACCGGTCGATCGTGCTGACGGCGAACGCACCGTAGTCGTGCAGGATGTCGCACAGCACAGTCTCCGCCCGACGCCGGAGTCCGTCCTCGGAGTCAAACGTCGAGACAAGTTCCTCGTAATAAGGCGAATCCTTCGGCGATCCCGCAAGCAGATGCAGCTCCTTCAAGATTCGGCTTTTCATCTCATCCGTGGCCTTGTTGGTGAATGTCACCGCAAGAATATGCCTGTAAGAATATCTTTCCTCATCCGTCAGCAGGAGTCTTATGTATGTTTTGGCCAGATTGAAAGTCTTTCCAGACCCGGCCGAGGCTTTCATTATCCTAATCATCCCTACCCTCTTTTATGTTCCTTATCACCATCATCTTCAGTATCATGACTATCTTCCGCAAATCATTCTGAAATCACAGAACGAACAGGTTTTCTCCTCGCCCGTGCGCCTGAACGGCACATCGACAGAGGCGATCTCGGAGAGGAGGCCGTGCAACTTTTCCTCGGTGAGTCTCATGAATTCCTCACTGACAGGCACTTCCTTGACAGGTTCCGTGAACAGGTTCGCCGGAGGATAGATGACATTGACCATCCTCTGTCCCTTGTAGTCCTCCGACTCGCGGCAGAACACATCGTAGAGGTAAAGCTGGAAAGCGATCTTCGGTCGTCCCTCGTTGTCCGGCCCGAACAGAGCCTCGACTACACCCTCGGCATTCTCGTCGGTGATGTTGACATCCTTATCTTCGACCTTGCCGGTCTTGTAGTCCACAATCCTGATCTCCCCCGGCCGCAGGCTGTCCATCCTGTCCACATAACCGACAAAGTGGAATCCGTCGATGTCGTGGAGAAACTGTCTCTCAAGACCCAGGATCTCAAACCCATCATAACCGGACGATTTGAGAAGTTCCAAATCTCTTTTCAAGGTTTTGATGACATATTCCACAATCACATCCTCCACGACTAGATCCCGACCTGTAACCTCAAGGGAATGAAGCTGTTCAAGAATCAGACTCCGCACTATGCCCTTTATCGCGGAGCGCTTGCGCAGAAACCCGGCAAGATATTCTTCAGTCACCTTTCCGCCTCCGGCCATCTCCTCAGAGTAGAGTTTCTGCATCGTTCCATGATAGACATCGCCCAGCATGCCCGCATCCAGATCCTCGGAAACCTCGTTCTGCCTGCGGAGTTTCTTGACCGTCGCATAATAGAATTTCGTGGGGCAGTCAAGGTAATTCTTCAGTGCGGAAGCCGAAAGCCGGGCCTGTCTTATCGTTTCGACATCCTCTTCAGTCTTCGCTATCTCCTTGGGAGAGAAATCCCCGGCGGCGTTAGCCTTTACGAAACCGCGTTTTATCGGCACTCCGAAATGATATTCAAGTTGTTTGATGTAACGGCTCTCCTCCCCGCTCTTCATGCCTTCGGTTCTGGAGTCATAGACCAAAGTCACTTTCTCCGCCCTTTGGATCAGACGGTAGAAGTAGTACGCCCAGACGGCATCCTGAAACTCGTAGGTCGGAAGGCCGAAGCCCCTGCGCAGCTCCGGAGGGATGAACGACGAGCTGAGGCTCCGCCTTGGGAACATGCCCTCGTTGCACGACAGAATCACCACCTGGCTGAAGTCCAAAGCCCTGGTTTCCAGCGGTCCCATGATCTGGAGACCTTTCAGGGGCTCCCCGTTGAACGGAATCGACACCGGGCCGAGAAGCTGGTCGAGAAGCCTTACATAAGTCACCGGAAGGACTTCAAGACCGGCCGTACGCAGTTGGCTTATGGCATTGTAAGCAGCCTTGGCGAACTCAAGCTCGATCGCCATGGAAGAGTCCGCAGCAAGTTTCGGGGCAAGTCCTTTGATCAGAGCCTTCTGATAATCAGCGAAAGCCGCGGTCTGCTCTTTCGAAGCCACCTTCGGATCCATCACCGCCGGCCTGAACAGCAGATCAAAGACAGGGATGCCGGAGAGATCCTCCTGCGGAATGTAATATTTCATCCCGTCCTTGATCTCCTTGATTCTGAGCCTCACCGCATCGTCACCCTGAGTGACCTTCCTGAATATGCTCGAAGAGAACAACGACCAAACCTGATTGTGGTAATAGTACCACTTCCCGTCCTTATACCTAAGGTGCATCTGCATGGCTGAGACCAGGGTCAAGAAATCGAAGAACGCGCTGTTCTTCATCGGGTAGCCCATCGTGACGTTGATGTCCTTGATCTCCTCAGGGATGGAGTTCAGCACAGGAATCAGAAGAGACTCGTCAGGAAGCACCACCGCACACCTCCCGTCCTTCGCCACCGAGGGAATCAGTTTCGTCTGGCCGACCGACGACGGGACGCTTATCACCTCGATCTCAGGAGTTTTCAGACCTTCCGAATCCATCTCGAAGGCCTGAGGGAACTCCTTGACGTTCCGTGACATAAAGAACGAGGATTTGTTCAGGGGATTCCTCACCATCTCGCCGGAATAGTCCCAGCAGAACTCCGCGATCCCGGCGTCCCGCATCCGCCTCATCACCTTTTTCTCGCACTCGTTCAGAGCATTGAGACCTACGAAAACATATTCATTCACATCTCTGAACGCGGCGCCGAGCACATCCACCGCCGACTCCGAGTCGAGCCGGGCCGCAAGCCCCCGATAGACCATCCCTTCGTAGGCCAGCCCTTTGCCGGAAAGCCTTTCCCGGAAGTTGTTGTAAAGAGGCGGAAGAATATTCCAGATCTGCAGGAAACGTTCCTTCACATTCGGATTGTCAGAGTTCAGATTCACCGTCAGCCGCCCCTCGCCGCTGAAATGGCTGATGAAACTCTCAATCGCCTTTCTCTGATTCTCGGTGAGGTATGAATATGAATCCTGAATTTCCTTGAAATCTGCCACGTTGGCGAACAGCTTCACCGGATCGACCAGATATTTATCGACATCATCGAAATCGCCCAAGATCACATCTCCCCAGAAGATGAACTCGTCCAAAGTCTCATGCTTAGGATTAAGATCCTTATAGCATTCATACAGATCCAACAGCAGGTTCACCCTGTCCGCCGGCTTGTCCCCTGATATTCTAAAAAAGAAATCATTGATCGTCAGCATCTTCGGTGCCACAATCGGAGTCCCGTCCTCTTTCACTGCCTCGCCAAGATACTTTGTGAAGAAGACCTGGCTCCTTCTGTTCGGAAATATGAAACAGGATTTTGAGATCCCGCCCAGCACCATATAGTGTTCCGCCACTTGCTTAAGGAATGGTGTCATATTCGGTTATAGTTTATACTCATCATTATTTTTCCAGCAATACATTGCATGACATATTCAACCTCCTCGACCATTTCTGCCCCTTGCTTCAGACGCAAGATTCTTTCTAACGAATATAGCAAATATATTTCTTGTGGCAAAGATAAGAAGCTGTCAAAAAAGAGGAATTATTTTTAAACAGCTTCCAAGCCTTGTTTGTGCAAAAACCCGGCACAGGCAAGGAATATTTCAACAGATTCGAAAAATTTTATAATTTTTAATAATTCTATTTTGTAAATTCAAACATTGGCATTAACTTTGCGGCATCAAACGATGCTTTATCGTTTTATTTTTTTTGTTTGACTTTAAAAGATTTTATCATGAAAAAGAAATTCAGATGTCTGGTCTGCGGTTATGTTTACGAAGGCGATAACCCTCCGGCCGAATGTCCGCAGTGCCATGCTCCGGCGAGCAAGTTCGTCGAGATCAAGGATGAGGGCGGCAAGCCTCAGTGGGCCTGCGAGCACCACATCGGTGACGGCCAGGTAGAGGACAAGGAGATTGTCCAGGGGTTGAGGGACCATTTCAACGGAGAGTGCTCGGAGGTCGGAATGTACCTCGCCATGAGCCGTCAGGCAGAGCGCGAGGGCTACCCTGAGATCGCGGAGGCGTTCAAGAGGTACGCTTTCGAAGAGGCCGAGCACGCCGCCAAGTTCGCGGAGCTTCTCGGTGACGTTGTCTGGGACACCAAGACCAACCTTGAGAAGCGTTATCAGGCCGAGGCCGGAGCCTGCGAAGGTAAGCTCGACATCGCCACCAAAGCCAAGCAGCTCGGCTACGATGCCATCCACGACACCGTACATGAGATGGCCAAGGACGAGGCCCGTCACGGAGCCGGCTTCTACGGCCTCCTAACCCGCTACTTCGGCAAGTAGCTCCCGGAACCGGTGGAAGGTAATCCACTGACAATTAGCATTATAAGCAATCTCCTTTAGTCGAAACCAACTAAAGGAGATTCTTTATTTCACTATCAACCAATAAATTACGCAACACAGACACCTTACATATCCTCGTCGGTGAGGCCGAAGCGCTCAGCGATATCATCTGGGATGTCGCCGAGGTCGTTACTGTAGTCGATCTCGTCCCAAGCCTCCTCCATGGCGCGGCGGTCTTTCTTGGTCGGACGACCGGCACCGGGGTCACGACGGAGGAAGAAGGTCTCGACGGGAGCCTTGAGTTTGTCGATTTCGGATTGAGGCGTGAGGTTCTCGGCATAGTCGGGAACAAGCTTCGCACCGAGACGGTGGTCAGTCAGCCGCTTGATCCTGTACGAATACTGCACGGCTCCCTTACGGATTTCAACGACCTCGCCGACCTTCAGCATTCTGGAAGGTTTGGCATTCACTCCACCGATCTTTACCTTACCTCCTTTGCAGGCATCCGTGGCCTCGGTACGGGTCTTGAACACCCTGATGGCCCATAGCACCTTGTCTATTCTTTCTGTATCAGCCATATTCAATCTCCCTTCATCAGAAAACGGCAATTAAAACGGAAGATGACTGACCGCTTAAAATCGCCCCAAAAACCTAACTGTTCCATTCACGAATATGCGGGTCCGGAGTCTCGGCCTCCGCAAATGAGTTCGGTTCCACTTCTTGATTCGTGTACGAATCCTTCACAAGACGCTTTTCCACAAGGGCTTCCAGCAGAACCGTCCCACGGGCCGCCGGAATGATGAAGAAGTCGTTCAACTCTGACGGCACCAGAATGGAATGACCAGACTTCAATGAATATGACTCCACACTCTTGGAGCCTTTGTCATTCTCAACCGGAACCTGCACAGTCGCCTCTCCGGAAGCGCAATAATAGACAGCAAAACTGCCAGGCTGCTCAGAGAATATGTGCAGTCCGTCCTTCAGGTTGAGTTTCGTCACAACGAATTCCGGACATACGGCCAGTTTGTCTCCGGTGACAGGTTTTGGAACATATTTCTTGAAATCAATCAAGTCGAAGGCTTCCTCAAGCAGCAGTTCCTCTGAATCAGGAAGTTCCACACCCCAGTTATGGAGATTGAAGGCAAGCTCTGAGCTCTCTGCGATCTCAACGATCTTGAGTCCCGGCCCGGCGGCGAAGACGGTTCCCGGCTTGATCAGGTAGGCCTCTCCTTCGCGCGGCTTGACGATGTTCAGGACATCTTTTGCCGTTCCGTCCTGACATCTTGCATAAAACTCGGCCGGATCAATGTCCCGATTGAAGCCAAGCAGCAATTCAGAGCCAGGAGCGGCATCCTGAACGTACCAAAGGGCGGTCTTGCCGAACGAATCATACCTTTCGGCGGCCACGTCATCGGAAGCGTTCATCTGCAAGGGCTGCCAAGCGGTCACGTCCATGACCTTCACCATCACAGGAAATTGCAGGCCATAGAACTCAAACACATCATCTCCGACCACCCTCTCCAGATATGTCCCCATCAACTCGCTCAGAGTGTTGCCCCCGAACCACCCGTTGTCGATCATCGAATCCTTGAACCCAAGGTCAGCGATCTGATAGCTGACGTGTCCCCAAGGCACATCCGCACCTTCATCCATAAACCTCAACGGGTAGAGTGTCCTGTTGTCATTTTCCATAGAATGAATATTATCGCACAAATATAATCAAAAAAGCGGACACCAGCGGCTCAATCCTCATGTCAATGGAACAGGCAAAGTCAAAAAATCCGTGTACGTTAACGGAAATATGAGAATATTTTCTAATTTTGCCGTGTACAATGTGCACGGAGCCGGACGGAAGCACGGCACAAATGAATCAAGATATTAACACAAAACAAATTACGTGATATGTCAAGAATCATAACATTCGGAGAGATAATGCTCAGACTGGCCACTCCAGGACATCTGAGATTTTCGCAGGCACATGAATTTGAAGCGACTTTCGGCGGTGGAGAGGCCAATGTGGCAGTCTCGCTGGCCAACTATGGAGATGACGCACAGTTTGTGACGGCACTTCCAGGGAATGATATCGCCAAGGCGTGTCTCGCTGAGCTTCGTGGACTGGGAGTTGGAGTGGGATTCTGCATCGAGAGCGGAGACAGGATCGGTATCTACTACATCGAGAAAGGAGCCGTGGCCAGACCAAGCAAAGTGATCTACGACCGCGCACACTCGTCCATCGCGGAAATCAAACCGGGAATGATCAATTGGGACAAGGTGTTCGAGAATGCGGATTGGTTCCATTGGACAGGAATAACCCCGGCGATCAGCCAGAGTTGCGCGGATGTCTGCCTTGAGGCAGTCCAGGCGGCAAACAGACACGGCGTGAAAGTCTCCTGTGACCTCAACTACAGAAAGAATCTTTGGAAATATGGCAAGACAGCCTCCGAGATCATGCCCGCCCTCGTGGCCGGATGCGATGTGATCATCGGCAACGAGGAAGACGCGGAGAAGGTCTTCGGAATCAAGCCGGAAGGCTTCAACGCGGAAGACGGAGTGATCGAAACGGCGAAATTCCAGTTTGTCGCAAAGTCACTTATGGAGAGATTCCCGAAGGCCTCGAAAGTCGCCATAACCCTCCGCGGCTCGATCAACGCCGACCACAACACATGGGGCGCAGTGCTTTACGATGGCAAGACTCTGTTCTCCTCAAGACGTTACGACATCACACACATTGTTGACAGGGTCGGTGGAGGTGACTCTTTCGGCGGCGGACTGATCCATGGTCTTCTCAACTACAATGATGACCAGAAAGCCTTGGACTTCGCCGTGGCAGCCTCATGCCTCAAGCACACGATTGAAGGAGACTACAACCGCGTGACCGCAAAGGAAGTGGAAACCCTGATGAACGGCAACGGCTCAGGCCGTGTCTCACGATAAAATTTACGAATATGGCAAAATACAACAAGGTTCAGGTGATTTCAACCGCCCTTCAGACAGGGCTGATACCTGTTTTCTACAACGCTGACCTTGAGACATCCAAGGCGGTGCTCAAAGCCTGCTACGATGGTGGGATCAGCATGTTCGAGTTCACAAACAGAGGCGATTTCGCACACGAGACATTCGCAGGTCTTGTAAAATACGCCAACGAGAATCTTCCCGGAATGATTCTCGGAGCAGGTTCCGTGATCGACGCGCCGACAGCGGCGCTTTACATCCAGGCGGGCGCCAACTTCATCGTCGGTCCGCTCTTCAACCCGGAGGTGGCGGATCTTTGCAACCGCCGTCTCGTGCCTTATATTCCCGGATGTGGATCGGTGACGGAAGTAGGCAACGCACAGGCCGCCGGCTGCGACATCTGCAAGGTGTTCCCAGGAGATGTGCTCGGGCCTTCATTCGTGAAAAGCGTCAAGGCCCCTATGCCATGGACCCAGATTCTGGTCACCGGAGGTGTCAAACCGGAGGAGGAGAACATCAAAGAATGGTTCAAGGCCGGTGCGTCATGCGTAGGAATGGGCAGCAACCTGTTCCCGAAGGATGTCATCAAAGCCCACAACTGGTACGCGATCACCAAACTTTGCTGCGACTCTCTGGCAATCATCGCCGAGGCAAGACAATAGACTGCTAATAGAAACGATAGTTGTAGCGGGAAAGCAGGTCAATGGAGCTGAAGTTGTCCTGACAACGGGGACGCTTGCCGAACACAAGGAAATCCGTCAAGGTGATGACAGAGTCCATCGCCTCACGGTCTGAGTGCTGGGCTATCAGGTACTTCACATATCCATCCTTGAGGGCGGAGATATTCTTTTCCAAGACATCGAAGCCGACAACATTCAGTCCATCGAGCCCATGCTCCTTAAGGAAGTCGCTGACAAGGTATATTCTTGAGTTCAGTGTCACGATGTTGGCGCTTTTCCCTATTCCTTTGAAAGCCACGTCCATGGCGGCATGCGCCTCGGCGGGATCGTTGGGATTTATGACGACATTTCTGACCTGAGTGTCGGGGAAGCGGGCCGAAAGATAATCCATGAAGCCTCTTCTCCTTTCCTTTGAAGGATCGGAAAGGCCTTTCATGTCACGCTCGATGCGGACCATGTACACCTTGTCCCGACTTTCAGGGTACGAACCGGACATCAGGACATCGGCGCAGAACGCCCCGCTGTCATAGATCGGCTGGCCATAATAAGCCAGATGACCACTGACTCCACCCACGCTCGTGTTCAGGATGATGTACGGGAGGTCTGCCTTCTCCATCTCCACAACCACATCGCGCGTGGCATCCAGAAACATGGGAGCGATGACAGCACCCGAGCAATTATCCACAATGGCCTTGCGGCAGACTGACAGGAAAGAATCCACGTCATACTGATCGTAAAGGTAGTCAACGATGTCCACGGAAAAGCGGCCTGCATAGTCCACACTCTTGCTTATTCCGGAATGAGTCAGGTCCCAGAACTCGCCGGCACTGTACCTCGGCATGATGACCGCGATCCTGTGCGACTTGTTTCTGGCAAGCATGGAAGCGTACACATTGGGTTTGTAGCCGAGTTCCCTTACAGCCCTCAGAACCTTCTCCTTGGTCTTTTCAGACACCTCTCCCCTTTCGTGCAGGACACGGTCAACCGTGCCGATGGTGACTCCGACAGCCTCAGCGACATCACTAATTGTGGACATGGATCTCTTCATATCCTGCAATGTTACAAAAAATCATCGGTTCGGCAAAAGCCATGCGGAAATACTTGCGCCGGAGGGTTGCGCCGTTTCATAAACTTGAGTATATTTGAATGTTTCGACTCCACCACATAAAATGATCAAGGTAATATTACTGATCGACTGCGCCAGCGAGTTTGACAGGAAACTGCTTCGGGGCATAATGAAATACTCGAAGGAGAACGGTCCATGGCTTTTCTACCGAATTCCGTCCGACTTTCGCGGAACCAACGGACGCGAGGAATGGGTCATGGAATGGGCTAAGAAATGGAATGCCGACGCCGTCATCGGACGGTGCGACGAGGACAAGGTCGGCCTTCTCGGCCAATTGAACATTCCGATCGTCCTGCAGAACAACAGGACAAGAAGTGACGTGTACTCCAACCTTACAGGTGATTATGTCGGCACCGGGCATCTCGCGGCGAAATATTTCCAAAAGAAACTGTTCACCAACTATGCGTTTTTCGGGGTACGGAACATCATCTGGTCTGAGGAACGCTGCAAGGGGTTCCGGGAGGCCGTGGCATCAAAGGGGAACAATTTCAGTTCATTCAATGTCGAGCCGAGGGAGACATTCGACAGAAGCAAGGTTCTCTCATGGCTCAAAGACCTGCCCAAACCGGTGGCGCTGTTCTGCTGCGATGATGCCCACGCCCTTTACATAACCGAGACTTGCAACATGGCCGGGCTGCGCGTCCCTGAGGATATCGCAATCCTCGGAGTCGATAACGATGAGTTGCTCTGCGGCATCTCCGACCCGCCTATCTCCTCTGTGGAACTCGACGTGGAACGCGGTGGCTACGAGACCTGCGCACTGCTGCACAGACAGATTCTGGACAGTACACGGCAGCCGTTCAATGTCGTGATCAACCCTGTGGAAGTCGTGCAGAGGCAGTCCAGCTACATCTACAACATCAAGGATCCGAATGTCGCGAAGATTGTGGCCTTCATTGATTCCAACTACAACACTAATCTCGACATCAATGGCATCCTGAAACTTGTTCCATTGTCCAGAAGAAGCATTGAGACCAAGTTCCGGAAAGAGACGGGAACCACCATCTATCAATATATTCTTAAAAGCCGGGTCGAGCATCTCGCCCACCTTCTGCTCACATCCGACCGGCCCGTGTCCGAGATCGCTGATGAGGTGGGATTCGGAGACAGCGGCAACTTTTCCCGTGTATTCAGAAAAATGAACGGTTGCTCACCTCAGGAATACCGGCAGAAAAATTGCGTTTTTCAACAATAGATTTACGCTTTTTCTGCGCGATAATACAATAATACCCTCTATATTTGCAGATGATCGCCTGATTATCCAACCACAGGCTAATGACCATCGTATATTATTGTATTATGGAAAATAAACGGCAATATTACATTTCCCTGACGATGTTGGGATGCCTGTTCTTCATCTTCGGGCTTGTCTCGTGGGTAAACTCCATCCTGATTCCCTATTTCAAGATCGCCTGCGAATTGAAAAGCGGCGTACAGACCTATCTGGTCACATTTGCCTTCTACATCGCCTATCTCGTGATGACAGTCCCGGCATCCTTCCTCCTGAGGAGAACCGGCTACAAGAAAGGGACGATGATCGGTCTCTGGACAATGGCCATCGGCGCGCTGCTTTTCTGGCCTGCCGCACTGACCAGGACCTATGGCCTGTTCCTGATCGCCTTGTTCACCATCGGGACGGCGCTCGCCATCCTGCAGTCGGTGGCGAATCCTTTCGTGACAATCATCGGTCCTTACGAAAGCGCGGCCAAGAGAATCAGTGTGATGGGAATATGCAACAAATTCGCCGGCATCATCGCTCCGCTCGTCTTCGCCGCGCTTGTAATCCGCCCGCAGGACAAGGAGGTCATGGACATGGTCGAGGCCGGATTGCTTGACGGACCGGCCAAGGAAACTGCGCTCGACGGCATGATCAGAGGAGTGATTGTTCCCTATGTCGTTCTGGCCGCACTTCTGTTCGCTTTCGGAATTCTTTTCTACAAATCGCCGGTCCAGGACATCAACCCTGACAGCGTCAACGGTTCCGGCTCTTCCGGCAACGACAGGAAGTCCATCTGGGAATATCCATACCTCGTCCTCGGAGTTTTGGCCCTGTTCTGCCACCTTGGAAGCCAGCAGATCTCCGTCAGCACGATCATCGGCTACGCCCAGAGCATCGGCATGGATCTGGAAACGGCGAAGGTGTTCCCGTCATACACCCTCGGATGCATCCTTTTCGGCTACCTTCTCGGCGTGTTCTTCATCCCCAGATACATCTGCCAGCAGAAATCACTCGTCATCTGCACTACCACAGGCCTTATCCTTTCAACGCTTGTCCTTGTCCTGCCACTGAAGGCATCAATCTGGACCCTCGTCCTTCTCGGAGTTCCGAATTCATTGATCTATGCGGGAATATGGCCGCTTGCCATCAGAGGTCTTGGCCGTTGGACCAGCCTCGGCTCTTCATTTTTGGTGATGGCGCTCTGCGGAAATGCCGTGCTGCCTCTCATCTACGGCTATGTGTCTGACCACATGAGTCTCCAGACGGCCTACTGGCTTTTGCTTCCATGCTTCGCTTACATGATTTTCTACGCGGTTTACGGTTATAAGATAGAGAAATGGTAACAGCTTTAATCAACGGAAAGATAATAATGCCGGACAAGATCGCCACAGGCGTTCTTGTCCTTGAGAACGGACTGGTCAAAGGAATCTCGGACAGCATTCCTGCCGGTGCGGAAGTAATTGACTGTGAAGGAAACCACGTCAGCCCAGGGTTCATCGACATGCACACCCACGGAGCCGGCGGGGCGGATTTCATGGACGGAACTGTCGAGGCTTTTCTCACGGCGGCAAGGATGCACGCCATCCACGGAACCACCTTGCTATGCCCGACAACGCTCACAAGCACCAACGAGATCCTATTCGAGTCATTCGAGACCTACAGGAAGGCCGTGAAGGAGAACAAGGACGGAGCCCGATTCGGAGGAATGCATCTGGAAGGGCCGTATTTCAGTCCGAAATTCGCCGGCGCACAGGATCAAAGGTATCTCCGCGACCCAAAGCCGGCCGAATACATGGAGATTCTGGACAGATGTCCGGATCTCGCCAGATGGAGTTTCGCCCCGGAGCTGGACGGAGCGCCAGAATTCGCAGCCGAGCTAAAGAGAAGGGGCATTGTCGCTTCCATCGGCCACACAGACGCGACATTCGCTGACTGCGACGCTGCCTTCAAGGCCGGAGCCACGATGATGACACATTTCTACTCCTGCATGAGCACGATCTCTCGCAGGAACGCCTACCGTTACGCCGGAACCATTGAATATGGTTATTGGCAGGACGGAATGAGGATCGAGATCATCGCCGACGGCATTCATGTGCCGGCCGACCTGCTTCACCTTCTCATCAAGATCAAGGGGATAAACAACATCTCCCTTGTCACTGACTCAATGAGGGCCGCCGGATTGCCCGAAGGGAAGAGTGTGCTGGGAAGCCTCGCGGACGGTCAGGAAGTCATTGTGGAGGACGGTGTTGCCAAACTGATGGACCGCAGCGCCTTTGCCGGAAGCGTGGCGACGGCGGACCGGCTCGTCCGCACGATGGTCAACATCGCCGGATGCACTGTGTGCGAGGCCGTGAGGATGATCACGGAGAACCCTGCAAAGGTCATGGGATTCCATGACAGGAAAGGCTCTTTGGAACCAGGGAAAGACGCCGACATCGTTGTGTTCGATGACAACATCAACGTGAAGAGAACAATCACAGGAGGAAAAATAATTTATTAAATCATGATACTCAAGACATTCAAGTCAGACAATCTGGACGTCAAGGTCTTTGACACCAGAAACGGCATGGGCAAGGCGGCCGCCGCCGATGTGGCGGCATGCATCAAGGAGACGCTCGGCAGAAAGAATGAGATCCGCATGGTCTTCGCCGCCGCACCTTCCCAGAACGAGTTTCTCGAAGCCTTGGCCGCGACGGAAGGCATAGAATGGAGACGCATCCACGCCCTCCACATGGATGAATATGTCAACCTTCCGGCCGATGCGCCTCAGGGTTTCGGCAATTTCCTGCGCAGGGCAATCTTCGACAAGGTTCCATTCGCGAGTGTTGACTACATCGGGACCGACAAAGATTCGGAAGCGACATGCCGAAGATATTCAGAGATTTTGAAGTCCGCGACAATCGACATCGTGTGCATGGGCATCGGAGAGAACGGACACATCGCGTTCAACGACCCGCACGTGGCCGATTTCAACGATCCTCTTCTTATAAAGAAAGTGGATCTCGACCAAAAGTGCAGGATGCAGCAGGTGCACGACGGATGCTTCAAGGATATCTCCGAGGTTCCTGAATATGCCCTGACGCTGACAGTTCCGGCGATGTTCAACGCTGACCATCTGTTCTGCGTCGTTCCGGCAGCCACAAAGGCTGAGGCCGTGAAGAGCACGGTCTTCGGTCCCGTGTCGAAAAAATGCCCGGCCTCAATCCTCCGGAAACACAAGAGTGCGGTCCTCTACACGGACAAGGACAGTGCGAAATACATAATGGACTGACCTTATGCAAAGAAAGGCAAAATATTTCCTGACACTTCTGAGCCTCCTTCTGGCATGCCACCTGTCTCTGTCCGCAAAGTCCTTTGAGGTCAGGGGCGTTTACCTTGATTTCAGGACACAGGTGATGACCATGCCGGCGATGAAGGAATTCGTGGCCGACGCCGTCTCCAAAGGCATGAACGCTGTCGTGGTGGAATGGGAGGCGACATTCCCGTTCAAGGACAACATTGTCCTTAGAAACAGTTTCGCCTTCTCGGAAGCCGAGGTAAAGGATTTCATAGCATACTGCTCGGGCCTTGGAGTTGATGTGATTCCCCTTCAGAATTGCTTCGGACATTCTGAATACATCCTCCGGCACGAGCGGTACGCAGTCCTGAAAGAAGACAAGAAAGACTGCTCGCAGGTCTGCCCGATGATGGAGGATGAAGCGGAAGGAATATTCAGAAGCATCTTCTCCGAGATAGCGGGTATGCACCCGTCCGAATATATTCACATAGGATGCGACGAGACAAGGTTGCTGGGCCATTGCCGCAGGTGTCAGGAGAAAGTCCGGAATGAAGGTGTCTCCAAACTGTACGTTGACTATGTCTCAAGGATGTGCCGGATCGTCTCTTCTTTGGGCAAGAGACCCATGATCTGGGCGGACATCATCCTGAAATACCCGGAGGCACTCCAGTCGCTTCCGGAGGATGTGATCATCGTCGATTGGAACTACGGTTGGAACCAGGATCATTTCGGAAAGATGGACAACCTCAGGAACTCCGGCCGGGAGATCTGGGGAGCGTGCTCGTTGCGGTCCCATCCGGACAACCTCTATCTGGTACAATGGAGGAAGCACTTGGAGAACATATTCAGTTACACCTCCTATGCTTCCGATTGCGGATTCAAGGGCATCATCAACACATCATGGTCAACATCTGGGACTTACGGTTACATCTATGATGACAGGAACGAGGTCATTGACATACAGCCTGTAAGAGAGGTGTACCCGCAGAACGGATTCGACATGCTGATGACGGCATATTCAAACGCCTTGTCGGACAACCCGCTCACTCCTGATGAGTTTCTGGAGAGTTACTGCCGCACAAGACTCGGTCTTGGCTCGCAGGAGGAAGCTGCGGCCGTAAAAGAATATTTCAACATGACCCAGAACCCGGTATATTCATTCCAAGGAGATCTCGCCCGCATTGACGAGGAACTCCGCAAATGTGCCGCCATAAGGGAGGAGCTTGACCGGGTTGGATTCTCCAAGGATGCCGCTGACGTGGCAAGACATCTTCGCCTGATGATTGACATCCGCATCAACTACCTGAAATTCAAGCGCATTGACTTACAGATCGAATCAAAAGACTTTTCCGCCGATGACGCAAAGACCGCTTTAGCGCACCTTGAGGCGATAGACAAGGAATGCGGGAGACTGCGAAAGGAATTCATAAGGCTCAACGGCCATTACCTCAAAGACGCAGGAGAGTCATTCAACGAATGGACCTACCGTGGAAAAATCAAGGGGCGGATTGAAGTTCTGAAAAACATTAGGTAAACATTTAAGATAACACTGAAATGAAAGATTTAAGATTGCTTGCTTTGTTGGCGACCGTTTTCGTTTGCCTGTCCTGCACGGCAGACAAGCCGGGATACGGACCGACGATCGACGAGATCGACATCATAGAGATCGACCACAGCAAGGATGAACCGGATATAGGGCGCGACGAATGTCTCAAGATGGCCGGAGTGACAGACCTGATGGCGCAGAAGGCCGAGGCCTACACAAAGGCGACAAGCTTTGAGGAGAAAGACGGGAAGGCTGTTTTGTTCAACTGTGTGTATGTCTATTCCGCAAGCATCGCCAAGTACGCCGACGCGCCGAAAAAACTGGCCGCCAGAATCGCCCTCATGGGATTCAGAGGTGTTTACCTCAGCCCGGGAGGTACCAGATTGACCACAGCCGACAGCTGGATCAAGACCTTCATCTCGACCTGCACCGATCTCGGCATTGAGGTCTATGCCACATACTACGAGGACAACGCTGTCTTTCTCAGCGAGGTGGGAGCAGAGTCATGTCTTCAGAAAGTAATCTCCTACAACCGGAGCGTGAAGCCAGAGGAGCGGTTCTCAGGCGTTTCCGCCGACCTTGAGCCTCACACAATCAAATCCGACATTGGACTTGGATGGGTGTGGAACACCGACAGCGGCAACGGAGCCGGTGGAGCCAACGAGAACCTGCTGAAAACAACCGTGAGCCGCCTTGCATACGCCCAAAAGAAGCTCTCGGTTTCCGGACTGAAACTTCAGGAAGCGATCTGGTGGAAGTATCAGGAACTCTACAATGCGGGAAGCATCGCCTACGGAGATGTGAACCAGTTCCTCTCTGTCTGCGATTGGGTTTCCGTCATGGCCTACCGCAACACTTCCGAGAAGATTCTGGAGGTATGCCTGCCTATTTTCAAGGCATGTGGAAAGGCCGCGGCGGTAAGTGTCTGCGTGAAGACCGCCACTAACGATGAGATCTCAACCAGCCTTCAACCAAATGGCTGGGAATCACTTCTACAAACGATGTCCACACTGAAAGAGAGTGGCCACGAATGTCTCAAGGGACTTGACGTTTTCCAGTATGACGCGCTTGAGACAATGTGGGAATGGAAAAATGACAAGAACTAATAACTTTTTGATATGAACAAGCTAGTGAAATATTTAGCGGCAGTGATTCTCCTTTCAGTGTCCCTGCTGGCCTCCGGACAGACGATCCAGATCAGCGGTGTCGTCCTGGAGGACTCCCAATCAGGCGCGCTGCCTGTAATCGGAGCCGGTGTCAAGATCAAGGACACATCCAACGGGGCGGTGACTGATCTTGACGGACGGTTCTCCCTGTCAGCGAAAGAAGGTGACGTGCTTGAGGTAAGCTGCCTTGGTTACCGTGGAGTGACCGTGACCGTCGGCAAGGACAACTACTACAAGATTTTCATCGAACCGGAGTCAATGATGCTCGACCAGTTGGTTGTGGTCGGCTACGGGTCAATGAAAAAAAGTGACCTCGCGACATCAATCACGTCAGTGAACACCGATGACATGAAGATATTCCCTGCCGCCACAGCTGCTGAGATGCTGCGCGGACGTGCCGCCGGTGTGACTGTGACAAGCGCTTCTGGACGTCCAGGCTCCACCCCGTCCATCAAGATTCGTGGAACGAGATCAATCTCCGCCAGCAACAACCCGCTTTATATCATTGACGGAAGTGTCGCGTCCGACACTGAGTTCGCGATGATAAACTCCGATGACATAGAGTCGATCGAGATCCTGAAGGACGCGGCCTCACAGGCGATCTACGGAGCAAGGGCAAGCGACGGTGTGATACTGGTCACCACCAAACGTGGAAAAGCCGGAGAAAGCACAGTAAGTTACAACGGTTACGTGGGATTCCAGACCCTCCACAAGAACTTCGACTACTACACTGCGGACGAGTACCTCTCCCTCAGGCGTGAGGCCGTCGCGAATGACATGGGGATCATCGACGCCACGACAGTGCCGATCGCCACGGCCTTGGCCGATGACGTGATGGCACAGGTTTACAAGAGTGGTGAATATGTTGACTGGGAGAATCTTATGTTCAAAAAAGCGGCTCTCTACCATAGCCATGAGGTCAGCGTCAAGGGTGGCTCGGACAAGTTGAAGGCCATGGCCAGTGTCGGCTATTTCAATCAGGATGGTATCATGAAGGTCAATTCCGGCTACGACCGCATAAGCTCCAGAGTAAATCTTGACTATCAGGTGAAGAAATGGCTGAAACTCGGAGCCAACACCTCGTTCGGATTTTCAAAACGAGAGATAGAGAACGGTGCGTTCTACCAGTTCATCACCCGCTCACCGCTTTCACAAATCTATGACGAGAACGGTGACTACATCCCTTACATCAACAGCAACAAGGACACGAACCCTGCATACAGCGCCCTTCACGACTCTCATGACGCAAAGGCCAACAGCTACAGGATCAACGCTTTCACTGACATAACCCCATTCAAGGGATTCACCTACAGGTTCAACGTCTCTTACTACAACAGGGTGAACGAGGAAGGACATTCACGTGATTCCTACTATCCCAACGGAGGTGGTTCGACCGCATCCCTGCTCAACACGACAAACGTGCAGACCTTGATTGAGAACTCCATCAGGTATGACGTTCCTATCAAGAACGAGAACCACAAGCTGAACATCACTGCGGTGCAGTCTGTGGACAAGTCCCTTCGCAAGACGCTGGGATATTCAGTGTCCAATCTTCCGGTTGACAAGACCTACAACTACATCGCCAACGGAGAGGTGACCGGACAGCAGAGAGCATATTCAGAAAACAACCTCGTGTCATTCATGGTCAGGGCGCAGTACAACCTGATGGACAAGTACCTGTTCAATCTCGCCGTGCGCCGTGACGGATCAAGCCGATTCGGAACTGACAACAAGTGGGGTACATTCCCGTCCGTGGCCTTCGCGTGGAGAGCGTCGGAAGAAAGTTTCCTCAAGGATGTCTCATGGATGAACAACCTAAAGCTCAGGGCAAGTTACGGAATCGTAGGCAACCAGAACGGAATCGACAACTACGCCACCCTTGGAGTGGCCAAGCCGATGCCTGGCGAGTTTGGTGACACCTACTACATGGGCTATCTTCCAGGCAATGACCTTCCTAACCAGAATCTCAAATGGGAACAGTCCGGTACAGCCAACTTCGGCCTTGATTTCGGAATCCTTGACAACAGGATCTTCGGAACGGTGGAATATTACAACACACGGACCACCAATCTGCTTGTGTCCAGGGCCTTGAACGCATCGTTGGGTTACAATTCGATGCTGGACAACCTTGGAGAGACCAGGACTCACGGAATTGACTTCAACGCGACCTTCGACATAATAAGGAGCGAAGATCTCAACTGGAGCGTCACCACAAACATAAGCCGGTTCAGCGGCAAGATCATCAAGATTGATGACACGGTCGATGAGAACGGCAACTACGTCAGCCAGCCGGGAAACAACTGGATCATAGGAGCGCCGATCAACATCTACTATGACTACAAGGCGGACGGAGTCTATCAGTACAACGACTTTGATGTTTACAGCGACAGGGGCTCCCTCACCTACAAACTAAAGAACACCGTTGACACAGACGGAGACGGTGTCGCCGACGCACCTCTTTCCCGCAACGACAATGTGGAACCGGGAAGCGTGAAGCTCCGTGACGTGAACGGCGACGGCAAGATCAATGAGGACGACAGGGTTGTCTATCAAAAAGACCCGGACGCAACATTCTCCCTCTCAACAAACCTCCGTTGGAAAGGCTTCGACTTTTTCATGGATTGGTACGCCGTCGCGGGAGGCTATGTCCTGAATCCTTTGATGTATGACGGTGAATATGGCGGTGACCTCAGGGGACGGTCAAACGGCATGAAAGTGGACTACTGGACACCGTACAACCCTTCCAACACGGCACCGAGACCTAAATATGGATCAGAAGTCCCTTACATGAGGACGCTCGCCTATCAGGATGCCTCTTATCTGAGGCTGAGGACCATCCAGCTCGGATACACACTTCCGAAGAAGGTGACCTCCAAGCTGAAGATCCAGAATCTCCGCTTCTACATGACAGCGACCAACCTATTGACATTCACCAAGGTACTGTCCTACAGCCCGGAAGTCACCGGAAACCTCTACCCGGAGACTCAGCAGACAGTTTTTGGAGTTAACTTCTCTTTTTAAAGAACACGACGATGAAAAAGACTTCCATCATAACGATTTCCATGTTGGCCATGACTTTGTGTGCCTCATGTGACAACCTGCTCAACCTCGAATCGGAGACATCCGTGACAACCAATTACCTCAAGACAGACAAAGACGGTCTGAAAAGGGCAATAGCGGGACTGTATGTCTATGAAAGGGACAACATTGTTGACAATTCCGATTCAAAGGGCATTGTGATCCTCCCTCAGCTGTTCGATTTCAACACGGACATATTCCTGTTCAACGCCGGAAACTGGGCTTCCCTGGGAAGGCTCACCGACCTTACGCCAGACTCAGGAATCATCGAGGACTACTGGAAATTCTGGTACGCCATAGCAGGGCGCGCCAATGAGATAATCGCATCCGCGGAGCATCTCGGGCTTGAGGATCCAGAGATCAACAAAATCCATGGAGAGGCCTGTCTTTTCAGGGCAAGGGCCTACTTCGAACTTTGGAAACGATTCGAAAGGATCTACCTCAACACTGAGCCTACAGACGCATCCAATCTGGAGAGGACCTACAAGCCTGCCACCAAGGATGAAGTGTTCACACTTCTGAAAAGCGACCTCGACGCCGCCATCGCGGCCCTTCCTTACGAGATTCCGGTATATAACAACGGAGTCATGTACGGGATGTACACCAAGGCCACAGCCAAGCATGTCCGCGCCCAGGTGGCCATGTGGGAGGAAGACTGGGACTGCGTGATCGCGCAGACCGAGGATATTCTAAGAGAGGCAAAGGGCATTACCGAACTTGAGAAAGACCCTGCCGAGATCTTTAATTCCGAGAATCTCCGGTCCAAGGAAGTCCTGTACGCCTACCAGTTCTCAAAGAACACCGGAGGCGGAGGAGTGATCACAGGCACGACCTTGAAAGGCCATCCGGTCTCCGTCTATGTGACATCAAGGTATTCAAGCGTGGACGGAGCCATAAGCTCCAGCGACCAAGGCGGGTTCGGCTACGGCAGAGACTACCCTAACCAGCATCTTCTGGACATGTACGGCCCGAAAGACAAGCGCCTTGACTGCTACTTCGTAAGGAAGTTCTATTACAACGATCCCGCGCGTCCGGAGACCTACGGGAAAGAGATCGTGCCTAAAAAGGACGCGTCGTACATCACAAACCTTCACACGATGAGCCGCAAGCACGCAGACTTCTGGACAAATTCAGACGAGCCTGACCGCAAGACCAGTTTCAGGGATCTGATCGTCTATCGCCTTGCGGAGACCGTGCTGATGTGTTCGGAGGCATATTACCATAAGGGAGACAAGACCAATGCTGTGAAATATTTCAACATGACCTACGAGCGTGCCGGAAACGACAGGTTCGAGGGGACTCTCACATTGGAGAATATTCTTGATGAATATGCACGCGAGCTGAATTTCGAAGGTGTCAGATGGCCTCTCCTCAAAAGGCTCGGTCTGCTTGGGGAATATTGCCAAAAATGGGAGGGTGAATCCATGGCGGAGAACCCGTACCTCAACAAGGATTTCACTTTCGCCCGTCAGAACTTTGTCATCGGGAAGCACGAGTGCTGGCCGATTCCGAGCAATCAGATTCTCCTCATGGGAGGATCCGATGTCTATCCTCAGAACAAAGGTTGGAATTAATATTATTGAAAAATGAAAAGAACTGGATATATCGCACTGCTTGCCGCATCGATCATCTCAGCGGCCTGCGTGAAAGAGGAGACCCAAGAGGATTTCTTCAACATCGATGAGACGGAAGTGGTGCTCACGGACTATTCCGCCGGCGCCAAGGACATCCTCCTTGCCACCAACACCGAGCCTACAGTCGAGTTGTCATCGGACTGGTTGGCCGCTGAGATCACATCACGTTGTCTCACACTGACCTACAAGGAGAACACCTCCGAAGATGACAGAACCGCCGAGGTTAATATTGTAGCCGGAAGCATCCCTGCCAAGGTTACAGTCACACAGCCCGGCCATAAAGCAGAACCAGAACCGGAACCCGAACCTGAGCCCGAACCACTCTACAAGATCCACGATGTCTGGTATCAGAACGGAATCGCGGCCGGTGTCGTGTTCTGGGTAGCCGAGGACGGACAATCAGCACTCGTCGTAAGCCTTGACAGGACTGCCACGACCGTCGCATGGTCAATCGACGGCACACATGTGATCGGGACCGGAGAGACAGACGGAGCCGCCAACACCGCGCTTCTCCGCGCCAGCGAGGAAGCTGCCAGCATCCCTGCGCTTGCGTTCTGCGATGCCCACGGAGATGGTTGGTTCTGGCCAGCGATGGACGAGATGAAGAAGCTTTTCGAAGCCTACAACGGCACAGCCTTTGACGCGGCGACAGCAGCCGTTCCATCAGCCATCACCCAGGAAGAGAAAGATGCCCGGGCCGCATTTGAAAAGGTTCTGGCAGACAATGGCGGAGTGGCCCTCAACACAGGCTCCGAGAACAGCAACGGAGACCAGTACTGGACAAGCACCGAGCAGACAGACGAAAAAACAGGCAAGGTCTATGCATCGACAATGCGCTTCGGAAAGGTCTATGCCTCCACCCCAGCCGACCAGATGGGCAAGACCAACGCATCAAAGAGGTATGTGCGCTGCGTGAGACTTGTGAGCGGTGAGCCGGAGAAACCTCTTGAGACCAAATTCCCGGTCTACAAGGAAAACGGGAAAAATGTCGGAATCATCTACTGGACATCCGAGGACGGAAAGACATCCAAGGTCCTGAGTCTTGCCCGTTCAGAGGACGTGCCTTGGTCCAATGCCGCCGCACCGGCTTTCCTGAATGCCGTAAGCATGGATGACGGAGCCGCCAACACGGCGGTCATCAAGGCCAGCGCGGAGGCAAAGGACATTCCTGCGGTCTCTTTCTGCTCAAGTCTGGGAGAGGAATGGTACTGGCCGTCACTCAATGAGCTTGTCGAGATATTCAATGCCTATAACGGGGTCGCCTATGATCCCAACGCCAAATCAAAGACACCAGCCGAGATTTCCGACGAGGAGAAGGCTGCCAGAGCCGCTTTCGACCTCTCGCTCACCACTTATGGTGGCACAGTGATGAACGCCGCGGCAGACAACAAGACCGGCGACAGGTACTGGGCCAGCACCGAGCTTCAGGATGCCAAGGGCAACGCGTACGGCTCATTCATGCGTTTCGGAAAGGCTTACATGTCAACAGTGGCCGACACTCCGGGCAAAGGGAAGAGCGGTGACGGACGTTTCATCCGCTGCATAAGGACGATCAAAAACAACTAAATCAGCATGACCATGATACGAATGACTGAAAGTTGGCGTTGGTACGGTCCGGATGATCCTGTGAGTCTTGGTTTCATAAAGCAGGCCGGAGCCACTGACATCGTCCATGCGCTGCATCATATTCCAAACGGAGAAGTGTGGACGGTGGATGAGATCCGCAAAAGACAAGCTCTCATCGCCGGGTCCGGACTCAAATGGAGCGTCGTGGAGAGCGTACCTGTACACGAACACATCAAGACCCGCGAAGGCGACTATCTCCGCTACATAGAGAATTACAAGCAGAGCATACGCAATCTGGCCGAGTGCGGAATCAAATGCATCACCTACAATTTCATGCCGGTGATTGACTGGACCAGAACAGACCTGCGGTTTGAGATGCCCGACGGCTCCCGCGCCCTGAGATTCGAAAGGGCGGCATTCATGGCGTTCGACCTGTTCATTCTGGGGCGCAAGGAGGCTTTCAATGAATATTCTCCCGGGGAAATTGCCGTCGCCAAAGCGCGTTACGACAAGATGGACGAAGCCGAGATCGAACTGATCACCCGCAACATGATCGCAGGTCTGCCGGGCAGTGAGGAGAGTTTCACTCTTGACCAGTTCAGGGAAGCGCTTTCAAGGTATGACGGGGTCACTGAAGACCAACTACGTGACAACCTGATATTCTTCCTTCGTCAGATTTGTCCAGTCGCGGACGAGTGCGGCTCCGTCATGGTGATCCATCCCGATGATCCACCATATTCATTGCTTGGACTTCCGCGCATCCTTTCAACAGCCGAGGATTTCAGAAAGATCGTGGCCGCCGTACCTAATCCGTCAAACGGATTGTGCCTCTGTACCGGCTCGTTCGGTGTCCGCGCGGACAATGACTGTGTGGCCATGATGCGGGAGTTCGGTGACAGGATCGGTTTCGTGCATCTGAGGACCACAAAGCGGGATTCCGAGGGCAACTTCTATGAAGCGAATCTCTTGGAAGGAGATGTTGACATGTACGGAATGGTGAAGGCACTGCTTGAAGTCGAGCAGCGACGCGGGATCAGCATACCTGTGCGTCCTGACCACGGACACCAGATGTGTGACGATCTGAACCGCAAGTCCAATCCAGGCTATTCCTGCTATGGACGCATGCGCAGCCTCGCCGAACTCCGAGGAATCCAGGAAGGCATCATCAAGTCTTATGAATAGTTTCACGACATAACAGAATTTAACAATATGACACAGAATCTTTTTGACATTAAGGGCAAGGTCGTGGTCATGACCGGTGCCTGCGGTGTGCTTGGGAGCACAATCGTCAAATATTTCGCGGCACAAGGCTGCAAGGTGATGCTGCTTGACCTTGAAAGAGCCTCCACCATCGGAGAGGCTCTCGTGGAGGAAATCGCCAAAGATGGAGGAGAGGCATGCTTTTTCCCGACAAATGTTCTTGACAAGGCCACACTTGAGCGCAACAACGAACAGATCATCGCAAAGTACGGGAAGATTGACATACTGCTGAATGCCGCCGGAGGCAACATGGCCTCGGCAACTGTTCCGCCGGACAAGACGATCTTCGACCTGGATGTGGACGCCGTCAAGAAAGTCACGGAACTGAACCTTTTCGGCACAATCCTTCCGACAATGGTCTTTGCCAAGTCGATGGTCGAGTCCGGCAAGGGGTCAATCATCAACTTCGCCTCCGAGTCGGCTCTCCGTCCGCTCACCCGTGTGGCCGGCTATGGAGTGGCCAAGGCCGCCGTGGCCAACTGGACAAAGTACCTCTGCGCGGAGCTCGCCATCAAGTTCGGCGAAGGCCTGAGAGTCAATGCAATCTCCCCGGGATTCCTTCTGACGAACCAGAACCGCGCCCTTCTCACCAACGAGGACGGATCCCTTACAGATCGTTCCCACACGATCCTCGCCCACACTCCTATCGGCCGTTTCCTCGAGCCTGACGAGTTGGTCGGCACCCTGCACTATCTTGCCAGCGACGCCTCAAAGGCCGTGACAGGAACCGTGAACGTCATCGACGGTGGATTCGACGCGTTCTCCATTTAGCGACGCAATCAACACTCTTAAGTCCGAGTCACCGGCGTGTCAGCACCATTATATTCATAAGTACCTTCGGACGCGGTTATAGTAGGTCATGTAGTCTATGTCTTTTCTCGAAAGGAGGAAGCGTTCCTCCTGAAGAATCTGAAAATGGAACGCCACAACCGTGCAGATGACGACAACAAGGTGAAGCCAGTTGGCGAAACACAGCAGCAATCCGACATAAGTCAGGTCAAAACCGACGAATGCCGGATTGCGGCTTATACCATAGACACCAGATGTCACCAGCCTCGTGTTATCGTCCACCGCCACCCCGGCTCTCCAACTGTCACGCATCCTGAGCACCGCGGCTATGAAGAACCCAACTCCAAAGGCTGTCAGCGCGAGTCCGATCCATCCGCACCACCGAGGCATGAATGAATATCCCCACAGGAAGCTTCCAAGCTCGACAATGACGATCAGGATCGAAAACAGCGAGATGAATGTCTCGACGACCAATTGGCAGGTGTCAATCTCCGCACAGTCCGCACATGTGTCAAAGCCTTTATCTTTCACACATTTACGTACCGGGCAGAGTTCGCGGCAGTAGATGTATTTCACTCCTTCGACACGGCATCCCATGCAGTTGATGTGCTCGGCTTTTATCGGAGCGTTGTTGGCTTACGCCCACAGTTTCGCAGTCCGCTCCCTAAGTGCGTCATCGTTGTTGATTGTCGCCTTACGGGCATCGCAGCCATCGCAGTCAAGCCCGCAGCAAGCTATTAGATCTTTCATATTCTTTTTCATTTGTCCAATGCCGCAAAGTTAAGGGATACAATCCGCATCCCAAGCTCCCCAGAATGGACATAACATTCATGTAAGTAATTATCTTCCAACATTTTGCAAATTTTCATGTGGGCAACCCTCTTTTCCCACACAAATTTCACGCTTAAATATAGCGCTAATTTCACAAACGGAAAATCAACATACACTCAGGTGCACCCCAAGATTAACTATTCTTATAGAAGAAACCATGAAATGAAGAACAGAAAATGTCGAGAATTTTGCGTACCTTTGTGGTTTAGTGGCGTGAAATGTGCAGTTGGCACGCCGGACACATTATGTAAATAATAAACATACGTGATAATTATGTTGTTCCAAGTTTTGCAGGCCTCTGGCCTGGATTCAGCGGCGGCCGGGATGGCCGAGGACATGGCACAGGTGGCCGCGCCTGTGGCTGATCTCGCTCCTCAGCAGGTAGAGCAATCGTTCTCTCTCATCGAGATGGCCACCAAAGGCGGCTGGCTGATGATCGTGCTGGCGATTCTTTCAGTTATCGCCATCTACATCTTCGGGAAGAAATGGTGGATGATCCACAAGGCGGGGCAGGTTGACAAGAACTTCATGAGGGACATCCGCGACTATATTCATGAAGGTAAGGTGAAATCAGCGGTTTCGCTCTGCCAGAAATATGATTCCCCTGTGGCCCGTCTCGTGGAAAAAGGAATCGAGCGCATCGGCAGACCTCTCGCGGACATCCAGACTTCCGTCGAGAACATGGGCAACGTCGAGGTCGCGAGGCTTGAGAAAGGGCTTCCTATGCTCGCCACCATCGCCGGCGGAGCGCCTATGATCGGATTCCTCGGAACCGTGCTCGGTATGGTGCAGGCGTTTTTCAACATGGCGAACGCAGGCAACAACATCGACATCACGCTGCTTTCAAGCGGCATCTACACGGCGATGATCACCACTGTCGGCGGTCTTATCGTCGGAATCCTCGCCTATTTCGGCTACAACTATCTGGTTTCCCAGATCTCCAACCTGATGCTCATGATGGAGAACGCTACGATCAACTTCATGGATCTTCTGCACGAACCCGCAGGCAACGAGGAGGAGAGGTAGTCAATGGCCTTCAAGAGAACCACAAAAGTCCTGTCGGAAACAGCGATGTCTTCGATGACAGACCTGGTGTTCCTGCTGCTGATCTTCTTCCTGATCACCTCGACACTGGTCAATCCGAACGCGCTGAAGCTCCTGCTCCCGAAGAGCACTGGGCAGGTTTCCGCCAAGCCGACCGTCACTGTCTCGATCAAGGATTGGGGCGATGACACCTACACCTACCACCTCAACGGCAGCGAGACACCTGTGCAATACTCCGAATTGGAGGACGACCTCGTGGATTTGCTTCAGACAGAGGAGGATCCGACATTCTCGATCTACTCTGACGAGAGCGTGCCGATCAAGGAGGTCGTGTCGCTGATGAACATCGCGAAACGGAACCACTACAAGGTAATCCTAGCGACACAGCCAGAATGATGAAACCGTACCTTCGTGACAGACAGAAAGAGGCCAAGGTCTCCACGGTGACCGGGATCGTTCTCACGGTCTCGGTTCATGTGCTCGCATGCCTTCTTTGCGTGTTCACGGGGATGAAATACATCTATCCTCCGCCGCAGGAGCAGACTTTCCTCATCGATTTCAGCGAGGACGAGGTTCAGCCGGTCAAGAGGCGGAACAGTGGACGGCAGCCTCAGGCCGAGGAGATTGACAAGACAAAGCCGGTGGGACTGATCCAAAGAAGCGAGTCTCCTCACAAAGCCGAGACGGAGAACAAGACAGCCGAGGCGAAACCTGATGACTTCGGTGATGTCGAGACTCCGGTGCAGAAAGAGGAAATCAACAGGAACGCCCTCTTCCCCGGGATGAGCAAGAAGGATTCCTCGAACGCACCTCACAGCGCCACTGACCCGAAAAACGAATTCAAGGCCGGACACCCGAAAGGCAACACGACCACTGGAAAAGCCGAGGATACGCCTAACGCTCGGCTTAAAGGCCGAAACACACTCGGGGCTATTCCAAGGCCGGCATATTCAGAGCAAGACTACGGAACGGTCGTTGTGGACATCTGGGTTGACAACTATGGGAACGTGACAAAGGCTGTCCCTGGAGGACAGGGAACTACAGTGAACAACTCCAAGCTTTGGGCCGCCGCGAGGGCAGCGGCCTTGAAGACCCACTTCAACCAAAGTGCGGACGCTCCCGCGCTACAGCAAGGTACGATAACATACGTGTTTAAACTTCAATAACATTTATATTTATATTTTTTATTTTTTAATGGCGTGAGCCACAGACATTATGGAAGAAAATTTCAATGGTGGTCAAGAGAACCACGAGGAGCGTAGGGATTACGCTTCAGAAGGACCAAAAACAGGTTATTCATCAGAAGGCAGGAAACTCAGGCCGAGAAAGAAGGTAGTGCCAGCCGCATCATCCTCCGCTGACGGAGAGTACAGGCCTTACGACAACAATCACAGGAGTTACTCCGGCGACAATCGCGGCGGTTATGGCCAGCGCGGTGGTTACCAGAGCCGCGGTGGCAACGGTAGAGGAGGATATTCCTCGGACCGCAGAGGCGGCTATGGAGACCGCAGCGGCGGTTATGTCCAGCGCAGGAGCTACGGAGACAATGCGGAGGGCGGAGAAAGAAGAACTTCATCTTACGGACAGAGCCGTCCATCCTACGGAGACAGACCGTCTTACGGACAGCGTAGGAGCTATGGCAACAACAGTTACGGCGGTGGCGAGAGAAAGCCATCCTACGGTCGTCCTTCATTCGGCGAAGGCCGTCCTTCCTACGGACAGCGCAGAAGCTACGGAAGCAATTCCGAGGGAGAAGAGAGAAGGTCATCATACGGACAGAGCCGTCCTTCATTCGGTGAGGGACGTCCATCATACGGGCAGAGAAGAAGTTACGGAGCAGGCCAGGAAGGCGGAGAAAGAAGGCCTTCATATTCAAGGAAGCCGGCCGCCGGGCACGGATTCGGCCCTAAGCAGGGAGGATTCTCCGCCGGCAGAGGCGCGGGACATACAGGACCTAAGAAGTTCGGCCGCAAGGACGAGCCTCATTTCACGGAAACCGACGAGGCTGGAATCAACCAGATGCTTTCAAGGAAGCCGCAGGTTGACGCCGCTCTTTCCGACAACGACAGCATTCCTACACCTATCAAGGAAGAGATACGTCTCAACAAGTACATCGCCAACTCTGGAGTATGCTCCCGCCGCGAGGCCGACAACTTCATCCAGGCCGGCGTTGTGACAGTCAATGGAGAAGTAGTGACCGAACTCGGGACAAAGGTCAATGTCCTCCACGACGACATCCGCTTCAACGGAGAAAGACTCAAGGGCGAGGAAAAGGTTTACATTGTGATGAACAAGCCGAAAGGCTTCGTCACAAGCGCCAGCGACCCTCATGCCGAGAAGACCGTCATGGATCTGCTCAAAGGCTGCAAGCTCCGCGTGTTCCCGGTCGGAAGGCTTGACAAGAACACCACCGGCGTGCTGATGTTCACAAACGACGGCGAGATCGCCGAGCAGCTCACGCATCCTTCCTACAACAAGAAGAAGATCTATCAGGTCATCCTCGACAAACCGCTTGATGAAGCCGACAAGGAGAAAATCCTCACCGAAGGTCTTGACCTCAACGACGGCAACATCAAGGCCGATGAGCTTGAATACATCGACGCCGAAGACCACAGACGTCTCGGAATAGAGATCCACTCCGGCAAGAACAGGATCGTCAGAAGGATATTCGAATCCCTCGGCTACGATGTGAAGGCGCTTGACAGGGTTTACTTCGCCGGCCTCACCAAGAAGGGGCTGAAGAAGGGAGAGTGGAGATACCTCAGCGAGGGCGAGGTGAATGTCCTCAAGATGGGGGCCTATGTCTAGTCCGGAGAAACATTCTGAACACAGAGCTGGATTTGTCAACATCATCGGTAATCCGAATGTTGGCAAATCCACGCTTATGAACGCCTTGGTCGGTGAGAAGCTGTCCATCGTCACGGCGAAGGCCCAGACCACCCGGCACAGGATAATGGGGATCGTCAACACGGACGATTGCCAGATCGTGTATTCTGACACTCCCGGCATGCTCAAGCCGAACTACCGCCTGCAGGAGGACATGATGAAGTTCGTGGACGCCGCCATAGGAGACGCGGACATCATCCTTTACGTGACGGACGTGGTCGAAAAGAGCGACAAGAACGGGGAATATATTCAAAAACTCCAGAAGCTGGATTGCCCGGTGGTGGTCGTCATCAACAAGATCGACATCAGCGAGCAGAAGAAGGTCACTGACTTGATCGCCTACTGGCAGGAGCTACTCCCTCAGGCCGTGATCATTCCGGTGTCAGCGAAGGAGAGGTTCAACCTTGAGAGCGTGCTGAATGCCGTGATGAGCAGACTCCCTGTCGCACCGCCTTGGTTCGACAAGGATCAGTTCACGGACAGGAACCTCCGGTTCTTCGCCTCAGAGATCATCAGGGAGAAGATTCTGGAGAGTTACAGCCAAGAGGTGCCTTACAGCTGCGAGGTGGTTGTGGAAGCTTTCAAGGAAGGCCGGGACAGGTACGAGATCAGCGCTGTCATCTATGTGCTGCGTGACTCCCAGAAGGGAATCATCATCGGCAAGGGTGGCTCGGCGCTTAAGAAAGTCGGCACGGAGGCGAGGCTGGAGATGGAGGATTTCTTCCAGAAGAAGGTCTTCCTTCAGCTTTTTGTGAAAGTCAACCAGGACTGGAGGGAGAACCGCAAGGAACTCCGGAAGTTCGGGTACGAGGAATAACATCTTTCAAAAAACAGTCATTAAATTATATAGAGGAATATCTTAATATGGCAAAGGACGAGTGGGATGACATTGAGACTCCGGAAGGAGGCAACGAGGACGAGGAACTGAACGAGGAGCCGATCGACGAGACATCGGGGAAATCTTCGGGGAAATACGACAAGTTGCTCAGTTCCGACAGCAGGAAGTACAAACTTTCGGGAATGTTCCGGGAATGGTTTCTGGACTATTCTTCGTATGTCATTCTGCAAAGAGCTGTGCCTCACATCGTTGACGGACTGAAACCAGTTCAGCGGCGCGTGCTTCACGCCATGTTCAGGATGGATGACGGCAGCTACACCAAAGTGGCCAATATCGTCGGTCAGGCGATGCAGTACCATCCGCACGGCGACCAGTCCATCCTTGGAGCCCTCGTCCAGCTCGGCCAGAAAGGTCTTCTGATCGACTGCCAGGGAAACTGGGGCAACATCCTCACCGGCGACAGCAATGCCGCCCCGCGTTACATTGAGGCACGCCTGAGCAAGTTCGCGAAGGAGGTCGTCTTCGACCCGAAGATCACCAACTGGATGACATCCTACGATGGACGCAACCAGGAGCCTACCGAACTCCCGGTCCGCTTCCCTCTCCTGCTAGCCCAGGGCACCGAGGGAATCGCTGTCGGAATGGCCTCCAAGATCCTTCCCCACAATTTCAACGAACTGATTGACGCGTCGATAAGCATTCTTCAGGGTGAGGACTTCACAATCTACCCGGACTTCCCTACCGGCGGCTCGGCGGATTGCAGCAACTACAAGGACGGAGCCCGCGGAGGCAGCGTGAAGGTTCGCGCCAAGATCGAGAAGATCGACAAGAACACGGTCGCCATCACCGAGATCCCTTACGGCAAGACATCCCACATCCTAATCGACTCGATCCTCAAGGCCAAGGACAAAGGCAAGATCAAGATCAAGAAGATCGAGGACATGACAACCGAGAAGGTCGAGATCCTTATCCACCTTCCGAACGACGTGTCACCGGACAAGACGATCGACGCTCTGTACGCCTTCACAGACTGCGAGTGCAACATCGCGCCGAACGCCTGCGTCATCGTGGACAACAAGCCTCAGTTCCTCTCGGTCAAGGACATACTTACTTACGACACTCTCCACACAAGGGATCTCCTCAAATGGCAGCTTGAGATCAGACTCTCCGAACTGGAGGACCAGTGGCACTACTCTTCCCTCGAAAGGATATTCTTTGAGAACAAGGTCTATAAGATTCTGGAGCAGAACCAGAACAGCTGGGAGCAACAGCTGGACGAGGTGTTCGCCGAGATGAAGACCTATCAGAACATTCTCCGCAGGGAGATCCTGATGGAGGACATCGAAAAACTCGTGGAGAAGCCGGTGCGCAAGATCTCCAAGTTCGACACTAAGGCCATAGACGAGAAGATCGCAGCCATCGAGACGGAGATGAAGACGGTCAAGGACAACATCGAACACATCACCGAGTACACGATCGACTGGTTCAAGACGCTGAAGGCAAAGTACGGGAAGCCTTTCGCGCGGCAGACCGAGATCACTGCGTTCGAGAGCATCGCCGTAACCAAGGTTGTCAGCAACAACGCCAAGCTTTTCGCCAACTATGAGGAGGGCTTCGTCGGTCTGAACCTCAAGAAGGATGACAACGGTTCCTACATCTGTGACTGCTCCGACCTTTCCGAAGTCATCGTCATCGGCAAAGACGGAAAGTACCGGGTCGCCAAGGTCACCGACAAAGCCTTCTTCTGGAAGGATCTGCTCTACGTCGGAGTGTTCAACAGAGGTGACGGCAGAACCATCTACAACGTCATCTACCGCGAGGGCAAAAGCAGCGTCTCCTACGCCAAAAGGTTCGCGATCACCAGCGTCACCAGAGACAAGGACTACGACATAACCACAGGCGAGGAAGGGTCCAAGATCCTCTGGTTCTCGGTCAATCACAACGGCGAGGCCGAATCTGTACGAATATACCTGCGTCCGCGTCCGAAACTGAAGAAGACGCAGTTTGAATATGATTTCTCGACTCTTGCGATCAAGGGCAAGGCCTCCAGAGGCAATCTGGTGTCCAAGAACCCGATCGCGAGGATCCTGCTGAAATCCAAGGGTGTCTCCACAATCGGCGGCAAGGACATCTGGTACGACGCCGACATCCAGAAGCTCAACGATGAGCAGCGCGGCCGGTATCTCGGCGAGTTCGGTCCCGAAGACAAAATTCTGGCAATATTCAAAGACGGAACATTCTACACGACCTCGTTCGACGTGTCCAACCGCTATCAGGGGGAAGTCATCAAGATCGAGAAGTTCGATCCGAACAAGACCTACACCACCCTTTACTTCGACGGAGCCGCCAAGGCGTTCTATGTCAAGAGGTTCAGCTTCACTCTGAGCGACAACACTCCGCTGTCGTTCATCGCTCCGGGAGCGAAATCCTACCTTGTGGACATTTCCGAGGACAGGCATCCTCAATTCCAGGTCATTTTCGGCGGGAAGTACGAGCATCGCAATCCGGAGAACGTTGACGCTGAGGAATACATCGCCAAGAAAGGTTATTCAGCCAAGGGTAAGAAGTGCCACCAGTACGACCTCAAGGATGTGAAGTTCATCGAGCCTTTGCACAAGCCTGAGGACGACATTGAGGACGAGCCGTTGGACATCATCGACGATGTGGAATCCAATGAGCCGCAAAGCGACTCCAACGAGTTTACAGCCGCCACCGATTACGGCAGTCAGACCAGTGCGGCAGACCTTTTGGGCTCAGGGGATATTCTTGACATCGGGGACATTGACGAGCCTACGTTGTTCTAAATGAAAGACATATCCCTCATAGGCTTTATGGGTTGCGGCAAGAGCAGTGTCGGGAGAATCCTCGCGACACTGCTCCCCGAATGCCGCCTGATCGATTTGGACACCTACATCGAGGAAAAGCAAGGCAGAACCATTCCCGAAATATTCAATGAATATGGTGAAGCGGCTTTCCGCCGGATGGAGCGTGAAGCCCTTGAGGAGATATTCAATGAACATAATCGCCCCCAGACCATCCTTTCCCTAGGGGGCGGCACCGTGATTTCCGAAGCATGCAGCCGACTCGTAAGGGAAAATTCCGTCTGCTTTTACCTCCGCGCCACCACTGACACCCTCCTTACCAACCTTGAAGGCCATTCCGAAGGCCGCCCGATGCTTGATTCCGCAAGTCCGGTACGCTCCGACGCTTCGGCAGATTCAGTGACCGACGAAGCACACAAGACTGATAATCGGCAGATTAAAAGTCCCAAGAGACCAGGACAGATCACCGGATCTGACGAAGCGCACCGCATGGAAATCAATGGCGAACGGGAAACCCTCCGCCGCCGTATCGAATCCCTGATGCAAACCCGCTCCCCCCGGTATCTCACCACAGCCCACCGTACAATCTACACCGACGGCCTGACATTCGCACAAACCGCCGCTCTCATCAAAGAGGCCATGGAACGCAACACTCTGAATATCAAACAATAATACATTTGCCTTTAGTTGATATCCACTAAAGGCAAGCTGCTATTTAGTTGATAGTCAGACGATTGCTCATAACGGTCATCTATTTGTACCGCCCGTACTTTCCTTCGAGAACATCCCGGACGGCCTCGAGGTAGCCGAAGCCGAACTTGCGATCGGGGAGGAGGTAGCCGCTTTCAATCCACTCATTCCAAGCGAAGACGGTGATCACCTTCGGCTGTGCGGGATGTGCGTCGACATATTCCTTGGCGGCTTGAAGATAGGCAGCGAAACTCTCCGGAGTGTTGTTGTAATGGATGACATCCTCGCGGCCGACCTTCGGGAAGCGCGGAGTGTTGTCCCACCCGACCGACACGTTCGGAAAGAACGGAACCGGTGAATCGCTCCAGGTTTCAAGGCGGGTCATTCCGGTGTTGCCCCAATCCAGATAGTCCTCCCGGTGCGGGCCACCCCAGTTGTAGGTGGTGACACTGTTCACACCGAAATATTCAAGAGTCCTCTGAATATCCTCGCCCGACGGGCCGAAATGGATGATCTGAAGATGCAGTCCGGGGAATCCCGCCTTGCGGACCTCGGAGCGGAAATATTCAAGCCCCGCCCTCGTCTTTTCTCGGCTGCCGCCGAATGTGGCGAGCAGATTGTCGAGCTTATATACCGAAAACACAGGGCATCCGTTGATCTTCAGGTAGTTCGGTCGCTTGAAATACTGTCGGATCACTCTCTCGACGATGATCTTGAAGTTCTTCTCGTCTGTCGCTCCCTTCCAAAGAATCGAATCATCATCCGGACAGCTGTGGACGTTCCAGTAGTTCCGTTTCACATCGTGGTTGGCCCACATCAGGTAGAATTTCATCTTCCCGTTGTTCGAAGCCTTAAGGAAACCGTCGTTCAAGCAGCCCTCAATAAAAGGTCCCTCGTCGAACCAATACCAGTCGAAAATGAACGTGTTCACTCCGTGGTCGGTCGCGGCTTCGATCCAGCGCTCCATGACCTTCGGGTCGTTGTCCATCTCATAGCCCCACAGAGGCTGTTTCGGCTGGTAGTGTCCCGGAAAACGCGGAGTGCCTTTCCTTATGACCTCCCACTCCCCCATGCCTTCCGGCCAGAGCACCTCCTGACCGCGGGGATCGTTGTGGCATGACGGCCACACATAAGCCGCCACATAGTAAGGGCAGTCCTTGACCTGCGCTTCGGAACTTAATGCCGGCGCAATCAGAAGAACGGCCAGTGAAAGTAACAGACGCTTCATATATGTCTCCTTAAATAAATTCTTCGCGCTCCTTGATGTCTTTGATGCGGAGCTGGAGGGTGGTGTTGCCTCGGTAGTAGTTCTCGACGATGGAGTAGCAGATGTCGAACGGGTTGCCGGCCTTGATGTAGTCGTAGAACTCGGCCATGTTGAAGGCTATGGCCGGAATCTGGTGGAACGGCTGCTTCTCGTCGATGAGATCCAGCTTCATGTGGACTCCTCCCGCTCCCACTTTACGTCCGTTGCCGCCGTCGGAGACGTTCTCGGTCAGAAAGACCGGATTGGTGTTGCCCGGGCCGAACGGCTGGAACTGCTTCAGGAGACGGAAGAATTTCGGGGTTATCTGACTGAACTCAAGTTTTGCGTCAATGTCCGTCATCGGGGTCAGCATCTCCTCGGTGATCTTGCCGGCGATGAACGTGTCTATCCTACTTACGAACTCATCCAGATTGCACTCTTTCAGCGTCAGGCCCGCGGCATAGACGTGTCCTCCGAAGTTCTCAAGAAGATCGGCACAGTTCTCGATGGCCTCATAAAGGTCGAAACCGGCGACACTGCGGGCGGATCCTGTGATGAATCCGTTCGACTTTGTCAGCACGATTGTAGGCTTGTAGAACGCCTCGACAAGGCGTGAGGCCACAATCCCGACGACACCCTTGTTCCATGTCGGATTGTAAACTATTGTCGCGGCGTCGGTTGACAAAGCGGAACCGTTCTGAACCCTCTCAAGAGCCTCCTGGGTAATCTCCCTGTCAATGCTCTTGCGTTCATTGTTGTTGTCGTTGATCTTCTCGCCGATGGTGGTTGCGACTTGGTCATCGGAAGCGGTCAGGAGTTCTACGGCCAGACGGCCGGTCTCCATTCTGCCGGCGGCGTTGATCCTCGGTCCGATCTTGAACACGATGTCATCAATCGTAAGATGACCGAGTTCCAATTTCGAGAGAGCCGCCATCGCATGAAGCCCTTTGCGGGGATTCTCGTTCAGCTGCTTAAGACCGAAGTGAGCCAGCACCCTGTTCTCCCCCACCATCGTCACGAGGTCAGCGGCTATGCTCACGACCAGAAGGTCCAGCAACGGAATCAAGGTCTCGAACGGGATGCCGTATTTCCGGGAATATGCCTGCACAAGCTTGAACCCCACTCCGCAGCCGCTCAGATCATCGAACGGGTAAGTGTCGTCCTCGCGCTTGGGGTCAAGTACGGCCACGGCCGGCGGAAGCGTGTCTTCCGGAAGGTGATGGTCGCAGATGATGACATCGATACCCTTCGTGGCGGCATATTCAACCTTCTCGTTGGCCTTGATGCCGCAGTCCAAGGTGATTATTAGCCCGAAGCCGTTGTCTCCGGCCCAGTCGATGCCTTTGTAAGACACCCCATACCCCTCGTCATAACGGTCCGGAATGTAAAAATCCACCCTCGAGGAATATCTTCTCAGGAATGAATATACCAATGAGACGGCTGTAGTGCCGTCCACATCGTAGTCGCCATAGACCAGAATCTTCTCCTCGCTCGTGATAGCCTTGCGGACGCGTTCCACGGCCACATCCATGTCTTTCATCAGGAACGGATCGTGGAGGTCGTCCAGACTCGGACGGAAGAACGAGCGCGCCTGCTCGAAAGTCTCGACACCCCTCTTGACAAGAAGGTCGGCGAGAACCCGGTCAATACCCAGCTCGGCGGAAAGCCTTCCCACCTTCTCCGGATCAGCCGGCTCCTTCAAAATCCATTTGCGCTCTTTCCCCATAATAGACAAAGATACGGATTTAATTTCAGAATGTGAATTAAAAGTAGTATTTTTGCATATTCAGGCCGAAGGTTCGGTCTTATTGTTTTGATTATTAAAATTAACGATATGGCAAACATCGAGCTCAGCGAGCAGGAGAGAATCCGTAGGGAGTCTCTGACAAAGTTAAGGGAATTGGGCATCAATCCTTATCCGGCGCCACTCTATCCGGTCAACGCGACTGCCAAGGAAATAGAGGCCGGTTATGACCCGGAGAAGGGCAACTTTCAGGAAGTCTGCATAGCGGGCCGTCTGATGTCCCGCAGAATAATGGGCGCCGCCTCGTTCGGCGAAATCCAGGACGCCACTGGAAGGATCCAAATCTACGTCAAGAGGGACGAGATCTGCCCGGGCGAGGACAAGACTATGTACAACACCGTTTGGAAAAAGCTGCTTGACATCGGCGACATCATCGGAATCAAGGGTTTCGCTTTCATCACCCAGACCGGCCAACTCAGCGTTCACGCAAAGGAACTTACAGTTCTGAGCAAATCCCTGAGGGTTCTTCCTATCGTGAAGGAGGTTGACGGAGTCGTCTATGACGCGTTCACCGATCCGGAGCTCCGTTATCGCCAAAGGTATGTAGACCTCATCGTGAATCCACAGGTCAAGGACGTTTTCGTCAAGAGGGCGCAGATCATCGCCACAATGAGGGATTACTTCAACGCCGCCGGCTGCCTTGAGGTCGAGACCCCTATCCTCCAAGCCATTCCGGGAGGAGCCACGGCCCGTCCGTTCATCACCCACCACAACGCTTTGGACATAGACCTCTACATGAGGATCGCCAACGAACTCTATCTGAAGAGATTGATTGTGGGCGGCTACAACGGTGTCTATGAGTTCGCCAAGGATTTCCGCAACGAGGGCATGGACAAGACCCACAATCCTGAGTTCACCTGCATGGAAATCTACGTGGCCTACAAGGACTACATCTGGATGATGGATTTCGTGGAGAAGATGCTCGAAAAGATAGCCCTCAAGCTGCACGGGACCACAGTCGTCAAGATCGGCGACAAGGAGATCGACTTCAAGGCCGGCTACCGCAGACTCCCTATTCTTGAAGCCATTAAGGAATATGCCGGCGTGGATGTCAAGGGAATGGGCGTTGACGAACTGCGCGAGACCTGCAAGAAGCTTGGCGTCGAGTACGAACCTTCGATGGGCGTGGGCAAACTGATCGACGCCATCTTCGGGGAATACTGCGAGGAACACCTCATCGAGCCGACGTTCATCATCGACTATCCTGTCGAGATGTCTCCGCTGACAAAGAGACATCGTGAGGATCCGATCCTCACCGAGAGGTTCGAGCTGTTCGTCTGCGGAAAGGAACTCGCGAACGCCTACTCCGAACTCAACGACCCTATCGACCAGCTGGAGAGATTCGAGGAGCAGGCAGCCCTCAAGAGCCACGGCGACGACGAGGCGATGTTCATCGACTACGACTTCGTTCGCGCCCTTGAGTACGGCATGCCGCCGACCTCCGGTCTCGGAATGGGCATCGACCGCCTCACGATGTTCATGACCGGCCAGACAACCATACAGGATGTGCTGTTCTTCCCTCAGATGCGTCCTGAGAAGATCGTAAAGAACGACAAGGCCGCCGAGTGAGAATAGAGAACATCACATCGGCGCAGAATCCGAAGATTCGGGAGTTGCTGGCGCTTCAGGAGAAGTCAAGACTGAGACGGTCGGAAGGGCTGTTCGTGGTCGAGGGACGAAGAGAGTCGGGACACTGCCTCGACGCGGGATTCGTCCCAAGAACGCTGTTCGTCTGCGGAGAGATTCTGACCGAGATGGAACTGAACGACCTGCTTGGCAAGGCCGAAAGCCTCAATCCGAAAGTCGGTGTCGTCCAGGTTCCGTTTGAGCTCTACGGCAAGATAGCCTACAGAGGCGGCACGGAAGGGGTAATCACCGAGGTGGAGTTCCGTGACAGGACTTTGGACAGCCTGAGGCTCGGCAAGAATCCGCTCATTGTCGTACTTGAAAGCGTGGAGAAACCGGGCAACCTCGGAGCCGTGCTCAGGAGCGCGGACGCCGCCGGAGCCGACGCCGTCATCATCTGCGACCCGCTCACAGACCTTTACAATCCGAACCTCATCCGGGCCAGCATCGGAGCCGTGTTCTCCAGGCAAGTGGCGACGGCATCTTCCGAAGAGACCATCACATGGCTACGGAACAAGAACATCCAGATACTTTCAGCCCAGCTTCAGGACTCCTCCCTGTACTATGACACGGACATGAAGAAACCCACCGCAATCGTGATGGGTACAGAGTCCACCGGCCTTACCGACATCTGGCGGGAAGCAGCCGACGCCCACATCCGCATCCCGATGCTCGGGGACCTGGACTCCCTCAACGTCTCAGTCTCCGCCGCCATCCTCCTCTTCGAAGCTCTCCGCCAGAGAAAATAGGTCATTTCAAATCCATTGATTATTTTTAAACAACCTCGGACATGGCCTTGAGATCCGGTTGGAGTCCGGTCATAATGGAGTAACCGGTAAGAGCTTGGTACAGAAGCCATCTGCGACCGGGGATGTAGGTGCAGTCGGCGGAAGTGAGTTTCATCCTCGCTTCGTCATCGAAGGACGGAGTCTTGTAGTTCGCCTCAAGGATCACCTTTCTCTGGCCGGAATCCTCTCCGGCGAAATCATCAGCGGTAAATTCAGCGATTTCCGGCAGAGCCATCGGCAGGGTGTAGATCACAAGGTCGCACTCCTTGACGGCCTCTTTGAAATCGGAGATCGGGTCCGGCAGGAAACCATATTCCTGCATGGAGTCGGCAATCTCCTGAGCCTTTTCCAGAGTCCGGTTCATCAGGATGGTGGCGAATCCAAGTTCGGCGGCGGCGACGGCGGCGGCTCTTCCCGCCCCACCGCAGCCGACCACCAGCGCCTGAGGCTGGCGGTTGAACGTGCGGCTCAGCGTCATCAGGAAGAACTGGTGCATCTTCACAAAGAATTTGTCCCCGAAGTTGCCGATAAACTCCTCCACAATGCCAGGAAAATATGCCTCCACGACAGCCGTCACGATACCTGAGAAGTCCGAATTGTACGCCTCGATGCCATTGGAGCCTTTCACCAGAAGGTTCGTCGCCCCGATACGGGCCGCCGGTCCAGAAACAGCCCCCTCACCTTTGCGAGACATCTCCAGTACTTTTGAATACGCCCGTTCCTTGAACGGAGCGGTGACGTTGACAGCGACATATTCATCAATGAACTTCCGGAAAGAAGTCTCAAAGTCAGAGCCTTCGATCAGGTCGTATGAATATTCCCCATTCTTTACCCCCTTGTACGCCGCCTCGAACAGTGCCGGGCTGCCGGATCCCTTGATCGGATCCCCTATGAGACCATATTTCGCCATATTCCTTAATGCTTTTTGTCCGGTGCGAAGATAGTAAACCGCCGGACATTCTGCAACCAATATTGAATGATAATTATATGTACAATGAACACAAGCAAGTTAGCCTCGTCGGCTTCTTTTTTATTGGAATACGGATTATTTTGACTAACTTGCAATGTTTAGGGATTGCCTTGGCGGCAAATGCAGACAACGCTGTCTTGCCGCAGACACCCTATACGACCATGAACATAACTAAACGACTTAAGATTATGTCACTGAACAAAGTAATGCTGATCGGTAACGTTGGAAAAGACCCGGAAGTACGTTACCTTGACGGAAACAACCCGAACTCGGGGAACACGAAGGTGGCGACGTTCACCCTCGCTACGACAGAACGCTATCGTGACCGCAATGGAGAACTTCGGGAAAACACGGAATGGCACAACATCGTGGCCTGGAGGAATTCGGCCGACATCGCCGAAAAATACATCCACAAGGGAACCCAGCTCTACATCGAAGGTAAGCTGAGGACACGGTCTTGGACTGACCAGACGGGGAACAAGAAGTACACTACGGAGATCACCGTGGACAATCTTCAGTTGCTGGGAAGGAAGCCGGACAATTCCGGGACACAGGATGGAGGACAAGGGTACGGGCAGCCGGCCCTTCGACAGACTCAGGGGCAGGCATACGCTCAGCCTCAGTACCAGCAGGGAGGCTATCAACCTGTAGTACAGCAACAGGCTCCGCAGGCAACACAGCAGTCCGGCTACCAACAACCTGTTCAGCAGCCGCAGACTCCTGCGAATCCTGTCGAGGTCGCGGCGGCCGACATGCCGCAGGACGACCTTCCGTTCTAATATTCAAGAATATACAAAACGAATATTATCAGATATGAGTTCAAAACTTGACGTAGTCCTTGGCCTCCAGTGGGGAGACGAGGGGAAAGGTAAGATTGTGGATGTGCTTGCGGGCCGTTATCCTGCCGTGGCAAGATTTCAGGGCGGGCCGAACGCCGGACATTCCCTTCATTTCGACGGGAAGAGTTTCGTGGTGCGCAGCATTCCTTCGGGAATATTCCGGGATGGTTCAACCAACATCATCGGAAGCGGCGTCGTCCTGGATCCGATCACCCTGCGTGAAGAGTGCGCCAATGTTGAGAAGATGGGCATCAATCCGAAAGAGAAACTGTTCATCTCCAAGAAGGCCAACCTGATTCTCCCTACCCACCGTCTTCTGGACGCGGCTTACGAAACTGCCGCCGGAAAAGGCAAAATCGGCTCCACCCTCAAGGGCATCGGGCCCACCTACACCGACAAGATCAGCAGACACGGCCTCAGGGTCGGAGACATCCTCGCCCCTGATTTCAAGGAAAGATTCGAGAAGCTCAAGGCCAGACATCTTCAGTTGCTCTCCGACATGCACTTCGAGTGCGACCCTGGCAAGGATGAGGCAGAGTGGATGAGCGCCATCGAGTTCCTGAAGGGATTCCGGCTCATCGACTGTGAATATTTCGTCAACAAATGGCTGGAAGACAAGCCGATGCTCGCCGAAGGAGCGCAGGGTTCGATGCTGGACATCGACTACGGATCCTATCCGTTCGTCACATCGTCCTCCACAACTGTCGGCGGAGTCTGCACGGGACTGGGAGTGGCTCCGTCAAAGGTCGGAAAGGTGTATGGGATCTTCAAGGCCTACTGCACCCGTGTGGGCAGCGGCCCGTTCCCGACAGAGTTGTTTGATGAGACCGGAGAGAAGCTCCGTCAGGTCGGACACGAGTTCGGAGCCGTCACAGGCCGCCCGCGCCGCTGCGGCTGGTTGGATCTCGTGGCGTTGAAGTACACCGTGATGATCGACGGCGTGACCGACCTCATCATGATGAAATCCGACTGTCTGGACGACTTCGAGACCATCAAGGTCTGCACCTCCTACAAGGTGGACGGCGTTGAGACCGACCAGGTTCCGTTCGACATCGCCGCCGAGATCGAGCCGGTTTACACCGAGTTCCCGGGCTGGAAGAAAGACCTGACCGGTATCCGCAAGGAAAGTGATCTCCCGCAGGAATTCAAGAACTATATCAAGTTTATGGAAGACTACCTCGGAGTCCCGATCAGCATAATCTCCCTCGGACCTGACCGCGAGGCCACCATCGAACGATAAGGCAAAGATCCACTTACAATATGCCCCCGAAAGTAAGACAAACTCTCGGGGGCATTTCACATGAATATGCTCAAGCGATCCGGTCACTTCCAAACATCGCTATAGATCGAGCGTCAGACCCACGGCCCAATGCTTGAACTCCGGCCAATAATCAGTGTCCATAATATTCATCGGAGAATATTTCGCATAGACGCCCACGTCTCTGAAATTGAGCTGGAACATCAAGTCCACAGTGGCGAGGTTGCAGTGCGCTCTCTTATACTTGTCCTTCTGCTTTTCGTCATTGAGTCTATACTTATCGACTATCGAGCTGCTGGCGTTGAGATTGACCACAGGGCCGACGGAAAATCCGACACCACGATAGATATTAACGCCAAAGACAAGCGGGAATGTGACACTGAACACCCTTAACTTGGACACTTTAGGCTCGGATTTCTCCGGCCAGCCCCCAATCAGGATATTCCCTTCATCATCTTTAGTCATCATACTACCCTTTGTCATGGAAAAATTCTTCCAAGAAAAACCAAGTCCGTAGTTGAACGTCATGAAACTTGACAGCTTGAAATAGTCATCACACAAGTTGAAGAACACCTCATACGAGCGTTGGGTCCTGAAATCCAACTTGTCAGAGTTGACATTCAACAATGCCATTCCGAAATTACCCGGCTCAACCACATAACCGCTACGCGCGTGTGTCTTGTTCACAACTTTGTGATAAAAAGGCAAATTGAAGTCTAATCTTGACTGCTCACCATCCCCATCCTCATCGCGGCCTATGGTCAAACGAAACCGAGACGTATCTCTCCTGACAATCCTAGAATTTGTGTAAGTATACGAGAATGACGAATCACTTTCGGAGCCAAACACTTCCATCTTATAATAGACCTCTTTTTTAGGGTCATAATGCTGTTTGACGGAATCAGGGCTATAGACGATGATCAAGGAATCTGACATATAGTTCAACTTCTTACCGTCAGAATTGTAACGAATTTTGACACCAGGTTTCTTTGTCTGGACCTTCACTGTGTCAGTCGGGTCGATGATTTTGAAATCAGAGCGGCGTGTGACGCGCGTCTGCGCTGACGCGATGTGGGCACACAAAAGTGACACAAGTAAAATAGTAAATAATCTCTTCATAATATTCATCTTTGCTTAAACATTTTCTTAAGATCGTTCATAGTGGCTTTGCCCCTGAGATAGACCACTGTCACATAGGCTTGCTCAAACGGCCCTTGGGCATCCTCATCAAGCTCGTAGCCCACAACGGTCTTGCCGTCAGAGCCTTGCGTGACCTTTTCCTTTCCTATCCCCTTGATCTGAAAACCGATATATTCGTTTTCCTCGGAACCGTCTGTCCGCAGCCTCAAAAGGGCATAGCACATCTGCCCGCCATAATAATCAATCTTCCGGTCAACAGCATTGCGCGAGTCAGCCTCCACTAGAGACGCCACCCTGTCGATCGCCCCGGCTCCAGCCTTGAAGCTGATACTACGGAAATACTTCAGATTGTACGGCTTAAGCTCCGCACCGCTCACTTCCGACATCGAAATGCCGGACATATCCGAGAGACGTACTATGGAGCCGCTGAAGCTGAACAGGCTGTCAATCTGAAGCCCTTTCTGCGCCCGGGCAGGAAGCAAGGCCAGCAGACACAATGCCACTATTAAAAATACTCTTCGTCCCATCATTTTCCGAATATTTCATTCAACTGTTCATCCACGTCAGTTCCGCCGGAGAAAAGGTCGGCAAGGATGCCATCGACGTCGTTCATCACAACCTCCTTGTCAGTCACCTTCTGTCCTCCGACATACGAGACGCAGACATTTTCCTTATTATAGACATTCACTCCAAGAGCAATGAATATGACTGCGAAGGCGGCTGCTGCCACGGCTATCCTGCCCCAGAGGGTCCTGACACGGGAATATTCCTTCGCTTCCTTCCGTGAAAGAGCCTCGCCGACGGCGAAGTAACCCATAACGGCGCGGACTTCGTCATATTCAGGAGCCTGACCTTCCGGCGAGGCAAGGAAATCCTTGAGTTTCAGTTCCTCGGCTTCGGAAAGGATCCCCTCGAAGTACCTGTCAACATATTCATTGATCTTATTCATCTTCATTTCTGAATTTGTCCCTTAAAATTTTCCTTGCTCTTGAGATGTGCATCCGGACAGCCGCCTGCCGCATTCCAAGGTCTTTGGCGATGCGCTCGAAGGACTGGCCTTCATATTCGTGCTTCCTGACGATAATCCTCTGGAGATCTGTCAGTTCACAGTCCACCGACTCCTCTACCTTCCGGAACAGACGTTCTTTCTCCATCGCATCGCCGGCCTCATCCTCAATCTGTCTTCCCTCCAGGCTGACCGTCTGCCTCCCGAGCGCTTTCCGGTACTCGTCGATCTCAAGATTTCTGCCTGTCCTTGAAAGCAGCCCCATCGCCTCCTTCACGCTTCCGACCTTGTACTTCCCTCCCCAAAGCCTGCAGAAGGCATCCTGAAGGGTGTCCTCTGTTTTCCATCGTCCCCGAAGGGCGAGGAACGCTTCTGTGAGAAAGTCTCCGGTCATCGTTTGAATTTTTCACTAATATAAACGGAAAGGGTGGGATAATGTAACATTGTCCAGATGTTTTTTTTCATATTCAATGCTAGAGAAGTTAGAAGCTGTTTAAAAAATAATTCCTCTTTTTTCTTATGCGGGAACCATTTTTAGTGAACTTCTCCCTCGCCGATCATGCACAGAGCCATGTGCGCCAACTGCACCAGATCGCCGCTCGCGCCGACACTGCCGTGCTGAGGGATGAACGGAATGATCTTTTTATCTTTAAATAACACATCCTCAGCCCACTTCATGCCGAGTGCGAATCCACCTGCCATAGTATCCCTTTGATTCCAATTTTTACAAAATTGCCAAATTATTGCCAAGAAAATGCAAAAAGTGCGGGGTTCCTGATGAAAACCCGCACTTTCGGCTATTTCCCAATCTTCAAATCTCAGAATGCGTAGCGTACTCCGATTCCCAAAGTGAACGGTCCGTCGCTTATGCCCCCGCCGTCACCGAACATCAGCCTTGGACGGAAATCAACAGACAGCTGGAGCGGGAAGTCGAAGGTGTACTCCAGTCCGACATTGCCCAGAAATCCGGCATAGACCGTGTTCTCGTCCTCGCTGTTCTTCCAGACGGCCACACTGGCTCCGGGACCGGCGTAGAATCCCCAATGGCCGACATATGTCCAATCCGGTTGAAGAATCATGAAGTTATAGATTCCATCCACATGGAATGAACTTGTGCTGAAACCATTGTCAAGTCCCAGACCGAACTCGAGGAAATCCGAACCATCAAAAACATAGTTTTCGTAACTGATATCGACACCATAGTTGCCGAGACGTCCTCCGATTGATTTAGGCTGGGCAAGCGCGGCCACCGCCGAACCGATCAGAACCGTGAGGATCAATAAGATCTTTTTCATAATCATAAATAAAAAAAATGTACAGACTGATTATTTCTGCCAAAACTATACCAACCCCGAGAATCCCATGAACGCCATAGCGAGGATCCCGACGGTGATAAGGGCTATCGGAATACCTCTGAACGGCTTGGGAACGTCATTCAGGTCGAGGTGCTCGCGGAGTCCGGCGAACAGGACAAGAGCCATTCCGTAACCTGCGGCCGTAGCGAAGGCATAGACCACCGACTCGCCAAGGTTCAGCATGTGCGCCGGCCCTCCGAAGGCGAACTCCTTCGTGACCACATTGAGAGCCACACCGAGGACGGCGCAGTTCGTGGTGATGAGAGGAAGGTAGATTCCAAGAGCCTGATAGAGGGACGGGCTGATCTTCTTCAGCACGATTTCCACCATCTGCACGAGAGCGGCGATCACCAGGATGAAGGCGATGGTCTGAAGAAACTCAAGACCTAACGAAACAAGCAGGTACTGGTTGATGAGATACGTCACCAAAGTCGAAAGGGTGATCACGAAGCACACCGCCCCGGCCATGCCGGTCGCCGTGGAGATCTTGTTGGAGACACCCAGAAACGGACACGTGCCCAAAAACTGGGCGAGCATGACGTTGTTGACGAATATCGCCGAGATTATTATGAGGAAATATTCCATGACTTAGTTCTTTTTAGCGATTTTGTTGAACAGTACCATGAGGTAGCCCAGGGCGAGGAAGGCTCCCGGAGCCATCACGAACACGAGGATCCCGTCTCCCGGAATCAGTTTGAACCCGAAGACGGAGCCGCTTCCGATGATCTCGCGGACGATTCCGAGAACAGTCAGGGAAAGGGTGAAGCCGCAGCCTATTCCGAGTCCGTCGAGCGCGGAGTCAATGATGCCGTTCTTGTTGGCGAAAGCCTCGGCGCGTCCGAGTACGATGCAGTTCACCACGATCAACGGGATGAACAGGCCGAGGGTGGCGTACATCGCCGGAGTGTAGGCCTGCATCGCGAACTGGAGGATCGTCACAAATGCGGCGATGACCACGATATAGACAGGAATATGCACTTTGTCGGGAACCACCGGAGCGATTGCCGAGATGGCGATGTTCGAAAGCACCAGAACGAAAAGCGTGGCGAGACCCATGCTCAGGCCGTTGATGGCCGATGTGGTGGTCGCCAGCGTAGGACACATGCCCAGAAGCAGTACAAAAGTAGGGTTCTCCTTCAGAAAACCTTTGGTGAAAAGATTCAGTTTCTTGCTGCCCATAGCCTATTCTCCTTTGATTGAATTGAGAGCCTTGACGGCGTTGTCGATTGCCAGAGCATAGGCCCTGGAAGTGATCGTGGAGGCCGTGATGGCATCCACGTCGCCGCCATCCTTTTTGACGGTCAAGGTCTTGGACGCAGGGTCAAAGCCCTTGAACTGGTTCATGAACTTTTCGTCGGTGTTGCACTTTGCCCCAAGCCCCGGAGTCTCGTTGTGAGACAGCACGGAGGTGTTGTAAACGACTCCGTCGGCCGTGATGCCGACCATCAGGACAAGCTGACCGCCGAAACCTACAGCGGCGGATTTCACGGCGTAGGCTACAGGGACTCCGTCCTTGGTGCTGACATAATATTCAGAAGCCTGTCCGCCGACCTCGATGGACTTGGCCTCGGAGAGTTCGCCTCCTTCTGGAAGCACGGCTCCGATGGAAGCCTTGAGGATGTCGGCGTTGGCTTTCGCGATCGGCTCTGCTGTCAGGGCGTACATTCCGCCCAGAAGAGCGGAGCAGACAAGACTGACGACAGTCAGGCAGACCACCATTGTGGTAAGATTTGATTTTACAGCCATAGTCTAAGCCCTCCCGTATTTCTTCTGATGGAACCACCTGTTGAGAAGCGGAACCACCGAGTTCATTATGAGAATAGCGAAGCTCACTCCTTCAGGATAAGAGCCGAAATACCTGATCATCAAGGTAATGAAACCGATTCCGACACCGAAGACGATCCCGCCTTTAGTGCTCATCGGAGAGGTCACGTAGTCGGTGGCCATAAAACAGGCGCCGAGCAGGAGACCGCCTGTGAGGAGGTTGAACAGCGGACCAGTGTACTGTGTAGGGTCAACCAGCCAGAAAACGCAGGAAAGCGCGGCCACTGTTCCAAGGATGGAAAGTGTGATCCACGGCTTGATGACCTTGCGGACAAGCAGGTAGATGAATCCTATCAGTATGGCAATGGCGCTTGCCTCTCCGGCGGATCCGCCGATGTTGGCGAATAGCATCTGGGAGGCTGTGAAGCCGTTCTGAGCGATCAGATCGGCGGCGGAGGCTCCTTTCATGAGTCCTTCGTTGATGATGCCCAGAGGAGTCGCCCCGCTGACCGCGTCAGCCCCGAAAAGGCCGCCCGGAATGACCCAGGAAGTCATGTAGGTCGGGAACGAGATGAGCAGGAACACACGACCCACAAGAGCCGGATTGAAGACATTCTGCCCGAGGCCTCCGAAAGTCATCTTGGCGATGCCGATGGCGACCACGGCACCGATAAACACAACCCACCACGGTGTCGTGGAAGGCAGGTTGAGAGCCAGCAGGATGCCGGTCACGGCGGCGGACCAGTCGCCGACAGTGGACGGTGCCTTGAGCAGGTATTTAGTGATCAAATACTCCAGCGCCACGCAGGAGATGACGCTGACAGCCAGAACCAGCAGCTCGGCAAGGCCGTAGAACACGACCGAGACAACAACGGCGGGAATCAAGGCGATCACGACATCCCTCATCAAGACCGGAGTCGTAGTCTTGGAATGCAGGTGCGGAGACGGTGAAACCAACAATCTTTCCATATTCTTAAACAGTTTTTGCTTTCGCGGCCTCAGCGGCGGCCTTGGCGGCAGCGGCGCGGGTCCTCATTATTCCCATTACCTGTCCCCTCGCCATGCTGATGATGTCCAAAAGAGGGATGTAGGAAGGACAGGTGTAAAGACAGCATCCGCACTGGATGCAGTCCTGAACGGCGTTAGCCTCAAGCTCATCCGTGTTTCCGGCATTGGCGAGGCGGTAAAGCAGGAACGGCTCCAGTCCCATAGGACAGGCGTCAGCGCATTTTCCGCAGCGGATGCAATGCCCCTCAGGATGCCTTCTGGTCTGCTCCCCGGTAAGGAAAAGCAGCGCGCCGGTCCCTTTCAAGGTGGCCGCGTCAAGATTGGCTATGGCCTTGCCCATCATAGGACCGCCGCTGATGATCTTGGCGGCATTATCAGGAACACCTCCGAGACAGTCTATGATGTAACGGAGCGGGGTACCGACCCTGACAAGCAGGTTCGCCTGCTTAGGGAAGCACTCACCTGTCACCGTCACTGAGTTGTCAATCAACGGTTTGTTCTTCTGCACAGCGTCATAGACGGCGAGAGCGGTGGCGACGTTCTGCACGACAGCTCCAACGTCGATAGGCAGTCCTCCGGACTTCACCTGACGGTGCATCACAGCGTCGATCAACTGTTTCTCACCTCCCTCCGGGTACTTCTTCATAAGCGGAAGCACCTCGATGCCATCGTACTTGGAAGACTTTCCCTTCAACTCCGAAAGCACTTTCTGAATATGCCCTATCGCCTCCGGCTTGTTGTCCTCGATGGCGATGGTGGCTTTGCCAACTCCAAGAGCCTGCTTGATAAGCGCGGTTCCTACTACGACTTGCTCACCTTTCTCAAGAAGGGTGCGAAAATCGGACGTGAGGTATGGCTCGCACTCGCAGCCGTTAATGATCAGCCTCTCGCACTTCTTTCCCGGAGGCGGAGTAAGTTTCACATGAGTCGGGAATGTCGCCCCTCCGAGTCCTACGACCCCACCGAGACGGATCTTCTCGATGATTGCCTTCCCGTCTTCCGGAATCTCGATGACAAGGGTTTCGGAACGGTCAATGCCCTCAACCCACTCGTCACCCTCGACGGCGATCTCCACATAAGTCTGGATGTTGCCGGCGAGATCCTTGCGCGGACCGATGGACTTCACGGTTCCGGAAACGGAAGAGTGGATGAAAGCGGACACGAATCCGCCAGGCTCGGCGATCGGCTGGCCGACCTTTACCTTGTCTCCGACCGCGACAACCGGCTTTGCCGGTGCGCCTATGTGCTGGGAGAGTGATATATAAACGGTTCCCGGCAACGGAAGAGCCTCGATGGCGCAGCCGCGCGAGATCTTGGCGTCATCCGGATGCACTCCACCGATTGAGAATGTTCTTTTAGCCATTGTTCTGTTCCTCCTTCTTTACGGCAGCGGCCGCGGCGGCAGCCTCTCTTGCCTTTTTCTGACGTTCCTGGACACGAGCCTTCACTGCATCCTTGTCCAGCGGCTTAGGGAAGTTGACCCCGATTATCGCTCCGGTAGGACACATGGCCTCGCACTCACGACAAAGTTTGCACTTCGCGAAATCGATGTAAGCCACATTGTTCTCGACCGTGATGGCGTCATGGGTGCAGGTCTTGGCGCAGATTCCGCAACCGATGCAGCCGACGGAGCAAGCCTTCTTCACGGCAGGCCCCTTGTCCTTGTTCACACAGGAGACGTAAACCCTCATTCCGCGCGGTCCTTTGGCCCTGAGTTCGATGATGGACTTAGGACAGGCCTTTACGCAAGCCCCGCAGGCCGTGCACTTTTCCTGATCCACAACCGGAAGTCCGGTCACGGGATCCATCGAAAGGGCGCCGAACTGGCATGCGGCCACGCAGTCTCCGCACCCGAGACATCCGAAAGCGCACCCGGTGTCGCCGGCGTAGAGAGCGGCCTTGACCTTGCAGGAGGCCGTACCGTCATATTCATTGGTCTTTGGTCTGGCGGCGCAGGTGCCACCGCAGCGCACCACAGCCACCATCGGCGCCTTCTCCTTGACCTCATAGCCAAGAATCGCGGCGACCTTCTTCATTGTCTCATTGCCTCCGACAGGACAAAAATTGTTGTCCAAATTCGGGGCCTTCACCGCAGCTTCGGCGAATGCGTGGCAGCCGGCGAAACCACAACCGCCGCAGTTGGCACCGGGCATGGTCTTTTCAACCTCCTCGATGCGCGGATCCTCCTCAACCTTGAACCGCTGCGCGACAAGGTAAAGGGTCAGCGCCAACAGGAGGCCAAGTCCCGTGATGACTGCGATGGTCCAGATGATTGTTGTTGTCATAAAGCCAAATAAAAGCTAATTAATTAGTTATTTCCGAATATAAAACACATACCCCTCCGCAAGACGATCCCTGCAAAGGTAGAGTATGAGGTAATACACCGCGATCCCCCCGATCGAAGCCATCCCGCAAACCAGCTCACCGAGGCCAAATCTTGACAAAGATAACACTAAAATCAGTAATATCAACAAAGGAACCACATAAGAGAACAGAACCGCCTTGAGCCCCGTCTTTACGGCGAGACAGACCTCCACATCCTGACCCGTTGAATATGACTGTCCGCCATAAACCGGAACCTCCACAATTTTCTTTTTGGATTCCGCTGCTCCGCACAGACCTGCGGCGTGACAGGCCGAGCAGGCGGACTCAGACACAATCTGAACCAAGACTTTGTCCTTCCCGACCGACACCACCTTGCCTTTATGTGAGACTTCCCCGGACGCCATCCTATTCAATAATTGAAGAAAACGGGTTCTTGAGTTCAGAGTGGCTTCTCAGACGTCCCTGAACCTGACCGACCTTCAGCGGAGCGGAGAACCAGACAGGAATCCTGTTGTCGTCATCGGAGAACCATGCGTAAAGATCGGACTCCCCCGAGAACACCTCGCCGGAGACCACCTCGAAACTGAATTTCAGGCACCTGACAGTACCGACCCCGTCCACTCTTTTGTTTTCCTTGCCCAGATACTTGAAGTGCAAGGTATAGACATCATCGTCAACCGCGAAGGTCATCGGGTAGTCCGCCCCCTCGGCAAGTTTTGACACGTTGATGTTACGAAGGACGTGATACATCAACGGGATGTCGTAAGTGCACCTGTCAAGCGGCAGTGTCGCTGAGAACTCGCCTTTTCTGGAATTGCTCAATGATGCGTTGATCTGCCCTTTCCCGTCGGACGCGCGGGTATAGGAATAGAGATTGGTGCAGGTATATTTTCCCTCTTTCGCGAACCTTGTGAACTTCACCGGCTCCAGTCCGTCACGGGTAAACCAGGAATCCAGATCCTCCTTGACACGGAAGATCTTCTCGTAGAATTTCTGAGTCTTGCCGGTCAAAGAGGCGTGAAAGACTTTCCGGCCGTTCAAGATCGTAGTGTCCACCTTGAGCGTGGCCTGAGCCACGTCCGCATTGACCAATCCCCATTTGTAGTGGAGGGTGTAAACCAGCTTCTCCCCTCCTTTGAAAGCCAGACTCTCCTCCCTGAGATCCCTTACAGGAACACACTTTCCCTCACCGCCGGCGGACGCTACCGCTGACGAGAGGATGAACATGGCGGCGAAGATGCCGAAGAGTCTTGTCGGTTTCATCAGAATTCAGTGTTATTGTCAAACTCGTTGTTCATCGCCGAGTTCATGGCGGACTCTGTGCTTCCCATCTCCTCCGCCCTTGCGGCCAGAGTGTCTCCGGGCTCGACAAAGCGGACCTGCTCGGCTTTGAAGAGCATATCGATGTCGCACACCTCACCGTTACGGTGCTTGGCGATGATTATCTGTGTGGTTTCCTTTCCGTCAGGAGTCTCTCCCAGCCCCACATAATCAGGACGGTGAATGAATATCACCATGTCGGCGTCCTGCTCGATTGATCCGGACTCGCGAAGGTCGCTGAGTTGAGGCTTTCCGCTGCCGCCCGTCCTCTTGACAGCGTCACGGGACAGCTGTGACAAAGCGATGATCGGGACATTAAGTTCCTTGGCAGTAGCTTTCAGCGTCCTGGAAATCGCGGCGACCTCCTGTTCACGCATTCCACGCAGTTCGGTCGGTCCCTGCATCAGCTGAAGGTAATCGACAATCACGAGACGGACATCCTTGGCCTTGACCAATCTTTTGATCTTGGTCCTGAACTCCATCAGGGGGATGCTCGGAGTGTCGTCAATGTAAAGCGGAGCCTTTGACAGGTTCGCAAGCCGGGTCTCCAGCTGCTGCCAGTCCCAAGGATCCAGTTTTGATCCACCCTTGAGCTTGTCCGCAGACAGACCGGACTCTGTCGTCATAAGCCTCATTACCAGCTGCAATGCCGACATTTCCAATGAGAAGATCGCAACCGGCATGTGGTAATCCACAGCAGCGTTTCTGGCCAGGTTAAGGGCGAACGCCGTCTTTCCGACAGATGGGCGGGCCGCAAGGATGATCAGGTCGGATTTCTGCCATCCTCTCGTGACACGATCCAATGACGGGAATCCTGACGGGACGCCACTCAGGCCTCCGGAGGCCTTCTGGTTCTTCTCAACCTCTCTCATGGCCTCGTTGATCACCGACCCGATCTCCTGGATGTCGTTCTTGACACTGCTCTGTATCGCATTGTAAATCCTCGACTGCGCCTCGTCGATCAAGTCATCGACTTTCACGGCATCGTCGTACGAGTCCCTCAGGATCTCGTAGGAGGCAGTGATCAGTTCCCTCTGGATGTTCTTCTGCTTGAGAATCCTGACATAGTACTCGATGTGGGCCGCCGCACCGACTTTTTCGGAAAGTCCGGCCAAGGCGACCGGGCCTCCGACAGCCTCCAGATTACCTTTTTCACGAAGTTTTGTGCTGACAGTCACAATATCCACTGACACATGCTCGTTCACAAGGGTCGTCATCGCCTCGAAGATCATCCTGTGACGAGGATCATAGAAGCATGAAGCGGTAAGCTCCTCAAGCGCCGTGTCAACGGATGAGGGTTCGATCAGCATGGCACCAAGGACAGCCTCTTCGACTTCAAGAGCTTGAGGCGGTTTGTTTCCCATCTCAAGCCCAAGTGTGTCAAGATTGACTGGCCTCGCCTTCTTCTTTGTCGTTTTTCCGGGCTGGTCAGGCATATTTTCCGATGTCAATTACCGGTTTCTACTCAAAGTCAGGGTTGACGATGATCCTGCCGCAATGCTCGCAGATGATCAGTTTCCTGTTCGACGCGATGTCAACTAGACGCTGAGGGGTGATCGTGTTGAAGCAGCCCCCGCAGGCGTCCCCGTTGTAAACAGAAACGACAGCAAGGTGGTTGTGGACACTGGCTCGGATGCGGTCGTAAGCGCTCATCGTCCTCGGGTCGATCTTTTTGGCGCATTCCTCGCGGACAGCGCGGAGCTTCTTCTCCTCCTTGGACGTGGACTCGACGATGGTGGCCAACTCCTCCTTCTTGGCTTTAAGGTCATCCGTCCTGACGGCGATGTAGTCTTTCAAGGACTCGATGTCTTCCTTTTTCTCAAGTATGGCCGTCTTCGTGTCGTTGATGTTCTTCTGGGCAATCTGCCGGAGAAGTCCCTGATTCTCGATCTCCTTGTTGATGGAATCGTACTCACGGCTGTTGGAGATGTCATTCAGCTGCTGCTGATACTTCTCGATCTGCGCGTCACAGTCAACGATGTTCTGCCTGTTCTCCGCTATGGTCTGATTGTAGGCATCGACGACCGATGCGTCCTGGGTCTGTCTGGCTTTCAGATCCGCTATCTCATTTTCAAGAGCCTCGACTTCGGACGGGAGTTCACCGCGCATCTGCATGATCTTGTCAATCGCGGAGTCAGCCTCCTGAAGCGCGTAAAGTGTCTTAAGCTTTTCCTCGACGCTGATTTCAGAATCAGCGAAATTCTTCTGAAGGGAAACGAAGGTCTCCCTCTGGTCTATTGGAGTCTCGACTTTCTTGATTTTTTTAGTTGCCATATAGCTATCTGACTAATAATAATATACCGGGTTACTTGTCTCCAGTCTCACACTGGTACGGATTGCAAAGTTAGGAAATTTTTTCCTTAACAGAGAAAATAAAATGTCCACAATCTCCACTTCCCCCTCAAAATGACCTATATCCATGACCATAAAATCCTTAGTCGTGAAGAAATGATGGTAGGAGATGTCCCCGCAAAGATAAGCTTGCGCGCCGGCCTTCCGGGCGCTTTCTATCAACGATCCGCCCGAACCTCCGCACATGGCGACACGGCTCACAGGGATTTCCGGCACATGCGAGCAGCGGACAACCTTAAGGCCGAACCGTGATTTGACATATTCAATGAACTCCTTGCCTCCCATTGGTGTCTGAAGTTCACCGACGGCGCCAAGGCCAAAACCGCCCGGTTCCTCATCAAGGATGTGGACATCCCTAAGCCCCAGCCTTCCGGCCATGGCTCCGCTGACCCCGCCAGGCACCTTGTCAGCGGTTGTATGAGCCGCATAGACAGCGACACCGGCCGCGATGGCTTTCATGACGGCAAGCCCGACAGGCTCGTCAGGAGAAATTTTCTTGATGCCGCTGAATATCAAAGGGTGGTGCGTCACAATCATGTCGGCACCGCACTCCACGGCCTCGTCCACAAGTTCAGGAGTGCAGTCAAAACCCAGAAGGACTCCCTGAACCTCCTGTTCAGGGGAACCTATGACAAGGCCGCTGTTGTCCCAACCCTCCTGAATGGAAAGCGGGGCGAACGACTCGATGGCCGAAGCGATTTCCCTAACTTTCATATTTACAATGATTTTTTGACTTCCACAAGCTGACGGCGGATCTCCTTGAGGCTGTCCAAGGCCTTCACGCGCCCGTCCACCGTCTTTCTGTCCGCGGCCATTTTCTTCGCCGCCCCCTCAAGGGTCAGCCCCTGTTCCTTGACAAGCAAGTGAATCTGCTTCAGACAGTCCATATCCTCAACCGTGAAAAGGCGGTTGCCTTTGGCGTTCCTCTTCGGCTTGATGTACTTTGGGAATGAGTTGGACCAGAATCTCACCAGGGAAGTGCTCTCCCCAAGGATGTCGGCGGCCTCTCCGATGGTATAATACAACTTTTCCATTATTCTGTTTGTTTTGTTAATCCATTGACTGCCCGGTGTTGGCCGACATGAAAAGCATCCCCATGTAGTCATCCGGGCTGACCGAGACAAAAAGGTAGTTCAAAGGATCCATCCGCAATGTGTCCAGAAACACCTCATAATGAAGGTGCGGGGCGAACGAGTTGCCGGACATCCCGACCTGGCCGATCCTCTGTCCGCGCACGACCCTCTGTCCTTTCGAGACACGGGTGTTCTCAAGATGCGCGTAACGGGTAAGGTAGCCGTTGCCGTGATCGATCGACACGACATTCCCCAAACCTCTGGAGGAATGCGTGACCTCCTTGACAACTCCGTCAGCGGCGGCGTTCACAACCTCTCCCTGCTGCGAGATCAGATCAAGCCCTCCGTGAAACGTCTTGACCTTGTAAAAAGGGTTGATCCTCTCGCCTACAGAAGCGCCTGTCCTCGCATAGGAGAACGTCTTCAAAGGATTTGTCATCGGAGGCAGTACGGAGGACTTGTCAGAGATCACTTCCATTATCCTTCTGAAATTCGCCTCCACCCGGTCAGACACCTTGGCCAAAGTGTCAAGTTTCGCCTTTGAGTAGCTCACTATCATGCTATTCTGGACGGAGTCCAGATCCGACTGCAGGGCATATTTGTAAATGCCTCCCAGATCCGGGGCGGCGGAATTGAACAGACGATAATAAATCTCGTTGTCCCTGGCTTTCAAACCGTCCAGCACATCCCCGACAAGTTCCTCCCTCTCCGACAGCCCTTTGTACATCTGGCGGTACATCTGATTCTGCCTTTTAAGCTTACGTTCTGAATCCGTGCTTATGACCAATGAAAAGACCGCATAATAGACGACAGTCAGAGAAACCGTGACAAGGAAATATTTCACCGCCTTGCCAAGAATATTCCAAACAGATTGTGTGGCCTTACGGAATTCCATCCGCATCTTGTCGAACTCGTACTTCGATCCCATTACCTGCCTCCTCATCTAACGGCGTCTGACGCTGAAAGTACGACTTGCGGGAGATGACGCCCCTGACTCGTTCTCCCTCATCCTGACCATCGCGGAATACTCCGAAACTGACATGGACATGTCCAGATAGTTCGCCGGGTTCACCTTCTGTCCCTTATAAACCACCTCATAATGAAGATGAGGGCCGCTTGAACGCCCGGACTTTCCGCTTTCAGCGATACAGTCCCCCCTCTTCACCTTCATTCCCTCTATCACCTTGACGGAATTAAGATGGGCATAGATTGTCTTGTAGCCGAACCCGTGGTCTATCGTGACGGAATTGCCGTAGCCTATGAACTCAAACTTCACTGACTCAACGACCCCATCCCCCGTGGCATAGACAGGATTGCCTATCTTCATGGCGAAATCAAGCCCGGTGTGCATCTTTGAATTTCCCGTGAACGGATCAGAACGGTAGCCGAACCGGCTGGAAAGCCTGTATTTGGCCTCGTCCGGGACGATCGGCGGAATCGCCGGAATGCAGGAGGCCATGTCTCCGGCGGTCTTGGAAACGGAAGCCACCTCGTCAAAGGACTTGCTCTGAACATAAGTCCGCCTCGTCAGACGATCCAACCTCAACGCAGTGTTTTTCAGCCTATTGTTATCCTCAAGACCATCAAGGAATTCATACTTGTCAACTCCGCCTATGCCAGCCTCGCGGACTCCGGACGGGATCTCATTCATTCCGAATATGGATCTGTAGATGTCGTCATCCCTCACCCTCAGAGCCTCCAAGGTCTCGGCATAGCGGTCAAGTTTGGTGTTCATGAGATCAATCCTTGCGTCCCAACGGGCACGCTCCGCCTTCAGAAACGCGGTCTTCGGCAGATCATAGCCCAGAACCGACGTGAAGATCCAGAGATAAAGCACCGCCACCGCCACACTTCCGGCAAACAACCGCAGCCCCTTGAAGACTTTCGACTTCAAGGACTCCTCCTTTATTTCATATAATAAGGTCTCCGGATTGAGAATATACTTTCCCATAGCCTACAAATATACCCTTTTTTGCAATATATCCCGAAAAATGTTATAATTTTGCTAATTCCGTGCCTTTCCTGAAGGAAATTTCGGGACGGTGCGGAGGAATATTCATGAATTAATTGATTTTTAGATATGTACACCGCCAAAGAGATTCGACAGCAATTTTTGGACTTCTTCGCATCCAAGGGACACACGATCGTGCCGTCCGCGCCGATGGTGATCAAGAACGACCCGACGCTGATGTTCACCAACGCCGGCATGAATCAGTTCAAGGACATATTCCTTGGTAACAGCACCCCAAAGATGAAGAGGGCGACAGATTCGCAGAAATGCCTCAGGGTCAGCGGAAAGCACAACGATCTTGAAGCCGTGGGGCATGACGGCAGACATCACACTATGTTCGAGATGCTGGGCAACTGGAGTTTCGGGGACTATTTTAAGACCGAGGCGATCAGCTGGGCCTGGGAACTGCTGACAGAGGTTTACAAGATCGACAAGTCAAAACTCTACGCGACTGTGTTCGAGGGCTCGGCAGAGGACGGCACCGCGCTTGACGAGGAGGCCAAGGCCGCCTGGATGAAACTGATGCCCGAGGATCACATCATCCTGGGCAACAAGCACGACAACTTCTGGGAGATGGGAGACACCGGTCCCTGCGGACCTTGCAGCGAGATCCACATCGACCTGCGTCCGGACGAGGAGATAGCCAAGATTCCGGGGAAGGATCTCGTCAACACGGACAACGATCAGGTCATCGAGATCTGGAACCTCGTGTTCATGCAGTACAACCGCAAGGCTGACGGTTCCCTGGAGCCGCTTCCCGCCAAGAACATAGACACCGGAATGGGCTTCGAGAGGCTCTGCATGGTGCTTCAGGGCAAGACCAGCAACTACGACACAGACGTGTTCTCCGGAATGATCCGAAAGATAGAGGGACTTTCCGGCCACAAATACCACGAGAACGAAAAGACAGAGGTCGCGATGAGGGTGATCGCCGACCACATCAGGGCGATAGCGTTCTCCATCGCCGACGGCCAGCTGCCATCCAACGTGAAGGCCGGCTATGTCATCAGGAGGATCCTTCGCCGGGCTGTGCGCTACGGTTACACGTTCCTCGGTTTCGACGAGCCGTTCCTCTGCTCGCTGGTTCCGCAGCTTGTCGCAGACATGGGCGAGGCTTATCCGGAACTCGGCAAGCAGCAAAAACTCATAGAAAGTGTGATCCGCGAGGAAGAGATGTCATTCCTCAGAACCCTCGACCGTGGAATCAGGCTGATGGACGACTACATCGCCAAGAACGCCGTCGCCAAGACCATCCCGGGTGAAGACGCTTTCATCCTTTACGACACCTACGGGTTCCCTATCGACCTGACCGAGCTGATAGCGTCAGAGAAAGGCTACACGGTTGACATGGAAGGATTCGGCAAGGAACTCCAGAAACAAAAGGACAGGGCCCGCAACGCCACCGCCAACGAGTTCGGAGACTGGACGATTTACCACGAAGGCGAGGAAGAGGCTTTCCTCGGCTACGACAACTTCGAACTGGAGGATGTCAGACTTCTCAAGCAGCGCACCGTCAAGCAGAAGAACAAGACAATGTTCCAGCTGGTCTTCGACCGCACCCCGTTCTACGCCGAAATGGGTGGACAGGTGGGCGACACCGGAGTCATCGTCTCCGCCGGCGGTGAGGAGATCAGAATCCTCAACACCATCAAGGAGAACAACCTTACGATCCATATCGCGGAGAGGATTCCGTCAGACTGCGAGGAGACCTTCACATTGAAGGTTGACGTGGAGCGCAGACTCAAGATCACGGCGAACCACACGGCGACACATCTTTTGGACTTCGCTTTGAGAGAGACGCTTGGCACGCACATCGAGCAGAAAGGGTCGTTTGTCGGTCCGGACTATTTCCGTTTCGACTTCTCGCATTTCGCGAAAGTCACCGACGAGGAGCTCAGGAAAGTCGAGCACAGGGTAAACCGGCTGATCCGCGCCGACTATCCTCTTGAGGAGAAGAGGGACGCCACGATGGACGAGGCGAAGGCAATGGGGGCGATCGCGCTGTTCGGCGAGAAATACGGCGACAGGGTGCGTGTCATCAAGTTCGGTGACTCCATCGAACTCTGCGGCGGGACCCACGCCGGATCCACAGGGCGCATCGGATTCTTCAAGATAGTCTCTGAATCCGCCATCGCCGCCGGCGTGCGCAGGATCGAGGCCGTGACCGGCGAGGCCGCCGAGGGTCTCCTCGACACTCTCACCGACACCCTCAAAGGCATCCGCACGATGTTGGGCAACGCTCCCGAAGTGGCAGCCGCCGTGGCCAAACTCATCAGCGAGAACTCAGACGCAAGAAAGAAGATCGAGGAATATGCCAAAGAGAAGGCCGTCTCGTTCGCCAGGGTGATTTCAGAAAACGCCGAGGAGATCAATGGAATAAAAGTTGTCAGGTTAAGCAGGGATGTTGATCCGGCCATGCTCCGTGAGGCCGCATCGATCCTTCAGAAGGAAGTTGAGAACTTCGCTCTTGCGGCCGCTTTCAGCCACGAAGGCAAACCACAACTCGCCCTTATGTACTCCAACGACCTTGTGGCCACCGGTCACAACGCCGCCAAAGACATCCGCGAGGCCGCCAAGCTCATCCAGGGAGGAGGTGGCGGACAGCCTGTACTCGCCACGGCGGGAGGAAGGAATATCGACGGGCTTCAAGCAGCGCTTGACAAGATGGTCGAGACAATCACGGCATAAGACGGAAGCATATTCATTGGTATATTCATAAAAAGGCGCTTCGGGGATGAAGAAGATTGACAGATTCATACTGACCTCATTCATAGGACCATTCTTCATGATCCTTCTTGTGGTCATCTTCATCCTTATGATGCAGTTCCTGTGGGTTTACATCGATGAACTGGTGGGAAAGGGGCTGAGCCTTGGCATCGTGGCGGAATTTCTCTTCTGGGGGAGTTGCACCATGCTGCCGCTGGCCCTGCCGCTGGCCACCTTGCTCGCATCCATGATGACCATCGGCAACATGGGCGAGAACAACGAGCTCATCGCCCTCAAGGCGGCCGGTATGTCTGTCCTTCGCGTGATGCTGCCGATCCTGATCGCCTCGTTCTTCATCAGCGTGGGAACCTTCTTCGTCATCAACAACCTCGTGCCTGTCTCCTTCAACGAGATCTACACCCTCAGGGACGACCTCGGGAAGACAAAGGATGAGATCAAAATTCCTTCCGGAACATTCTACGATGGGGTTGACGGCTATGTGCTCAGGGTCGGGAGCCGAAACGACAAGACCGGCGTGATGAAAGATGTCATGCTCTACGACCACCACGGCAAGGGCAACACCCGGCTCACCCTCGCGGACTCGGCCATCATGAAGATGTCCAAGGACAAATCCTACCTGACCTTCAGGATGTACCATGGAGCCAACTATCAGGAAACCAACGAGAAGACCTACCGGGACACATCCCTCCAGTTTCAGAAAATTGATTTCACGAAACAAGAGATGGTCATCGCGCTCCAGAACTATGCATTCCAGAAATCTGACAGCGCAAGGTACGGGGATCAAGTCAAGGCCTTGCCTCTGGAAAAGCTCCGGACACAGAAAGACTCTCTTGAGAGACAACGGGACAGCACCAAGGCGCAACAGTTCTCCGCCACGGCGGCATCCTACATCTTCACACAGCGTCGCCAACTGGACACGGCCTCATGCGGGATCACCCGGAACTTCAGCGATTCCTGTTTCCTGAGCTTCAAGGATGACAAAGCGTTGTCCGCAGCCTTGGAAAGAGCCTCCGACAACGCCCGGCAGATGAAATCGAATCTGGAGAACTACGAGTTCGGGGCGTTCGACTACACGGTACGGCTCCGCTGTACGGCGCTTGAGTTCCTCAGGCGCTACGGACAGGCTCTGGCATGCTTCATAATGTTCTTCATCGGCGCTCCTCTCGGGGCCTTGATCAGGAAAGGCGGCATCGGAGTCTCGGCGATTGTCTCGCTGCTGTTCTTCGTCCTGTACTGGATTGTGGACATCACGGGGGTCAAGCTCGCTAGGGACGGAAGCATCAGCACAGTGGCGGGAGCCTTCATGTCAGCCGGAGTATTGCTGCCGATAGGTTTGTTCCTTACATGGAAGGCGATCCACGACACGGACATCTCGAATTTGGACAGTTTAAAGAACTGGTGGAGAAAGACTAAGAGTATGTTGGCAGGAATATTCAAGAAGACGAGGATCGTCTATATGGGCACGCCTGATTTTGCGGTGGCTCCTTTGCAGGCTCTTCTGGAGCGGAAGTACAATGTCGTGGGCGTGGTCACGGTGGCTGACAAGCCGAGCGGCCGAGGACAGAAAGTGAACGAAAGCGCGGTCAAGAAGTTCGCCGTGGAGCACGGGATTCCGGTTCTCCAGCCGGTGAAGCTGAAAGATCCGGAGTTCCTCAGGCAGCTCAAGGCCTTCAAGGCAGACATCTTCATCGTGGTGGCCTTCAGGATGCTGCCGGAAGAGGTTTGGGGAATGCCTAAGCTTGGCACGTTCAACCTGCACGCCGCGCTTCTGCCTCAATACCGCGGGGCGGCTCCTATCAACTGGGCCGTGATCAACGGCGAGACCAGAACCGGCGCCACAACGTTCATGATCGACAAGGACATCGACACGGGCGGAATCATCCTGCGTCAGGGAATCAATATACAGGACACGGACACGGCCGGTGATGTGCATGACAGATTGATGGAGATCGGAGCCGAGTTGGTAGTACAGACAACGCAGGGCATCATCGAGCGCAATGTGGACACCCGAGTGCAAAGGAGTTTCATACAGGGAACCGAAATGCTCAAATCGGCGCCTAAGTTGTCCCGTGAGCTGTGCCATATCGACTGGAATGACTCCACGAAGCAGATCTACAATCTCATACGAGGACTCAGCCCATATCCGGCGGCGTTCACGGAACTTGTCAATAAAGGTGGAGTTCCTACCCAGTTGAAGATATTCTCCGCCGAAAAAGTTGAGGCCTCCGAGCTTGCAGGTGCGCTTCGGACGGATCTGAACCCAAATGAGTCTGCCGTAGCGACAGCTCAAGGCACAACCTCTCCGGGCAGAATCATCTCCGACGGCAAGACGTACCTGTACATCACGACCGCCGACGGAGCCATCTCCCTGAAAGACGTGCAGATAGCCGGCAAGAAACGGATGGACATCAAAGCATTCCTCGCCGGGTTCCGCGAGCCGGAACTCTACACCACAACCGCCGGCACATCCAAAGCCGAGATTGCCAAGACCAAAGCGTGATGGAGGCTGTCATCATCTGCAAAGGCGACTTCCCTAAAAAGGAATATCCCCGGGAACTTCTCCGCAGGGCCGATGTCATCATCTGCTGTGACGGGGCGCTTGAGGCGTTTCTCCGGAACCGCGGCAAGATATTCAAAGAACGCCGTGAGCCGAATGTGATCATCGGGGACATGGACTCCCTTTCCAAGAGGCTGATGAATGAATATTCCAGCATAGCCGTAAGGGAAGACGAGCAAGAGACCAACGACCAGACAAAGGCGTTCCGCTACCTGATGGAGCATTGGCCGGAAGTCAAGACCGTACACATTCTTGGGGCGACAGGCAAACGGGAGGCACACACCATCGGCAACCTAGGACAGATCATGGAATATGCCAGACTTTACGGTGCCTGCGGCAACCCGGAGGATGACGGTATATATGTCGATGCGGTGTCCGACTACTCAACGGCTTTCGCATTGACGGATTCCTGCGAGCTGTTTGTCGGAGAAGGCAGGGCCGTGTCCATATTCAGTCCGGACAATTCCCTGAACATCAAGTCAGAAGGATTGGTTTGGCAGACCGGCGGTGTGGTTTTCGACAATTGGTGGCAAGCCACCCTCAACCGCGCCTGCTCCGACCTTGTTCGCCTCACATTCTCCCACAAGTCCCTCGCGCTCATAATTCTGGATTAGGTAATCCTTGAAATATTAGAAGCTGTTTAGTAATTCCTAAAGAGAGGAATCATTTCAAAACAACTTCTTACTTACGCGGCATTTTTCGGATTATTTTTATTATTTTTACAAGACATTTTTTTGGCTTATCATCGCTATGCTCCGAAAAATTAGAATCACTCTGGCGGCGGTCTGCTTCATTGCGGTCACGCTGCTGTTTCTGGACTTCACCGGGACATTTCATCTTTGGTTCGGCTGGCTGGCCAAGGTTCAGTTCCTGCCGGCTGTTCTCGCTTTGAACGTCATTGTCATCGCCGGTCTTTTGGTGCTGACACTGCTTTTCGGCAGAATTTACTGCTCGGTGATCTGCCCTCTGGGAGTGTTCCAGGACTGCGTCTCCAACCTCAGTTCAAGAAGGAAAGGACAGAAGGCAAGGTTCTCATATTCAAAGGAAATCAAATGGCTGCGCTATGGGGTGCTGGTGCTGTTTGTGATCGCGCTGGTCGCCGGACTAAACTCTCTTGTGGCGCTTCTTGCTCCTTACAGCGCTTACGGGCGCATGGTGCAGAGCATTCTCGCGCCTGTCTGGCAGTGGGGCAACAACCTGCTTGCATGGATCGCCGAGAGACAGGAAAGCTATGCTTTTGTGACCAAGGAAGTCTGGCTGAAGAGTCTGCCGACTTTGACAGTGGCGGTCGTGACTTTGGTTGTCATTGTGGCTCTTGCATGGAAAAACGGCAGAACCTATTGCAACACTGTCTGTCCGGTGGGAACCACGTTGAGTTTCTTCTCACGGTTCGCGATGTTCCGCCCGGTGATCGACAAGTCCAAATGCAAGAGCTGCCATGTCTGTGAAAGAAAATGCAAATCGGCGTGCATAGATGTTGACAATCACAAGATAGACTATAGCAGATGTGTGGATTGCTTCGACTGCATTGACTCGTGCCGGCTGGGGGCGCTGAAATACCGCTTCGCATGGAGAGGCAACTTCGCCGGCTCTAAAGACATTGACAGTTCGGACTCCACGGGAGCAAAAACACCGGAAGAGGCTCCTGTCGGGAGTAAAATCACCTCCAACGAGAGCAAAAATGCACAAAGACGCACCTCTGGAAGTCAATCAGCCGCCACGTCTCCGGTAACCGAGCCTGTAGTCCGACAGGGTTCACCAAACGTGGTTCGACAGGTTCGGCGACCTGTCGTTGAGCCTGCCGAAGCGACCGACAAGGGAAGAAGAGCCTTTTTGGCAGGCGGCGCCGCCGTCATCGGAGGATCACTATTGTCTTCCTTTCCGATGAAAGCCGAGGATGAGATCAAGGACAAGAAGCGTGACGGCGGTTTCGCCGAAATCATCCCGAAGAAGGCGCCGGTCAGAAAGATTCCAATCACTCCGTTCGGCTCCGAAAGTGTCGAGAAGTTCTACCAACATTGCACCGCATGCCAGCTTTGCGTGACTGTCTGCCCGAACAATGTCCTGAGGCCATCCTCCAGACTTGAGCACCTGATGCAGCCGGAAATGTCATTCGAGAAGGGTTACTGCCGTCCTGAGTGCGTTAAATGCTCCGAGGTCTGCCCTGCCGGAGCCATCCTGAAGATTACACCTGAGGAAAAGACCCGGTGGAAAGTCGGTACGGCGAGCGTGGAGTACGACCTCTGCGTAGTCAACCGTGACGGAGTGAGCTGCGGCAACTGCGCCCGCCACTGCCCGACCGGTGCCATCAGCATGGTCAAGAAGAATCCTGAGGACGAAAAGAGTCCAAAGATCCCATCAGTCAACGAGGAGAAGTGCATCGGCTGCGGAGCCTGCGAGAATCTCTGCCCGTCCAGCCCGATCAGCGCCATCACCGTCAACGGGTACAGTGTTCATCATAATGTATAGAGTTCCGTGATTATGAAATTTAAGCTTCGCTTGTGCGAAACACCTTATTTCCAGCCACTTATGTCACGGAGCAAGTCCACCGCCGAGGGGTAGGACTCAGGGAGAGGGTCACGTGAACTGATTTTTCATGTGCGATGCTCTCCAAACATGAGATAAGGCATTTTACCACAAGCACTTTATTACTTGCGAAAGTTGAATTATGAACGAGAATATTGATAGAAGAGAATTTCTCAAACGGGCCGGTGTCGGGACAGCGGCCGTGGGAGCCATGGCTCTTGCCGGAGCCTGCGCCCCCAAGAAGACAGCAGAGGCAATCCTTGAGGGCAGTGACAGTGAGGATGTTCTGGAAAACGGCAAGATGGAGATGCGGAAGAATCCTGGCAACGGGGACAGTGTCTCCCTGCTTGGTTACGGCTGCATGCGCTTCACGATGAAGAAAGACGAAAACGGCAAGGACATCGTCGATCAGGAGAACGTCAACAAACTGATTGACTATGCCTTGGCTCACGGCGTAAACTATTACGACACATCCCCGGTCTATCTTCAGGGACTCTCCGAGGAGGCTGTCGGAAACGCCCTCAGCAGACATCCAAGGGATTCGTACTACATCGCCACGAAGTTGTCCAATTTCAGTGACCATTCCAAGACAGCGTCCTTGAAACTGTACAACGATTCCTTCAGGTACCTCCAGACTGACTATCTGGACTACTACCTTCTCCACTCTCTCGGACGCGGAGGACTTGAGGCCTTTGACGACAGGTTTGTGAACAACGGGATGATGCCCCTGCTTCAGGCTGACCGTGAAAAAGGGAAGATCCGCCAGCTCGGTCTCTCGTTCCACGGCAACCGGGAACAGTTCGACGAGCTTCTTAAGCTCCATGACAAGTACCACTGGGATTTCATCCAGATTCAGATGAACTACTTCGACTGGAAACATGCCGACGGCAAACGAAACGTCAACGCCGAGTACCTGTACGACGAACTGGACAAGAGGGAGATTCCAATTGTCATCATGGAGCCTCTTCAGGGCGGGCGTCTCGCCAATCCGGCCGGAAGCATCGTGAACAGGCTTAAAGAGCGGGATCCAAAGGCCTCTTTGGCATCCTGGGCGTTCAGGTTCGTGGGTTCATATCCGAGAATCCTGACGGTTCTCAGCGGAATGGTCTATCAAGAGCATCTGGAGGACAACCTGCGGACTTTCAAGAACTTCAAGTACCTCACGGACGAGGAGAAGGAGTTCCTCGGCACAGAGATCGCCGGCATAATGGCCACATTCCCGACCATAAACTGCAACGACTGCAAGTACTGCATGCCTTGCCCCTACGGAGTTGACATCCCGGGAATATTCAAGCACTACAACGATTGCGTCAACGAGGGAGAAATCGCCCAAAGCGCTGAACAGGAGAACTACCGGAAGCTTCGCCGGGCCTATCTCGTGAGCTACGACCGCACCATCCCGACCGTGCGCCAGGCAAGTCACTGCATCGGCTGCAAAAAGTGCTTGGAACACTGTCCTCAAAGCATCTCCATTCCTCGTGAGCTTCGCCGCATCGACGCCTACGTTGAGAAGCTCAAACGTGGTACGTTGTAAAAGCGCGGAGTGCGCCATACTCTCATCCGAAAGGAGTTACGAGTATTTTGCGGAAGGTTTGAGAGGGTGGCATTTCAAAACATGTGCATTCACAGCACATTACAAAATAGGGGCTACAAACTTTTGAATATTCAAAGGTTTTGATTATCTTTGCAGTCCTTTCGGCAACGAAAGTCTCTTGGAGAGATGCTCGAGTGGCTGAAGAGGCACGCCTGGAAAGCGTGTGGCCTCCCAAAGGGGCTCGCGAGTTCGAATCTCGCTCTCTCCGCGGAAGAAGATGGTGGCTGACTTCAGCCGCCATCTTTTGTTTTACACTTTCTTTTCAAACACCACCTGGCGGGCAGGACACCACCTTCCATCCATTTCGGCAGGTCAATGACACGGAAAAGCATTACCCGTCAGAGCATCCGGAACAAGAAAAAGGACCCGCTGCACGAGCGGATCCACTTCCAATAGTAAATGAAATCGATTCTGTGATTATTCCACTTTCACGGTAATCTCACCAGTCTTGCTGTCCTTGTCGGTTACGGTTATTTTGGTGGAACCGGCCTTGACACCCTTCACGGTGATGGTTGAATTATCAACGGTTGCGGTGGCGACGGTCTCATCCGCCACTTTCACGGTGTAGGGCTGCGTGCCGGTCTTCACCGTAACGGTCCCATCTTTTCCGACACCAACGGTCACCGAGGTATTGTCAAACTCAAGAGACTTTGAAGCCGTTACAACAACGGTGAATGTTCCGGTCAACTTGTTTTTATCGGTCACGGTGACTGTGGCTGTCCCGGCCGCGACTCCCGTCACGGTAACAGTGGCCTTATCAACATTGACTGTAGCGATCTTCTCATCGCTGGACTTCACAGTGTAAGACTGTGTTCCATTCTTCACCGTGACGGTTGCGGTAGCTCCGACCTGAACCTCGGTCTTTGTGGCGCTGAAAGAGAGTTGGCTTTTGGTCTTGTTGTCATCCTTGTCACAAGAAACAAACGCGAATGAGCCGAGGCAGAGAGCCGCCATCACAACTGAACTGAAAAAACTTTTCATTAGTTTAAATCTTTAATTGTTAATAATAGTTTAAGTACAGAGACCGTTCCCGGTCTGACGCATTACTAAACCCCACCCCACGGAATCCTTGCATATAGTTTTCAAAAAATCTCCAAGAGCCAAGAACCCTCAAATATGTCATGGCGAATAAACCACTGTCAATGAATATTTTAACTCAACGTTCACTTTGGTGCAAGTACGGGAATAAACAAAAAAACGCACGGTCAGGCGGTTCCCGTGCGCTTTTCCTTGTAGAAAGAATTCCTGACACCGACAACAAGGTGATGCTGGAATGGTTACATTCTTGGAGGTGGCGGTCCCATAGGGCCGCGGCCCATGCCCGGTCCGCCGCGTCGACCATCCTTGCCGCCGAAATTGCCGAATCGGTAGGTCAAGGAGACCACGATGTAACGGCCGAGAGTGTTGTTCAAGGTCTCGGTGTGATAGTTCGACGAATCGGAGACAGACAGGTTCTTGGCCTGATCCAGAATGTCGTAGGCGTTCAAGGCGAGGGTGAACTTGTTCTTGAAGAGAAGTTTCGTGATCTTGGCGTTCAGAATCAGCTGGGTTCCCTGATCGGTCGTGTAGCCGTTGTACCAGTTGTAGTTGCCGTCAGCCACGATTCCCAGGCCTCCTGGAATGGTCCAATTCATCGAGGCGGAGGCCTGATTGCTCCACGTCATGTTCGTGGACTGGTTCGCTATCGTGTACCAAGATTTTGACATTCTGGTACGACCACCGACTGTAAGTTCAACTATGTCATTGCGGTAGGTCAGGCGAAGCCGTTCTGTGAGTCCTACGGTCTGGAGCTTGTTCAGAGTGAAATCCAGCGTGTTGAAATCCGCCAGAAACAGATCCGAGTCAAAGTTCTCAATGCTCATGTCACCGTCCTTGTAGTACTTGCTCATGTCAAAACTTGATGAGCCGACATAGGAGGAGGAGCGGGAATAACTTGTCCTCAGCATGTTGAATATGCTGAAATTGGACTTTGCGATCGGGGTGTTCAGCATGACGCGTAAACTACCGTTATAGGAATCCTTGCCATTGACCGGAACGGAGTACTGCACTCCGTTCGTGCCGTACCATTGGGCGTTGACAATAGGATTCTTGACGATGCCGCCATCGATTCCCGCATTGACGGAGAGGAATGTCTTCTTGTTGGTGTGACGGAAGTCGCTCCTGAAATCGTGGTTGAAGTACGGCTCAAGGTACATGTTACCGAATGACACGCTCAAAGGGTTGGTGTTGTCCGGCACCTTCATCAACTGATTGACGGAAGGCTGCTGCGAGCGTCCGAAATAGAAGCCCCGCACGTTGGTGTTGTCATCGATGTCGTACCAGAGCATAGCCTGCGGAGCCCAGTTAAGAACATGGCTGTCGTAGGTGTCGTAGCCGCTTGTCTCATTGTGGGTGTCTGTCGGATTGGCGCTCATGCCGGCCTGCGCACGGAGTTTGTCCTTCTGATAGACGAAGTTGGCTCCGATGGTCTGGTTGACATAGCGGTTGACAATCTCGCTGGAATAGACATCATTGGCCACTTCCCCAAGAGGGTTATAGGCAAGATTCATCGCACTGAAATCAGAAACAACACCGCTGTCGAAAGTGCTTTTTGTGGATGATGTCCTGTTCCAGGAAGCCTCGTAGTTGGCCTCGATGAAGAAGCCTTTGCCCAGAGGCTCGGTGTAGGTAAGTCGTCCGCTCAAGGACTTCGTGTCCTGATTCTGGTTGTAACGCTGGTTGATGATGGAATCGGATGGATTCTCAAAATCATCATAAGTCCTTGTCAGTGACTGATTGAAGCCGTTGGTCTCGTTGCCGCTGAAATTGTAGCGGGCGTTGAACGAGAGTGTCCTGCCAGCCTTGCCGAGCTTCTGGCGGAAGAGGAAGAATCCGTTTGTCTTCCAGTTGCTGTTCGAACCGGTGTTGCTGGTGAAGCCATCATTGGTCATGGACGTGACTCCGTCCCTCTCCGTCAAGGTGGAGAACTCCGAAATCTCGTTGAAGTCTCCGTTGCCGAAGCTGACCTGAGGCTGGAAGAGAATCGAAGTGTTCTCCGAGAACTTATGCTCCAGACGTACCCCGAAACGATGGCCGTCGGAATTGGTCGTGCTGGAGCCTTTGTTGTTGTAGATGAGATTGTAATCGTCCAGATAGGTGATTTTCCGGCTTTCCTCCTCCACATAGGTCTCGTTGTTGTTGTAGAGGTAGTTGCCGCCGAGATCCATCTTGTCATCGAACAGGGTTGTGTTGCCGTTCAGACCGCCCATCCAGGATGTAGTGATTCCGTTGCCGGATCCCCAGCCACGGCTGCCGCGGCCCATTCCGCCGCCACCCCCGCGCATCCCCTGCATCATGCTGCCTGCAAGGTCGTTGAATCCGCGGTTGTTGGTGTTGTTGCCGTTGATGATGACGCTGAGCTGGTTGCTTTCAGTGAACCGGCCGAGAAATCCAGCCCCTTGATAACGCCAATCGCCGTTGCCCGACGAAAGTTCGGATCCGGAGACCTGTTTGCGGACATCATGCCCGGCACCGGCCATGACATTGCCGAACAATCCATTCATCATACCTTTCTGGATGGAAAGGTCGATGATCGTCTCATCGTTACCATCGTCGATGCCGGTGAACTCGGCCTGCTCGGACTTTTTCTCCACCACCTTAACCTTGTCGATGATCTTCGCCGGAATATTCTTGGACGCAAGCTGCGGGTCGTCAAGGAAGAACGTCTTGCCGTCAATAGTTATCTTACTGATTGTCTGACCATTCGCCGTGACAGTACCATCCTCGGAGACCTCGACCCCCGGGAGTTTCTTCAAAAGATCCTCCAGAACATCGTTGTCGGTAGTCTTGAATGACGAGGCGTTGTATTCAATAGTATCCTTCTTGATCACGATCGGATTGCCCGTGGCGGAGACGCTTGCCGCATCCAGCACCTGCTTGTCAGGGGCCATCTTCAACGCCCCTAGATCCAGTTTGCCTTTGACCTCAATGTTCTTGGTCAACGGCTTGTAGCCAAGAAGTTCCGCCTTAAGGACATATTTCCCCGCGGCGACTTTCTCGAAGACCGTTTTACCCTTGTCGTCGCTCAAGGCATACTTGTAGGGTTTGGAAGCACCCGGCTTCGTGATGGAAACGGTCGCGAACCCGACCGCTTCTCCGGTGGAGGAATCCGTAAGCGACAATGTGACCGCGCCGCTTCCTTGGGCAAAGGCCATAGAAAAAGCCGACAGGATGCCGGCGACAAAAGTGATGAATTTCTTTAAGTTCATAAGGAATACTCAACTAATCAACCTAACGCTTCTTTTGACAGACAAACGCCGCGGCGGTTTAATCCAATGGAAAAAAATATCTCACCATCACTTCACCCTATCCGGATGATCTTTGATGAATTTCTCCCAACTCCCAGCCCCCTTGACCTTTGCCAGCGGACTGGAAACACTATAGTGATGGCAAAGGGCGATGGCGAGCGCGTCAGTGGCGTCCAGATGCTCCGGCTGAAAATCCACATTCAGTGTCTTGCGCAGTATCATGCTCACCTGTTCCTTGGAAGCGGCGCCATTGCCCGTGATCACCTGCTTGGCCTCGCGGGGGGCATATTCATGAATGTCGGTGATGCCATATTCAAGAGCGGCGAGCATAGCCGCCCCCTGCGCACGCCCCAGCTTCAGGATGACCTGGGCGTTCTTTCCGTAGAACGGTGACTCCAGAGCCATCTCAGTGCCGTGGTAGGTCATGCAAACCTCGGTGACGGTGTCGTAGATCCGCCGGAGTTTTGAATATGTGTCCGACTCCTTCCGGAGGTCCAGCACTCCCATGTCCACGAAGACGGGCTTTCCGCCTGTGACATCAAGGACCCCGAAACCAAGGAGATTGGTTCCGGGGTCTATTCCTATGATGGTTGTCTTGGGCATATAGTGATGATGAAAAAATAAATTCAGACCAAAAAGACGAGCAAAAGCACCAAATTATTTTTCAGGAATCACATAACTCTTAAAGAGACCGGCCTACCGCAAGCGGTGAGGAAAGATGTTTTGCTAATGCGACCTCATTTAGTCAATGCAGTCGAACCCTGTGTAAGGACGGAGAACCTCAGGGATGACGATCCTGTCGTCCTTCTGGTTGTCTTCGAGCAGGGCGGCTACCACGCGAGGGAGAGCCAGCGAGCTTCCGTTCAGAGTGTGGCAGAGCTGCATCCTGCCTTCCTCGTCACGGTAGCGCAGATGCAGACGGTTCGCCTGATAGGTCTCGAAATTGGAGACTGATGAGATCTCAAGCCAACGTCCCTGGGCGGCTGACCAGAGTTCGAAATCGTAGGTGATGGCTGAGGTGAAACTCAGGTCGCCACCGCAAAGGCGGAGGATCCTGTACTTCAGACCGAGCTTGTTGACGATACTCTCCACATGGGCGACCATCTCGTCCAGAGCGGCGTAGGAATTCTCCGGCTTCTCGATGCGCACAATCTCGACCTTGTCGAACTGATGCAGACGGTTCAGCCCCCTCACGTCCTTGCCGTAGGAACCGGCCTCACGGCGGAAGCACGGAGTGTAGGCGGTCATCTTCTGCGGGAAGTCATTGTTGGCGAGAATGACATCTCTGAATATGTTGGTGACAGGAACCTCGGCGGTAGGGATGAGATAGAAGTCATCCAGTCCTACATAGTACATCTGAGCCTCCTTGTCAGGCAGCTGACCGGTACCGAAACCTGAAGCGGCGTTGACCATGATCGGAGGCTCGACCTCTTTGTAGCCGGCGGCGGTGTTGATGTCCAGGAAGAAGTTGATGAGAGCCCTCTGGAGTCTCGCACCCTTGCCTTTGTAAACCGGGAAGCCGGCCCCGGTCAGTTTCACGCCAAGGTCGAAGTCAATGATGTCGTATTTCTTTGCAAGTTCCCAGTGAGGGAGAGCGTGCTCGGGAAGGTTGACCTCAGGACCACCCATCTTGACAATCTGGTTGTCCTCGGCTCCCTTTCCGGGGATAACGAGGTCGCAAGGCATATTCGGAAGGAGAACCAGTTGAGACTCAAGCTCCTTGTTGTTCTCGTCAGCCTTTGCGAGGAGTTCGGAAGACTTCGCCTTGAGTTCAGCGACCTCTTTCTTGACCTCTTCGGCCTCGGCCTTCCTGCCTTCTTTCATAAGACAGCCGATCTTGTTGGCGAGCTGCTTCTGCTGGGCGACAAGAGCATCACTCTCTGTCTGGAGATTCCTTCTGTTGGTGTCCAGTTCGAGGACTTTTTCAACGATGGTCCTCGCATCGAAATTCTTTACTGCCAGCTTCTCGATCACGTGGTGCGGATCGTCACGAAGCGTCTTGAGTGTAAGCATAGTATAACGAATAGTTAATTACAAACAAAAAAGAGGACAGGCACGATAACTCGAAGCCAGCCCTCTTTCATTATCAATCCTCCGAGTCTTAGTTCTCAAAAGGGATAACCGAGACGTAGGATTTGTCCTCTCTCTTCCTTGTGAACTTTACGGTTCCGTCAACCAGAGCGTAGAGAGTGTGATCCTTGCCCATCCCGACGTTCTTGTCAGGATTATGCACTGTGCCTCTCTGCCTTACGATGATGTTGCCGGCCTTTACGACCTCACCGCCGAATTTCTTGAGTCCAAGCCTTTTGGAATGAGACTCACGACCGTTCTTTGAACTTGATTGTCCTTTCTTGTGTGCCATAATCTGTTACTCTTTAGAAATTAAGCGATTTCATCGATACGGATCTTGGAAAGCTTCTGGCGGTGGCCATTGAGCTTCTGGAATCCCTTGCGACGGATTTTCTTGAACACGAGCACCTTGTCAGCCTTTGCCTCGTCATCGAGAACGGTGGCCTTGACGACTGCGCCCTTTACATAAGGATTACCGAGCTTGATCTGCCCTTCGGAGTCAACCAGCAGCACTTTGTCGAACTCGACTGAAGAATCCTTGGCCGCCGCGAGACGGTTAACAAAGATCTCTTTTCCGGCCTCAACCTTGAACTGCTGTCCTGCAATGTCAACAATTGCGTACATAAAAACAAAACTTAATTAAGTTTCAGCCGCAAGCGCCCGCACACTCGGCACGGAACTTCCGGAGCTCCACGGCCATAAAACAGACTGCAAATTTATGCAAAATCCCCCAAACCGCAAAATATTTTGGAAAAGACCTCAAAAGGCGGCAAAAAGTCAAAATAATCAATCCAGATGCAAAGCTATCAATTCTCTGACTATTAAGATAAAGCCCCCTCCAAGAAAGCCTATATTAAAATCCTCTTTAAACTTGCTGAAGAATCCTCCTTTGACCATTCCGATAGCTGAAACGTTCGCATAATTAACATAATGCCACTTCTGTTCCGTATTATCCGTATTATAATAAATGCTCGATGAATCAACAGCAACTCCTTCCAAAACATTATCCACCAGCAATAGTCGTCGTTAAGATTTGGTGGAAAACGGCAAAAAGCCAACTATAAATTTGGTGGAAAACGGCAAAATGTGAGAAAACATTTGGTGGAAAGGCACAGATGCATTATTTTCGCCTAAAATTCAAAGGCTATGGCAGAGGGGGGGGGGGGTAATTCGTTTTAAGAGAAAGATGTACGACACCATGTTCAAATGGAAACAGGAGCGCAATGGTGATACTGCATTGCTTATACAAGGAGCTCGTCGTGTTGGTAAATCAACTATTGCCGAGGAGTTTGCCCGCAATGAGCATAAGTCATATATATTGATTGATTTCTCAAAAGTTTCAAAAGAGGTTAGCGATTTGTTCAACGATGTATCAGACTTGAACTATTTATCTTTAAATAATGCCAAAAGTAGCACTACACTCACGAGAGCATGACCTTTCGCCGGAAGTCTTTGATTTTCAGGCTTGCCGGGACGGTTTCGCCAAGGAGCCTGTAGTACGTTTTGACTTTTTTATTTGGTGTTTCTATCAATATTTCACCATGCTTGTTGCGGAAGCACATGAGGGA